>NZ_KV814491.1:321534-382189 GCF_001813965.1 Rothia sp. HMSC072E10 | reverse complement strand
CCCCCCCCCGTCAAATTGTCCTAATTATCAATAAAAAATCTATCCTTGTTGTCACCGCATAATCCTCAGCCTACAAAACATAGCGCTAGGTCTTTGCCCTAATTTTTAACAACATAAAAACACCCGCCGGGTGCGGAGAGTCTATGCTCTCCACACCCGGCGGGTGTCTATTCAGCATCTAGGAGCTTAGATGTTGAAGCCCAGCGCGCGCATCATGTCGCGGCCGTCCTCGGTGATACGCTCCGGACCCCACGGCGGCATCCAAACCCAGTTCACGCGCCAGGAATCCACCACGTTCTCCAGGTTGGCCTGTACCTGCTCCTCAATCACTTCCTGCAGCGGGCAGGCTGCGGTGGTCAGAGTCAGGTCCAGAATGAGGGTTCCATCCTCATCCCAGCGCAGACCGTAGAGCAGACCGAGGTCAACAATATTGACGCCGAGCTCCGGGTCAATGACCTCCTTGAGGGCTTCCTCAATCTCTTCCTGAGGAACACGACCCTGCACAGTCTCAGTCATAGTCCTATCTTTCTGTCAGAATCCGGTAGGAGAAGAAGCTTACTTCTTACCCACGTAAGAGACGTAGCCCTCTTCCTCCAGGCGGTCAGCCAGCTCGGGGCCGCCCTGATCAACCATCTTGCCGTCCACGAACACATGCACGAACTGCGGCTTGATGTAGCGCAGGATGCGGGTGTAGTGGGTAATCAGCATGACGCCCATGTCGTTAGCCTCGTGAGCGCGGTTCACGCCCTCGGACACAATCTTCAGAGCGTCGACGTCCAGGCCGGAGTCGGTCTCGTCGAGAATGGCGAACTTGGGCTTGAGCAGCTCGAGCTGCAGAATCTCGTGGCGCTTCTTCTCACCACCGGAGAAGCCCTCGTTCACGTTACGGGAGATGAAGTCGGGGTCAATCTCCAGGTTCTTCATGGCTTCCTTAACGTCCTTGGTCCAGGTACGCAGGGAGGGAGCCTTGCCGTCCACTGCGGTCTTTGCGGAGCGCAGGAAGTTCGACATGGTCACGCCGGGAATCTCAACCGGGTACTGCATTGCGAGGAAGAGGCCGGCGCGGGCACGCTCGTCAACGCTCATCTCGGTGATGTCCTGGCCGTCCAGCAGAATCTGGCCGGAATCAACCTGGTACTTGGGGTGGCCGGCGATGGTCGAAGCCAGGGTGGACTTACCGGAACCGTTGGGGCCCATGATGGCGTGAATCTCGCCCGAGTTGATGGTCAGGTTAACGCCCTTGAGGATGGGCTTGGTGGTTTCGTCATCGAGGATGACCGAGACGTGAAGGTCCTTGATTTCAAGAGTAGACATTATTTCTCCTGGTAAAGCTTAGTTGTTGCTGAGTGCGAGCTCTGCCTCAAGGGCCTCGGTGAGCTGCTCTTCAAGTTCGGGAACGCGAATCTGCTGAATGACCTCGTTCAGGAAGCCGCGCACCACCAGACGGCGGGCCTCAGCCTCCGGAATACCGCGAGCCTGCAGGTACCACAGGTGCTGCTCATCGAGCTGGCCGGTGGTGGATGCGTGACCGGCGCCCTCAATCAGGCCGGTCTCAATCTCCAGGTTCGGCACGGAGTCGGCGCGGGGGCCAACTTCCAGCAGCAGGTTACGGTTCAGCTCGTAGGTGTCGGTGCCTTCAGCGTCCTTACCAATCAGAACGTCACCAACCCATACGGAGTGTGCGCCCTTGCCCTGCAGCGCGCCCTTGTAGGTCACGCGGGACTTGCAGTTGGGCACGGAGTGGTCCACGAACAGACGGGACTCAATGTGCTGGCCGGCATCCACGAAGTACAGGCCGTACATTTCGGTCTCGGCGCCGGGGGCGGTGAACTTGGTCGAGGGGGTCACGCGCACCAGGTCGCCACCGAGGGAAACCACCACGTGCTTGAAGCGGGAGTTGCGGCCCAGCTTAGCGTACTGTGCGGAGGTGTGGATGGCGTCGTCAGCCCACTGCTGGACGGACACGACGTTCAGCTCGGCCTCGTCGTCCACCACGAACTCGATGTTCTGTGCGAGCACGGTGGAGCCGGTGTGGCGGATGACCACGACGGCCTTCGAGAAGGGCTTAGCCTCAATCACGATGTGCTGGGCGGCGGGCTCGTTGCCGGTGCCGTCGATATCAATCTCGACGTGCTCGGACAGCTCGGCCTCGGCGGGGATGGTCACCACGGTTGCCTCGGAGAAGCTGGACCAGGCGTTAGCCGCCACGCGATCCTCGGGAACACCGGCGGAGCCGATGCGCTCGTCCTCGCGGGAGACGGTCTCAACCTTGACCTGCTCGGGTGCGGTCACCTTCGGTGCCGGTGCGGTGCCGGTCAGCTTCTCCAGGTGCAGGCCACCCAGACGCTTCAGCGGGGTGAAGCGCCAATCCTCTTCACGGCCGGTCAGCGGAGCGAAGTCCTCAACGTTGTAGGAGGTCTTACGCTCGGCACGGGATGCCTCCAGCACCTTCTGGATGTTGTTCGGGTTGGAGCCCTGGTGGTGTGCCTCGGTGGCACGGTACAGGGTGTCATCGTGGGCGAACTCGGTGGCGAGCTTCTCGCCCTCCTGGTCCATACCGGGGATGATCGGGGAGTGGTAACCCAGAGTTTCTTCGTTGGTCGGCATTAGCCCACAGATCCTTCCATCTGAAGTTCGATCAGGCGGTTCAGTTCGAGTGCGTACTCCATCGGCAGCTCGCGGGCAATAGGCTCAACGAAGCCGCGAACGATCATCGCCATTGCTTCTTCTTCGCTCAGGCCACGCTGCATCAGGTAGAACAGCTGGTCTTCAGAGACGCGGGAAACCGTCGCCTCGTGACCCATGGTCACATCGTCCTCGCGCACGTCCACGTAGGGGTAGGTGTCAGAACGGGAGATGGTGTCCACCAGCAGGGCGTCACACACCACGGAGGACTTGGAGTGCTTAGCACCCTCGCGCACCTGAACCAGGCCGCGGTAGGCGCTACGGCCACCGTTACGGGCCACGGACTTCGACACGATGGTCGAGGAGGTGTTCGGGGCGATGTGAACCATCTTCGAACCGGTGTCCTGGTGCTGACCCTCGCCAGCGAACGCGATGGACAGGGTCTCACCCTTGGCGTGCTCGCCAACCATGTAGACGGCGGGGTACTTCTGGGTGACCTTCGAACCGATGTTGCCGTCCACCCATTCCATGGTGGCACCCTCGTGCGCAACCGCACGCTTGGTCACCAGGTTGTAGACGTTGTTCGACCAGTTCTGAATCGTGGTGTAGCGAACGCGGGCGTTCTTCTTCAGCACAATCTCAACCACTGCGGAGTGCAGGGAGTCGGACTTGTACACGGGGGCGGTGCAGCCCTCGATGTAGTGAACGTAAGAGCCCTCGTCAGCAATGATCAGGGTGCGCTCGAACTGGCCCATGTTCTCGGTGTTAATACGGAAGTAGGCCTGCAGCGGAATCTCAACGTGAACTCCCGGGGGAACGTACACGAAGGAACCACCGGACCACACTGCGGTGTTCAGCGCGGAGAACTTGTTGTCACCAATCGGGATGATGGAGCCGAAGTACTCCTTGAACAGCTCGGGGTACTCGCGCAGACCGGTGTCGGTGTCGACGAAGATCACGCCCTGCTTCTCCAGGTCCTCGCGAATCTGGTGGTACACGACCTCGGACTCGTACTGTGCAGCCACACCCGCGACCAGCGAGTTACGCTCCGCCTCGGGAATACCCAGGCGCTCGTAGGTGGTGCGGATATCCTCGGGCAGTTCCTCCCAGGAGCCGGCCTGACCCTCGGTCGAACGCACGAAGTACTTGATGTTGTCGAAGTCGATTTCGGAAAGATCCGCGCCCCAGGTGGGCATGGGCTTACGCTCGAAGAACTTCAGCGCCTTCAGACGCATGTCCAGCATCCACTGGGGTTCGTTCTTCTTCGCGGAGATGTCACGCACGACGTCCTCGTCCAGGCCGCGCTTTGCTACCTGGCCTGCTTCGTCGGAGTCTGCCCAACCGTACTCGTAGTTACCAATGCCCTCGAGTTCGGGGTTCATCTCCAGGATCTCTGAAATGACGGTATCGTTGGCGTTCTGCCCAACTTTCTCAGTCATTACGGCCTTTCTTCGATGGTTATTACATTCTCTCCGCCACCTGCCGGATGCAGGCGCGGTAGTCCTTGGGGTTCGAGCCGCCGGCTAGACGCTCGGCTTCTCAGCCGGCGTGCCGTCATCGGGCTCGGTCAGCGTGGCTGGTTTCGTCGACTTCGCGTTCTCCGCCACGGTCTCTCGGTTCAGCGGCACGTGCGTGGTGCACACGTGCGCGCCCGAGGCCATCGTGGAGAGCCTGCGAACATCAACGCCCAGAAGATCAGAAATAATCCCGGTCTCCTGCTCGCAGAAGACCTGGAAGTCTTCGGCCAGGTCGCGAACCGGGCAGTGGCCCTGGCACAGCTGGATACTCGCGAGGAAGTGCTCCGGCACGCTACGACCCACGGGAGGCTCGGTTACCTGCGCGGTGGCCACGAAACCGTCCCTGCTCATGGCCTCGGCGAGCGCCTTAGCTCGGGCGGCCACATTGTCTCCGGCGGCTTCCACCACCGGGCGGTAACGCGCCTCCATCTCGGCCGCGCGGGCGGAGGCGAAGGCCTCCAGCGCCCCGTCGCCGACGGTATCGCGCAGCATCTGCAGGGCGTTACGCGCGATGAGCAGGTAGTCGTTGCCGAGCCGCTCGTGCCCCTGCGGGGCAATCACGTAGCGGCGGGCCGGGCGTCCGGCACCCGCGCCGTGCTTCTTAATGGGGGCGACCTCGATCATGTTGCTTGATTCGAGGGCATCCAGGTGACGGCGGACCGCGGCGGGGGTCAGGCTGAGCAGCTCCCCCAGGCTTGCAGCGGATACCGGTCCGTGGTTAAGAACGCCGCGGAGCACGCGGTCTCGGGTGCGTTCCTCAGCCTCGGCCTTACGCTTGGATGTGCGTGCCGCGGAGGACTTTTTGGTGGAAGCACTACAAGAGCCCGACGCTGCACCTCGGGTGCCGCCTCGGGTCTGTGCCTCACGCTCGGAGGAGCGCTGAGATGTCTTGTTCACGGAATACACAAATAAAGTATGTCCTAATTGTTTTTTCTTTGGCTAGTTAGGTCTTCCTACTTGATGACTTTTTTACCCGAAGCTGAATGTTGATCGTCTTAAAAATGTGTTGAGCACGTGAGGTAGTGCATAGAATATAGGGGTATATCACGCGAATAAATCGAAAGTTATGCCCATGGAGACCACCACCGCACGCGCGGACCGCTCAGAGGAGACAGCCTCCTCCCCCACGGCGCGCAGGCTCACCGTCGCCGAAGAACCGGCACTGAGCGTCAAGGACCTCATTAAAGAGTTCAAGCCCTCCCGAGCGTTCCGCAATAAGCACCCCGAACGACTCACCGCAAGCGGCTACTACCGCGCCGTCAACCGGGTGAATTTGCGTGTCTTCCCCGGCGAAGTGGTGGTTCTTCTCGGCGCGAACGGCGCAGGTAAAACTACGACCCTCGCCTGCGCCCAGGGCCTGCTCAAGCCCACCCGCGGTACCGTGCGCCTGCTCGGCGAGAACCCCCTCCTGGCAGACCCCGAGCTGCGCGCCAAGGTCGGCATTATGCTTCAGGATGGCGGCCTGCCCAACGCCATGCACCCCATCCCGCTGCTCGAGCACATCGCAAGCATGTACACCGACCCCTACCCGGTTGAAGAGCTCGCGCACCGCCTGGGCATTGATGCGTTCAACGGCACCACGATTCGGCGCCTCTCGGGCGGTCAGAAGCAACGTGTGGCGCTCGCGGCGGCCCTCATCGGCAAGCCGGACGTGCTCTTCCTCGACGAGCCCTCCGCGGGCTTGGACCCGCAATCGCGCAACGTCGTGTTCGAAATTATTCGCGAACAGCGCGAGCGCGGCGTGGCCATCGTGCTCACCACGCACCTGATTGACGATGCACAGAAGCTCGCCGATTACGTGTACATCATCGAGGACGGCACCACCGTGCAGGAGGGCACCGTTCCCGAGCTGATCGCTAACGACGGCACGAACCGCCTACGCTACACCCTGGATGCCCCCACCCCCAGCCGCGAGGAGCTGCTCCCGGCACACCTGCGGGCCGGCGTGAAACTCATCGAGACGGTCCCCTACGTTCCCGCCTCGGAGGAGCACCCGGCCGTGACCGGCGAGTACGAGCTCGTCGGTCCCCTGCGCGCGGAGCACCTGGCGGCCTTCACCGCGGCGCTGGCCGAACGCTACCTCATGCCAATTTCTCTCAAGATGGAACCGAAGACCCTCGAGGACGTCTTCCTCGATATTTCAGGACGTGATATTCGATGAGCCCCACCGCTTCTACCGACCGCGAGCAGAGCACGAGCGCTGCGGCGGATACCTCAGCCCGGGGCGTCGCCATCGACGAGGACGAGGAGTACATCCCGCCCCGCGCGAACTACCCGCTCGTGCGCGTGATTGAGCAGGGTCGTTACGAGACGATGGCGATGCTCCGCAACGGCGAGCAGCTGATGCTGAACATCATCTTCCCCGTCATGGCGCTTCTGGGCCTGCGCTTTACGGGCCTAATTGATGACTACGCCCATTCGGTGGGGGTTTCGCGTATGGATGCGGCGGTCCCCGGCGTGCTGGCCCTCTGCGTCATCTCCACGGCGCTGTCGGGCCAGGGCATCGCGACTGGTTTTGACCGCCGCTACGGCGTGCTTCGCTTTCTGGCGACCACTCCCCTGGGCCGCAACGGCCTGATTCTGGGCAAGTGCATCGCCGTGGTGGTCGTGCTGATCATCCAGTTCGTGCTCGTGGGCGTGGTCGGGTACGGCCTGGGTTGGCGTCCGGACGCCATCGCCCTCTCGCGAGCCTTCCTCACCCTGCTGCTGGGCGCGGCGGCCTTTACGGCGCTGGGCCTGCTGATTGCCGGTACGGTGCGCGCGGAGGCGACCCTCGCGATTGTGAACATCGCCTGGGTGGTTCTGGCCGGCGCGGGCGGTGTGCTGTTCCCGCTCAGTTCCTTCCCCGATTGGTACGGCGCGATCGTATCCTGGTTCCCCTCGGCGGCTCTGGGCGAGGCTCTGCGCGGCAATTTCATTCACCACCAGTGGATGGCGGACCCGCACTGGGTTCTGACGGTTTGGACCGTCATTCTCGGCCTGATTACCTCGCGCAAGTTCAAGTGGTCCGACTAGTCTGACTGCGCCCCTTAGACCTGCGCTTCATGGCTGGTGCTTCACGACCGGTACTTCACCCGATGCCCCGCGGCTTTCGAATACTTCGAAAGCCGCGGGGCATTGCCGTGTCCGGGTGCGGCTGTCAACGAGGGGTCGCTGGCAAGCCCGCTAGCGGGTAGAGGCAAACCGAGGAACAGGCGCGGGGCAGGTGGGGGTGTTCAGAGGCGCCCGCGCGGCCAAACCCGATAGCCGACGTTCGGGGTTAAATTCGGGGTTAAAAAGAAAGCCCCCTCCTGCCGAACCACGAGTCCAACCACCACAGTTGGACTCCATCACGTTCATGTTCGGAGGAGGGGCTTTAATCACCGAGGGGCGGACCGACCCAACCACTGTCTCGGTCCGCAACCTTCCCGCTCAACCTTAACATGAGCTTTACCACCCCTCAAAATCTCTTACAGCTGAAGGCAGCCCGCACCACGCCGGTTTCGCACCGATTCGGCACCGCCCCAACGGCGCTCCCGGGCGGGCGGCGTTCCATCCTGTGAATGTACACACCCTCACATCAGATAGTGCGGCGGAGTGAACTATCCTTGTTAAACGAAAAGGACGCAACCAGCCTCCGGGGCACCCGCCGGAACGCACCGCGCGGAATAAACACCCCCGGGGTACCGTTACGCCCCATGGACAGGGCGTCAGCACCTAGCCGCTGGCGCATCCACTCACCCTTGCGAAAGGACACCCACGTGGCAGAAAACCTCCAGTGGACAGAAACCGATCAGCGAGCCGTTGACACCGCCCGCATCCTTGCCGCCGACGCCGTAGAGAAGGTCGGCTCCGGCCACCCCGGCACCGCGATGAGCCTGGCCCCGGTCGCCTACCTGCTGTTCCAGAAGGTCATGAACCAGGACCCGGCCGACGACCGTTGGGAAGGCCGCGACCGCTTCATCCTCTCCCCCGGCCACACCTCCCTGACCCTGTACACCCAGCTCTTCCTCGGCGGCTACGGCCTCGAGATGAAGGACCTGGAGGAGCTGCGCACCTGGGGCGCCCTCACCCCCGGCCACCCCGAGTACAAGCACACCAAGGGCGTTGAGATCACCACCGGTCCGCTCGGCCAGGGCCTGGCCTCCGCCGTTGGTTTCGCCTACGCACAGCGCCGTATGCGCGGCATGTTCGACCCCGAAGCAGCACCGGGCACCTCCCCGTTCGACCACCACATCTACGTCATCGCCTCCGAGGGTGACGTGCAGGAAGGCGTCACCGCCGAAGCCAGCGCGCTTGCGGGCCACCAGGAGCTCGGCAACCTGATTGTCGTCTGGGACCGCAACCACATCTCCATTGAGGAAGACACCGACGTCGCCTTCACCGAGGACGTGGCCAAGCGCTACGAGTCCTACGGCTGGGACGTTCAGCGCGTGGACTGGACCCGCACCGGCGAGTACGTCGAGGACGTCGCAGAACTGTACGCCGCTATTGAGCGCGCGAAGGCCGTCACCGACAAGCCCTCGTTCATCGAGCTGCGCACCATCATCGGCTACCCCGCACCGCACAAGCAGAACACCGGCGCAGTGCACGGCTCCAAGCTCGGTGCCGAGGAAGTTGCCGCCACCAAGGAGGTGCTCGGCTTCGACCCCGCCAAGAGCTTCTTCATCGAGGAGAACGTGCTCGAGCACACCCGTCAGCTGCGCGAGCGCGGTGCCGCCGCCCACAAGGCCTGGGACGAGAAGTTCGAGGCCTGGGCCAAGGCTAACCCCGAGCGCGCCGCACTGTACAAGCGCCTGGTCGCGGGCGAGCTGCCCGCCGACTACAAGGCCGCCTTCCCCGTGTTCGAGGCCGGCACCTCCGTGGCAACCCGCGCGGCATCCGGCACCGTCATTAACGCTATCGCCGAGACCTTCCCCGAGCTGTGGGGCGGCTCCGCCGACCTGGCCGGTTCGAACCTGACCACCATCAAGGGCGCGGATTCCTTCAACCCGGCATCGCGCAGCACCGAAGACTGGACCGCGAACCCCTACGGTCGCGTGCTGCACTTCGGTATTCGCGAGCAGGCCGCCGCAGCGATTGTGAACGGCATCGTGCTCTCCTCGCCGACCCGCGCGTTCTCGGGCACCTTCTTCGTGTTCTCCGACTACCAGCGTCCGGCGGTTCGCCTCTCGGCCCTGATGGGTGTTCCCTCGCTGTACGTGTGGACCCACGACTCCATCGGTGTGGGCGAGGATGGCCCGACCCATCAGCCCATCGAGCACCTCTCCTCCCTGCGCGCTATCCCCGGCTTCGACGTGGTTCGTCCCGCGGACGCTAACGAAACCGCCGTCGCATGGCGCACCATCATGGAGAAGACGGACCGCCCCGCAGGTATCGTGCTCTCCCGCCAGAACCTGCCCGTTTGGGCTCGTGAGGACGTGCACCCCGACGCCGAGGGTGAGAAGTTCGCCTCCGCAGAGGGCACCGCACGCGGCGGCTACATCATGGCTGACACCGAGGGCACCCCGGACGTCATCCTGATTGCTACCGGCTCCGAGGTTGAGCTGGCCGTCCAGGCTCGCGCAACCCTCGCCGAGCAGGGCATCGCGGCTCGCGTGGTTTCTATGCCTTCGCGCGAGTGGTTCGCTGAGCAGAGCGAGGAGTACCGCGAGTCGGTTCTGCCCTCCTCCGTGGCAGCGCGTGTCTCCGTCGAGGCCGGCCTGGCCATGAGCTGGTACGACCTGCTCGGTTCCGCGGGCCGCGCCGTGTCCATCGAGCACTTCGGTGCATCCGCCGATGCGAAGACCCTGTACCGCGAATTTGGTATCACCGCCGAGGCCGTCGTGGAGGCCGCTAAGGCATCCATCGCCGCCGCCAAGTAAGCGATACTCGTGCCCTCGGAACGCAACGGTTCCGGGAGGCGCGACGCGAACAATCCGGGCGCCCCGCTACGAGGGGCGCCCGGGCCCGCTATCGCGTCCCTCCAATACTTTTTCATTTCCTCATTCAAGAATCGAAGGTTTTATCCATGTCTGAGTCCACTCAGAAGCTTTCCGACGCCGGTGTCTCCATCTGGCTTGACGACCTCTCCCGCGAGCGCCTGACCAGCGGCAACCTCGCCGAGCTCATCAAGACCCACAACGTGGTCGGCGTGACCACCAACCCCACCATCTTCGCGGGCGCGCTCTCCAAGGGCGCCGCATACGCCGAGCAGATGCGTGAGCTGGCCGCCGCCGGTGCCGACGTCGAGGAAGCCGTCTTCGCGGCAACCTGCGACGACGTGCGCAACGCCTGCGACGTGTTCGAACCCATCTACAAGTCCACCAACGGTTTTGACGGTCGCGTCTCCATCGAGGTTGACCCCCGCCTGGCACGTGACGCCGAGGGCACCGCAAAGATGGCGCGCGAGCTCTACGAGCGTGTGGGCCGCGAAAACGTCATGATTAAGATCCCCGCAACCAAGGAAGGTCTGCGCCCCATCGCAGAGACCCTGGCTGCAGGCATCAGCGTGAACGTGACCCTGATTTTCTCCCTGACCCGCTACCGCGAGGTCATCAACGCCTACATGCTCGGCCTGGAGCAGGCGCTGGAGAACGGTAAGGACCTGTCCACCATCCACTCCGTCGCTTCCTTCTTCGTCTCCCGCGTGGACACCGAGGTTGACGGCCGCCTGGAGGCTATCGGCGGCGACGCCCTTGAGCTGAAGGGCCAGGCAGGTCTGGCCAACGCACGCCTCGCCTACGAGGTCTTCGAGGAAATGTTCTCCACCGAGCGTTGGGCTCGCCTGCAGGCACACGGCGCGAACGTGCAGCGTCCGCTGTGGGCCTCCACCGGCGTGAAGGACCCCTCGCTGCCCGATACCCTCTACGTGACCGGCCTGGTGGCACCGAACACCGTGAACACTATGCCCGAGGCAACCCTAAACGCCGTTGCCGACCACGGCGAGATCACCGGCAACACCATCGTTCCGAACTACTCCGAGTCGAACAAGGTTCTGGACGCCATCGCCGAGCGCGGCATCTCCTACGCCGAGGTCGTCGAGAAGCTCGAGACCGAGGGCCTGTCCAAGTTCGATGTCTCCTGGGAAGAGCTGCTGCAGACCGTCCGCGAGGCACTCGACAACGCTCGCTAAGACGTTGGTCGTCTCCTTCGTGAGGCGACCGGATGTGCTCCCCTAATCCGCCGGGTTCCGCCGGGTCTCGCTGTTGGGCCCGACGGATTAGGGCGGCCCCCAGCTGACGAACCCAAAACGGTACAATACTGGGTACACACCTTCCACGATGCGGCATCGCCTCCGCGCGATATGGTACGAACCGCGCGCCGCACGAACCAACCAAGGCAATCAAAGGAATATATTGTGACTTTCGGTCATGAAGCGAACCCCCTGCGGGACCCTCGCGACCGCCGCATCACCCGCATTGCGGGGCCGTCCGCGCTCGTCTTCTTTGGCGTAACCGGCGACCTGGCCCGCAAGAAGCTGCTTCCGGCAGTGTATGACCTCATGAACCGCGGTTTGCTCCCGCCGAGCTTCGGCCTGGTCGGCTTTGGCCGCCGCCCCTGGAGCGACGACGACTTCCGCAACTACGTGCGTGAGTCCGTTGAGGCAAACGCCCGCACCCCCTTCCGCGAGGACGTTTGGAACCAGTTCCAGCAGGGTATGCGATTCGTCGAGGGCGCCTTTGATGACGACGCCGCCTTCGAGAAACTCAAGAGCACCCTCGCCGAGCTCGACGAGCGTGGCGCACACGGCAACCACGCCTTCTACCTCTCCATCCCCCCGAAGGCCTTCGAGCAGGTCCTCACCAAGCTCGCCGAGCACGGCCTGGCATCGCGCGACGACGACACCGTCAACCCCGTCGACGGTTGGCGCCGCGTGGTCATCGAGAAGCCCTTCGGCCACGATCTGAAGAGCGCGCGCGAGCTGAACTCCATCGTGGAGGCGGTCTTCCCGCCCGACGCCGTGTTCCGCATCGACCACTACCTGGGTAAGGAAACCGTTCAGAACATCCTGGCGATGCGTTTCTCCAACCAGATGTTCGAGCCGCTCTGGAACTCCCACTACGTGGACCACGTGCAGATCACCATGGCCGAGGACATCGGCATCGGCTCCCGCGCAGGCTACTACGACGGCGTGGGCGCGGCCCGCGACGTCATCCAGAACCACCTGCTGCAGCTGCTCGCCCTCACCGCCATGGAAGAGCCCCTCAGCCTGGACGCCAAGCACCTGCGCGCTGAGAAGGCGAAGGTCCTCGAAGCAGTCCGCATCGACGACCTGCCGAACTCTTTCGCGGTCGGACAGTACTCCGCAGGCTACCAGGGCGGCGAGCACGTCAACGGCTTCTTCGACGAGAAGGACATTCCCGCCGACTCCCGCACCGAAACCTTCGCCGCGCTGAAGCTCTCCATCGCCAACCGCCGCTGGGAAGGCACCCCCTTCTACCTGCGCGCCGGCAAGCGCCTGGGCCGCCGAGTCACCGAAATCGCCGTGATCTTCAAGAAGTCCTCCGACCGCCTCTTCGGCGAACGCGAGAACCCGCAGGTCGGCCAGAACGCCATCGTCATCCGCGTGCAGCCCGACGAAGGCATGACCATCCGCTTCTCCGCGAAGGTGCCCGGCACCCAGATGGAAATCCGCGACGTCAACATGGACTTCGGGTACGGCCACTCCTTCACCGAGGAATCCCCCGAAGCATACGAGCGCCTCATCCTGGACGTTCTGCTCGGCGAGCCGCCGCTGTTCCCCCGCCACGAAGAAGTTGAGCTCTCCTGGAAGATCCTCGACCCCTTCGAAGAGTACTGGGAAGAACACCACATTAAGCCCGAACCCTACGAGTCCGGTTCGTGGGGTCCGCGTTCGGCACACGAAATGCTCGAACGCGACAACCGCGCTTGGAGGCGCCCGTGATTTCGCATCTGCACCACACCACCGTTTCCGCCATCAACAAGGAACTGAGCCAGCTGCGCGCCAACAACGGCAGCCTCAGCAGCGGACGTGTGCTCACCCTCGTCGTGCTCGCCGAGAAGGGCCACTCCCGCGAGGCTATGCGCGCGGCGATTCGCGCCTCCCACGAGCATCCGAGCCGCATCATCGTGCACATTTCGCATGACCCGCTCGACCCCGACCAGCTGGATGCAGAAATCCACCTCGGCGGCGACACCGGCGCATCCGAGATGATTGTTCTGCGCGGCTGGGGTAGCGCATCCCGCCCGACCGAGGCACTGATTTCTGGCCTGCTGCTGCCGGACTCCCCCATCGTGGTCTGGTGGCCGCACTCGGTACCCGAGAACCCGGCACAGCACTCCATCGGTCGCATCGCGCAGCGCCGCATCACCGATTCTGCGCGTGCGGCGGACCCGAAGGCCACCCTGACTCACCTGGCCGAGGTGTACCGCGCCGGCGACACCGACCTGGCCTGGACCCGCCTCACCCTGTGGCGTACTCAGCTGGCCGCGCTCCTGGAGCAGATGCCCGCCTCCCCCGTGCGCCGTGTAGTCGTGTGGGGTTCGGGCAAGTCTCCGTCCGTGGTTCTGCTCGGTACCTGGCTCGGTTGGATGCTCAACGCACCCGTGCACCTGGCCACCATCGGTGCGGCAAACCGCGGCCTGTACCGCGTCAGCATTGAGCGCGAGGACGGTTCGGTGACCATGTTCCGCCCCGGCGTGTCCGTGGCGACCATTTCCACCCCGTACGCTCCGGATCAGCAGATTGCCCTGCCGGTACGCACCCTGGCGGAGTGCATCTCTGAGGAGCTGCGCCGCCTCGACCCGGACGACACCTACGGTGACGTGCTGAAGCAGGCGCTGCGCACCGTCACCCTCGTCGATGACACCTGCCAGCCTGAAGACACGCTGGACCTCGAAGAATACCCGGAGGTTTTCGATGCCTAAGATCCAGAACATGGGTTCCTCCACCCCCGTCCTGGTGGCGCACCCGACCCGCGAGGCCCTCGCCGCGGACGCGGTGACCCGCATCCTCGACATCATTGAGCATGTGCTCTCTGAGCGCACGATCGCCCACATTTCGCTGACCGGCGGCACCATGGGTATCGCCACCCTGAAGGCGTGGGCCGAGAACGAGCGTGTGAAGGATATCGACTGGTCGCGCGTGCACTTCTGGTTCTCGGACGAGCGTTTCGTGCCCGAGCGTAGCCCCGAACGTAATGACGGCCAGGCTATTGAGGCGCTGCTCGCTCCCCTGCTGTCGCACGGCCTGGTTGTGGGCAATGTGCACCGCATGGGTCCATCCGATATTTTCACCGGCCTTGAGGCTGCGGCTGAGCACTACGCTTTTGAGATGCGTGATTACGCCGGTTCTGCACCGGCTGTGAGCGTACAGATGCCCGAGGGCGCAACCGAACTGCCGCTGGCTGGCGGTCACGGTGGCGGCGCAGGTCATGAACACGGCGGCTGTGGTTGTGGTGGCGGCGGTTGCGGTTCTTCCGCACCCGAGCAGTCCCTCGAAGAGACCACTCTCGAAGACTTTGACGCTGCCGCTGAGGCTGCCGAGTCCGCCGGTGGTTGCGGATGCGGCGGCGGTGGTTGCTGCGGTGGTGGCGGTGGCCAGTGGCCCGCACCGGTCTTCGACATCACCCTGCTGGGCATGGGCCCGGACGGCCACATCGCTTCCCTGTTCCCGGGCCGCAAGCAGGTTCTGCTGGGTACCGGTCTACCGGAGGATCCGGTTGAGGGCGGTAAGGCCGTGACCGTGATGGTTTCTGACTCGCCGAAGCCGCCGGCTGAGCGCGTGTCGGTGACCCTGCCGATTATTAACAACTCCCGCAACGTCTTCTTCCTCATCACCGGTGAGGATAAGCAGGATGCGACCAGCCGCCTTCTGGCTGGCGCTAAGCTGGACGCTGAGGACCTGAACGCGGAGCTGCTGTTGGAGACCCCGGCGGTGGGTGCGCGCGGTAAGAAGCAGACCCTGATTTTTGCAACTGAGGAGTCGCTGGCTCCCGAGAACCGCCCGTAAGGTTCGGTTCTGGTTCGGTTCTGAACTGCATGAGATAAAGAGTGGAGCCCCGGATAGTTTCGGCTATCCGGGGCTTTTCTCTATGGTTTTAAACCACCCCGAAATGGTACTAGAAGTGGTACTATGAAGTATGCCGAGTATTGAAGATTTAGTTGCGAAGATGGCCTCCAGCCCTCAAAACGTTACTTTCACTCAACTTCAAAAGGTATGCACCCATTTCTTTGGAGCGCCGCGTATCCGCGGATCTCACCACTACTACAGCACCCCCTGGCGTGGTGACCCTATTGTCAACATTCAACAGGGAAACTCCGGTAAAGCAAAGAAATACCAAGTCAAGCAGGTTCTAACTGCCATTCGAAAACTGGAGAATAACGATGACTAGTACTCTCCCCCGCCAAGAGCTCTACACCTACCGCGTCGAGTGGTCTGAAGACGACCAGGAATTTGTCGGAACCGTAGCCGAATTTCCCAGCCTCTCATACCTGGCTCCGACCTCGACCGAGGCATTCGCAGGTATCCGAGAAGTCGTCGCCGACACCCTCGAAATTCTTGAAGAAGACGGCCGCGAGGCACCCGAACCGTTCTCTCTGCGTTCCTTCTCAGGACGATTCAACTTGCGTGTTTCACCGCAATTGCATCGTCGTCTGGTTCAGCAGGCAGCGCTTTCTCACCAGAGCCTGAACCAGTACGTGAGCCAACAGCTCGAAGCAGTCGCCTAAGTAAGCCAGTACATCTTCATCATCCGACGAAGATTCCAAAATGTTATGACATGACAAAAGAGTGGAGCCCCGGATAGTTTCGACTATCCGGGACTCCACTCTTGCTACGCCCGCTTACTTTTCAGCGGCGGCATGATTCTGCGGCTCTTGCTCCTCCGAAGATTCCTCCCTCTCGAAGCCCACGTACAGTGCCGCCAGCGACGGAACCGTCGCCTCCAGCACCTCCTGCGCCTCCTCGGGGCTCGCCGCAAGCTTCGCGCCGGTCAGCTGCAGGTACTCGCGCACCGTCATGGGCTGCGCCCAGTCAAAGTGCTCACGCACGGCGGTGATGTTCGCGCCAGACTGCAACACGTTAATACCGTGGGCAAGACCGATATCCGTCACCTTCACGATAGCGTCAGTCTCATCAGGAATGTCGTACGGGTCGCGGTTCTGCAGGTTCACGATAAACGGCAGCACGCCGCGGCTCTCAGCGCGCAAGGTGAACTTGGTGTGCACCTGGCTCACCTCGTGCACCTCACCCACGCCCACGGCGGGCACCAGCATGAAGCCCGCCTGCAGATCGTTCACCGCGGCCAGGGTGTGCGCCTCCCCGAAACCGGAGTACAGCTGCACCACCGGCACGAGGTAGCACACCTCCGCCTTGAGCGCCTTGCGAGCCTCAATGTCGATGTACTCCCAGGCGCCGCCGGTACCGTCCGTAATGTCGCCGGAGTGGTGCGCGTAAATGGCGCCCTGGCTGTTCTTCACGGTCTGCGACCAGTAGCTGATCTTGTCCATGTAGTTGCCTTCGGCGTCGAATATCATCAGCGACAGGTCAATGTCCACGCCCTCATCCCAGAAGCAGAAGAGGCGAATCACGCCGGTGGGCGGCAGGTGCACCGTGGAGGTGTTGTAGCGGCCCATGCCGTCCAGGGAGGGGCGGGTACTGCGGGGGTTCAACGGCATGACCATATCGCCCACCTGCTCGGGCAGGTAGATGCTGGTCTCGGCAAGGCGGCCGGACAGGCCAATCTCGACCAGGCGTTCCAGCAGGTCCAGCACCGCCGGGCTGTACTCGCGCGCCGGAATCATGGTGGCGATACCGGTCTTGGACAGGTTCATGCGCCGCGGCGCGGCAGGCTCAGCCTTCTGAGCGGAAGCCGCGCGGCGCTCCTCACGCTGGCTCGTAGAGGGGTCGGAACCGACCGGAATGGAAGGTAGCGGGTTCTCCGGGCCGGAATTATCCCCAAAGAACGAACCCAGCGGATTCGGAATGCCCGCGTTCTGTATGCTGTTCTGAACCCTGGCGACGCCCTCCGGGTTGCGGCGCGCATAGTCAGCCATCTCCCGATCCTCCTGCACCGCCACGGGGTTGGTGGGGCGTTCCTTCGGCGGATTCGCGAGCGCGTTACGCTGCAGGGTCACCAGGTTGCGAATTTGCACCAGGATGGGCGCGGAAACGCGCGGCGCCACGGCGGCAAACGAATCAAAGATGACCTGCTGGCCGGGGCTCGGTGCGGTGTCGATGCCGTAGCGCGGCACCTCAAACGCAGTCAGGGCGCGCACCAGCTGGCGCGCGAACACGCCCGGGCGCGTGGACAGCAGACGTGCCACGCTCTGCGCATCCCGGGTTGCGTAGGCGCGGTCCACCAGCGACTCGAAGCTGTACACCTCACCGCGGTACAGGTCGTCAGCCCAGCGGCTCAGCGCGGTCAGCGACGGGTAGTCGCCGGGGTGAATCGCCTTGACGAGGCGCTTGTACATTTCGGCGCCGGGCGCGCTGTCGTAGCGGGCACCGACCGGGTCAGCCTCAATGATGCGGTTGAGCAGGTGTGCGATGCGGGTGCGTTCGCTACGGCGCAGCTTCAGGCGCGGCGCGATGCTCAGGCTCAGGTCCCCCACCGTGCCGTTGAAACGCAGGCGCGAGTATGCGGCGGCGAGGGCGAGCGCCTCCTTCATGGTACGCAGGTGCTCAGCGTCTTCGGGGTGCAGGCAGGCGGCAATGAACACGCGGTTTTCGCGGCTGGTGTTCTCAGGTCGGTCACCCGGCAGGGCGTCATGCTGGGCGATGAAACGGCGCAGCGCCACAAGGTCGCGCTGGTCGGTCTGGTTGTACGCCTGCTGCTGGCCGAGTAGCTGCCGGTAGAGGGCGTCCGCCATGATCAGGGCGTTCTGAACGCCGCTGACCATCTGCAGGGGTCGGCGGTTGCGTTCCATACTGGTGAAGTTGGAGCGGCTCATCGGCTGCTGCCACTCGTAGGGCACATAGTTCTCGGGCAGGCCACCCACGATGCGTTCGGTACCGTCCGGGTTGTAGTACGGGTTGGAGAGGTAGTGCATGATCTGCTCGGTGTAGCGCTGCTCGTCGGTGAGCGTCAGGGCGCGCAGATCAAAGTCGCGGCGGAACACGCGGCCGGGACGGTACCCGTACTCGTAGGACCAGATGGTCAAGAACAGGGCAAATTCGTTGGCGCTGACCTTCAGCGCCTGGGCGAGGGATTCCTCGCTGAGGGTCAGACCGCAATTGCTCAGGACGGATACTCGCCCCAGGTCGGTGTCGAATACGCCGGCCTGGTGCCGCTCATTAATGCTCGAGTAGTTCGAGCGATAGGAGGGGTCGTACAGGTCGGTGAAGACGTACACGCCGTAGCGGCGCATCAGGATGAGGCGCACGAGGGGGCTGAGGCCTTCGGGGGCTTCACCCTGAAGGTAGGCGGACTCGTTGAGGTAGGGTGATTCCTGCAGGTAGGGGGATGCGTCGTAGGGGGTAGTCACGGGTCGTCCTTTCCGTTGGTCTCACCCGGCTGTCACCGTCGGTGGTGTGTCTATGTTCTTATCGTAGCGGCGTGGGCGCGGGTTGTCGCTGGGGTTGGTCATCGGTGACCTGCGGGGGTGTGTATTCGCGGGGAGCAGCCGGCCGTTACGTCATTCCGTGCGGGGCTCGCTAGTCATCTGCGCCCCGTCATCGCGGTAGGAACGGCGCTTAAAAGAAAAATGGCGGGAAGCGAAGAATCCGACAAATATAAGAAAAGATATTTCAGAAAGTAGGACTCTTCATGATCCGCCATTACCTATAGAGTACTCCCACCCCGCAACGACGGTCAAGCCGTTTCGTCACGGGGCGGTGAGTGGGGTTGGGTGCACGGGGTTGGGTGCACGGGGTTGCGCGCATAGGGGCGCAGTACGGGGTGCTCCCCTATGACTCCCCTGCCGTGAGCTGCCCTTCAGCGCCAGCCGGTGAGGTGCCTCCACCCGAGGTGTTCCCACCCAGTAGCGCGAGCGCGGCTTCGCGGGCGGCAAGTGCCTCCTCCGTCTCGCGGGCAGGCACGGCAGCCAGGGCACGTAGGCTCTTCGCCAGCACCGTGGAGCCCTTCATCTTCGGCTCCAGGACGGCGGGGACCTCAACCGGCGTGCCGTACAGTTCGGCAAGCTCCACGGCAAGGCGCACATAGTCACCGCCCTTCGTCAGCCCACCAATCATCGGCAGTAGCAGACGCAGAACCTGCAGCACACGCCAACCCGCCAGAACACCGATACCCGACACCTCACGCAGGGTCGCCACCAGACGGTTCGGAAGGACCATCCCGTCCTCCAGAGCCCACTTCAGGGTCTCCGCGAAGGTTCCTGTATCCAGCAGGCCCGCCTCAAAGAGTGCCGCAATGGCCTCCGCCGCCGCCAGACGGTACTCGGGGTTCTTCGCGCTCGCCACATAACCGAGCAGAGTGCAGGTCGGGGCGCCCACCTGCACGGTGGATTCCCTCAGCGCGCGCATCAGCACGGGGACGGGGGTTATGGTCTTCTCCTCAACGCACTGCGAAGCGGCAAACAGGAAGTATGCAGAGAGCAGGTCCGGGTTGTTCTGAAGCAGCCAGGACGACCACTCGGTGAGCGCCGGGAGGAAGTCACCCAGCCAGCTGTCAACCCTGCCGAGATTCAGCAGATATACGAAGGGAATAAACGCCGTGTTAAGAGCCTCGTAGGCGATGGACTCCTCGGGGCTCATACCGGCGGTTGCACGGCTCAGTGCCTCGCGCGCCTCATTCGCTGTATCCACGATGTCGTTCTTGACCTGCCACATGGGCTGGTACTCTACGAACTCCTCGGCGTCGAAGTTTTCGAAGCCTGCCTCGCGAAGACGACCTTCCTGGCTGGCTTGCCGGTATTCCTCAATTCGATCAAAATCGAGACCGCGGTTGTAGCCACTCCAGGGGATGTCCAGGCTGGAGACCATACGGTACGTCCAGTCGCTATAGGTAAGCTGACGGGCGGGTAGTGGGGCGCTCAGCAGACGCACCGTGCGTCCTTCCGTGTGGTACTCTCCCCCGGTGGCGACGGCACGCATCTGTTCCCGGAAAATCTCGTGGAGGTCGCGGTATCCCTTCAACGGCTTGTAGTCAGCATTCCAGAGATGGTGTTTATTCTGAATAGTCAGACGTATCATCTCTTCCTTGCTCAGGAGCGCGTTACTCGGGCAGGCTCGTGCAACCATCTCACTACGGTCGGAATACTGCAGGAGCGGCGTGAGCTCGGGTAGCTCCCATGACTCGTATCCTGCGGCCTCGGCGTTAGCTACCAGCACGGCGCACAGCGCAGGCATGTACGCGACGTTGTTGTAGTAATATTCGCTGGCAATCTTGCGCAGGGTGCGAAGCTGCTGCTGTTCCACTGGTGCCAGCTTGTCGGTCGCGGCAAAGTGGTAAAGACGCGACAGGTTCTCTCCCCGGGTGCTGGGAGATTCGTCCTCGGTAATTCGACCCGAGGTGGTGTTCGACTCTTCCGTCAGCAGAGTGCAGAACTCTTCCAAATTTGCGATGGATGCAACAGGTTCTCGATGCTCAACGCCGGGCAACAGCACCGGCGGCACCTCTACGGAGGCGCCCGCCGCCTCCGCCTCTTCCTGCTGGGGTAGGCGGTCTTCGGGCAGGCAGGCTTCCGCGGCGCCGCGCAGTTCCAGGGGTAGCACCTCGTAGGCTTCGAGGACGCGCTCAGCAATGTAGTTGGCGAGCGCCAGCTGCTCGGCGGTTTGCGCCTTCTTGCGCTTGGCCTTGCTCACGCCGGCGTACTGGGTGGCGATGAGCTTGAGCAGGCGCAGGGCGCCGCGCTGAATCTTCTTTTCGGTGCGGTAGAGGTTCGCGCCGAGTGCGTCGATGAGCTGTTCCAGGTCGATCTGTTCGAGGGGCTGCAGGTCGGGGGTCTTCTGCAGAGCGGCGGGTGCGCAGGCTTTGAGGACGTTCTGCAGCATGGTCTGCGCGAACCCGACGGAGGCGCTGGGCTCCGCAGTGAGAACAGCCATGAGCTGCCCGAATCGTGCCCGATTTTCTGCGTCGGTGGGTTGCAGGTCCGTGTAGACGGAGTGGAACGCAGCCGAGTTGAAGGCACTGAAATCGCTGGTCAGGCCGCGTAGCAGGGCGTCCAGAATCTCGTCACGAATATCGAAGTATTCGCCCATGAGGCGGCAGAGTTCCGCGCTTTCGCCCATGTGGTTGCCGTAGCCCTTGAAGAGTACCCCCTCGGTGCGGAAGACCGCCCAGAATTCCTGGTCGAGCAGGGTCATGTCGCGGGTGAAGAAGGTCTTGAGCTGGGCGTGGTTGCTGGCGCTTCCCTTCTTCACGCAGGGCAGGGCCTCGTGCAGGAAAAGAACCAGGTATTCGGGGGCCTCGCAGCTCAGGTTGCGGGCGCGAAGCAGCGTATAGCAGGTTTCCCAAATTTTCTTCGAGCGCGCCCAGGAGTTGGGCAACCCCTCAATGAAACGCAGAATCCACTCGTCGGGTCGTTCGGTGGCGCCGAGCAGGAACGCATCAATCAGCTGCTGATCCGGGCGCCCCTCCCAGAGCAGGGTGCG
Source organism: Rothia sp. HMSC072E10 (assembly GCF_001813965.1). NCBI lineage: Bacteria > Bacillati > Actinomycetota > Actinomycetes > Micrococcales > Micrococcaceae > Rothia > Rothia sp. HMSC072E10. The sequence goes on along the minus strand of NZ_KV814491.1, from coordinate 360,571 downwards.
CATGGCGCGACCGGCGGAACGGTGATATTCCCACGGGTCGCCGTCGGGGGTGCGCACGAGCGCCCCGGCAACGTACGCGGCGAGCGGGGTGCGGTTAATATGGTCGCTACCGATGACGCTCCTGGGGGTGAGGGTTCGGGCGAGGGAGGCGCGTTCCTCCTCGGTGGTGCCGGTGATGACGGCGTGGTATTCCTGCACGTCAGTTGATTCTGCCGCCATGAGGGCCTTGAGGGCGGTGCGGCGCTCTTCGAGGGTGCGCTCGCTGGGGTTATGCGGCTGGGCGGTATCAGTCATTGGTACCTGCTTTCGGAGTTGATGGTGAATGGTTGTGAAGAGTTGAACGGAAGCGTTGAACGGGTGCGGGCGGGGCGGTTAGCCCTGCACCTGCTTGAGGATATTCCGGGCGTACCGCGCCTTCTGCGAAGAACCGGTCAGCGTACCCAACCAGGCACGCAGCGGCTCATCCACGAGCTGCGCACGGGTGGCAGGGTCGAGGGTCGCCAACGCCTGGCTGAAAGCGCCCAGCAGCTTACCGAGTGAGTTCGCACCGGTATCCAGGTGCGGTATGAGGCGCGCGAAGAAGCGCACCGCCGCCCGCGCATCCAGCTGGGCGAAGTCGGTGAGGGCGAGCGCCCAACGGTTCAGCATCGCCAGCGGCACAAAGTTCACGAACCCTGCGGTGGCATCCTCGAGGCTGAGCTGGTCATCCAGCACGCGGTGCATGATTTCCACGGCGAGGGAACGAATCTCGACGCGCTGCTCCGAGAATCCCGCGGCAAACACGAAGGCGCATGCGGGACCCCACACGCCGGGGTGCGCCGCCAACGCCAAATACAGGCTCCGGTCGAAGGCGCTGTGATCCAAGATGTACCAGTTGCTGCTAGCGCAGTAGTACGCCAGCGGTTCTGCCTGTGAGGGGTAGAGCAGGGCGTACTGTCCTTCTTCGTCGTGGTGGGCGGTGGCGAGGCCCCGGAAAGCATTCAGCTCGGGGGTGGATGCGCCGTGCGCCACTCCGTTCAGCTGAAGGCCCCAGCTTTTCTCCCTCTGGGATACCGTGATGGATTCCAGGTAGGGGTTGATGCGCCCGGTGGCGAGGGTGCCGTCGAGGGCGGAGCGGAGCACGCGGATCTGTGTAGGGGCAGAGCGCGGAGCGTCCTCCTGAGCGTTCTTCACATATTGGTCTTCGAGGCTTCCAAGCAGGGTCAGCGCCTCGGCACGGCGGCTCTGTGCGTCCTGCCGCTGCTCGTTGGTAACGTACGGAGGCAGCACCTCCGGCACGCGCACACGCAGTAGCGCCGCCGTGAAATCATGGCGCAGGATAGTGGCTCCATCAGCCAGGTTCTTGGCGTACCGACGCACCAGGGTATCCGGATGCACCCACCCGCCGAACAGTTCAGGGGTGGCGAGCGGGGTGTAGCTCTGCCTGCTCTGCAGCACGCCGAGGGCGTCCTTGAATCCGGTGCTGAAGAACGCGGCGTGGCGGGAGTACATGGTGTGCAGGTTCGGTACCGTACCGGGGTCTTCCTTCGGGGTCATCTCCGATGCCTTCGGGCGCTCACGCAGCTTCCCGACGGCGGCAAGAACCGTCAAGTGCGCGCGCATGTCGAACCATTCCAAACCCCAGTGGTTCAGCTTTTTCAGGCAGATAGGAACCAGCTGTTCGAGCAGGTTCGGACTCTGCGCGGTGCCGTCGGCGCTGAGCAGGTAGGCGGTGAGCAGTTCCAGCTCCAGCTCGCACCCGGCGTGCGTTTCGGGTTGGTCTGCTTCGCTGAGAGTGTCGGGGGTGGCGCAGGGCGCAACCTGGTGGTGCAGGAGCGCGCGGGCGCGTTCTTGCACGTCAGATGCGGTAACGGGGCGCACGGGGGTGTCCCAGTACCGGTGGATTACGGCGCGGGAGGCGGCGAGCGCCTCCGCGGCGGCGGCCTCAATGTCAGCAGCTTCAGTGAGGGCGGTGCTGTCCTCGCCGCTCCCCCGGCTATTCTCCGGGCTGTACCCATCTTCAAGCAGCGGCGAGCCCTCTTCCTGAATCTGCGCCACAACCAGCGGATCGAGCTGGGAACGGTAGTCGCGGTAGAGTTCGCGGGCACGCTCGGCAAACACAACAGCGTCGGCGCTCGCATCGTCTGCGGCGCCCGCCTGCACCCATTCTTCGAGGTGTTTGAGGGCGGCGGCTTGAACCTGCGCGTGGGTGTGGCTGAGCGCCATGACTACAGCGTCTTCGCAGGCGGCAGCATCGAGGGTGCCCTCCCGGTACAGCGCCTGGAGCATGGTCAGGATTTTGAGCGCGTTTGCTTTGGTTCCGGCGCATACGGCGGGTGCCGCGTAGGCGAAGGCGGTAGCATCCAGCGCCTGCGGGTTTTTGCTCCAGAGGCGGTGAATATGCTGCACACCAAGGGTTACGCTCGGGCCGATGGGCGAGGAGAACAGCGTCAGAAATTCGCTCTGACGTGCCGCAATTTCTTCGGCGGTGAGTTTGAGTCCGGTGACCAGGCGTGAGAACCAGCCGACCCGGTACGCCGGGAAGTCGCTCATGAGGGAGCTCAGGAGCGCGTCAATGAGGCGGTCACGGCTAATCAGCCCGGTTTCGGTGGCTTCGATGAGGGCGCAGGACCAGCCGGGGTTGTTGTCCTTCTGCCCGGGCTTGTAGGAATCGCGCTGGGTGAGGGATACGTCCCGGTTACCTTCGACGGCGAGCATACCCCAGATGAGTTCTTCACGGAGCTGTTCGTCCTCGCGCAGCAACGGAAGAATCAGGTCGGACTCACAGTTGATGAGGGCGGTGTAGTAGTCCTCGTCGTGCTCAAGGACCGTGCCGTCGTAGAGTTCGGCAAGCCGCATGGAGGCAGCGCCCGAGAACCAACCTGTCTCAATATAAGCTTTGACGCGGTCCTGGGTGACGGTTCCGGGCTTATTTTTGCCGACCTCGGAGCCGAACGGGGTGGTGACAATGTCGAAGTACTGCCAGCGGCGGTAAATCTGTTCGAAGGTACCGCCGACCGCCAGGATGTTGGCGAGGTTGCGGTTGAAGTGCATGATGTCGCTCCAGGTTTTCTGTTGCCTGCGGAGCGGGTAAATGACTTCACCGGGGAGCGGCTCGGTGATGACCCCTTCGGGGAAGGTGTGCGTTTCGGGGCGTTTGCTCATGGTGGTCTTTCGGAAGGAAGCTGAGGCGAGCTTTTGGGGCGTCGTCTTTTAGTGCGGTGCGTGGTGTGTCTAGCCGGCGGCGTGTTCGCGGTAGAGAATACTGACCGCCAGCGCGTGCTTGCAGGGGCCACGCGTACCGCGGTACTTCAACCACCAGGGGCAGGAGCAGAGGTACCCCTCCACGGCGTACGGGTCGGCGGACAGCACCACGGTGTACGTGTTCTCACCGCTGCGCACACTGTACTCGCCGGTGCCGTGCTCCCCCGCCCCGACCCGCTCAATAGCGCCGGAGTCGGCAAGCTTTTTCGCGCCGACCAGGCGCGGGTGCATGGCGGTCAGCGCATCCGGATGCACCGGCAGCGGGCGGTGGAAATACTCGCCGGCATGCGCGTCAAAACCAACTTGACCGGAGGAAGCCAGCAGGGCGAGCGCGTCGCGGGTTGCCGCCTCGTCCAGGCCGGCACGGGCAGACATGACGGGCACGTCAATGCGCGGCTCGAAGGAAAGCAGCACGCTGAGCATGTCAGCGTTCTGGGCGGTGTTCGGGTTAGACAGCGCCTGCAGCACGGATCCCTCACCGGAGAATCCGCGTGACTTTTCGGGGCTCAGACCGATGCTCAGGCGTGCGCCTGGCAGGTGCGCCACCCACACGCTGGGAACGGGCGCGTTACCGGCGCTCACGGGCTCACTGTACGCGTCCAGGCGCTGAATGTGGCGGATGAGCGGCTCAAGCACGCGCAGACGCTCGGGGCCCGCCACGCATACAGATCCGGCGGTGGCGCGGGTGGCGAGACGCAGCGAACGCACGGCGCGGGTCGCCCACAGGACCGCCTTAGTGCTGGAGTTACGCGGCAGGGAGTGGATAAAGGTTCGGGCGGCGGCAGCGTCCAGGCTGTGCACCGGGCTCATGCGGGATGAGAGCATCTGTGTTTCTGCAAAACCCTTGAGCCAGCGGATGGGCAGCGGCACTTTTTCTTCCATGACGGAGCCGTCAAGGGTGGTGGTAAGCAGCCCGTCGTCGCCGACGTTCAGGTGGATGGGTTCCCCTGCCATGAGGGAGGCGAGCGCGGCACGCAGAGGCGGGTTGACGTCTACATTGGTGACGCCTACGGCGCTGTGGCTGGCGTCGAGCGCGCTGGAGTCAACGTCGAGGCGCGCGTACACTCCGCAGCAGGCGCTGAAGGATTCGAAGCGCAGGCCTTCGGCAGTGCTGGTGACGACGGGGTCTGCGGCGCGTAGGGCTCCGGCGAGGGAGCTGGGCGGCACGTAGAAGCGGGTGCGGGCGACCCTGGCGACGACCAATAGTGCAGTGGCGTAGACGTCTGCTCGTTCGAGGAACCCGGAGAAGAAGTACGGGTGGGAGGCGGCACCTTCGGGGGTGCTGCCGCCGCTGGTGGCGAGGCTGAGCGCGCGGGAGTCGGCGCCGTCGATGAGGGCTGACGGGGCGGTGTACGTGTAGTCGAGGGTGTAGGCGCTCATGGCTTCTTTGCCTTTCGTATGTGGTGTATACGTCCTATCATGCCGTAAAGATTCGCGTCCCGCTACCGCTTTCGTCATTGCCGTTTGGTGCATAAAAAATCCCCGGCATTCTCGGTTGAGAAGTGCCGGGGAGAAGCTCTATTCGGCTCACCCTCGGTGGGGTGGGCGTGGGCTCTGACGAGAGGCTCTGACTAGACGACGATCTGGCCGTTGAAGCGCATTGCCAGGCCGTACAGGACCACTGCGATAACCCAGATAACGATCACGGTGACGGTCAGGCGGATCAGGTTCTTGGACGCCATACCGGAGGAGTTCAGGGAGTTGGTCATACCGCCGCCGAACATGTCGGAGAGGCCGCCGCCCTGACCGCGGTTGAGCAGCACAAGCATCACTGCGATCACGCTGGTGATGGCGATGATGACCATGAGTACGTTCATGATGACGTCCATGGGGACCTTCCTTCGTTGTCTTCTGGTGGGGTGCCTGGGCTGCGGGGCGCAGACAGACGAGTTTAACTATACGCTACAGCCGCCATTCGGTCACGTTGAGGCGGCTTTTTACGCGGCGCGGTTGCTGCGGCGCTGGTACTCGCTGGGGGTCAGCTGCAGGGCAGCGGGCCGGTCGGTGAGCACACGCTGGGAGGTGAGCTCATCGCCCTCAGTGTCGTAGGCGCGCACGTACCCGCCGTCGATGAGGTAGTAGGTGAACTGCTGCGCGGCCGCCCAGTAGGCGCCTCCTCCGGCGTAGAAGCCCTGGTCTACCCAGTCGCGCAGGGTGAGGGTGACGGGGATTTCGGGCGAGGAAGTGCGGCTGTAGAGCCGGTCGAGGAACTCGTCGCGGCGGCTCTCGAAGTACTGGTATTCGGGTGAGGGCTCCCTGTACTCTTCGCTGCCCGCGTAGCCGAGGTTGCCGCCGTCATTGCCGGGTAGGCGCGGGGCGCTGACCCTGCGGTTGCGGATGTAGAGGAAGAGCATCGTGCCGATGAGGCCTGCGATGATAAGGGAGAATCCGAAGCTGAACATGCCGTTAAGTGTACGGGGTGAACCGTGCGGCGGGCACGTTCCGGGCGGGTTTTGCGGCGAGGGGCGAACGGGCCCCGGCGTATCGTCCACCGGCCGCGCATCGCCGGTTAGCGGGACTCCCCTTAGCCCAACTCCCCCACCACTTTGCTGCCGAAGCTCACGGACTTACGGAGGTGCACCCGTGAAGAAGCGCGGTTAAGTTAAAAGGCGCGGCGCCCGGTCAGGTGGGTACCCGGCCGAGCGCCGTAACACTATGAAACGCCGTGATGCGTCGAAGCTTTATGCGTCGAAGCGTGCGATTGCTGCGAACTCTTCAGCCTGCAGGGATGCACCGCCGACGAGCACGCCGTCCACGTCTTCCTTGCCCATGATGGAGGGTGCGGAGGAGGACTTGACGGAGCCGCCGTAGAGAACGCGGACCTTCTCGGCAACGTCTGCGGAGTAGAGCTTAACGATCTCTGCGCGGATAGCTGCGGACATCTCCTGCGCGTCGTCTGCGGTTGCGACCTTGCCGGTGCCGATGGCCCAGACGGGCTCGTAGGCGACGACCAGGGTCTCTGCCTGCTCTGCGGTCAGACCAGCGATGGAGCCGCGCAGCTGCTCGAGGGTGTACTCGACGTGGGTGCCTGCCTCGCGGACCTCGAGGGGCTCACCGACGCAGAGGACGGGGGTCAGGCCGTGCTTGTAGGCTGCCTGGACCTTTGCTGCGCACAGCTCGTCGCTTTCGTGGTGGTAGGTGCGGCGCTCGGAGTGGCCGACGAGCACGAAGGTTGCGCCGAGCTTGGAGAGGAATGCGCCGGAGATTTCGCCGGTGTATGCGCCGGAGTCGTGGACGGAGAGGTCCTGGCCACCGTAGAGGATGTCCAGCTTGTCGCCCTCGACGAGGGTCTGCACGGAGCGGATGTCGGTGAAGGGCGGGAAGACGGCAACTTCGGTTGCGGAGAAGTCAAAGTTTGCGTCGTCGAGGGTCCATGCGAGCTTCTGGACGAGGGTGACTGCCTCTGCGTGGTTGAGGTTCATCTTCCAGTTGCCTGCGATGAGGGGCTTACGCGACATAGTTCGCTCCTTAGCTGTCCCGCGCGGTATGCCGTGCGGGGTTGTTGTTCGGAATTTTCCTTTCCCATTTTAGAGGGTTGGCGGCATATTTTCACTGGTTCGGCGCGGTTTTATGCTTCACGTTGACTATTCTCACCCCGCACTCATCGGTTTCTTTTAGCCCTCGCCGTTTTACGGGTTCTGGAGCCGTTTAAGCGAGCGCAGGGAAGCCTTATAGCAGCTTCCCTGCGGATGCGTGCCCTCGTTCTTGTCTCAGGCTATAGATTGCCAAAGCCCTTCGGGTAGATTGGTTCGTAGGTGTTACGGTTGCTGTAGCCGTCGCGGTCCACCACAATCACCCACTGCCCGCGCAGATGCTCCACAGCCAGCGAGAAACGCCCCAGGTACCTCAAATATTTGTGGATATCCTGCTTCTCACCCGTCTCAGTCACGTAAAACGCCAGGTCCGTAGCCTTAGTCGTGTACAGGGTGCTCACCAAAATATTTCGGCTCGTATTTTTAGCCTTTTCACCCGCAACAAGATCGTCAACAACGTTGGCGCTCAGCACATTCTTGTCAGCCGAAATAACCCACCCGCGCTTCTCCCTGTACAGGCGAAGAATATCGGGGTGTAGCACCTTTTCGGGGTCCGTGACCTTAGAAAGAGGCTCCGTGTCGCCCGTGTGGTAGAAGTAGTTCATCGACGCAAAGAAGTACGCCAAGAATGCGTACAAGCCGGCGCGGTCGTAGTTATCCATTCCGGGCTGCTGAATCGGGTACGGCACGTTTTGCGCCGCCTGCGCCTCGGTGGCAGGAATGAAGCGGCCCTTACGCTCAAACGCCGTGTAGACGAGCGGCCCGGAGGAAGGCCCCAAGCTGCGGAGCTCATCGTACTTCTCCGTGGGTTCCAGGCGCACAAATTCCTGGTCCCGCTTCTTATCGGCTTGGGAATCCGAGCTCATCGTATTGAGCAGGTTGACACCCCAGCCAAAAGCCACCGCGACGAGGGCGGCACCGGCGAATACGCCAGCCCGTATAAACTTGGCGCGAGAAAGCATAGACCTCATGTACGCACGTTGCTCGTTGTATCCGGGTCCGCCGTATCCGGGTCCACCAAAGTTATTCGTCATGTTGCTCTCCCCTCCCCTAGCTCAAACTATTTTCTAGGATGAATTGGACGGGCCTCCACTCATTCGTGAATTGTGTGCGTAGAGTCCCGTGTATCGCGCCGTCACGAATCAGGCCGCGCGTATCAAAATCGGTGATGGGATACACCTGATTAGTGTCCTTGCGGTACACCTGAACTTCGGGCAGGATATCGAACCGTACGTTCCATTCCACAATTTTTAGCGTCTCGTCGATGAGGCGCGGTTGCCCTTCCAGCAGGTTCATGGTCAGAATCTGAGGGTTGGGTGTGATGGCCCAGCCTTTACCCTCTTCGTAGAGGTCCTGAATGGTGGGGAAGAACATTTCCTCGCTGATATTGTCCATTCTCAGAACCGCAGGTTCCGAGGCGAGAATCATGTAATTCTGGCAGGCGTAGTAGTAGCCCAGGTAGGGGCGCAGGTTCCTCGCCGCATAGTGCCTCGGCCTGTACCTTACCCCCGGCGCCGGCGCCGAGTAGGCGGGGTGGTCCCGGTTTGCGGGCGTGTAGGGCCCAATCACGCCATCGGCAACGTACGGGTATGTTCCGGTGTAGTCTTTTTCGTCAAAGAGCGCTTGAGCGTCTACTGTCATTCTTTCCCTCCTTGGATTCGATGTTCACTAGTTGCCGTTTTCACGAGCTGCCGAGGTGGTTCTGGGCTGCTCGAGGCGGTTGGGTTCAGCACCTGGGCGTCTTCGCCCGCCTGTATTTGCTTGCCTGTATTTGTTTGCCTGTGGAGGTGCGTGCGCTCCCTGCTTCGCTCCCCCGCGGCAACTGTATGGGTACCGGGTGAGCGCAGGGAACCTGTACATTTCCAGTCTAGTAAAGCTGCTCTGTCCCTCTCGGATACAGGCCGCACATCTAGGGAATCCACAGCATATAGCCAGGAAACAGCCCCGCCCCCCCCCTGCCCGCGCAGGATTATCCGGGCATGAGCGGGCATGCAGAAACCTCCGTCGGAACGGTACCGAAATACCGCCCCGACGGGGGTTCCTGTTCTAAAACCATGTACTAATGCTACGCACTAAAGCTACGGAGTCAGGTGAGATGCACCCACATCAGGCACCCCGCACCTTTCATTCAGCCAAATCAGGGGCTTCAATGGGCTCAAACCCTGGCGGATACATAGGGGTATATTTACCTATTTCATACTTAACAAAGACCCAACGGCCGCGCAGGTGTTCTACGTGGAAATATGAGACATCCGAAAAAGGTATATTGATGGGGATTTTCTCTCCAGTATCCCGAATATAAAACACCTTATCTTTTGCTCCACGAAAATCTAAGTCGACTACAAAGATATTGCGCTTTGTATCTTTTTCAGAATCATATGTAAGTAATCTTTGCCTGACACTCGCACCGAGGATATCCTCTTTCGAAGATATAACCCACCCGCGCTTTTCTTGATAGAGCCGGAGCAACTCGGGGGTTAGCTTGTCATTCGGATTCACAACCTTAGAAAGCGGTTCAGTGTCCCCCGTATGATAAAAATAGTTCACCGCAGAACAAAAGTAAGCTATAAATATGTACAGACCACCCCTGTTGTAAGCATCAATTCCGGGTTGCATAACGGGGTATGGAACGTTTTGAGCTGGCTGTTCTTCAGTTGCGGGGATAAATCGTCCCTTACGCTCGTAGGCAGTATAAATAAGCGGACCGTACGAGGGCCCTAGAGAAAGAAGGGCATCGTATTTTTCTGCGGGTTCAAGACGAATGAATGGTTGATCTCGTTCTTCCTGAATTTTCTTCTTTCGTTTCTCGGTCCTCGTTTCGTCCGAATCAAACAGACCAACGCTCTGTCCAACAATCACCCCGGCAGCGCCCACGCTAAGCGTGGCTACTGTGCGGCGGGACATAAGAGGTGCTCTGCCTGCAGAATTCTCGGTTGTCTGCTCATCGTGGTTACTCATGGTCGTCTCCCTAGTTCTTAGTGTTTTCCGGGATAAATCGATGTTCGTCCTGCTCGTGCTTGCTACTCGCTGGGCGGGAACGGAATGTACCGTAAATTGCTCCGTCTCGGATAAGCCCACGCGTATCAAAATCACTGATGGGATAAAGCTGTCCGGTATCTTTTCGATACACTTTGGCTTCCGGAATAATGTCGAACCGAACGTTCCACTCCGTGATTCTTTCTTCCTGATTAATCATGCGCGGCTGAGGTTCAAGAAAATACATATTCAGAATCTGCTGGTTTGGGGTAATAACCCACCCTTTACTCTCTTCAAAAAGGTCCTGGATAGCCGGAAAGAACATATCCTGAATTACCGCCTCTTCTTTCAAGAAACGTGTTTCCGATGAAAGAAGTAAATAATTCTGACAGGAATAGTAGTATCTATACTGTTGCAATAGTTCCGCAGAGGTATAACGGTTAGTGACGAAGAGAAACCCACGATTTGGAGCGGGTGGCGAATAAGCGGGGTGATCGCGATTAGCCGGGGTATATAACCCGGTGACACAGTTAGCGATATAGGGACATTGTCCCGAGTAGTCTTCACCGTCAAAGAATTCTTTGTCATGCCTAGCCATTCTTTCCCTCCTGGCTTCTACCTAAGACCAGCTGCTGTATTCCTGGGCAGCTGGGCTGGATATACTCCTTCGCATATCCACGATGTAATTTTTAAGGGTTTACCCGCCCCGCGCTTAGCAACGCTGACGCCGCCAGCTATGGGAGCCTCTACGTTTCCAGTCTATTGGAAGCCATCCACACCGGCCTCAAGACGACCCTCCAAACCACAGAATCCACAGGATATAGTCAGGCGTGCACTCAGCGATGAGAAATCCCGCTGGAGCGGTACCGAAGTACCGCTCCAGCTGGGGTCTCTATCCAGCTCCATGCACTTGGGCTACCCTTAGATGGATTGTTCGGCGACTCCCACCCATCGATTTAGTATCTTATTTTATGAAAACCGGGAGGATATAGAGGCATCAAATCCTTTCCATTATTAATAAAAACCCATCGCCCTTTTAAATTTTCTACATACAAACCGGGAGAAGTTTCTTCCACCGGCTTATAATTTTCAAGATTAAACCTTTCACCTGTCTCAGGAACAAAGAAATACGGCATCTTAGACTTGTAAGCATCCGTAATACTGAATTCAAAAATATTTCGCTTGGTGGACTCGAATTCCACATTCGGATAGAAACTGCCTCTACTTATTGAGAGATTTTCATATACGTCACCATCAGCAACAAGCCATCCGCGTTTTTCTTGATAAAGTCGGAGAATTTCAGGTTCAATAACGTCTTCTGGCTTCACAATTTTAGAAAGAGGCTCAGTGTCCCCAGTGGCGTAAAAGTAATTCAGAGACGCATAATAGTAAGCGATAAAAACGTATAACCCAGACCTAGTGTACTTATTCATACCCGGGTGTAATACCGGGTAGGGAACATTCTGCGCCGCGCGCTTTTCCGTTGCAGGAACATACCGCCCATTACGCTCATACGCCGTGTAGATGAGCGATTCACTAGTTTTTCCGAGCTCCTCCTGATAGTCGTATTGCTGCTTCGGCTCCATGTCGATATATCTTTGGTGTTGAAGCCGTCGACGTGCTTCCCATTGCTCCTCGTACGTTCCCAGCACACCAGCACGATACCCGGCAGAAACAAGCAACCCAGCACCCAGAACGCCTACGCCCACTCTGCCTAAAAAGACACGGCGGTTAACGGGACGACCTTTCCAAGGTTCAGGCTGATAATTGGACCGGGAATATGGGTCGGAATACGAGGTAGGATACGGGTTAGGACCGCTGTTGATACTCATGATGCCTTCTCCTCTGACGCATTGTTGGTACCTTCTGGGATAAAACTGATTATTGGATTTTCTCCTTTTGTACTCACCGTTTTCATCGTGCCGTGTATTGATCCGTCACGAAGCAGATTTCGCGTATCAAATTCAGCGATGGGATGCATCTCTCCGGTATCTTTTCGATACACTTTTGCCTCGGGGTGAATATCAAATCGCACCTTCCACTCAGTCACCTCTTGTTCCGAATTCGTGATGCGCGGTCGACCCTCGAGAACGTGCAGGCTGAGAATCCTAGTATCAGGTGTAACTACCCAACCTTTACCCTCTTCGAAGAGATCTAGGATAGCTGGGAAAAAGATCTCGTCCTCACTCCACGGGTCTTTTAAACCCCGTATATCAGACGCTAAAAGCACGTAATTCTGGCAGGAGTAATAATAGATGTAATTGAAAAGCTCCCGCACAAAGCCAGTTACTGAATCATATAAGTAAGCGTAATCTGGGATAGGTGCAGAATATGCTGGATGATTCTGATCAGCTGGAATATACTCGCCAGTTAAACGAGTGGTTGCTAACGAATACTCGCCAGAGAAATCATCCATGTATATAAATTCCTTAGGCAATTTTTTACTGTCTATCATTGTCTTCTTCCTTACACTCATCTTTGGATGTTTAGAACCGAATCTTAGGATTCACCGGTATGGGAACCATCTGCGGGGTACATCGGTGTCCAGTCCTCGTCCTTCTTCAACAGGGTCCACCTGCCGTTCAGATGCTCAGCTTCCATCCACTCTCCATCGTCGTACGATGATTCTCGCCCCAGAGGACTCCGATATTTGTAGAGAGATAATTTTTCGCCGATGCTCGGAATATAGAAATACCCTCTATAGGATTCCTCAGATACCCCCAACAAGCACGACATGATGTGTCGTCCATTCCGCTCCAACATCGATATATGATCCGAATCACTCTCTGGGAAATAAATCCACGCCTTGCACACATCATCTTTCGATATAATCCATCCACGTTTCTCCCGGTAGAGACGAAGCATTATCTCAGGAAGGACAGCCTCCGGCTCAACAACCTTCGACAGCGGCTCGGTATCTCCCGTGTAATAGAAGTAGTTGAGGGCCGCGCAAAAATACCCCATGAAGGTCAGAAAACCCTGCAGACTATATTCGTACATCTCCGGTTGAGGTACAGGGTACGGTACATTCTGTGCAGGATGCTCCTCAGTCGCGGGCACAAACTCACCGCGGCTTTCGTAGGCGGTATACGTAAGAGGAACATCCTTATACAGATAAGACTTATCGATTACCCCCACGAATTCTTGATCCGGTTCAAGAGCCGCCAAAGCCCGATCTTTCTTGGCCTGCTGTTCTCTCTCCTCAGCTTCCTGCTTCTTTTGGCGTTCCTCTTCCAGCTCCTCCGGCGTCTTAATCAAACCCGTGCACCGGCTAACAACCGCTGCCGTCAGAACACCCACACCGGCATATCCCAGGGTTCGTCGGGAAAAGCGCTTTTTCTTCTTGGAGCGCTGGCCGGGAGCCGGGCTGGTTGAATCGCCGTTATTGTTCGTGGTCATTCGTGTTCCTCCACGGCTTTCGTAAAATACCGCGATGTATTTTCTGAAGTTGCGGTCCCCGCCGGGTGCAGCAGACGTCGCTCCGTAAACGGTGGAAAACCCCACATTCCCAGTATATTAGAGCCAGTTCCACGCGCCTCCGACACAAGCCGCACACCCAGGGAATCCACAGCAAATAGCCAGGAAACAGCCCCGCATCCTGCCCACATAAGATGGACCGGGCATGAGTGGGCACGCAGAAACCCCCGCCGGAACGGTACCGAAATACCGCCCCGACAGAGGTCTCACGCTAAAACTCTGCGCTCAAATCACGCAGTCAGGCTAGGCACCCAGATTAGGCACCCAGTGCCTCCAGGCCGGGCAGGGTCTTACCCTCGATGTACTCGAGGGAAGCGCCGCCACCGGTGGAGATGTGGCCGAACTGCTCGTCCTTGAAGCCCAGGTTACGGACTGCCGAAGCGGAGTCGCCGCCGCCGATGATGGAGAACGCGTCAGACTCGACGATAGCCTGTGCCACCGCGCGGGTACCCTCAGCGAACGGAGCGATCTCGAACACGCCAACGGGGCCGTTCCAGAAGATGGTCTTTGCGCCCTTAATCTTCTCAGCGAAAATCTCGCGGGTCTTGGGGCCAATGTCCAGGCCCTCAGCCTCTGCGCCGAGCTTGCCGCCGGTCAGGTCCTCAATGGGGCGAATCTCGGTGTTAGCATCTGCGGAGAAGTCGTCAGCCCAGACCACGTCCACAGCGGTAATGATCTCGGTGCCCTTCTCGGGGGCTTCCTTCAGGTAGCGCAGAACGTTCTCAACCTGGTCCTTCTCGAGCAGGGACTTGCCCACCTCGTAGCCCTTTGCGTAGGCGAAGGTGTAACCCATGCCGCCACCAATCAGGATGGTGTCAGCCTTACCAATCAGGTTGTCAATCACGGCGAGCTTATCGGACACCTTAGCGCCGCCCATGACCACCACGAAAGGACGCTCGGGGTCATTCAGGGTCTTAGCCAGAACGTCGACTTCCTTCTTCACCAGGTCACCCAGGTAAGCGGGCAGACGCTTAGCAACGTCGTAGACGGAAGCGTGCTTGCGGTGAACCGCACCGAAGGCGTCGTTCACGTAGGCACCGTTCTCGCCGGTCAGTGCGACCAGCTCGTCGGCGAATTCGCCGCGCTCTGCGTCGTCCTTGGAGGTCTCGCGGGCGTCGTAGCGGACGTTCTCGAGAACCAGGACCTCGCCGTCAGCCAGGGCTGCTGCCTTAGCCTTGGCATCCTCGCCTACCAGGTCGGTTGCAACCTTCACGGGCACGGATGCCAGCTCAGCCAGGCGTGCAGCCGCCGGTGCGATGGAGTACTGGGGGTCGACCTTGCCCTTGGGGCGACCCAGGTGTGCGGTCACGATGACGCGTGCGCCAGCCTTGGCAAGCTTCTCAATCACGGGCAGGGATGCGCGGACGCGGCCGTCGTCGGTGACGACGCCGTCCTTCAGGGGTACGTTCAGGTCGGAGCGAACGAGGACGTGGCGGCCTGCGACGCCTTCTTCGAGCAGTTCGGACAGTGCCTTAGCCATGGGATTTCCTCCTGGTTAGGTGGGTTTATATACCGTTTCAATCATACCGAAGAATAGGGGTTTTGACAGCCTAAAAAATAAGCTTTTATAAGGTGTTTCTCCGCAGAATACCGCGGATTTTCACCCTTTCTATCCCCTACTCCCTTACGGTATTTCTGACTCAAAATGAGCGATAGAAAATAGTATGTTTATACATCATTAAGGGTTTTATTCAAGACCCCTGCAAAAGAGTCTTGGTACAGCAAACCCCGACTCCCCCGCGTAAAGCGGTGGTGCCGGGGTTCACTATATGCGTTAGTCACGCTCTATGACGCTTAGCTATGCGTCGAAGCCCAGAAGGCTTAGAGGGATGCCACAACCTTGTTGGTGAACTTCACGAGGCGGGAAACGTAGCCGTACTCGTTGTCGTACCAAGCGATAACCTTCACCTGGTCACCGATCACCTTGGTCAGCGGTGCGTCGAAGACGGTGGAGATGGACTCGCCCTCGATGTCCTTGGAGACGATCGGATCGGTGTTGTACTTGATGATGCCCTTCATGGGGCCCTCAGCTGCTGCCTTGACCGCTGCGTTGACTTCCTCAACGGTGACCTCGCGCTCAGCGGTGAAGGTCAGGTCGGTGATGGAGCCGGTGATGGTGGGAACGCGGACTGCGAAGCCGTCCAGCTTACCCTTCAGCTCGGGCAGAACCAGGCCAACAGCTGCTGCTGCACCGGTGGAGGTGGGGACCATGTTCACGGCTGCGGCGCGCGCACGGCGCAGGTCGCGGTGGGGTGCATCCTGCAGACGCTGGTCAGCGGTGTATGCGTGGATGGTGGTCATCAGACCCTGCTTGATGCCGAATGCGTCGTTCAGGACCTTAGCCATCGGAGCGAGGCAGTTGGTGGTGCAGGAAGCGTTGGAGACGATGTGGTGGTTAGCTGCATCGTACTGGTCGTCGTTCACGCCCATGACGAAGGTGCCGTCGATGTTCTTACCGGGAGCGGAGAGGATAACCTTCTTAGCGCCGGCCTCGAGGTGTGCCTTTGCCTTGGTGCCGTCGGTGAAGAAACCGGTGGACTCGAGGACTACGTCAACGCCCAGGTCCTTCCAGGGGAGGTTCTGGGGGTCGCGCTCGGCGAGGATCTTGATTTCCTTGCCGTCAACAACCAGTGCGCCTTCCTTGACCTCGACCTCTGCGCCGAAGCGACCCATGATGGAGTCGTACTTGAGCAGGTGTGCCAGGGTCTCAACATCGGTGAGGTCGTTGATTGCGACGATCTCGAAGCCGACGCCCTCGGTCTGAGCTGCGCGGAAGAAGGTGCGGCCGATGCGGCCGAAGCCGTTGATTGCTACGCGTACAGTCACTGGAGTATCTCCTTGTCAGTGCGTTGGGTGGCGACCCGCCCAATTCGATGCCTTGTGGGCATTATGCTTACCGAATTATTCCGAGCTCTGTGGTGCCCGGCGCGTTCCGCCGTTGTTGGTAATAATCCTACCCTAGTTTGTGTGTGTTTTGGTATGCTCATTCGAGAATTTTTTGTGAGTTACCCCATAAAATAGGCGAAAAACCCTTTGTTTTCTGTTGGTTTACGTGGTGTTCACCCCGAGAAAATGTTGCGATATGGTCTAAATAACAATAAATACACACGATGCCCATTCGCAGAAAAACCCCGCCGTATCAAGGCACGATGAGAGGGTACAAACCACCCTTTCAACCGCTAATACACGACCATCGCAACCGCTCCCAACCCCGAATGGGCCGAAAGCACCGGGGGCAGAGAACTCACCAAAAACTCGGGTATGTTTAGCGCCACAGAACCCTCACCCGAGGCAGAACCGGTGGACGCACCCACGGAATGACTCAGCGAGCCCTCCCCCAGCAGACGTTGCACCCGCTCATACAGCTGCACCGCCTGCGCCGCATTACCCACGTGATGCACCGCGACC
This sequence comes from Rothia sp. HMSC072E10, assembly GCF_001813965.1. Taxonomy (NCBI): domain Bacteria; kingdom Bacillati; phylum Actinomycetota; class Actinomycetes; order Micrococcales; family Micrococcaceae; genus Rothia; species Rothia sp. HMSC072E10. The sequence continues at coordinate 343,934 of NZ_KV814491.1, read as the reverse complement.
ACCTCGCCGGGCGTATCGCTGCCCGGGACCGCATCCGTTGAAGCGTCGAGAGCGGCGGCATGACGGTGCTCGCGGCAGGCCTGCACCGTCAGTTCCACGAACCGATCCAGGGCGCGCGCGGCCGTGCGGGGCCGTTCCACGTAGGTGAGCTTCCCCTGGGAAATCGTGCCGATGGGCTTAATCTGAAACATCTGCCCCACCATCGCCAGCGCCGGGGAAACACGACCCCCGCGGCGCAGCGCATCCAGGGTGGGGATGTAAAAGTACAAGGTCGCGCGCTCACACACCCGCCGCATGCACTCCACGACCCGCTCGGGGTTCGGATCCTCCTCCAACAGCTCAAGGGCGCGAAGCACCGCATACCCGTAGGCGCCGGCCACCGTGCGGCTATCCACCACGCTCACGCCCTCGGCACCCAGGCGGCTCAGGCGCGCGCCGGTACGCGCGGACTCCACCGTGCCCGAGAGCTCGCCGGAGAGGTGAACCGACACCACGTGCGTAAAGCCGCGCGATGCCAGCTCGTCGTACACGTCAGCAAACGCGCCAGGAGCCGGGCCGGATGTACTCACGGTCTGCCCCATGACGTGCGCCAGCATAATGGCTTCGTCCACCTCGGCGGCGCCGAGGCCCTGCAAGCTACGGTCCTCCGCACCGGGGGTGCGAATCGTAACGGGCATGGGCACCACGACAAAGTTCCCGCGAGCGCTCAGCCGCTCCACCAGCTCCGGATGCAGTGCCGCGGCGCTATCGGTGACCACGGCAATGCGATCCTTTGCGTTGTTCTCGTGCCCCATATTCCGGCCCTTCTTCCGGTTCGTCAGCGAATGATTCAGCGACGAAGCCTCTCCTAGCGTTTCCTGAACATTATGGCACTCATCACTACCGCAGTACAGCAAAGCCCCGCCGTGCCTTTCGGAACGTTCCGCAGAACGAACCGAAGCCACAGCGGGGCTTGCAGATCGGCTAAGAGCCTAGATTACGATGTTCACGAGCTTCGGTGCGCGCACAATCACCTTGCGGATCTCGGCGTCACCCAGCGCACGCTGAACGGCGGCATCGGCCAGAGCCAGCTCCTGAAGCTCCTGCTCGGAAATATCCTTCGCAACCTCCAGGCGAGCCTTCACCTTGCCCTTGATCTGGACGATGGCGGTAACGGTGTCGTCCACCAGCAGGGCCGGGTCAACCTCGGGGAAGCCAGCGGTCAGAACCGGGGTGTCGTGACCGAGCACGTGCCACATGTCCTCGGCAGTGTACGGTGCGTACAGCGAGAGCAGGATGGCGATGGTCTCGGCGGCCTTGCGGACGGCCGGGTCAGCCGCACCGGCGCCGGAATCAATAGCCTTGCGGGTAGCGTTGACGAGCTCCATGGTCTTCGCAACAACCACGTTGAACTTGCCGCCCTCAATCAGGCCCTGCACCTCGTGCACGGTGCGTGCAATCAGCTTCTGCAGCTCCAGGTCACCGGTGGTTGCGTCCACGCCGGGTTCGCTGGTGACGTCCTGAGCCACGCGCCATGCGCGAGCCAGGAACTTCTGCGAGCCGGCGGGAGAAACGTCGGCCCAGTCCACGTCATCCTCGGGCGGGGACGCGAAAATCATGGTGGTGCGGATTGCATCCACACCGAACTTATCGAGCTGCTCGCCCAGGTTCACGCCGTTACCCAGCGACTTGGACATCGCCTTGCCGCCGTTGAGCACCTGGCCCTGGTTCATGAGCGCCTTGAAGGGCTCATCGTGCTGAATCAGGCCCAGGTCGCGAACAACCTTGGTGAAGAAGCGCGCGTACAGCAGGTGCAGAATTGCGTGCTCCACGCCACCCACGTACATGTCGACGGCACCCCACTCGCGCATGGCCTGCGGGTCGAAGGGAGCCTGGTCGTCATGCGGGGAAACGTAACGCAGGAAGTACCAGGAGGAGTCCACGAAGGTGTCCATAGTGTCCGAGTCACGGCGAGCCTGCTTGCCGCACTTCGGGCAGGGCACGATAGCCCAGTCATCGGCGGCGGCCAGGGGCGACTGGCCCTTGGGGGCCAGCTGCTCACCACGCAGGTTATCGGGCAGTAGAACCGGCAGCTGATCCTCGGGAACGAGCACCTCGCCGCAGTCCTCGCAGTGAATCACGGGGATGGGGGTACCCCAGAAGCGCTGGCGGGAGAGCAACCAGTCGCGCAGACGGTAAATGACCTTGCCCTCACCGGTGCCGGCGGCCTCCACCAGCTCGATGGCCTTGGCGATGGCCTCGGCCTTGGGCAGGCCGGTCATCTCGCCGGAGTTCACGAGCACGCCGTCACCGGCGGTAGCAACACCGCTGGTGGCCGGATCCTCGGCGCCCTCAACGTCCAGAACCTTCACGACGGGCAGGTCAAACTTCAGGGCGAAGTCCAGGTCGCGCTGGTCGTGCGCGGGCACGGCCATAATCGCACCGGTACCGTAGTCGGCCAGCACGTAGTCGGAGGCCCACACGGGCAGCTTCGCGCCGGTCAGCGGGTTAATCGCGTAGCGGCCGGTGAACACGCCGGTCTTCTCGCGCTCGGAGGACTGGCGATCGATATCGCTCAGTGCCTTGATGTCTTCGCGGTACTGCTCCAGGGCGGCCTTGTGCTCGGGTGCCACGATCTGCTCGGCGAACGCCGCATCCGCAGCAACCACGATGAAGGTTGCGCCGTACAGGGTGTCCGGGCGGGTGGTGAACACGGTGAAGGACTCAGCAGCCTGGTCCTCGGTCGCCTCAATCTCGAAGCGCACCTCAGCACCCTCGGAGCGACCAATCCAGTTGCGCTGCATGAGCAGAACACGGTCGGGCCACTTGCCCTCCAGCTGCTCCATGTCGTCCAGCAGCTGCTGGGCGTAGTCGGTGATCTTGAAGTACCACTGGTTCAGGGCCTTCTTGGTCACGGTGGTGCCGCAGCGCTCGCAGGCACCGTTGACGACCTGCTCATTAGCGAGCACGGTCTGGTCCTTGGGGCACCAGTTGACCATGGAGTCCTTGCGGTACGCCAGACCCTTCTTATAGAACTGCTCGAAGAACCACTGGGTCCACTTATAGTACTCGGGGTCCGAAGTGTGCAGGCGGCGGCTCCAGTCAGCGGCAATGGCGTAACGCTTGAACGACTCGGCCTGGGTGTCGATGTTCTTGTACGTCCACTCCTTGGGGTGAGTGTCGTTCTTAATGGCTGCGTTCTCTGCCGGCAGGCCGAAGGAGTCCCAGCCAATCGGGTGCAGAACGTCGTAGCCGCACTGCTTGTAGTAGCGGGCGTTCATGTCACCAATGGCGAATGCCTCCGCGTGACCCATGTGCAGGTCACCGGAGGGGTAGGGGAACATATCCAGAACATACTTGCGGCCCTTGGGTGCGTGACCGGTGGGCTGGAAAACCTTCGTTTCGTCCCAGTAGGGGCGCCACTTGGCTTCCATAGCGCGGAAGTCGTACGCATTCTCGGTGCGTTCGGTCTCTACCTGAGCAGACACAGCGATTCCTTAAAGACGGTTGATCAAAACTTAACCCTCCAAGTGTAACGCGAAAGCGGCGACGGGATGGATCCGGGCCCGCACTGATTAGTCCGTGGACGAGCCGAGGATGCGCGAGGGTCTCGGCACACACCACCCTCCAGGGGCTTTTCAGGCTTCTCGCCTAAAATTAGGGGTGGGACTCTCCCCTCCCCGCACCCGACCCCGTGAAAGGTACCCATGACCTCCACCGTTCCCTCGAACTCCCCCAGCGCCTCGGTTCTCGAGGGCGTACCCGGCCCGCTCATCCCCGGCACCGGTCACGAGGCGCGCATCGGCGCGGATGCGCAGGCGGTCACGACCCGCTACTGGCAGTACGGCGAGGGTATGGGCTCCGGAAGCTTCCCCGAGGGGTGCTACCCCGTGCTGCTCGTGCACGGTTTCCGCGGCGACCACCACGGCCTCGAAATCATCGCGAACTACCTACTGAAGCTCATCCCGAACGTCAGCATCATCAGCCCCGACCTGCCCGGCTTCGGCCGCTCCGGTGACCTGCCCGAAAGCGCCCCGGGCGAGGACAGCATCGACGCGTACGTGGCCTGGTTGCAGGATTTTGTGGAGCACACCAACCCGCTCGGACTGCCGCTGCACGTGGTCGGCCACTCCTTCGGCTCCATCCTCACCAGCGCCTTCGCGGCGGCGCACCCTGCCTCGCTAGCGCGCCTCTCACTCATCAACCCCATTAGCGAACCCGCCCTGGAGGGGCGTCAGCGCGTCACCTCGCGCTTGGCCTCGCTCTACTACCGCGCTGGCGCGGCACTGCCCGAGAAGATCGGCTACCCGTTGCTGCGTTCCCAGCTGATTACCCGCCTCTCCAGCGAAGTCATGATGCGCACCAAGGATAGGGCAATGCGCCGCTTCATCAACGGCCAGCACGCCGCCTACTTCGGCTCCTTCGGCTCGCGCCGCGGGGTGCTCAGCGCCTACGAGGCGTCCATTGCACACACCGCCGCGGAATACGCCGCCGCCATCCGGGTGCCGGTGCAGATGCTCGTCGCCGAAGACGACGACCTGGGCACCCCCGAAACGGCCCGCGCCATGTACGCGACGCTGACCTCCCGCAATCTGCCCGCCCCATCGGCCGCCCCCCGCGAGCGCCTGGACATGATTCCCGAAGTCGGGCACCTCATCCACTACGAAACCCCGCACCTGGCCGCGGAACTCATCGCCGATTTCGCCGCCGACCGCTAAGGGAACGAGAAGTAAGGAACCAACATGAAACTCATGGTTGACGCCCGATACACCCGTATCGGCTTCCACGACGGCATCAGCCGCTACACCGCCTCCCTGCTGGGCGCGCTCAAAACCCTCATCGACACCGGTGACGAAGCCGCCGCCGACCTCGACCTCACCATGATCATTAGCGACGAGCGTCAGCTGGACATGCTGCCGGACCTGCCGCACGTGAAGATCTGCTCGCCCACCGGCCCGCTCGAACCGACCGCCTCGCTGCAGCTGAATAAGTACGCGCCGGACGTGGTGTTCTCACCCATGCAGACCATCGGTTCCACCGGACGCAAGTTCAAGCTAATCCTCACCCTGCACGACCTGATCTACTACTCGCACCCGACCCCGCCCGGGTTCCTGCCCGCGCCGGTGCGCGTGGGCTGGAGGCTCTTCCACAAGACCTACACCCCGCAGCGTTTCCTGCTCAATCACGGCGATGCGGTCGTGACGGTTTCTGAGTCGACCGCCTCGCTGATTCGTCAGCACGAACTGACCACCAAGCCGCTGTTCGTGGTGCCCAACGCCCCGCAGCCCGGCAGCGTGGTCTCGCGCCAGACCGCCCTGGAGCGCGCCACCACCCGCGAGGAGCAGCCCGTCAAGCACTTGGTGTACATGGGTTCGTTCATGCCGTACAAGAACGTGGAAACTCTGCTGCTGGCGATGCGTTCCCTGCCGGATTACCGCCTGCACCTGCTGTCAAAGATGCCGCCGCAGCGCCTGGTGCAGCTCACCGACGAGCGCCTCATCGGTGAGAACGTGGAGGTGCACAACGGCGTGAGCGACGAGGAGTACCAGCAGCTGCTCCGCCAGGCGCACGCCCTGGTGACTGCCTCCCGCGAGGAGGGTTACGGCCTGCCCGTGGTCGAGGCGCAGGCTGCCGGTTGCCCCGCGGTGATTAGTGACATCCCGATTTTCCGTGAGATTGCGCCGCACGCCGTGTTCGCACCGGTGGACGGTGCCCCGGAGGCACACACCGCCGACTGGGTCAAGGCAATTCGTTCCCTGGAGGACACCGCCGCTCGCGAGCGTGTCATCATTGATGGCCTGTCGGATGTGCGCCGCTACTCCTGGCGCGACTCGGCACTCAAGCTGCTGGAGGTCGTGCGCGGGCTCTAGGGCTTGCGCGGCTTATACAACGCGGCACTAAATTACGGCGCTAGGTACAGAAATGCCGCCGCACTCCCCCGGTTCTCGGGAGGGTGCGGCGGCATTCTCATATTTGGTTTGTGGTTGCCGGGTGACCCGTGCCCTAATACGGGGGCGGCGAGGCTACACCTTCCGGAAGCGCCCTCAGGGTGCCCGAGCTCTGCGAGGGCGGGTTCCCTGCGTAGGCGCGGAGGAAGTGTGTAGCGAACCGCTCCGAAATCAAACCACGGAAACCCGCTAGACCGCGGTAAAGCTACCGGTGCGGGCCTCTTCTTTTGCCACCAAATCGTTGACGTGGGTGTAGGCGTAAATAATCTTCGCGTCATCCAGCTCAGCGAAACGCGCCAGGTAGCGGCAGACCGCACCGCGCTGGGCCATCGTCATGGCCGAAAGCAGTTCGGGGTTGGGGTGGGTGATACCGTTGCTACGCTCGGGAGCGGAATCGCCGAATCCGGGTTCGTAATCGTATGCCGGGCTCATCGTCGAGGGCCTTTCGTCAGGGCGTCGCTACAGTGCAAACGCCACGCGGAGTAACACGGCGAATAGGTTCGCAGCGATAACCGGATGCCTCTTCGCGGTGGTGGTTGTGATACCTCTAAAGTACCCAAGAGCCAATCAATGTTCAAGAACCGCTAGGGAACAACCTCATAATGGACACGTCCGCGGTTGTCAGGCGGAAATCAGGGGGCATAATGGCGGCAGACGACCGCCGGTTTTTCCCCACCGTTTGAGTCCACCGTTAGAAGCTTAAAAAGAAATGCCGCCGCACTCGTCAAGAGTGCAACAGCATTTCCTAAAGCTCTAATGATGCAGGCTACGCCACGCTTGCGCAGAGGCCGCGCTCGGCGTCCCTACGGGCCAGCTCATAGGCGTGGCCGTACGCGTAGAAAATCTTTGCGTCGTCCAGCTCCGCGAAACGCGCCAGGTAGCGGTAAACAGCTCCTCGTTCCGCAACGGTCATATCGGCAAGCAAAACGGGGTCAGGGTGCATGACGCCGTTATTGTGTACAGAAGCAGACCCGCCGCATGCAGGTTCGTATGCGGGGGTGATCATAGTCTGAGTCACCAGTATTCATCTTTCGTTGGTGCGCACGGTTGTGAGGCGTACGCGAAGTTGAGTGATAGATACCGCCGATACCCTCTCGACAAGCGCCGAAAAAGTGCCCGCGGTGCCGAATATATTACCGTGAATACGACGGCTAAACCAGTTGGGACCTCAAAGATTCAGCTATGAGCCATTAGATGCACATTGGTGCACGGATTGTGGGGGTAGCCCCAACGCGGCGCTACCCTAACCCGCATCGGGCCGAGGCGCGCTCGCCTCATCGACGACTCCCCCGGCGACGCTCTCTCGCGCCAGAGTGCGATCAATCTTCGTCACCATGAACCGTTGGAACCGACGCTGAGTCGCAGGAGACAGCACCACCACGAGCAGCACCTCCACCGCGAACAGAATCGCCAGCAAAGCGAGGCCGCCGCCGGGCGAATCCACCTGCTCACGCAGGTACCGGGCCGCGGCCACCGCCCACTCAAACCCCGCGGAGTCCAGGACCGGCACATCCAGCCCGGCCTGCGCCGAAACGTGCAGAAGCGACGCCGCATTCAGCAGCAGCACAAACAGCGCGGTCAACCCCGCATACAGGCCGTAGTGCACCGCACGCGCAACCCTTTTAGCTCGGGCAAAGGCACGGTTGAGCTCGGCGCCGATATCGTTCACGCCCTCCAGCAGGTGCGTGTCGGCCGGTAGAACGTGCGGCAGCAAACGGCGCGACAGCATGAGCGGAACCGGTGAACTGGCGTCAAAATACTGCATGTGGCTACTCACCGAAGGCCCCGGCAGGGTCGCGAAGGTAACCTTCACATCGGTCGGCTGCGTAATGTTCGAACGCCCGATGCTATCGCCGCGCGCCGCAATCTCACAGTGATCCGCCACGTTCATCTCGTGCAGCGAGGGCGCATAGGCGCGCACGAACAGGTGACAGCAGCTACGCACCGATACGACTATCGCCAGCATCACGACGCACCAGAACGCCACGCCCAATGCGGTGGGCGCAGGAACCCTCGCTTCACCGCTCAGGTAGGCAAGCACCAGCATGAGGGAGGTAAACATCATGAATACCCCGTTCACAAAGAGCGTCGGGATAAGCCACTTAATCAGGGAACGTGTGCCGTAGACATTCCAGAGGGCAGGGATCGCCCCCGTCTCCTGCGCAATGCGGCCCCGGCCCTTCAGCGCCGAGAGCACGGCGAAGACAACCGTGGCCGCGCCCAGCGTCAACGGAATCAGCATCATGTGGCGCAGCAGTGATGCGTAGGGGCCAACCAGAAGCAGGGCCTCCTGAACCCAGGCGAACCCAGCTACCGCTCCGAGGGCCAGCAGGGTCAGGCGGTTGCGGAACCCGCCGGAGCTATCGAGCGGAGCGGGAACGTCGTTGCGGTCACTGGCGATGATACTGATCGGCACCACACCGTTACCCAGCCCGTAGAAGAAACGCAGGGGTTTCTTTCCGGCCTTCGCACGGCGACGCAGCAGCTCATACCCCAGGTACCCGCCCTGCGAATGGGCAATAATACCCGGGGCATCACTACGGGCCGCCAGCAGATCCAGCTGACGGTCCAAACGCGCGTAGATGCGCTCCAAATCCCGAGACTCAGGGCTGGTCGCCGTCTGAATCAGCTGCGTGGGAATCGCCTTCACCAGCGCCCACAGCTCGCGGGCACGGCGAGCCAAAGCCCAACCCAAAATACCCAGGCTGAGCACGGCCACCAGCGCCGTCAGCAGACCGCGGCTCGTGCTCAGGGAAGCAACAAAGGCGTCGCGCATCGTCACGATCGTCACCACCGCCAGTACAAGCCACCCGGCCACGTTCACAAAACGCGCTACCGACCGGAGCAGCTGCCCGGCGCGATCGGTCCAGGTTCGGCCCGGACGCTCGTAGTAGAGACAGAACATGAGGAAAAGCGGCAGCACCGAGACCAGCCAGGGCAGGTGATCTCTGAGGGGACGATAGTGCTTCGGGCGCCAGAACCCCTCCTGAAGGAGGATGCTGCGACGCACCACCGAACGCTCCGGATGTTCCGGACGGCTCGAATGCGAGGCGCTGAGGCGCTCCTGCAGGCGTCGTTCCTGAGCGCGCAGCCCCTCCGAGATACGCGCCTGCAACGACGAGGCGCTCGGCTCGTCGACGGCTTCCCGGTCCTCCGGGGACTCGGGTACTTCGGTAGATTCGGAAACTTCGAGAGTTTCGGGGGTTTCTGGAGCCTCGGGGGCCTGCACGTACTCCAGCGTGAGCGCGTAGCTCAGCTCGCGGTGCTCGCTATGCGGGGTCACCTCCCCCGATGGCGGCTGAGTATCGCCGTCGGGGATGAGCGTGACGCTCCCCCGGGTCGCCTCCTCGGGGCTGTCCGCGGCATCGGAACCGGTATCGGATGCGGTCGCGCTCGCCATCGTGGCCAGCGTCTTCAGGCTGTGCGCCACCGGCTTGCCGAAGTAGTCCAGGGTCTCACCGAAGTTCTGGTACCCGATGCCGTGAATCAGCAGAACCGCGGCGTCGTGCCGGCGCCCCGTACTGTGCAGGGTGCTCTCGGGGTGCCGGGAAGCATACCCCAGCAGGGTCCGCTGCTCGTCCGAGGGCAGGGAACTGCCCTTCACCAATTGGCGATCCACGACGCCCCCTTTCTGCACTGTACCTCTGCGTTTTCTGCAGATAAATCCGCAAGACTGTGGGTTTTAAAGCACGTCCAAGCCGTCACAACGCACCTGGACGGGCCGCTCCCCCACGGTTTTCTTGAGGGCGGCCATCGTGGCGCGCGTGGCGCGTAACTCGTGCGTCACCTGCTGGGCAATACCGTAGGAGAAGAAGATCAGGGCGCGCCAATCCCCGCGCACCGGGGATTCCTCCGGATCATTCTCCAGGGTTTCGGACCAGGCGAGATAGCCGTGGTCCAGCGGAACCGGACCGACCACCCGCGATTGCTCGCGCACAGACTCGGGTAGGGCCGAAGAACCCAGGAAGATTTCCATAAAGGAGCGCACGTCAGCCTCCGCGCCGGTTACCGCGGCCGTGCGCACCGCCGGAGGCAAGCCCGTCTGGGAACGCTCCTCCAGCTCCTCACGAGCGAACCAGGCCGGATCCCAGCGGATGAGGGCCTGCTCCACGGGCGAGGGCGAGGCGGTCGTCACTACGGTCCCCTCCAGCGCCGCCGGACGCACCAGGGCCGCCGCGTTAAGCCAACGACGCAGGGCGGCCTCGGGGGCGCGCAGAGAATCGAAGTAGAGCATCTTATCGGCGTCCAGAAGCAGGGCCGCCGCGTAACCACCGAAAGCCACGGGCTCAGCCCCGGGAGTCGCCACGACCAGGGCCGGTTCCGGGCCGACCGTCGCGCGCACGTGATCGCCCGAGGAGGAAATCACCGGAACGTTCGGGAAGGCCCGGCCCAGCTCCTCGGCCGTGCGCATCGCTCCCACCGTCGAGGAACGCCAGCGGTTAAACCCACATTCGGGGCACCGCCACTGCTGGGCCAGATGGCCGCACCACGCACAGGAGGGCACCGAGGAACCGGAAGCCAACGAAAGCGGGCCGCTGCACACGGTGCATCGGGCTGGCATGCGGCACCGCGCGCACGAGAACGAGGGCACGTAACCACTGCGGGCCACCTGCACGAGCACCGGGCCTCGGGACAGGGCGCGGCGGGCGTGCTCGAAGGCAAGGTGCGGGATGCGCGCCACGGCAGCCAGCGGGTCGCGAGCCAGCTCGTACTCCGAACCGGTCGAGAAGATGCGCGGCGAATACTCACGCACGAGCGAGCGAGGAGCCCGCAGGTAGGTGGCCCAGCGGGTGCGTACCAGGCGTGCCGCCTCGCTACTCATCGTGAACCCTGCGAAGAGCGCCGCGGCGTTCTCCGCTGAGGCGCGCAACAGTAGCACGTCGCGGGCGTGGCAATAGGGGGCGCGCTGTTCGAGCAGCGACGAGTCGCCGTCGTCCCAGCAGACGACCAGGCCCAGGTTAGCGACCGGGGCGTAGGCGGCCGCGCGGGTTCCGATGACGACGGGCACGCGACCCAGGCGGGCCTTGAGGAACCCGTGGTAGCGCGCGTGCGGGCCCGAATCGGCGCTCAGGCGTGCGTAGGAATCGGTGGGAAGCACCCGCGCGAGGGCGCTCTCCAGCAGGTCGAGGCTCTTGGCGGTGGGAACCACGGCGATGGCGCCCCGCCCGGAGGTTGCCGCGGTGGCCAGGGCCACGGCGAGCACATCGGCCCAGGTGTGTTCCAGGTGGCCGGGAAGCACGGTCATGACGGCGCGGCTCGCGACGCCGGCGGCCACGTCCTCGATAAATTCGGGGCCGTTTTCGTAATCGGAGAAGACCGCGGCGGCATCGGGTGCGTCCTCCAGCGGGGCGGGAGGCTCAAGGGTGAAGGGCGCGGGTGCGCCGGGGGTAGCGAGCCAGGCGTAGGGGTCGGTCTCAGTACTATTTCCGCCGGTCAAAGAGTTTTTAGCCAATTCACCCTCAGCCTGAACCTGAGATTCGCAACCCTCACCTTCAATCGAAGGGTTACCGGCAGATTCGCCCTCAACCGGAGCTTGAGGTCCCACCTGGGAAGGCTCGTAACCCGGCAGGAACGGAGCGTACTTCTTATCCAGGGCGGCCACGCGCGGAGGAACCGCCAGGCGCAACACGTTCGCCACCGTGGAGGCGTAGCGATCGGCCAGCGCTTCCGCCACGCTGAAAATCTCGGGCGCCACCACCGGCACACGCGAGAGCACCCCCTTGAGCGGGGCAAGCGAGGACCGCGTCCAATCGGTCGTGGCCGCGCGCTCCTCAATGTAACCGCTCATCTCGTGCCCGTTGAACATGACGCGCACGCGGGCGCCGGGCACCGCATCCTCGCTCATCTCGGCGGGCACGCGATAGTCGAAGGTGCGGTCCACCTGCGGCAGGGTGCTATCCACACGCACGCGCGCCACGGGGTTCACCACGCCGCTGGCCCGCAACTCGGCGGCCACGCTGACCGGCTCGGGCGTCGCGGGAATCAGGGCATCACGAAGAGCAGGAAATCCCTGCAACAGGTCAAGCTGTTGCAGGGATTCCTGCTGGGTACCCGCGGGTACCCTTGGTTCATCAGAACGGTTCTGACTCACGCGCGCTATCGTGCTCTCGTTCGCTGAATTCGTTCTAGGAGGAGGACACTGCCGAGCGCAGGGCATCCACGCGGTTGAGGCGCTCCCAGGTGAACTCCGGCTCGGTGCGGCCGAAGTGGCCGTGAGCCGCGGTCTTGCGGTAGATGGGGCGGCGCAGGTCCAAATCGTTAATGATGGCCAGCGGGCGCAGGTCAAAGACCTCGCGCACGGCGCGCTCAATCTTCAGCGGGTCAACCTTCTCGGTGCCGAAGGTCTCGATATACAGGCCAACGGGTGCTGCCTGGCCGATGGCGTACGCCACCTGAACCTCGGCGCGATCGGCGAGGCCGGCGCCCACGATGTTCTTGGCGACCCAGCGCATAGCGTAGGCTGCGGAACGGTCCACCTTCGAGGGGTCCTTACCGGAGAACGCACCGCCACCGTGGCGTGCGGAACCGCCGTAGGTGTCAACGATGATCTTGCGGCCGGTCAGGCCAGCGTCACCGACGGGGCCGCCCTGCACGAAGCGGCCGGCGGGGTTGACGATGAACTTGGTGTTGGAGGAATCCAGGTCCACGGAGCTGAGCACGGGGGCAATCACATGCTTCTCAATATCGGCGCGCAGGTCGGCCAGATCGTAGCTGGCGGTGTGCTGGCTCGAAACAACCACGGTATCAACGGATACGGGCACGTTGTTCGAGTCGTAGCCGAGGGTCACCTGGGTCTTGCCGTCGGGGCGCAAATCGGTCAGCAGGCCATCCTTGCGCACCTTGGTCAGGCGCTCGGAGAGGCGGTGTGCCAGCCAGATGGGGGCGGGCATCAGCACGTTGGTCTCGTTCGATGCGTAACCGAACATGATGCCCTGGTCGCCCGCGCCCTGGCGGTCGTAATCGTCGGCGGCGATGCCCTGACGAACCTCGAGGGACTCGTACACGCCGGCGTTAATGTCCGGGGACTGCTCGCCGATGGAGACGGAGACGCCGCAGAACTCGCCGTCGAAACCGCGGGTCGAGGAATCGTAGCCGATATCGAGGATGGTCTCACGCACGATGGAGGGAATCTCGACGTAGCTGGAGGTGGTCACCTCACCGGCGACATGCACCTGGCCGGTGGTCACCATGGTCTCCACAGCAACGTTCGCTGCGGGATCCTGGGCGATAATGCCGTCCAGGATTGCGTCGGAAATCTGGTCACAAATTTTGTCGGGATGGCCTTCAGTCACCGATTCGCTGGTGAATAGGCGTAGATGGTTAGTACTCACGGTTTCCACTCTACTGGTTGAGGGCGCGCAAAGGTAGCGCGCCCGTAATGATGACGGTTTCCTTCAATTATGACACGTTTATGACGGCCGGTTACGGGCCCCATTCGCGGGTTCACGCCCCGGTCCTCGCACGCCGGTCACGCGCAGCCCGCACGCGAGAGGCCCACCGGCGGGGCCCAATCGGTGCGCTAAGCCAGCGCCGCCAGAATCTTCTGCGCAAGCGCCGGGCCGATGCCGGGCACCTGTGTCAGCTCCTCCTCGGTGGCCTGCTTAATCTGCGCCACCGAACCAAAATGCTTCACGAGCGCGGCGCGCTTAACCTCGCCCAGGCCGGGTATCTCGTCCAGGGCCGAGGCGACCATGGCCTTGCCGCGCTTGGAGCGGTGGAAGGTGATGGCGAAGCGGTGCGCCTCATCGCGGATGCGCTGCACCAGGTACAGCGCCTCCGAGGTGCGCGGGAGCACGACCGGGTAGTCGTCATCCGGCAGCCACAGCTCCTCTAGGCGCTTGGCGATTCCGGCCACGTACACATCGGTAATACCCAAATCGCTCAGAGCGGCGGATGCGGCGGCCACCTGGGGCGGACCGCCGTCCACGAGCACGAGGTTCGGCGGGTAGGCAAAGGTCTGCGGCTCGGGGGTGGAGGCGTCAATCTCCCCGGAGCGCGCGGGCGCCTCGGCGCGCTCGGCCTGCTGGGCCAGGTGCCGCTTGAAGCGGCGCGTAATGACGTCGTACATGCTGGCGGTATCGTCGCGGGCGGCGTCCCCGGTGATGCTGTAGGTGCGGTAGGCCTTCTTGGCGGGCATGCCGTCTTCGAAGACCACCATGGAGGCGACCACGTTCGTACCCTGCACGTGCGAAATGTCGTAACATTCGATGCGCAGCAGCGGGTCAGGAAGCTCAAGGGCCGTCTGCAGCTCCACGAGGGAGGCGCTGCGGGTGGTGAGGTCACCGGCGCGCCGACTCTTGTGCAGGGTGAGGGCCTGGCGGGCGTTTTCGGTGACGGTCTTCATGAGTTCGGCCTTGTCGCCGCGCTGCGGAACGGTGATTTCCACGGGGCCGCCACGCACCTCCGCCAACCAGGAGGCCAGCTGTTCCTTGTTCTCGGGTTCCACCGGCACGAGCACGGAACGCGGAATATCGTAGCTGTTCAGGCTTTCGGTGCCGCTACCCTTCTGGGCGGCCAGGCTGACCGCGATATCGCTGTACACGCGGGTGAGCAGCTGCTCGATGAGCTGCGCGTCGGTGCTGTCGTCCACCTTTTCCACGATCCAGCCGCGCTGGCCTCGGATTCGGCCGCCGCGCACGAAGAACACCTGAACGGATGCCTCGAGGTCGTCCTCGACGTAGGCGAAGAGGTCGGCATCCACGGTCGAGCCGAGCACCACGGCGTTTCGCTCGAAGGCCTTGGTGAGTGCCGCGATGTCGTCGCGGAGCACTGCGGCGCGTTCAAAGTCCATCTGGGCGGCGGCTTCCTTCATCTCCTTGGTCAGCCGCTCGATGTACTTCTCGGCGCCTCCACCCATGAAGCGGGTCAGGCCGCGGGCCAGTTCGCGGTGGTCTTCGGCGCTGATTTTGCCCACGCAGGGCGCCGAGCATTTGTCGATGTAGCCGAGCAGGCAAGGGCGTCCGCTGTTCTTGGCACGCTGGAACACGCCGTTCGTGCAGGTGCGCACCGGGAAGACGGTCAGCAGGGCATCCAGAGTTTCACGGATGGCCCACACCTGCGAGTACGGGCCGAAGTAGCGCACACCCTTGCGGCGCTCACCGCGGGTGACCATGGCGCGCGGGTACACGTCGTTGACGGTCACAGCCAGGTACGGGTAGGACTTATCGTCGCGGAAGGCGATATTGAAGCGCGGCGCGTACTCCTTGATCCAGGTGTACTCGAGCTGTAGCGACTCCATCTCGCTGGCCACCACGGTCCACTCCACGCTCGCCGCCGTATGCACCATCGCGTAGGTCTTGGGTCGCAGCGTCTCGGGCGAGGCGAAGTAGCTATTGAGGCGGTTGCGCAGGTTCTTGGCCTTGCCCACGTAGATGACGCGCCCGTCGGCGTCACGGAACCGGTAGACGCCCGGGTCGGTGGGAATTTCTCCGGGGGCGGGGCGGTAGCTGGAGGGCTCTGCCATGGGTGCTTTCTCCTCGGGCGCGGGCGGACATACGACAAACCGCGCATCCTGCGCCGACCCCGCGTGCGGGCCCATGCGTGGATGCGCGGTTAAAGTCTACGCGGTGCGCGCCGGAAGAAGGCTTAGCCGGCGTCGCGTGCGGCTGAGGGCGAAACGTTGTACTCGTTCTTTCGCGCCTGGCCGGACAGCTGAGCAATCTCATCCATAATCGTGTCGGTGGTGGCGCGGCGCTGCTTGCCGCTCATCTTCTCGCCGGTCTTCTCAAAGTAGAGCGGCTTGCCCACGCGAATCGTGAAGCGGCGCGGGTAAATCATGTTCGAGCCGGGCTTCTGCAGGCGGTCGGTACCGATCAGGCCGACGGGCACGACGGGTGCACCGGTCATGTGTGCCAGCCAGGCCACGCCGATCTTGCCGCGGTAGAGGTAGCCGTCGCGGGAGCGGGTGCCCTCGGGGTAGATACCGAAGACCTTGCCCTCGTTCAGCTTCTCCAGGGCGATATCGAGGGCCTTGAGCGACTCGGAGCGGTCGGCGCGGTTGACGGGGATGATGTCCACGGCCTCGAAGAAGGCCTTCATCATCTTGCCGCGCGGGCCGGGGGTGTTCACGTACTCGGCCTTGGCGAGGAACGCCACGCGGCGGGGCATCATGGCGGAAATAATGATGGAGTCCAGGAAGGAGAGGTGGTTGGAGGCGACAATCACCGGGCCGGTGGCGGGGAAGTTCTCGAGACCGGTCACGCGGGCGCGGAAAACGGTGCGCAGAATTCCGGTGACTGCTTTCTGGGATGCCTGATAAATCTTCATGTGAACTCCTGGAGGCTGTACCGACGGTGGACGACGGGCCGGCGGTGGGGTGCGCGGTGCAGAGGGAGGCTACTCCCCCGCTGCGCGTATGTACCGTGTTAGATAAGGGGCGCTGGCGTCCGCTACCGATTTCATTATTCCATACCCCGGGCCGCTCGTAGCTCCGTTCCTCCCGGGTTTATCGGGGGCCGGTCGAACGGGGTTCAGGAGGGTTACTTCGGCGGCGCTTTGCGGCGGGTGCATCGGGCTTTTGCGGGAATAATGCGTTTACCGCCGGTTGATATATAAGGTTGCGGCATATAAGCCTTTCCTTTGTTTTTGCCGCGAAGTGAATTTTGGTAGGGTAGAGGTAGGGTAGACACGAGGAACAACAACGGAATGTACGGGCGCTGTCGCCCCGGGAGCATCCTCCCCGAGTGACCTCGGCGTCACATTGAGACACCTCGTCACCAAAGTTTTATAAATGCGCATTTAATATGCAAAAATAGGGTAAGGGTGGGCTGTCGCACCTCCCTCTCCGGACGATTCGCTACCCAGTGAGCCGCCCTCCAGCGGATGTGCGTCGGTCCCATTCGAACCGCAAATCCACGCACACTGGAGACATATCACTATGGCTACAAAACCCGTCTCGCGTGCTGAGGCAGCTAAGATTGCCCGCCGCACAGACACGGTCGGTGCCTATGCCGGTAAGGGCTGGGTACAGGCTGTTGCGTTTGTGATGCTCCTGGGCTTCACCATCATGGCAGTCCTCGCAATGCGCACTTACGCACTCTCCATGCCGATGCCCGACAAGATTGTCGGCAACGACGGCAAAGTAATCGCAACCCAGGAACAGATCCTGCATGGTCAGGAACTCTTCCAGGCACGCGGCCTGCAGCAGTACGGAACCGTCCTCGGCCACGGTGCCTACCTCGGCCCCGACTACACTGCAGAGTACCTGCGCCTGACCACCGATGCCGCCATCAAGGAGTATCGTGAGCAGGGCAAGCAGGACCCCCGCGAACTCGTCAAGAACGAGTGGCGCAAGGAGAACAAGTACGATGAGCAGACCAAGACCCTGACCTGGTCCGCTGGTGAGACCAAGGGCTTCCAGCTCATGCTCAAGCACTACAGCGACACCCTGATGAAGGGCGACACCTCGCAGGGCCTGTTCCCCCACGCCATTAAGAACGACGAAGAACTGCACGACCTCGTCGCATTCTTCGGCTGGACCGCATGGGCATCGGCGGCAGACCGCCCCGATCAGCCTTACTCCTACACCAACAACTGGCCCTCCGAGCCGAACGTTGACAACAAGCCCACCGCAGACCTCATGGTCTGGTCGGCGCTGTCCCTGATTACCCTCATCGGTGGTACGGGTCTGATGTTCGCCATCTACGGCCGCTGGTCCCGTTCCATCGGTTGGCACGCTGAAGAGGCACCCGTCCTCGACTTCCGCCAGCCCGACGAAGTTCGCCTGACCCCCTCGCAGAAGGCAGCCTGCCTGCTCTTCGCAACCATCCTGGTGCTCTTCCTCCTGCAGGCTCTGGTGGGTGCACTCACCGAGCACTACCGTGAAGAACTCACCGGCTTCTTCGGAATCGATATGGGCCAGCTGCTGCCCTACACGGTATCCCGAACCTGGCACCTGCAGCTCTCCCTCTTCTGGACCGCAGGCGCGTTCCTGGCGGGCGGTATCTTCATCGCCCCGCTGATTACCCGCCGCGAACCCAAGAAGCAGGGTCTGCTGACCTACATCCTCATCGGTGCCGTGGTCTTCGTGGTCCTCGGCTCGCTGCTGAACGAATGGTTCTCGCAGAAGGGTCTGGTCCCCACCAACTCCATCTTCTCGCAGCAGTGGGAGTTCCTGGACCTGCCGCGATTCTTCCAGATTCTGCTCATCGTGGGCATGTTCATCTGGATTGTGATCGTCGCACGAACCCTCACCGCCCGTCTGAAGGGCTCTAAGAAGACCTCCCTCCCCTGGCTGTTCCTGTTCTCGGGCCTGGCCATCCCCATGTTCTACGCGGTCGGCCTTCTCGCCGGCCAGCGCACTCACGTGTCGGTCGCCGAGTTCTGGCGCTTCTGGGTGGTTCACCTCTGGGTGGAGGACTTCCTCGAGCTGTTCACCACCGTGATGGTGGCGTACATCTTCGTGCTGCTCGGCGTTGTCCGCGAGCGCATCGCTATCTCCATCATCATGATGGACGCCGTGCTCTACTCCGTCGGTGGCGTGGTCGGTACCCTGCACCACACCTACTTCGTCGGTACCCCCTCCGAGCAGATGGCATTCGGTGCATTCTTCTCCGCAGCTGAGGTTATCCCGCTGACCTTCCTGACCGTTGAGGCATGGGGCTTCATGCAGCTGGGTGCTCGCCAGTACTCCAACCGCACCAAGCCCTTCCCGCACCGCTGGGCCGTGATGTTCCTGATCGCCGTGGGCTTCTGGAACTTCCTCGGTGCAGGCGTGTTCGGCTTCCTCATCAACCTGCCGATCGTGTCCTACTTCGAAATCGGTACCGCACTGACCGCAAACCACGCACACGCCTCCATGATGGGTGTGTACGGTATGCTCGCAATCGCGTTCGCGGTCTTCGGTCTGCGCTACCTGGTTCCCGAGAACAAGTGGCCTGAGAAGGGCCTGAAGTTCTCCTTCTGGACCCTGAACATCGGTCTGCTGTGGATGTCCTTCATCTCGCTGCTGCCGCTGGGTATCGCTCAGCTGTACAAGTCCGTTGGTGAAGGCTACTACGAGGCTCGTTCCTTCGCGTTCATTCACGACGGTGCTTCCGCCGTGATGGGTTGGATGCGTATGCCCGGTGACGTCATCTTCCTGGTCGGCATCTTCCCGCTGATCAAGCTGGCTTGGCTGGGTATCAAGGAGATCTTCTCCAAGAACTCCAAGGAGACCGTCCTCGAGCTGCCTGAGCCCCCGCTGTACGAGGTGGTTGACGACGCTCGTATCGCCGAGTTCGCCGGCGCCAAGGCTGCTGAGGAGCTGCCCGAGCAGACCAGCCCCTACCGTAGCGATCGTCGAGGCTAACCATGCCCGAGCAGATTGCTGGAGTATCTTTCTTCGTGTGGCTGGCCTGCGTGTACGCGCTCGGCCTGGTCGCCGTGGGGTGGTGCTTCGATATTCTCGCTAAGCGCACCAGCCAGCGTGTCGTGGCGGCGCGAACCTTCGGGTTCACCTACCACGAAGAGAGCGATGCGTGGCTCTGCCCCGAAGACCAGTGGCTGTGGGCCACGGCCTTCGACTCGGACAACCGCGTCATGCGCTACCGCGCTAAGCCCAGCGTGTGCAACACCTGCCCGATTAAGGACAGCTGCACCGTCTCGGCAAACGGCCGTGAACTCACCCGCGAGGTGGACGAGTGGCCCTACTCCGAGTCGGGACGATTCCACCGCGGCCTGGCCGTGGCGGTCTCCCTGCTGGGCGTTGTGGTCATGATTGGTGCGGCCATCGTGTGGCACTCTCCCCTGGAGCTTCTGGTGGAGGCAGCCGCAGTGGTGGTCGTCCTATCGCTGACCTACCCGCTGGCGATTAAGCTCATGCGTTCCCCCGCCAACTTCGAGGGTGACCCGAAGCATATTCACGCATCCACCGCCGAAGAGTCGATGAACGTGAAGATGGATCGCTTCGCCGCGAAGTGGGGTGGCGTCTCGAACGAGCGTAAGCGCCGTACCGAGCAGGCCCGCAAGCAGATGATTGCGGATGCATCCCTGCCGGTTCGCACCTCGGTCCTCGACCCGGATCGCCCCGCCTGGAGCGGTACCGGCGCCTCGGTTAAGCGACTGCACAAGACCACGAACGAGGTCTTGCAGGAGCAGAACCTGGCCGAAGTTGAGGCCGCCGAGAAGCTGGCGAAGAAGTAGCAATGCTGATGGTCCCTCCGTCCCGGCGTTCCCCCGCCGGGGCGGAGGCCCATTGCGCATCACCCCCTGAACCTCCCCGCCGGAAGGACCGCCGCGAGCACCACGTGCCGCTGACAAACTTTCCGAACACACCCTCCCGTCGAGTCTGTACGAGGCGCAGTCGATGGGTGCACATGCCCCGAATGAACCATCCCGAATAGATGTGAAGGAAACCCATGGATCCCGTCACCCTGGCAACAATCCTCATCCCAGTTGCCGTTATTGTTCTTTTTATTCTGATTCGTATGTTCCGCGTGATCCCCGAATATGAACGCGGTATCTCCTTCCGTTTCGGCCACCTGCGTTCCGAGCTGAAGCCCGGCCTGAACGTGGTCTTCCCCCTCGTCGACTCCCTGCAGCGCGTTGACATGCGTGTTATCACCCTGACCATTCCCCCGCAGGAAGTCATCACCAAGGACAACGTTCCCGCCCGCGTGAACGCCGTTGTCCTCTTCCGCGTGACCAACGCCAAGAACGCTGTGCTTGAGGTCGAGAACTACCCGATCGCCACCAGCCAGATCGCCCAGACCACCCTGCGTTCCCTGCTGGGTCGCGTTGACCTGGACACCCTGCTCGCACACCGCGAGGACCTGAACGAGGACCTGCGCTCCATCATCGGCTCCCGCACCGAGCACTGGGGCATCCAGGTTGAGCTCGTCGAGATTAAGGACGTTGAGATTCCCGAGGCCATGCAGCGCGCCATGGCACGTGAGGCTGAGGCCGAGCGTGAGCGTCGCGCAAAGATCATTTCGGCACGCGGTGAGCTTGAGGCTTCGAGCGAGCTGAAGGAAGCATCCGACATTCTGAGCCAGTCTCCCGCTTCCCTGCAGCTGCGTTACCTGCAGACCCTGCTGGAGCTGGGTGCCGACCAGAACTCGACCGTGGTCTTCCCGCTGCCCATGGACGTGATCGGCCCCCTCGTGGGTGCGCTCAAGGGCGAAAGCAAGTAGGCTCCTCCCCCTAAGCTAAAAACCGAATAGTACGTAGGCCCCGAGCAGATAGCTGCTCGGGGCTTACGCTTTAACGGCGGCCGGCCCGCGGGGTTCCTCCCCCGATCCGCTAACCGCCGCCGTCCATGCCGTAGCATGGAACCAGAAGGCCCCCGCCGGCTGGGTCTTCAGACCTACCACCGACAGATGAGGGCGGTCACATGCTTCACCACCTCCGCGAGACTCTTAGACGTATTCCCGCGCCTCGCCGCTACGGGCGCATCATGGCGCTACTCCTCGCTTCCCTGGGCGGCGCGGTAGACGTCTTCTCGCACATGCGCTACGAGGCCCTCGTCGCCACACAGACCGGTAACTTTATTCTGCTCATCGCCGACTTGCACCGCGATACTCCCCACGCGGTGCACCTGCGCTGGTTCTCCGTCATCTTCTTCAGCTGCGGATACCTGGGAGGGCATCTTATCCATGATCTGCTGGGGCAGTGGGCCCGGATGCGGCACTGGCGCATCGGCACGCTCCTGCCGTTCCTGCTGGTATGCTTCGCGGTACCTTTCATGGATAGAACTCTGAGCAATAGCTTTCAGGTGGGCGCGCTGGCCTTTACGGTAGGCCTGATGATCCACGCCCTCGCGGACACGCGCATTGGCGAAAATCCCTTCTCGCTCTTCATGACCAGCGGCAACTGGCGCAAAATGCTCAGCGCCTGGTACGCCGCCGGTTCCCTGTACCTCCCGCTGAGAACCCCCGACGGAGCGTCAAAAGATGAGGCGAAGGCGCGACGCCGCGCGGCTCTACTCAAAGCGCTCGACTACTCGCTCGTGGTCATCTCCTTTATAGCCGGAGTGCTTCTCATGGCCCTTGTGTACCGATGGGCCGGTGTATTCTCCATCTGGCTGGCCGCGCTGGTGGCCGGCACGTCGTTCTGCCTCGGCTACCAGGCGGAGAAGAAGGAGAGTCGAGAGGGGCAGAGCGCATAAACTTTTGCTCCGACTGCGGCTATAGACGGCGGCAGATCAGAAAACAGAACAGCAAAATATCCCGTGCAGATGAGAGTATCTGCACGGGATATTTCTATGCGGAATTTATACACGAAATGCTTTCACACGGAGCCCCGAAACCCGGGAGGAAAGCATTTGGCCCGCCGGGGGGATGAGGTGGTTGCGGCGGGCCAAACTGGTCGGTTACACGCTGTAGAGGTGCGGGCACGGTAGGCTGCTCTGCCTTCTCGATAATCCTTCCGCTAGTTCGAACTAGAGCAGGTTCAATGGGTGTTTCTCTGAGCATTGAGTGTTCATACGCTGTTTCGCGCGCCTACTGTTCCGCGCGCCCATCGTTGGGCGGTCAGTTGGGCGGTCAGTTGGGCGGT
>NZ_KV814491.1:300694-321434 GCF_001813965.1 Rothia sp. HMSC072E10 | reverse complement strand
AGTTGGGCGGTCAGTTGGGCGGTCAGTTGGGCGGGTCAGCGGGGTGGGTGGGCGTCTCAAGGCACCCCATATCGCCCTGCCAGGCTATCGCAACGATTCTCAGTAACTAAAAGTTTTGTGGGCGGCGGGTGGATCTCTCCAAAATTTTTGTTTGCCGGTGCCCTTCACAACGCACTCCGCCCTGCACCATTCGCTCCCCCAGTCGCCACCCCAAACCACCCGTTAAACAAGTAGCGCCCGGCACCGCATCACACGGTACCGGGCACTCCTCTCAGGGCTATCTACAGGGCACTCATCCAACAAAGCACTCCAGCTCTAGGAGTCAGCAACCTTCACAAGCTCACTTAGGTACTGCTCAATAAAGCGCACAGACTGGTCAATCTGGGCGGAGTTAAACTTATGGCCCGCCCCGTCAATCCGCTCAAAATGCACATCCGGGAAGGTCCGCGCAGCACGCTCCGCGTAAGAAATCGGCACCACACGGTCCGCGGTGCCGTGCATCAGCAGTACCGGCTTAGTCACCGAGGGCATCTGCGCATACGGGTCAAAATCCAGGGCACGCTCAAAGTACACGCGGCCAATCTCTTTACCGCGGTGAGTGTAGGTCGGCGGGATCTGGTCCACCGACGAGAACAGCGCCCGCGCATCGTCGAAAAGAACATACGCCGGGTACAGCAGAATCAGGCCCGCAATATCGTCATTACGTTCGGCGGCGACCATGGTTGATACCACGCCGCCCTGGCTCTGACCCATCAGGAAAATATTCTGAGTATCCACAAACTGCTGGCCGTCAATCATGGTCAGCACAGCGTCCAGGTCGTCCTTCTCGGTAAAGGGAGACATGGCAAGGACGTCGTTACCGCTACGGCTCTGCTCGGTAGCACCCATAAAGTCGAAGGAATACACGACATACCCGTGTGCCGCCAGCTGGTGTGCCCACACGTCACCGCTTTCAGCGCGGCCACTGAAACCGTGGGAGAAGATGATGGTCGGCAGCTTCGTGTCACGGTAGTTGACGGGCGCAGTCACATAGCCGTAGATGGTGCGACCGGGACCGGGAGCCAGCAGTTCTTCACGGATGATGGAGGAGGTATCTGCTGCAGACACGTTCATCCTTTCGCGGGATAGGGATAGAAACGGGCTCGGGCGCCATTAGACGTCCCACCCTGATACGGCACGCGGCGGAGAAGCCGCAGGTAGGTCGTTACCCGCAACTCCCCCGCCGCGCATCTACTAGCAGTCTAGCGAGAAAACTCTTAGGTCAGGGCGAAAATCTCCACCGGGGAACCCTCCGCAATGATCCTGCCCTCGTGCAGCAGGACCGCGCGGTCAGCCAGGGAGGCGATACGCGCATCGTGCGAAATGATCAGCACCGCACGGTTCGCCAGCACGGCGCGCAGGGACTCGGTTGCGTCCGCAAGCTCCAGCTGGGTGGTGGACTCGTCCAGAATCACGGCGTGCGGGTCGGCAAGCACAATACGTGCCAGCGCCAGCTGCTGAATCTGGTCGCGGGTCAGAGGCGAATCCGCGTCACTGACAACGGTGTCCATGCCCTGCGGCAGGTCGCGCCACCAGCGGGCACCGACAGCGTCCAGTGCCCCGCCCATCTGCTCGACGGTCGCATCCGGCACGACCACCGTGAAGTTATCGGCAAGGGTACCGAAGAAGACGTGTGCCTCCTGCGTGCAAACCAACAGGCGCGGGCGGCCATCGGCGGCAGCATCGGTCGGGAAGTCACCGTGACCGACCGGGCGACCCATCACGGTGATGGTGCCATCCAGGGCGGTCAGCGAACCACCAATCAGGCGAGCCATGGTGGTCTTACCCGAACCGGAACGGCCCACCAGGGCGAGCGCCTCACCGCGGCGAATCTTCAGGTTGATGCCTTCAAGCACCAGGGCGTCCGGCGAGTAGCCGTAGGAGACGTCGGTGCAGTCAATGGCGTACTCCGGGTTCTTCACGGCCTCGTCCGATACTGCGGCGAACGCTTCGGCGCGGTGCTGAGCACGCGACTCACGCTGCTTCTTCGCCAGGGAGACCACACCGAACACGCGGCCCATGTTCACGAGCATGATGCGCAGGCTGCTCACGTGGTGGTTCAGCATGTCGGCGAGGGTTCGCAGACTGAAAACCATGACCGAGGCGGTCGCCACGGCACCCCAACTCGCCCAGCCGATAGCCACGCAGGCGGCGCCCCAGAGCATGCACAGAATCGTGGGGATCCATGCGTTGATGGCATCCACGGTGAAGTACAGCTGGCGGATGCGCACCATGCCCAGCTGCGCGGCGAACTGGCGCTTGTTCTCGCCGGCGAAGGCATCTTCGCGGGCGGTGTGAACGCCCAGCTCACGAATCGTGGAGGTGCCGCGAATGTTCTCGGTCAGCACGCTGTTGAGGTCGCTCACGCGCTCCTGGGTGGTCTGGTTGCGTGCCGCCATGAGCGGTAGCATCTTCGACATGATGAGGGCAAGACCGGCAATCATGGGCAGCATAATCAGACCCATTGCGGGGCTCACAAACGCCAGAGAGATCGTGGAAACCAGGAAGTACAGGACCACGTAGATTGCACCGAGAAGGTCTGTGCTGACAGCATTTGCTGCCGAGGACAGGTCGTCGGTCACGCGGGTGAGCAGGTCGCCGCTGCCGGCTTCTTCCACGGTGCGTGCGTCTAGGTCGAGGGTGCCGTCGAGGGTGTCCTGGTTGGCATCACGGGTGACGAGCGCACCCAGTCGGGCCGCACTGTACGAGGAGACCATGAGGGTTATCGCCTGCACGATGAACGCCGCCAGGATAATCAGAATCGGCTGCCACGGGTAGCTGGAAAACTTGCCCGCCACCACGTCGTCCACGGTGGCACCAATCTGCAGGGGCACCACCGCACCCATGAGGGTGCTGACCATGTAAATGACGAAGGTGTAGAGGGCTCGTCCCTTATGCACTGCGAGGTAGTTCCACATGCGGCGTGCCACGTAGGCGGGGGTTTCGATGGGGAGCTGCTTTGCCATGCTAGTTCACCTCCTGATTCTGAGTGGTTTCGGTCTGAGCAGTTTCAGACTGAGCGGTTTCCGGGTAGCCGTCGCGTTCCATGCGGCGGGTCGTCTCCGCGGTCGTGGAGACAACGTAGACCTGCTCCAAATCCTGTAGCAGGCCGGGGTAGCCGACGGGCAGGCGGTCGCTACCGACCTGGGTTTCCATCGCATCGTAGATGTAGCGCTGGCTGGGTTCGTCCACGGAGTTCAGCGGCTCGGTTAGGATGAGCACCTGCGCGTCCTGTGCGAGTGCGCGGGCGAGTGCCAGACGCTGACGCTGACCACCGGAGAGGTTCGCGCCTTCACTGGTGATGCGGGCGGCAAAGTAGTCTTCGGGGTTGCGTCCGCCCAGTCGGTAGGCGATTTCGCGGGAGTCGGTAATCTTCAGCAGCTCCTGGTCCTTTGCCTGTGCCAGCTCCTCGTCGGGGTTCGGCACGGTACCCAGGCGCAGGTGCTCCTGCAGGGTTCCCGCGAAAATCATGGGATTCGGTTCGCTCAGCAACACGCGGCGGCCGGGTGCGTCCTTGAGGTCCTCTCCCCCGCGTCGCAGGGTGCGGGCGAGCGCCTCGGCGTAGTCTTGCGCGGTGAGGTTGTAGTCGCGCGGGTTGACGTACACGATGCGCGGGTTGCTTGCACCGGCGGGGGCGATGGGTACGGGCACCTCGAGGGGGCTCGCCTCGACTGCCTGTTCGGCGCGTGCCAGCTGCGCCATTTCTTCGTCGGTGCGCGGGCTCTTCAGCACGCCCTGGCGCACGCCCGCGTGACCTTCGAGGCGGGCGACCTTGGCGAGCGCAATTTTGGCGTAGCGCCATTCCGTCAGAAAGTTCTGGGTAATCCAGATGGGGCCACCCATCATCGCGATAATGGAGGCGACGGTCACCAGGGACGCGGCGGGCGTGTCGGATACCCAGCGGCCGTTTTCGACGTGGCCGGTGAGGGCGAATCCGATGCCGAGCAGGGTCACGGCACCGCCGAGTAGCGCGCGGATGAGGAACATCCAGCGGTGCGTCTTTTCGTAGCGCATGTAGCTGTCGAAGACTTCGTCGGTGCCGCGGTGGTAGCGTTCACGCATCTGTTCTTCGGCGCCGAGGCCGGCGATGGTGCGCAGACCGGTGGCGATGTCGGAGGCGCGTGAGGAGGCTTCGCCGTCCTTCTCGCGGTATTCGCCAATCTTGGATTCGAGGAAGGACGAGTACCAGGCGATGACGCCGACCACGATGAGCGTACCAATGAGGGTGACAATCGCGGTGACGGGGTTGATCAGCCAGAGCTGCACGGCACCGAGGGTCGCGATAATCATGGCGTTAACGAACAGCGGTAGGGAGAAGTAGACGTTGGTAACACGTCGCACGTCTTTGTTCATGACGGTGACTGCTTCACCCGCATCAACGGTTGTGCGGGTGCGTCCCATGAGTCGGTTGATGTAGACGCGCCAGTCGCGGCCGAGCTCCGCGCTGAGGGTCATGGAGGTGCCCCATCCGAAGAACTCGTTGATCACGATGAAGGTGATGGCTGCGACGACCACCCAGAACATGGGCCAGGCGTCGGGGGCTTTTCCGGCGATGTGCTGGTTAATGAATTGGCCCACCATGACGGGAATCAGGATTGCGCCGATACCCGCGGTAGTTTCTCCGAGGACGGGGATTGCCCAGCGGTGCCAGGGGTATTTGTGTCCGGGTGCGGTGACTCGCAGGGCGAGGCGCTTTTTGAGGGCTTCCTCTTCCGCCTTGCGTTGTTCGCTACCGGTTACTTCCTGTGCAGCTTTTTTCTGCGCAGTTTTTTTCTGAGCGGCTTTTTCCTGCGTGGTTTTGTTGTGTAGGGCTTCTTCGTGCGCGGCTTCATCACGCGCAGCGTCTTCTTGTGCCTTGTCAGCGTTGTATTCAGTCATTCAACGTCTCTCCTTTCTCCTACCCTATTCCTTTATCAATGTGGCACGCAACACTATGAGTGTATTAGATGGGCGTGTCGTCATTTATGCAACGTATTTTGGGGCGTGCATCAACCGCACAGTATGAGCCGGCATCAATCGGCGGACTTGAACCTAGGCGGTAATTTATACGGCATGGAGCCCTACGGTGTGGGGCTCTGCAGCGTGGAGCCTGTACCTTCGACCTTCTGAGCGCAGGGTTATGCATCGCTGCACCTAAAGCGCTTTGTTCTACCCTACCTGAACTTTAGGTTTTCCTGCGTTAGAGCACGCAACTTCGCGCCCATGCCGAATTGTTCCCTCGTAACGATAACGCCCCCGCGCCCGCGCTATTCCCGATAGACTGGAATCCTCATGAGTATTTTGAATTTTCTTTCTCCCTCGCTGGGTGAGAACCCCGGCGACTACAATCGACGCGATTTTAAGAGCAACCCCCTCACCGCCGAAGAAATCTATGAGGCGTTTACCGAGTGGATTTCGACCCGCGGCATGACCCTGTACCCCGCCCAGGACGAGGCCGTCCTGAGCATCGCCGCCGGCCATAACGTGGTGCTGGCAACCCCGACCGGTTCGGGTAAGTCCACTGTGGCTGTTGCCGCGCACTTCACGGGCCTGGCGACCGGTCAGCGCTCCTACTACACCGCCCCCATTAAGGCGCTGGTGTCTGAGAAGTTCTTTGACCTAATCAATATTTTTGGTGCCGAGAACGTGGGCATGATTACCGGCGACTCCGCTATCAACACGGAGGCGCCCATTATCTGCTGCACCGCGGAGATTCTCGCCAATATTGCCCTGCGCGAGGGTAAGGATGCGGACCTCTGCCAGGTCATTATGGACGAGTTCCACTTCTACTCCGACCCGCAGCGTGGCTGGGCGTGGCAGCTTCCCCTGTTGGAGCTTCCGCAGACGCAGTTCCTGCTGATGAGCGCAACCCTGGGCGATACGACTCGCTTCCAAGAGGAAATGACGGCGCTGACCGGCCGCGAGAGCGACCTGGTGGCTCATTCCGAGCGCCCCATCCCGCTGCACTTCTACTACTCCACCACCCCGGTTCAGGAGACCGTGCAGGAGCTCGTGCAGACCAAGCAGACCCCGGTCTACATTGTGCACTTCTCGCAGAAGGCGGCGCTGGAGCAGGCGAACGCCCTGCTCTCGGTGGCTATTGCCTCGAAGGAAGATAAGGAACGCATCTCCGAGCTCATCGCGAAATTCCGCTTCGGTCCGGGCTTTGGTAAGGCGCTGAATAAGCTGGTGCGTGCCGGTATCGGTATTCACCACGCCGGTATGCTACCCAAGTACCGCCGCCTCGTGGAGCAGCTGGCTCAGGAGGGTCTGCTCAAGGTGATTTGCGGTACCGACACCCTGGGCGTGGGCATTAACGTGCCGATTCGTACCGTGCTGATTACGGCGCTGTCGAAGTTTGACGGTGCCCGTAGCCGCCGTCTGCGTGCCCGCGAGTTCCACCAGATTGCTGGACGCGCAGGCCGCGCCGGTTTTGATACCGCCGGCACCGTGGTGGTTCAGGCTCCCGAGCACGATATTGAGAACGCGCGCCTGCTGGCGAAGGCGCAGGCGAAGTTCGGTGACGACACCAAGCGCATTAACCAGTCCCTGTCCTCCAAGCGCAAGAAGGCGCCGGAAGGGTTCGTTGGCTGGTCCGAGAAGACCTTCGACCAGCTGGTCGAAGCCGCCCCGGAGCCGCTGACCTCCTCCTTCGACATCACCCACTCGATGCTGCTGAACCTGATGCACCGCCCGGAGAACCCGGTCATCGCCGCGTACCGCATCATTCAGAACAACCACGAGAGCCCGGCGCGCCGCCGCGAGCTGTTGCGCAAGGCGATTGGTATCTACAAGGAGCTGCTGACCGGCGGCGTGATTGAGCGAACCAACACCCCGGACGAGCACGGCTCCTACCTGCGCCTAACCGAGGACCTGCAGGATAACTTTGCCCTCAACCAGCCGCTGTCCGCTTTTGCGGTCGCCGCGCTGGAGCTTCTTGACCCCGAATCGCCCAGCTACGCGCTGGATGCGCTCTCCCTCATCGAGGCAACCCTGGATTCGCCGAACCAGGTGCTGTACGCGCAGGAGCGCAAGGCGAAGAACGAGCTCTCGGCGCAGTTGAAGGCGGACGGTGTGGACTACACCGAACGCATGAACGAGCTGGACAAGGTCACCTACCCGCAGCCCCTTGCGGAGCTCATCGAGCAGGCGTACACGACCTACAAGCAGTCCGCACCGTGGGTGGCTCGTTTTGAGCCGCGCCCCAAGTCGATCGTGCGTGACATGTACGAACGCGCGATGGGCTTCAACGACTTCGTGCAGTACTACTCGCTCGAACGTGCCGAGGGCGTGCTTCTGCGCTACCTTTCCGACGCGTACAAGGCGCTGCGCCACACCATCCCCGATTCTGCCGTGACCGACGAGCTGGACGACATTATCGAGTGGCTCGGCGAGCTGGTACGCCAGACCGACTCCTCCCTGGTGGACGAGTGGGAGAAGCTGGCTGCCGGCGAAGACACCGCCACCATTGCCGCCGAGCACGCCTCCATCGAGGAGGAAGAGCCTCCCGCCGTGACGAAGAACCTGCGCGCCTTCCGCGTGATGGTGCGCAACGCCCTCTTCCGCCGCGTGGAACTCTTCGCCGACGAGCGCGACCGCGCCCTGGGTGCCCTGGACGAGTGGTGCGGCTGGGACGCCGACCGCTGGGCGGACGCCATGGACGACTACTTCGACGTCTACGACGACATCTACACGGACGCCGATGCGCGCTCGCCTCGCCTGGTCAGCATGGACGAGGATACCGCGGCTCACCCCGGCGTGTGGAAGGTTCAGCAGAGCTTTGCCGACCCCGAAGATAACTTTGACTTCGGTATTCGCGCAGAGGTAGACCTGGCCGCTTCCGATGAGGCGGGCTACCCGGTGCTCAAGATCCTGAGCGTTGGCGAGTTCTAGGGGCCCCTCCGGATCTCCCCTCAAGTGGGCTAGAATACAGAGTATCTATCTATTTATTTGAAAGAAGGTTCACCGTTGACCGTTTCTTCGCTTCCCAAGGTTGAGTACCGCAAGGGTTCGGTCGTCAAGCACGACGGCTACGAGATTACCGACCACTGGTTCCAGGTTCCCCTGACCCACGGTCTGATTTTCTCCAAGGGCAAGGACGCCGCTCTCTCCTCCCGTTTCGCGGACCAGACCATCACCGTGTTCGCCCGCGAGGTAGTGAACACCAGCGAGACCCTGACCGTCCCGGCTGATAAGCGCCCCTACATCGTGTACCTGCAGGGCGGCCCCGGCTTCGGTTCCCCGAAGACCGGCTCCATCGGCGGCTGGATTGCCGAGCTGGCTAAGACCCACCGCGTGATTCTGCTGGATCAGCGCGGTACCGGCCTCTCCTCTCCCCTGTCCGCTCGCACCATCACCGCAGTGGGCGACCCGCAGGTTCAGGCTGAGTACACTGAGCTGTTCCGCGCCGATTCCATCATCGCCGACGCGGAGGCTATCCGCGAGGTGCTGCTGGCTGACCGCGCCGATAAGCGCTGGTCCACCATTGGTCAGTCCTTCGGTGGCTTCCTGACCCTCTCGTACCTGTCCTTCGCACCGCAGTCCCTGCGCGACTCGCGCATTACCGCGGGCCTGGCGCCGATTCGTACCTCGGTGGACAACGTCTACCAGCACACCTTCGACCGCATGAAGGAGCGCGTGGAGGAGTACTACAGCTGGTTCCCCGAGGACGCCGAGCTAGCGACCCGCATCGCAGAGCACCTGCGCACCCACAAGGAGTACCTGCCCACCGGTGAGCGTCTGACCGATCACCGCTTCCAGATGGCCGGTCATTTCCTGGGTGGCCGCTGGCGCGAGCGCGGTCTGCACTACTTCCTCGAGAACGCATTCGCCGAGGGTAACGATCACCTCTCCGATCAGTTCCTGACCGCTATGGGTGCTGAGGTGACCTTCCAGGCGAACCCGCTGTACGCCCTGATGCACGAGACCATTTACGCTGACGGCCCCTCCGACGGCGTTCTGCCCGGCATCCCCGGCTACACCATCTCCCCCTCGCCCGCTCCGACCAACTGGTCTGCTGCTCGCGTGGCGGCTTCCCGTCCCGAGTTCGCACCGGATGCGGACCGTCTGCTCTTCACCGGCGAGCACATCTTCCCCTGGTACTACGAGGAGGATCCCTCGCTGCGTCCGCTGGCCGAGGTGGCGAATATCCTGGCCGAGAAGAAGGACTGGGGTCGCCTGTACGACCACGAGCAGCTGCACAAGAACGAGGTTCCCGTTGTGGCCGCCGCCTACAACCCGGACGTGTACGTGGACTTCGAGCACTCCATGGAGACCGCTCGCTGGGTCGGCAACACCCACGTGTGGACCTCGAAGACCCACCACCACGACGGCTTCGGTTCCGACTCGCTGACCATTCTGGGCCACCTGAAGAACATGCTGGCTGAGGTTCACAACCAGTAATTCTTCGCTGAATATATCTTTGATATAGCTAAAGCCCCTCACCCCGGTTAATCCGGTGTGAGGGGCTTTAGCGTGGGCGCTTGGCCCGAGCCGCGAGCGTCCCGGCGGCTCAGGCGTTACGGCCGCCCGACGCTACTTCGAGGAGGCGTGCGCATCCTGCGCGGTGCGGGCTCGCAACACCAGGGCGTGGTACTCGTCTTCCTTCTCAATCAGCTCGTCACGCAGCTTCTGCGGAATAGTCTTGAGCTTCTCGGTTTCTTTCTGCCAGCGGGCGGTGATGTCCGCACGCTCGGCAGCGGGTGCATCCTCGGGCAGTGCCAGGTACTTCTCGGAGAGCGCCTGAACGCGCTGAATGGTCTGCAGCGCGCGGCCCTTGGGGCTGAGCAGCGAAACCAGCACGGTGATGACCAGAACGCCCACGATGACCATCAGCGACATTTCGGTGCTGATTTCGATGACGTGCACGGACTCGCCGTGGTTGATGAACGGCAGGTTGTTCTCGTGCATCGCGTGCAGGATGAGCTTCACGCCGATGAACGCGAGGATGGCTGCCAGGCCGTAGGAGAGGTAGACGAGGCGGTCCAGCAGGCCGTCAATCAGGAAGTACAGCTGGCGCAGGCCCATGAGGGAGAACGCGGTCGCCGTGAACACAATGTAGACGGACTGGGTGAGGCCGAAGATCGCGGGGATTGAGTCGAGCGCGAAGAGCAGGTCGGAGCCCGCGATTGCGACCATGACGAGCATCATGGGGGTCATGACGCGCTTGCCGTTTTCGATGGTGAAGAGCTTGTCGCCGTCGAAGTGGTCGCTGGTCTTCAGGTACTTCTTGGCGAGGCGAACCATGATGTTGTCTGCCTCGTCGTCGCCGTCGCCCTCGGTGAGTTCGTCCTTGAGCAGGTTACCCGCGGTCATGAGCAGGACCAGGCCGAAGATGTAGAACACCCAGGCGAAGGAGTTAATGATTGCCGCGCCGGCGAAGATGAAGGTGCCGCGCGCCAGGATGGCGAAGACGATACCGAAGAGCAGGACCTTCTGCTGATTCTCACGGGCGACGCGGAAGGTGCCCATAATGATCATGAAGACGAAGAGGTTATCGACCGAGAGCGCCTCTTCGGTGATGTAGCCCGCGTAGAATTCGGTGGCGGCGGAGGGGCCGTTCGTCACGAAGATATACAGACCGAACAACACGGCGATGCCGATGTAGATACTCGACCAAATGGCCGCTTCCTTGACGGTGGGTTCGTGCGCCTTACGGACGTGAACGAAGAAATCGAAGGCCAGCAGGCCAGCGATGATGAGAATAGTAACCAACCATTGCAACCCGGTAACTTCCATGGGGAGCCTTTCTTGTGGTGTGCGTACAGGACCACAAGTCTCTCCCGCCGATCTGAATGGAGGTCGGCTCGACTCCCCGGTTAGGCGCCTTCGGCTAACGTGCTGACGATGAGTCGATTGGTGGGATACTCCCTTGCTCGGTGAACGATTATACAGCAGGTTGAGGTTTTCGCACAGGAGCCCCTCCGGAGGGTTTTTCAGGAGCGAAGCACGCCGAAACGCCGCATCCGGCAGGGTGTTATCCCATCGGATACGGCGTTTTGGGTGATGAATACGCGCTTGCCAGTTAGTGCTGTCTAGCTGGCACCGCTATGAGTTGGCGCTGTCTAGTTGGCGCTGTCTAGTTGGCAACGGTGAAGCGGCGGCCCGCGTGCTTGGGCTCTTCCGCCTCATCAATCAGGGCGACTGCGAAGTCCTCGGCGCTAATGGAAGCACCTGCGGGGGTGTCCAGCGCGGTGTTGTACTTGCCGGTGCGTTCACCCGGTGCGATTTCGAACGCCGGGGAGAGCATGGTCCAGTTCAGACCCTCGGATGCGCGGTACTCGTCGAGAATCTGGGCGAATGCCTTCGCCTCGGGCTTGTAATCTTCCGGGAAGCCTTCACCGTCCACGAAGCGGTTGCCGTTGCCGTCCTCGAGGGAGCCGGCGCCACCAACGACCAGCAGGCGACCGGTAGGTGCCGCCGCGATCAGTGCGCGGTGCGCGTCGATGACCGGCCGTGCGGAGGTGCCGCGACCTGCAGAGACGGCGACGATGGTGACGTCGTGATTGTTGACGATGTCGACCAGTGCCGCGGTGTCGGCGAGGTCGATGCTGTGGGCGGCGGTGCCTTCGGGTGCCTTGCCGGAGCGGGTGTAGGCGTCAACCCGATGGCCGCGGGAGATTGCTTCTGCTGCGGTGCGTGCGCCGACCATGCCGGTTGCGCCGATGATTGCGATGTTCATGAGGGCTTCCTATCGGAGTGGTTTCTATCGTTTCTCTTGCGGTGTTCCGCGTGATGGTTTTATAGTATCTATTAGAAACCGGGTACCTCAAGGTAACTATTTAGAGCTTTGAGAAAATATTTAAAAATATTTTTACGCCCTCACTATCTCCCCTAAAACAGCAAAACAGCCCCTCAGCAGATTGAAAAGACCGCAGCTATGACCACCACGCTCACCTCCCCCACACGAGAAACCACAGACACACGCGAAACCGTAGAAACCACCCGCACCCCGCAGGACGACCTGCCCGCCAATATTCTCGCCAGCGCCTGCCCCTCCCGCACCGTGATGCGCCACCTCACCGACCGGTGGACCCCGCTCATCGTTGCGGCGCTCTCCGAGCAGCGCGTCGCCCGCTTCGGTGAGCTCAAGGCGATGATTCAGGGCGTCTCCCCCAAGGTCCTCACCCAGACCCTGCGCTCCATGGAACGCGACGGCCTGGTGGAGCGCCGCGTCACGGCATCCATTCCGCCGCGCGTGGACTACGAACTGACCGCGCTCGGCGCGACCCTCATTGAGCCGATGACCGCCCTGCGCCACTGGGCGCAGGACAATATGCAGGCGGTACTCGAATCCCGCGAGCGATATGACGCCGCCGAGCTAGAGAACGGCGAAGCATAAAACGGCGCTCTGAACAACCTCCAGATAAAGGTAGCCCTCCCCGTGAACTATTACGGGGAGGGCTACCTTTATATTTCATTCAGTTAGGAGACCATCTTGAACTTAGGAGTGTTGAAGTTAGGAAACCATGTTGAAGGTCGGCGGAGTGAAAGCAATCGCGTTCACCTGCTTGTTCGTATCCACCGTGCCGTTCTCCTGAATCGTCGGGACGGTAATAACCACCTCGAACTGGTACATGCCTTCCATGAGCGTATTGCCACGCAACGCAAAACGCGCGGAGATGCCGGTCGCCTTATCATTCACGCTCGACGCGAAGGGAATGACCTGACCCTGAACGGTCTGAGTCTTGCCGTTGCGGGTCATGACGGTTGCCTTGCCGGTCGGGTCAGTGGTGAAGATCTGGCGGTCAATGATTTCGCCCTCGGGCGAGAAGAAGTAAATGTCCATGGACGGGTGCAGGTGTGTGGTACCGGTCGTCGCCTCCAACGCGGAGACGTTGTAGGTCATCACAAACTCACCGCAGTTCAGGTTGAGGTCGCCCTCGGGGCCGTGAGTCGCCTCGTACACGGACATGAGGCGAATCGTTGCGGGGTTCGGTGAGGTTGCACTCTCCATGGACCACCACGCCTGACCGGTCTCCGGCGCAGTCACGGGCTTGTTCTTGGTGCGCGACTGCAGGGCGCCACTGGCGGGGTTGGTAATCATCCAGCCGCCGACCTGGGTGAAGTCCGGGCCGTGTACCGTCTTGCAATCATCAGCCGAGGCAGCGAATGCGGGCACCGTCGTGGAGGCGGCAATAGCGGGCACAGCCCAAAGCGCGCCGCGGGTGAGGTTGCGGCGGGTAACGGAACGAGCTCCCGTGGTGTGTGCATCTGAAGAGCTATTAGAAATAGTCACAGATTTTTCTTTATCGTTCGGAAGCATCAAGGTGTTATTTGACACGTAAAACACCTTGATAGTGTACAGCATGTATCTGCACTCAGTAGAACTTCATGAACAATGAGTTACCTCATGGCGAAAAACCCACGTCGGCCCCTAAACGCCGGGCTTAGAACACCGGGTTTAGGCGTGACCCGCCTCCTTCATCAGGCGCAGCTCCTTCTTCAGGTCGGCCAGCTCGTCGCGCAGGCGCGCCGCCAACTCAAATTGCAGGTTCTCCGCGGCCAGGCGCATCTGCTCGTTCATTTCCTCGATGAGGTCCAGCAGGTCCTCGGCGGGGGCGGCGGCCAGGCCGTCGGCACGAACGCGCGCCTCCGCACGGGCGAGAAGCTCCTCCGACTCCGGGGTGCTCGTGGCAATCTTCGAGGAGGTCGCAGAACCGGTCTTCGCGCCCGCGCTCACCGTGCGGGCACCCTTCTTACCGCTCTTGCGCTGCTGCAGAAGCTCGCGGGTATCCTCTTCCTCGCGGGCGAGCACATCCGTAATATCGGCAATCTTCTTGCGCAGCGGCTGCGGGTCAATGCCGTGCTCACGGTTGTACGCCTGCTGAATCTCGCGGCGGCGGTTCGTCTCATCAATCGCCACACGCATCGAGTCCGTAATCTTATCGGCGTACATGTGCACCTGACCGGACACGTTACGGGCCGCGCGGCCAATGGTCTGAATCAACGAAGTGGTCGAACGCAGGAAGCCTTCCTTATCGGCATCCAGAATCGCAACCAGCGACACCTCGGGCAGGTCCAGGCCCTCACGCAGCAGGTTAATACCAACCAGCACATCAAAGGTGCCCAGGCGCAGCTCACGCAGAAGCTCCACACGACGCAGGGTATCCACGTCAGAGTGCAGGTACTGCACCTTCACGCCGTGCTGCAACAGGTACTCGGTCAAATCCTCCGCCATGCGCTTGGTGAGGGTCGTGACCAGCACGCGCTCATCACGCTCAACGCGCACGCGAATCTCCTCAAGCAAATCATCAATCTGCCCCTTGGTCGGCTTGACCACGATCTCCGGGTCAATCAGGCCGGTCGGGCGAATAATCTGCTCCACATAACCATCAGCCTGCGACAGCTCATACTTACCGGGGGTCGCCGAAAGGTAAATTGTCTGCCCGATACGCTCCAGGAACTCCTCCCACTTCAACGGGCGGTTATCCATCGCCGACGGCAGACGGAAACCGTGCTCCACCAGGGTACGCTTACGGGACATATCGCCCTCATACATGGCGCCAATCTGCGGGACCGTCACGTGCGACTCGTCAATAATCAGCAGGAAGTCATCCGGGAAATAATCCAGCAGACAGTTCGGGGCGCTGCCGGGGGCACGACCGTCAATATGGCGCGAGTAGTTCTCAATGCCATTGCAGAAGCCCATCTGCTCCATCATTTCCAGGTCGTAGGTGGTGCGCATACGCAGACGCTGCGCCTCCAGCAGCTTGCCCTGGGATTCGAGGGTCTGCAGGCGCTCGCGCAGCTCATCCTCAATGGAGGTAATAGCCTTCGCCATGCGCTCCGGGCCGGCAACGTAGTGGCTTGCGGGGAAGACATACATTTCTTCTTCCTCGCGAATTACCTCGCCGGTCAGCGGGTGCAGGGTGTAAATCGCCTCAATCTCATCACCGAAGAACTCAACGCGGATCGCGTTCTCCTCGTACATGGGGATGATTTCGACGGTATCGCCGCGCACACGGAACGTGCCGCGGTGAAAGTCCATGTCGTTACGCGCGTACTGCATCGCCACGAACCGACGCAGCAGCTCGTCGCGGTCAATCTCCTCACCGCGACGCAGAGTCACCATCTGCTTAATGTACTCCTCGGGCGTGCCCAGACCGTAAATGCAGGACACGGTGGCAACCACCACCACGTCGCGGCGAGTCAGCAGGGAGTTTGTCGCCGAGTGGCGCAGACGCTCCACCTCCTCATTGATGGAGGAGTCCTTCTCAATGAACGTATCGGTCTGCGGCACGTACGCCTCAGGCTGGTAGTAGTCGTAGTACGAGACGAAGTACTCCACCGCATTATTCGGCAGCAGCTCGCGCAGCTCATTCGCCAGCTGCGCCGCCAGGGTCTTGTTCTGCACGAGCACCAGGGTCGGACGTTGCACCGCCTCAATTAGCCAGGCTGCGGTCGCGGACTTACCGGTACCGGTAGCGCCCATCAGCACAATGTCCTTCTCGCCGTTCTGCACACGCCCGGTGAGCTCGGCGATGGCCTTGGGCTGGTCGCCCGCGGGCTGGAAGGGGCTGACCACCTCAAAGGGGGCGACAATGCGGTTAATCTCGGGTGCGTAACTCATGTATCCATCCTAGGGGAAAGCCGCCCAATGCGCCCCCGGAATGGTCGCCCTTTTCTGCTGGCGCAATATAATCACGCGCAATGTACTCGCCACGATACCCTCTACCCACAGGTGGCTATGCGCCTGCGGGCACCTCGCAGGTAAGGATTTAGCGCACCTCCACGGTGGCGCCGGCGAGGCTCATCAGCGCCCGGTTCGTCAGCGGCAGGTAGCCGTTCAGGGTGCTCAGGATCAGCTGCATGGTGCGTTCTTCGTCTTCCACGCTCAGGCCCGCGGGAATACCCACCCCCGGGGTGTTAATGCGGTGCTTGTACAGGTCGATCACCGCGCATACGGTGCGGCCGGGGGCGCGCAAGACCGGAAGCATGCCGCTGTGGGTGAGGGTCCGCAGGCCTCCGGCGGAGGTCACCTCTGCCGTGCGTATATCGGGCAGGACGAAGCGTCCACCCACGAAGGGGCTCAGGGAGGCCGCGCCCGAAGGCTCAGGAACATCCAGCGAGGTTGGGAGGGGTTCTCCCGTTTTCGCGGTCACGGCCACGTAGCGCACCTGCCGGTCCATGGCGTTCAGGTAGTCCAGCTCGGCAAACTCCTCGATGCGGTAGTTCTCGGTGACCCCGGAGGCATCCACGGTGCGGCTGGTCAGCTCCTCGTCGTAGAAGCTGGCCACGCACACCTGCGGGGCGCCTCGCTCCACGCGGGCACGGCATCGGTAGTCGTCGTCGAGGAGCCAGAGGGACAGCTCGTAGCCGTCGGGGATATCGCGCACGCCGGAAGCGAGCAAAACATCGCTGCCGTCTAGGGAGAAAGGCTCCCACCCGATTGGTTCAAAGGCGTTGAGGGCACCGTTCAGGGCGGGGTTGCAGGAGCCGAGGCTCGAGGATTGTTCGGCCGGAGCAAACGCCTCGGTGGAGGGCATGGAGACGGTCAGGCCACGCAGACGGCCGGCCATGCAGAGTTCGATGGCCATAAGCAGGTGCCCGGCCCCCTCACGGTTGAGCGCCGGAGCCTGGATGAGGTGCAGCACCCGCGAATTGTCGAGGCTGAGTTTCTCCCCCACCCCGCGGGCGGCGTTTGAGTAGCGGTTGTGCAGGCGCACGAGCTCGTCGAGAGGCAGCGCTCGGCCCACGGAGGCGAAGGCCTCGGCGATGGCCGCCACGTGCTGGGGGAAGAGTCGGCTGAGCCGGCCTAGCTGGCGGGCGAACTCGCCGGGGCGGAGGGTGAGCACGCCCAGGAGGGTGCCGAGGTTCTGCTGACGGTAGGCGTCGAGGAGCTGCGCGACGGTTGCCGGCTCAAGCTGGGCGGCAGCTCCCGCGCTCCCCTGCCGACGGGTGAGGGTTGCAGCCCCTCCCATTGCGTTAGCGGGTTCCTCTACTCCATTGGGGATGATGCCCTGCTGCGCCACACTATCACGACCTCAGATACTGGATGAGTTTTTAGCACTCCCTCTACCCTATCAACAACGACGGGCAATTACTAGGGTTAGAGTAACTATTAACTAAGGTTAAGCTATCTTTTGGGTTTTGAAAGCTTTATGCGAATGATTGAGCCCGGCAATTCGAGTGGCGGTAGGGTCGGTAACCTAGACCGGCAGATCCACCCACTGCGTGTCACCCCAGGTCACGCTCGCCGCACCGGAACTCAAGCTCACCACCAGCTCCTCCGCACGCGATAGCTCCTCAGCGCGGTCAAACACGCCCACCGAGATGACCGCGCCCTCCGCACCGTACTCGGTACCCAACACGTTCAGGCCCGCGGCGCGCATCTCGTTCTCCAGGCGGCCAGCATCCGCATGCGAACTGGGCACCTGACCCACACGCAGACGCTCACGCGAATCGAATAGCGCACCATCCAGGGTCTGCACCACCGCATCCGTGTAGGCGCGCACCAGACCGCCCGCGCCAAGCTTAATGCCACCGAAATAGCGCACGACCACGGCCACCACGTCGGAGAGGTCGGTCGTGCCGTCCTCGCGGGTCTGACGCGCCAGCAACGCCTGCATCATCGGCACACCGGCGGTACCGGCGGGCTCGCCGTCATCCGAGGAACGCTGCACGTCGCGGTCGGCACCAATCACGAACGCCGAGCACACGTGGCGGGCGTCGTGGTAGGTCTTGCGCACCGACTCAATGTAGGCGCGCGCCTCCTCAACGGTGCTCACGCGCTTGATGTGACCAATAAATTCGCTACGCTTAATTTCGAGGAGGCTCTCATAGGGCTCATCGCCGCGCGGCACAAGGTAGCGATTGGCGCGAGTTTCTTCCTGCATGTGTCCTCCTCTAATCAATACCTATCTATTGTGGCACAGCCCGTCAGGAGCACCGTCCATGTCCCAGCCTTCTTCCCCCGCCTCCACTGCCCTGCGCCGTTACGCCCTCACCGGCGGTATCGGCAGCGGCAAGAGCACCATCGCCTCCCTCTTCGTTGAGCAGGGCGCATTCCTGGTGGATGCGGACGCTATCTCCCGCTCCCTCATGGAGCCCGGTGAGGCGGTGCTCGCCCGCACGGTCGCGGAGTTTGGCGAGCACCTGCTCGACGAGGACGGCCGCCTCAACCGCCCCGCCCTGGCGCGTATCGTGTTCAATGATGAGCAGGCGCGCCTGCGTCTGAACGCGATTGTGCATCCCGCTATTCGTGAGCGTGCCGCGCAGCTGGTGGAGCAGGCGCAGTCCGAACCCGGGTTCAGCGGCGTGGTGCTGGAGGATATTCCTCTGCTCGTGGAGACCGGCGACCCGTCCGCTTTTGAGGGCGTGGTCGTGGTGCGCACTCCCCTGGCGACTCGCCTGCAACGCCTCGTATCTTCGCGCGGCATGAGTGAGGAGGATGCGCGCGCCCGCATCGCCGCGCAGGCAACCGACGAGCAGCGTGAGGCGATCGCAACCTGGATTATCGATAACGGCGGCTCGCTAGAGGAGACCGCCGAGCAGGTGCGCGCCGTCTGGGAGCAGATGACCGCCGCCTAACGACTGCCCAACGACTCTTCCCCCAACACCAGCCTCGGGCCCACGCCCCAAACCGCGGCGCACCCTTCCAAGACTTCCCCAACCCGCGGCGCCCCCCCCCAGCACCCGGCACCCAAAACCTACCCCGGAACCCAACCTCCCGGTAATACAAAGAACCCCCTCACCTCCCAAACGGGAGATGAGGGGGTTCCCCTGCTCTAGGTACCCCTTGCGGGGCTACCTATCGGCTATTACGCCTGATGAGTGCTCATCTGAGCGACAGATTAGTTGCCGGTCAGCTTCTTGCGGAGCTCAGCCAGTGCCTCATCCGATGCGAGGGTACCTGCGGAAGCGGGCTCCTCGGAGGAGTAAGAGGTCGGTGCGGGCTCAGCTGCTGCGGGAGCTGCTGCTGCAGCCTCTGCGTCAGCCTCGAGAGCCTTAGCAACCTGAACCTTGTGAGCCTCGAAGCGAGCCTGTGCCTCTGCGTACTGTGCTTCCCATGCCTCGCGCTGTGCGTCGAAGCCTTCCAGCCACTCGTTAGCCTCGGGGTCGAAGCCCTCGGGGTACTTGTAGTTGCCGGCCTCGTCGTACTCTGCGGCCATGCCGTACAGAGCCGGGTCAAACTCGGTAGCGTTGGGGTCAACGCCCTCGTTTGCCTGCTTGAGGGACAGGGAGATGCGGCGGCGGTCCATGTCGATGTCGATGATCTTAACGAAGACCTCTTCACCAACGGAGACGACCTGCTCAGCCAGGTCAACGTGGCGGGTTGCCAGCTCGGAGATGTGGACGAGGCCCTCGATGCCGTCCTCAACGCGCACGAATGCACCGAAGGGAACGAGCTTGGTGACCTTGCCGGGAACAATCTGGCCCAGAGCGTGGGTGCGGGCGAAGGCCTGCCACGGATCTTCCTGGGTTGCCTTGAGCGACAGGGAGACGCGCTCGCGATCCAGGTCCACCTCGAGAACCTCGACGGTGACGGGCTGGCCAACCTCGACAACCTCGGAGGGGTGGTCGATGTGCTTCCAGGACAGCTCGGAAACGTGAACCAGACCGTCCACGCCACCCAGGTCCACGAATGCACCGAAGTTGACGATGGAGGAGACAACGCCCTCGCGGACCTGACCCTTCTCCAGCTCGTTGAGGAAGGAGGAGCGGACTGCGGACTGGGTCTCTTCCAGGTATGCACGGCGAGACAGAACAACGTTGTTGCGGTTCTTGTCCAGCTCGATGATCTTAGCTTCGAGCTGCTGGCCGATGTAGGGAGCGAGGTCGCGGACACGGCGCATCTCGACGAGGGATGCGGGCAGGAAGCCGCGCAGACCGATGTCGAGGATGAGGCCGCCCTTGACAACCTCGATAACGGTGCCGGTGACGACGCCGTCGTTTTCCTTGATCTTCTCGATGTCGCCCCATGCACGCTCGTACTGTGCGCGCTTCTTGGAGAGGATCAGGCGACCTTCCTTGTCCTCCTTGGTGAGGACGAGTGCCTCAACCTCGGAGCCGAGCTCGACGACCTCGGAGGGGTCGATGTCGTGCTTGATGGACAGCTCGCGGGAGGGGATGACGCCTTCGGTCTTGTAACCGATGTCGAGCAGAACCTCATCGTGGTCGATCTTGACGACCTGGCCGGAGACGAGATCGCCGTCGTTGAAGACCTTGATGGTCTTGTCGACAGCCTCGAGGAATGCCTGCTCGTCGCCGATGTCGTTAATTGCGACCTGAGGGATGTTGGTGCTCATGTAGTGAGGGCTCCAATTGGATTTCTAATAGGTCGACGCTGCCGGTTCACCGTTCAACACCCCCGAGTGGAGGCGCTAATCGGCTCACTGTTTCACCCCGGCGCGCACGGTATAGGACCGCTAACGCCTTTGAACGAGGTGAGGAAACGTCGAGCTGACGGATACTTACAATGTGTACCGCCGCCGAGGCGAAGACGCTTCAGCGGGTGTACGGAAGATATAACTCGTTTTTCCGGAAAGTTATTCCCATAAAACGGGTGCAAAAACCCGTACGTTGGTACACGCGATTAACAGTGTACGGGAATCCCGGGCGTGTCGTCAATGGATGCGCGCCCGGAATTCCCGTACTTATTTGCGGTTTTGTGTGGTTGTGAGGTTGCGGGGCTGTGCTCGTCCTCGTTCCTCGCCCCCGGCCCAAGGAAGCGGCCGGTGCGCACCCTCCTGCGCTCCTGCAGGGGAACCCACCCTCTCGG
>NZ_KV814491.1:229849-300594 GCF_001813965.1 Rothia sp. HMSC072E10 | reverse complement strand
GTCGCTTCCGGAAGGTGCACCGGCACGCTCCGGCCGTGGGGCCGAGAGCGGCTACTCGAAGTACACGTTCGGAAAACGCGGTCACCCGTTATCCCAGCGCGGAAAGGCGGTATCGTCCGAACGTGACATCAGGGTGCCCGAAGCGAAGCGAGGGCGGGTTCCCTGTAGGAACGAGGACGATAACCACCTTTCCAAGCGGAGCAAAGCTGAGCACTGCCTTTTCCAGCGGAACCGTGCATCCCCCGCCGAGCCAAGTACCCCAGCCTTTCCAAGCGGAGCCAAACGGAAGAAACGAGCCTAGTGGCCCGCCTCCTGCCAGGACTTGCCCCAGCCGACCTGCACATCCAGCGGAACACGCAGGGAGGCGGCACCGCTCATCTCCTCGACGAGTACGCGTTCGGCGGCTTCACGCTCACCGGTGGCGACTTCGAGGATGATTTCGTCGTGAATCTGCAGCAGCATGCGGGTCTTCAGACCCTCCTCGCGCAGGCGGCGGTGAATGTTGATCATGGCGATCTTGATGATGTCCGCGGCGGTGCCCTGAATGGGGGCGTTGAGGGCGGCACGTTCGGCGGCTTCGCGGCGTACACGGTTGGGCGAGTCCAGGTCGGGCAGCACGCGGCGGCGGCCGAAAATGGTTTCGGTGTAGCCGTCCTGGTGTGCCTGCTTGAGCACGCCGCGCAGGAAGCGGCCCACGCGTCCGAAGCGCTTGAAGTAGTTGGTGCGCAGTTCGCCCGCCTCGTCGGAGCTGATGTTCAGCTGCTTGGCGAGTCCGAAGCGGGACAGGCCGTACGCCAGGCCGTAGGACATGGCCTTGACCTTGGAACGCTGCTCGGGGGTGACGTCCTCGGGGGCGACGCCGAAGACCTCGGAACCGACGTAGCGGTGCAGGTCCTCCCCCGCCTCGTAGGCGGCGATGAGCTTCTCGTCGGCGGCCAGGTGCACCATGATGCGCATTTCGATCTGCGAGTAGTCGGCGGTGAGCAGACCCTCGTACTCCACGCCGTCGATGGGCTCGGGAGCCACGATGAAGGCACCGCGGATGCGGCGGCCCTCCTCGGTGCGAATCGGGATGTTCTGCAGGTTCGGCGCGGTCGAGGAGAGTCGACCGGTGGATGCGGCACCCTGCTGGAAGGTGGTGTGCACGCGTCCGTCCTCGGTGGCGGCCTTCTGCAGGCCCTCGACGGTCTGGGCGAGCTTGATGTTGTCGCGGTAGGCGATGAGCGCACCAAGGAAGGCTGCGCCGTCGGATTCGGGCGAGATCTTGGAGAGCAGCTCGGTGACGGATTCGGCGTCGGTCGAGTAGCCGGACTTAATCTTGCGGGTGTGCGGCAGGCCGAGGGTCTCGAAGAGCACGGTCTGCAGCTGCTTGACGGAGGCGAGGTTCAGCGGCTCCTCGCCGTCCTCGGTGGCGACCTCCCCGCCGATGATGGCTCGGGCGGATTCCTGCGCCTGGTTGGCGCGTGCGGAGAAGGTGTCGTGCAGCTCGGTCAGGAGCGCATCGGAGACGGCGATGCCGGCCTGCTCCATGTCTGCGAGCACGTACAGTAGCGGCAGCTCGATTTCTTCGTAGACCTTCAGCTGGCCGTGCTCTTCCATCTCGTAGTGCAGCAGGCGCGCAAGCTCGTGGATGATGCGGCTAATCTGCGTGAAGTAGCGCAGGTTCTCGACC
Organism: Rothia sp. HMSC072E10; assembly: GCF_001813965.1. Taxonomy (NCBI): domain Bacteria; kingdom Bacillati; phylum Actinomycetota; class Actinomycetes; order Micrococcales; family Micrococcaceae; genus Rothia; species Rothia sp. HMSC072E10. Next base: position 298,922 of record NZ_KV814491.1, on the reverse strand, counting down.
GGTTCGGTTTCGCCGGGCAGGCTGAACAGGGAGGGTTCTTCGCGCGTCTCGGGCTGGAAGACCAGCTGCGCGTAGGGTTCCTTGGGGATCCACAGGTAGCGTTCGGCGAGGTCTTCCATGCGTTCGGAAAAGAGCTTGCGGGTTGCGGTGGGGATGAAGCCGCACATGTACGAGGACAGCGCGGGGTCCTCGACGGCGCCGGCCAGTTCGTAGCCGTAGGAGCGAAGAAGCTTGCGCTGAACCTTGAGGTCCATAACGATTTTGCGGGCGGCGGGGTCGGAGAGCCACGCGGCGAGGGCGGCGTCGAGCTCCGGGTCGATGCTGCGGGTATCGACCCACAGGCTGGCGCTCTTGCTGGTCAGGAGCACTCCGAGCAGTTCGGGGTTCTCCTCGGCGGTGCGAATCTTCGTCTTGGTGACCTTGACGGCGGGTTCGTCGCCGATGGCGGGGCGTGCTACGGGCAGGTTGGTGACCGGGTAGAGGGTCACGGCACCTTCGAGGCGTTCGGGCACGGGGATGGGTGCGCCTTCGGGGGTTTCGCCGTAGTTCTCTTCGGCAGCGGCGGCGCAGAAGGCGCGGAAGGCGGCCGCATCCGTGGCATCCTGCGGGGCCTCGACGGGGATGGGTGCGTAGACCGGTCCGGCGGGGACCTTCTTGGAGGCGCCCTCCTCCCCTGCTTCTGCGGTGGAGCTGGTAGCGCCTGCGGATCCAGCGGCGCGCACGATGGGGCCGAGGGTGTCGGCGGCGCGCTTGCGGATGGTGCGGAACTCCACCTCGTCGAAGAAGGCGTTCAGAGCGTCCAGGTCGGGGGTGAAGGCGGTGTCTTCGAGGGTGACGTTCAGGTCGAGGTCGTTGACGAGCTGGTTGAGGCGGCGGTTGCGCACCACGTTATCCACGTTCTCACGCAACGCCTCGCCCTTCTTACCGCCAATCTTGTCGCGGTTGTCGAGCACGCCCTGCAGGGAGCCATACTCGCCGAGCCACTTGGCGGCGAAGCCGGGACCCACACCGGGTACGCCGGGCAGGTTGTCGGCCTGCTCGCCGGTGAGGGCGGCCAGGTCGGGGTACATGTGCGGGGGCACCTTGGTCTTCTTTTCAATGGCGGCGGGGTCCATGCGCTGAATACCCTTGGAGGGGCCGGTGGTGACCGGGTAGAGCAGGGTGACCTCGTCGGTGACGAGCTGGAAGATGTCGCGGTCGCCCGAGAGGATGAGGACCTTGTAGCCGGCTTCGGTGCCGCGGCGGGTCAGGGTGGCGACGATGTCGTCAGCCTCGTAGTTTTCGTAGGTGAGCGCGGGAATGTTCAGCGCGCCGAGCATCTTCTTGATGAGATCGATCTGGCCGTCGAAGGCCTCGGGGATGGCGTTGCGGCCGCCCTTGTATTCACCGTATTCGGCGGTGCGGAAGGTGCCGCCGGGCAGGTCGAAGGCAACGGCGATGTGGCTGGGCTGGTTATCTTTGATGATGTTCAGCAGCGTGGAGAGGAAGGCGTGCACGGCCTCGGTGTGTTGGCCGTCGCTGCGCACGAAAATGTGCTGGCCGGTCTTTTCGGCCATGGTGTAGATGCCGAAGAAGGAGCGTAGGGCCAGGGAGTGTCCGTCAATGAGCAGAAGGGTGTTATTCGCAGTAGTCACCCCTCTAGTGTATCGATTCCGGTCCCGCGGGTTTCGGCGCGGGTCGCCTCCGCCGTACGGGGTGCCGGCGCCGTGCCATATGGCGGAATAGCAGGGTGCCGGGAAAGAGTTTTACCTCATATATAGGTGCCCGTGAAGCGCGTTTGGCCAATTTTTCTCACAAATATTGTGCCCCAAGCCACTATATGAGGTGGATAATAATACAGTTTCCGGATAATATATAACCTTAATTATCGCCTCCAGCGTAGGAAACCCCCACACCCCGTGTATTCATAGGCAGAGCTCTACCCAGAATTCACCGGCAGGATTCACCGGACTGTGAGGGCACCCTCCCGCGCTCAACACACAACGAACCCTCATTTAGGAACCCATGAAGGTACTCAAAAAAATCCCCTTGATCCTGTGGATTGCAATCGCAATCGGCGCGGGTGTGCTCATCGGTCTCTTCACCCCCGGAATGATTAGCGGCATCAATGACGCCACCGGTGCAGCCATCCCCACCGACCTCATTGTGCAGCTCTTCGTCTCCTTCTCTACCGTATTCAGCGCCTTCCTGAGCTTCGCGATTCCGCTGATTATTATCGGCTTCATCGTGCCCGGCATTGGCTCACTCGCACAGGGCGCGGGCAAGATGCTCGGCATCACCGTGGGCCTGTCGTACCTCTCCAGCATCCTTGCCGGCTTCCTGGCACTGACCAGCGCACTGCTGCTCTACCCCATCATCCTGAAGGGCCAGCAGCTCGCCTCCTTCGACAACCCCGAGAACGCGCTGTCCAAGGGTTACATTTCCTTCGAGCTGACCCCGATTATGGGCGTGCTGAGCGCACTGATTCTCTCCTTCATCCTGGGTCTGGGCATTACCGCACTAAAGACCCGTGCGATGCTGAACCTCTTCGAGGACTTCCAGGTCATCGTTGAGAAGATGCTCAGCTACGTGATTATCCCCCTGCTGCCCGTGCACATTTTGGGTGTGTTCGCGAACATGACCCTCGCCGGTCAGGTGGCAAAGATTCTCACGGTCTTCATCTTTGTCTTCCTCATGATTTTTGCTCTGCACTGGATTACCTTGACCCTGCAGTACTCGGTGGCTGGCGCAGTCTCTCACCGCAACCCCTTCAAGATGCTCAAGACCATGCTCCCGGCATACTTCACCGCAATCGGTACCCAGTCTTCGGCTGCGACCATCCCGGTGACCGTGCGTTCGGCAAAGAAGGCTGGCATCTCCCCCCGCGTGGTGGACTTCGCGATTCCGCTGTGCGCGACCATTCACCTCTCCGGCTCCATGATTACCATTACCTCCTGCTCGGTGGCTGTGCTGTTCATGACCGGTCAGCACCCCGACTTCGGTAGCCTGATCCCCATGATTCTGGTGCTCGGTGTGATGATGGTTGCCGCCCCCGGCGTTCCCGGCGGTGGCGTGATGACCGCAATCGGTCTGCTGCAGTCCATGCTCGGTTTTGACGAATCCATGATTGCCCTGATGATTGCTCTGTACCTGGCTCAGGATTCCTTGGGCACCGCAACCAACGTGACCGGTGACGCGACCATCGCAACCCTGACCGAGCACATTTCCAAGGCAAGCGGCACGAACCCCGATAAGGAAATCCGTGACGAGGACATCGAAAAGGCAGAGGCCATCTCCGCCTAGCCATCCCCCGCTTGCATAACGTTTTCGGCCCCGTCTCCCCCGTTCGGGAGGCGGGGCCCACGCGTGCCCGCGGGCGCTCGCGAAAAACCACCCGCCCGAAGCATCAAACGCCGAGGGGTACACTGGAGACCATGACTGAAAACAACACGCAGCACGCACCCGTCCGGGCGGCGGCACCCACCACACTCACCCCCGAACAGATCAAAGCACAGCTGATTGAGACCGGCGTTCCCGAGCACCTGCACTCCTATTTCCCCCGCGGCATGGGCGAGCTTATCCCCGCCATGGGCATCAAGTTCAAGGAGCTGACCGCCGAACGCGCCGTCGCCACCATGCCGGTTGCCGGCAACACCCAGCCCATCGGCCTGCTGCACGGCGGCGCGAACGTTGTGCTCGCCGAGACCCTCGGTTCGCTCGCATCCGGCGTGCACGGAGGCGAAGACCTCGTGGCCGTGGGTGTTGACATCAACGCAACCCACGTGCGTCCGGCGGTATCCGGTGTGGTCACCGCGACCTGCACCGCCGTCAAGCTGGGACGTACGCTGTGCATCCACACCATCGACATTGTGGATGAGCGCGGCCGCACCACCTGCACCGCGCGCATCACGAACATGCTCATTCCCCGCCCCAAGGCCTAAGCTAAGGTAGAGGGAACGACCCCGACGAAAGGACGACCATGGCCCGCGAGCGCACCCCCTATTTCAAGCGCTACCCCAAGATTGTGCGCGCCAAGCGCATTATTCTGCCCATCGCCATCGGCGTGATGCTGGTGTGCCTGGTGACCGCGATTAACAACCCGGGATCCTTCTGGTGGCTCGGCGTCATGCTGGGCACCATTGGCATGCTCTGGGCAGGTTCGCCCACCGCGCGTCCGCTCAACGGCCCGCAGGATTCCGACGACGAACTCAGCCGTTACCTGCGTTAACCGTCCGCCGCGACTCATAAGCGCAATCCGTCATAGGCAACGCAAGCGCCCCGTCCCTCAGCTTCTTCGTGAGGGGCGGGGCGCTTGTTAATGCTTTGCGTGTGTGTCGGCAAATCCGAATGTTTGCCTATCTCTTTAGCCTGTCGTGCGTGCACTTTCGAGCTGGTTTCTCGTCGGTTGAGAAGTCTTCAAAAGCACGGTCAAAGGGGTGCTGACACGTATTCGTGCCTGGTTATCTCGCACATCGCGAAAGTCGTACGCCGAATCGCTCTGCGATGAGTTGCGAGATGAGAACCGCTAAGCGGAGAGCTGCTTGATGATGGTGTCAGACACCTCGCGCATGGACAGTCGACGGTCCATGGAGGTCTTCTGAATCCAGCGGAATGCTTCCGGCTCGGTCAGGTTCATCTTGGTGATGAGCAGGGACTTGGCGCGGTCCACCAGCTTGCGGGTCTCGAACTGGTCGCGGATGGTGCCCACTTCCTTCTCGAGCGCACGAATCTGCTCGTAGCGGCTCATGGCCACCTCGATGGCCGGGATCAGGTCGTTGGGGGTGAAGGGCTTGACGACGTATGCCATAGCGCCCGCGTCCACGGCGCGGTCCACGAGTTCCTTCTGGCTGAAGGCAGTCAGCAGGACCACGGGGGCGATCTGTTCCTTCGCGATCTCCTCCGCAGCGGTGATGCCGTCCATGATCGGCATCTTCACGTCCATAAGAACCAGGTCGGGGCGGTGCTTCTGTGCGAGCTCGACGGCGGTCTTACCGTTATCGGTCTCGGCGACAACATCGAAACCCTGGTCCTTCAGAATTTCGACAATATCGAGGCGAATCAGTGCCTCGTCTTCTGCCACGACAACGGTGCGAGCCGGAGCCTGCTCCTCCGCCTGGTTCTGAGTGGTCAGCTCTGACATTACTCTATCTCCTTTATTAAATTTCAATCACCTCAAGTCTACAGGAGTAGACAAAAGTTCATCTACTACCACCCGGGTTCTGCCGTGTGTCCTGTGGGCGTGACCTGTAGAGATGTAACACAACGTCCACATTTTGCACTGAATTGCATATTTTGTTTTATACTTCCAGTAGACCCTCATGGGACGGTCTGTGATATTTCCTCCGATGGCCAGAAGAGCGAGGCCGAAACCTGCGACAGCGACAGGCCTGCACACCTGCTCAAATGCACCCCACGCGGCCCATCTCACAGGTGTTCGCAGTCTTCCCCAGAAGGCCCTGACCTGCGATAACACCCGTCTGCGACAGGTACGCAAGTAATAAACCAAATATTTGTCCAGAAAGTCCCTCACCTGCACCCGGAGGTCGATAAACTGGAATGGATTATTCTCCTCGACTTCTCCGGCACTCGCATTTGACCGACCATACCCGCATACCCGGAGGGGACACATGTCAATCACCCGACAAACGCGAACCCTGTACTCCGACTTCGTTGAGTACAAGGAACTCGATCGCGCCACTCTATCATCGATTCACCCCGGAATCCTCGTCATCTTTGACTCCACCGCACTGGCCAGCCTCTACCAGTACCCCGCTCGCACCAGCGACGAAATCATCCGTGCTTTCTCGCAGCTGCGCGGCCACGCATTCCTCCCCCACCAGGCACTCAAGGAATTCTGGGCGGCCCTCGACGGCGCCTCCCCCGTACCGGCGGCCGCCGATCGCGTTCGCTCGGCCCTCGCGTCTTTCAAAGAAACTCTCCCCGAAGAGAAGGGCTCGCCCTGGAGTGCCCTGCGCTCCGTCACCCACCAGCTGGACCACTCCATCGCCCAGATTATGAGGATTCTCGAGCCCACCACCGACACCGGTTCCATCAACGTGGCCCGCCGCGAAGATGACACGATTCTGCCGCGACTGAACCGCCTCTTCACCGGACACGTGGGCGCGGCCCCCAGCCCGGAACGCTACAATCAGCAGCTCGCAGAGGCCGCGGAACAGGGCCACCCGCTTCTGCCCAGCGCCAATTTTGACGCCGATTTTGCGCTGTGGACCCAGTGCCTCGCCGAGGCTTCAACCCGGGTGAAGGGTACCGACTGCGTTTTCGTGACCGCCGGGGTGCGCGACCTGTGGCTGCGCAATAGCGCTGAGGTGCGCGCCGCGGCTGCCAGCGGCAAACCGATTCGTCAGCTCGCCAACCGCCAGCTGCTGCGCGAGTACGCGCAGACCACCGACGGCGGCGTGTTCCGTATTTACACGGTGGAGGAAATCCTCAAGCTCGCTTCGCGCCAGTACGGTGTGACGGTCAGCAATGCCACCTACCATGCGGTACGCACCGAAGAACCCGTCGCCGTGTAAAGCCTCGGCATTGAGAATAATCAAACAACGCCACACCCACCACAGATAATCGCAAGAAGCCACATGTGTTCGCAACACATGTGGCTTCTTAGCGTAAGAGGGAGGAGTTAGAGGCTCAAATCCTCCAGGTGGGCGAATACCTCCCCCACTAGATTCTCAAACTCTTCAGAAGAGTAGCCAAGCTGCGGGCGGAACTTGAGGAGCTTACTGCGGATCTGCACCTTCAACGTAGCCTTGCCGGTGTTATCCGCCGTATCCAGAGACGCAGCTCCAATGACAGAGTCCTTCAGCTGGTGAGCCAACATTACCAGCTCATCTTCCTCCAGATTCTGGCTCAGAACATCAACGGCGCACAGCTCGTCAAAGACCCGTACTTCCTGGGTGGACAGGCCCAGACGGGAGCCACGTTCCCCATCATGCTCCGCCTCAAACGCCAGCGCACGGATAGCCTGCAGTAAATCCTTCAGGTCCTGAGTGCTCTTCTGCTCCAGGGAGTTATAGTGCTTCAGCAGCTCCTCAAGACGCTTCATGAAATACACAACGCGCACCTGCTGCCCCTTCAGAGAGCTCCGAATCTGCATGGTCACCACATCAGCCACGTTCTGCGCCACCAGGGAGGCAACCTCCAAGTCAGAAAGACGCTCGATGGCGTCATCAGTCAGCATGCGCAGGTCGATGATGGTCTCACCTTCGTCATCCGCCGCGATGATGCTGGTTCCGTTGCTTTCCACGGATTCGTTGAAGAGCCGTGCCATCTGACGCTTAATCTCTTCAGGGTTTGCAACGTGGCCGTAAGCGCGGTCCGTCAGGCGGCGGTTCTTCACGCCCTTGTGCACTTCGCGCAGGAATTCGAGTCGCGCAATCATGGCCTCGGTCAGCACCTTAGCGATGTCGGGCGTCTCCCGGACGGGAACGAGCTGACGGTACAGGTCAATCACAGCGCCCAGATTCTTAGAAACCTGAGTCCCTCCGCCCTGGGCTGAGCGTTCTGCATCCTGCTCGTAACCGAGGACCTTATTCTGCAGTCGAATCAACGCATGGGTGTATTCCTGGGGGTGGTCATCGCCGTTGGCGTGGGCTTCAGCTACGGCGTACCAGTCGGTCCCCAGGTATTCGGTGAGCTGAGCGTAGGTATTCTGAAGGGCTTCCAGGAGCTTCAGCGCGCGGGTGGTCGGGTCGAAGTTGACTTCTCCTCGGCCGGTTGCGTACTGACTCAGCGCCTTATGCAGGTTGGTGTGCATGGGCATGAAGCTAACAATCAGGCCGGATTGCTTGTTCTTGTAGGTGCGGTTAATGCGGGCGATGGTCTGCATCAGGTTGTGTTCCTTCTGCACGCGGTCCATGTACATGGTGTGCAGTACAGGCGCGTCGAAGCCGGTGAGCAGGCGGTCGGCCACGATAATGATTTCCAGCGGATTCTTGGGATCCTTGATGCGGCGCTCCACCTCGCTGGATGCTGCCCTGTTGCGACGGAAGGGGGCAAGTTCTTCAGGGTCGCCGGTGGTACCAGAGATCAGCACCTGCATGCGGCCGGTTTTGAAGTCCTGTGCGCCGCCTTCGGGGGCCCAGTCGGGGCGCAGCTCCGCAATCTTGTGGTAGAGTCGCACGGCGTGCTCACGGCAGGAGGTAACGACCATAGCCTTGCCGGTCTGGCAGTTCATCTCGTCACGCATGTACTCGCGGCGTTCTTCCCAGTGCTCCACGATGTTCTTGGCGACTTCGCTGAGACGCTCTTCGGAAACCAGCATCTTCATGACCGTGGTCTGTTCGAGCGTGGTCTGTGCGGCGATTTCTGCTTCGAGTAGGTCGTAGAGTTCGTCGAAGGACTTGCCTGCCACTTCAGCTTCTTCAGACTTGTTCATCTTGACGTGGCGCAGCTGGTAGAGCAGCGGCACCGTTGCCCCCTCTTCGACGGCGCGGTCGAAGCTGTAGGTGTGGATGTAGTCACCAAAGATGGCTCGGGTGCTCCGGTTTTCCTTGTCAATGGGGGTTCCGGTGAACGCAATGTACTTAGCGTGGGGCAACGCAATGTTGAGGTTGTGCGCGTAACCTTCGAGGGTTTCGAAGTGGGAGCGGTGCGCCTCATCGACCATGACGATAATGTTTGAGCGGTCGGAGAGCTGCGGGAACTTCTCGTCGTTTTCTTCCAGGCCAAACTTCTGCAGGGTCGTGAAGAAGATGCCGCCGGCCTGAATGTCGTTGAGGCGGTTCTTGAGTTCGCGGCGCGATTCGAACTGGATGGGCTTCTCGGGGAGCACGCTTTCGGCGCTCTTGAAGGTGATGTAGAGCTGGCTGTCCAGGTCGGTGCGGTCGGTGACCACGACGATGGTGGGGTTGTGCAGTGCCTTCTCGCGCATGGCGGCGCGGGCGAAGAAGAGCATGGAGTAGGACTTGCCGGAGCCCTGGGTGTGCCAGACGACGCCTACCTGTCCCCTGCCGGTGTGGGTCTTCACGGCGCGGTCGAGCGCTTCACGTACGGCGTAAAACTGGTGGGCCTTGGCCAGGATCTTGGCATGGGGCTGGTTGTTGTCGGTACCGGCACTCACGAAGAGGGTGAAGCGTCGCATCATATCGAGCAGGATGTCGGGGGTTCCGAAGGCCTGTACGATGCGGCTGAGCTGGGTGCTAAAGCGGCCGTGTTCGTCGTCGTAGGTGCCGTTGGGGGTCTCTGCGCCATCGGCATCGTAGTTCCACTGTGCGGTGTGTGAGAGCGGGGTGCCGATGGTGCCGTAGCGTGCGTCGTCGGGCTGGCCCATGATGGTGACGATGTTGTAGGTGAAGGCCTGCGGGATTTCGCTCTGGTAGGTGACCATCTGGTTGTAGGCTTCGCTAAGCTTCTTGCCCTGGTCCTTGAGCTCAATAATGCCTACGGGCAGGCCGTTGCAGTACATGACGACGTCTAGGCGGTAGGTGCGGCCGTTGAAGATGACGGTCACCTGCTGCACGGCCAGGTAGGTGTTCTGGTCGGTGTTTTCGGAGATGATCTGCAGGTTGCGGGTGCGCAGGGTGCCGTCGGGGGCCTTCGTTTCGACGGGGATGCCGGCACGCATCTGGTCGAGCACGTCCTTGTTGTCCTGTACGAGGTTGCCGCTACGACGACGAGTCAAGGTCGTGTAGGCCTTCTGCAGCTGGTCTTCGGTGGCGTCGGGGTTGAGGCGGCGCAGGGCGTCCTTGATCTCACCGGGGATGAGTAGTGATTCGTTCGATTCGCGGCCGTGGCGGAAGGTGCTGTAGATGGGCAGAATCGAGTCAGGCTTGCGGGTTACGCGTTCGCACTCGGTGTAGCTGGTGCCGGGCTGAATGCCGGTACCATTGGTCAGATCCCAACCGAGGTCGTTGAGCTGGGAGAGGACGGTCAGTTCCCAATCCTTTTCGGCCATTGTTTGTTCCTTTCGGTCTGTGGATGCTCTCTGCGTGCGGCATCCTATGGTACTTGGGGCGCCGGGCTTTTTCGCGTGGTGAGTTAGCGATCCGCGATGTTGCGGTGGGGTGCTCGGCGGTGATGTTTCTAGAATGCCTGATTTTTTGGGTGTGGTGTGTGCGGGGTACTTTACCCCGGGGTAAGCGAAACTTCGTGGTTTGGGTGGTCTGGTTTCGATACCCCGGGGTGGCCTTGTCGGGGTAGGTGAGCGGGGATGGGTTAGTCGGGTAGTTCCATCGGGTAGCCGAACGGGGTTTCAATCTCGGGTTCCCCGGTGATGGCTAGTCCCAGTGCTTCGGCCTTTACTGCTCGCAGGATCCGGGCTAGTTCTTCTGCTTCTATGTTCTTTCGTGTGACCGCAACGTGCTGGGTGGAGCGGATGTCGAGGCGGTTGTCCATGAGGTCGCGTTCGTAGCGGCTGCGGACGGCCCGTACCTGGTGCAGGGCTTCGGCGAGGGCAGCTTCGGCTGTGTCGAAGGCGTTGAGCTGGTTGGCCAGGTAGCGTGCGACCGGGTGGGTGGTGGATGCATCCCCGTTCCCCTCGGTGGTCGTTTCTTCGGCGGTGCTATTTGCCGCGCCTCGGGGTTCTTCGATGGGTTCACTGAACCATTCGAGGTCGTTGGTGCGACCGGCGAGCGCGTCGATGTAGGGTAGCGGCTTCTTTTCCCAGCCTTTGAGGTTTGCGGCGGCTTTGCGTTTTTCGGGGGCCATGTGGGTGCTGATGCCGAACGCGGTTCCTTCGGTAAGGCCGCGTAGTAGCGCTTGCAGAAGGTGCGCGAGTAGCTGGGCGCGTTGGCGGTATTCGCGGGTCGTGTGGGCGTCGGATTCGCCGGGTGTGTAGCGGCTGAAGCGCAGTACGGTTAGGCCTTTGTCGATGGCTTCTCCTCCGTGTTCACTGAGGTAGACGGCGGGGCCTCCGTGGGTCTGGTCGTAGGAGGGGTAGACCACGATGTCGTTGGCCTGGGTGAGGTGAATGGTGTCGCTCAGGTTGAAGGAGCGCAGGTAGTGCCCTTCGGCGGGTAGCACTCCGTAGCGGGAGTAGTGGCCGAGGGTGTGGGTATCGAGAACGCGAATGCGCTGTAGGTTGCCTTCTAGGTCGCCGTAGTGTGCGTCGTGTATCTGACGGCCGGTGATTTTGGTGAGCACTTTTTCGGTGCTTACGAGGTGGGTGATGGTGATGTCGTGTTCTTCGCCGCGCGGGATGGATTGCCGGTCTTCGGGGGTGCGCAGGTGCGGTACGTCTACGTTGAGGGTTCCGGGTAGGGTTTCGAGCAGTGCGGGTAGTTTTCGGGTGAGGCTGGTGAGTAGGCTCAGGCTTTCTACGGGGGTGTTGATGGAGGCGGGGTTTGTGAATAGTTCGTCGAAGGAGGCGTTTTTGAGTGCGTTGGAGGCTACGATGACGCCGCTGCTGATGTCTTCGGGGGTGATTTCGCCGCGGGTGAGGTAGCCGCAGGCGGTTTCTTGGATTTGTGCGGCTGCGGTGGTGAGTTCGGGCATTCCGGTGTGTTCGGTCTGCTGGTAGAGCGGCATGTCGTCGAGGGAGCCGAGGTAGACGGATCCTTGGGGCTTTTCACCGGTGTTGAATATGTGTAGGAGTCCTAGGCCGAGGCGGGTTTTGGTGTTGACTTTGAGGTGTTCGGGGCCGAGGTCGATGACGGCGCGCAGGCGCATGCCGTGGTTGCGGGCTTGTATCTCGGAGTTTTCGAGGAAGTTGTCGTGTTGGCTGTTGTTGCGCTGGTCGGCTTTGAGGTGCCGGCCGAAGCCTGCGAGTACGTCTAGGGGTGCGAGGACGGCGAGGTGTTCGCCGGGGCGTAGGGGGTAGCTGATGGTGCCGGTGAGGCTGATGTTTTCGTCGACGGTCAGGGCGAGGTTTTCGATGGCGTCCCAGGCGTCGTTTTGTTGTACGGCGAGGTCGTCGGGGCCGCCGGCGGGGGTGTCGAGGGGCAGGATGAGCAGGTGGTTGGCGGGGGCGTCCGGCAGGGTGGCTTCGGGTTCGGGGGTGGCGGTTTTGGGGGTTTCGGCGTGTGCTACGCGGTTGGCGGTGTGGGTCTGTTGTGTGGCCCAGTGTTCTGCGCGGTAGAGGTCGGCGGCTTGCTTTTCGGTGGAATCTTCGTCGTCTAGAAGCAGGTAGCAGAGGTAGAGGGTGAACGCGTCGCGGCGTTCTGGTGCTAGGGCGCTGGTGGTGCCTTCGGGGGCGCTGAAGGCGATGGCGTGGTGGGCGTGGGGCAGGTGGGCGATGAGTTGTGTGGCGGTTTCGTAGCTGCCGTAGCTTCCGTGCAGGATGAGGTTGCGTTGGCTGGGGTGGGTCCATCCGAGGGCGGCGTCGTCGTGGGTGGCGTAGGAGCCGGCGTTGAGGAAGTCTGCGACGTAGCGGGTAAGTTCGGCGTCGGGTAGGGCGTTGGTGCGGTCTGCTGCGGCGAGTGAGGTATGGATGCTGTTGAGGGTTTCGTGGGGGTGGTTGCCGGCGTAGTATCCGGCGGCGAGGGCGTAGCTGGTGAGGAGGTGTGCCTGGTGGGTGGGGTAGGTTCCGCGGGCGGTGTGCAGGGTGGGGAGGAGCAGGTCGTTGAGGATGTCTCGCATGACGTTGGAGGTTTTCTTGATGGCCTGCTGTAGGTGTTCTTCGGTTTCGTGGCTGGGTTGGGGGTCGAGTAGGGTGAGGAAGGTTTCGTTGGGTCCGTCCCAGTAGCGGGTGAGGAGTATGAGGGTTGCGGTAAGGGTGACGAGTTTGCGGTAGTTGGCTCCGCTGAAGGTGGTGGCGACGGCGCGGGCGAGCATGCGTGCGGTGATGTTTTCGAGGATGTACTGGTCGTAGGGGTGGTTTCCGGGCCATTTTTTGGGGTTGGGCAGGTGCGTTTCGTGTAGGTAGCGCAGGATGGGTTCGAGGGGTACGGGGGCGCCTTGCGGGAGGTTGGGGCAGCACTGTTTGGCCCAGGTGTTGACGGTGGGTTTGGTGGCAATGCCGATGGCTTCGGCGAGCTGGATGCGTGAGAGGCTGTAGGGTGCGACGAGCTGGGTGAGGGCCTCGTAGGTGGTGTCGTTGGGCTGGTATGTGGGGTGGTTGGCGGGTGCCATGGTGCTAGCTCCTTTGCTGAGGCGGTCGTGAAGTAGGTGATTGCGTGGTAACGGGGTGGGGTTCCCTGCCCGGTGGGTGTGAACCGGCCGGGCAGGGCGGATGCGGTGCTCCCCTAGCGTCTAGCCGATGAGGCGCTTAATGAGAGCATCGCGGGTTTCAGCGAGCTGAAGGTTCTCTTTTCGGAGAGCTTCAATATATGAAGTAATACTGCGGATCTCGCTCTGATTACTCAGGTCAAGAATCTTCGAATTAAGAATATCTGTGGGGCGAACTCGCTGATGACTGGTGGAGGTTCCAGAAGCCATATCTGCTAGGTTTTGAGATATTCTCTCTTCGCTACAGGCAGCCCAAAGATTCGCAATATCAACATTTTCTTTCGGAGTCAGAACAATGAATTCCGTCGAGGCATAACTCTTGACACCTTCTTCTGGATTAACAAGCCAAATTCTGGGAGTTCCAGGGTTCAATTTAGAAAACAGAACACACGGTTTGTCAATTATAAATTTATTACTCTTAATGGAGTTAGCTTCTTCTAATCCAGGAGTTTTCCCTGAGTCATAAGCAGGCAAACTATAGTGGTGAATTACGCCATCCACGTGTTCACGCGGCAACTCTTGATTTTTCTCATGAACCGCTAAATCTTTAATTGCTACTCGCTTTACAGAATCAGATTTCGATATTTTTTTAATCATTGTATGAATATAATCTTCCATGGTCTGGATAAGGCGAGTATTTGCTTCGATTTTGTCGTCGAGCGAGCCCAGAATCCCAGCAATCCGCTTCTGCTCTTCTAGAGGGGGAAGAGGAATTTCAACCTCCCTCAACTCCTTCTGTTTAATTCCAACCACAGTAGTGCCCGAAGACCTAGATTGAAGACCATATTGAACCTCAGCAGACAAAAACGAATAATACATATACCGAGAATCAATAAGATTTTTATTAGGTTTTAGGGCAAATATTCTCTGCCCAGCAACCCACCTTGCTTCTTCACTATTTCTAATTCTGGCAATCTCTCCCATGGGAGCTTCCGAGGTGACAATAACATCTCCGACTGAGAATTTAACAGGCATCCACCTTTCATACATTTCATCATCAATCACATGGTGATAATTTTGATCAATAACACCCTTTTTAATATTTAAAGCAGAGATAACACGATGCCCCGTCGTTGACCAATCACCTCCCAATTTTTTAGGGGTTCTCCCACGGTGATCAATAATTTTATCTACTGCTTCCCCCAGCTTGACGATAGTCCACCCAGCCTCACGCTGTTTATCCGTTAGTACAGCCACTACAGCTCACCGCCCTCAAGGCCCAGCGAGGCCAGCTGCTCACGCACCACCGCACCCAGACGCTCCGACTCGGCGAACTGCTCCAACAGCTGCTCACGCAGGCCGGCGATACGTGCATCCAGCTCCTGAACGCTCTCACCCTCAGACACTGCACTGCCCACATAGCGGCCCGGAGTCAACACATAATCCTGCCCCCGCACATCCGCAAGCGACGCCGAGAAGCAGAAACCCGCCTCATCCTCATACACGCCAGCCGTCGGCTCCTCGCCAGCCTTCACCAGCGAACCATCCGCATGATACATCGACGGCATACCGCGCCACGCACACCACGTATTCGCAATCTTCGCGATATCCTCCTCAGAGAACACACGCTCAGTACGAGACACCATATGACCCATCGAACGGGCATCCATAAACAAAATCTGACCCGAACGGTCCACCGAACCATTCACACCGGCAAACTTATCCTTCGACAGCAACCACACGCACGCCGGGGAACTCGTCGTCGTAAACATATTCGGCGGCAACACCAACACAGCAGCCACAGCATCGCCCTCAACCATGGCGCGACGAATACCGCCCTGACCGCCCGTATCAGCAGTCAACGAACCATTCGCCATCACCACAGCAGCCGAACCCCTCGCATTCAGCTTCGACCACACATGCTGCAACCACGCAAAATTAGCGTTATTCTTCGGCGGAGTACCAAACTCCCAACGCGGGTCATTCTCAACCCGGTGCCACTCCTTAATGTTGAACGGCGGATTCGTCAACACATATTCAAAAAACTCATCAGGGTGCGAATCCTCCGCAAACGTATCACCCCAACGGTCACCCACCGAACCATCAATACCGTGAATCGCCAAATTCAGGCGCGCCAAACGCCACGTCGCCTGATTACGCTCCTGACCATACGCCAAAACACGCTGCTCACCCTCACGGCGGCCGTCAAACACACCACCGGCACGATGCACAAAATTATTCGACTGCACAAACATGCCACCCGAACCACAGCACGGATCATACACACGGCCACTCATCGGCTGAATCATACCCACCAGAGTATTCACCACAGTCGTCGGCGTGTAGAACTCGCCACCCTTCTGGCCCTGCGCACGAGCAAACTTACCCAAGAAGTACTCGTACACGAAGCCCAGAACGTCCTTCGACGAAGAATGTTCGCCGTCACGCACCGCCGCAAAATTCGCGTTCGACAGCAGATCAATCACCTGCGCCAGGGTACGCTGCTCCACCTTCTCGCTCGCATACATAGGCTCCAAGGCACCGCGCAACTGCGGGTTCTCCTCCATGATCCTATCCATAGCGTCATCAACCAGCTCACCCACACGGTCACCCTTCGCCTGACGCACCAGGTCAGACCAGCGAGCATCAACCGGCACATAGAACGCATGCTCAGAGTGGTAACGGTAAGGAACCTCCATCTCCTCAGCCAGAATCTCACCCTCCAGGTGCTCATCCTCAACCAGCTTGCGCTTCACCTTCTCACGCGCCGCCTCAAAAGTGTCACCAATATACTTCAGAAAGATGAGGCCCAGCATGAAGTCACGGTAGCCGCCAGACTCCATAGAACCGCGCAGAATATCCGCAGACTTCCACAGCATCTCCGCCAACTCAGCCGGAGTAGTCGGGGTTTCCGCCCCCTTAGACGCGGGCTTTTTCGCCATATTCGTACCTTTCAACGCCACCGGGGCAACCCCCGAATGTCCTCAATGAGAGTGTCTAACCTTTTCTATTATCCCTGCTGGCCGGAGGGGAGGTGACCGGGCCGGTCATCTGCCCCTTCCCTTTCTCTTTCCGCCAAGAAGCCACATGTGTTTCGAAAAGCAACATGTTTAGTGGCTTTTCGAAACACATGTGGCTTCTGGAGGCTACTAGTAAGTGCCCGCCCGCAGGAATTCAAAGAATATATTCCCTCCCTCCCGCACCCAGTCCGACAAATTTTCGCTTACCCCGGGGTAAACCAAAAAATCTCAGCAACCCTAAACCCTAACCCTATCGTGGAGGCATAAGGTCACTGCACGACACCGCACCACCTGCCCCGGTGCAGGCCCAAACGGGCCGGGGCAGCCCCTCCAGATAGGAGAAAAACTCATGGAGTTTATCAACAAGTACGCACCGATCCTCATCCCCCTGTTCACCGCAATCGCGGGGCTCTTGACGGCCTGGTTCAAGACCCGGGCAGTCCGCGCAGAAGCCAAGAAGGCTGAGGCGGGCACCAGCACCGGGGGTACCACGCAGAAGCTCAGCGTCGGCACCATCAACGGCAATGGCAACCGCGTGCAGAACACTCACCAGCAGGTAGGTAACGGCTCCGCAGCCATTAGCGGCGACGGTAACCGCACCACCATCAACAACAGCCAGCACACGCACAACCACGCTCCCTCCAAGGATGCACGGGAAAGCGATGACGACACCTGGGGCAACATCGCAGTTGCTGCTGCTGGCGGCATTCTCATCATGGGCGCATTCATCATCAGCTGGCCCACTATCAGCTGGACCCTCGCAGCCTGCTGGGCTACTTGTCTCGCACTCGTCGGTTGGCAGGTAAAGCTACTTAGCGCTAAGAGTGCTAGCTCCTCCGCACATTCCATCCTGAATGTGCTCTACCCTGCATCCCTGCTGGCGATTGTTGGCGGCACCTGGCTCGCTCTCCTCGGGGCGGGCAAGTACAACATGGCAACCATCTACACCACCGTCAGCGGACACTTCGAGTCTCACCCTCAGGGTGGTCTGATTATGCGTTTCATCGATGCAGTGACTGCGCCGTATGGTGCCGCAGGTTTCACCCTGATTGCGCTTAACCTGCTTACTGTCGCCTTCATGACTGTGGCTTTGTTCCAGTGCTTCAAGTACTCGTCTAAGGCTCTGAGCGCGCTCTACCGCGGCATTCTCATTCGCCCCTCTATTCAGGAGGCAAGCATGAGCTTCTTCCTGGCTATTGTGAGCCTGGTAGCATGCCAGCCCGCGCTTGCTGAGCTGGTTGTTTCGCAGTTCAACAAGTAGCATCCAGTCAATAGATGCCGGGCCGTATTCACTCAACTTATCCACACCCCTCTCGCTGAGAAGCCACATGTGTTTCGAAAAGCCACCAAAAACGTGGCTTTTCGAAACACATGTGGCTTCTCGGCATAATAAATAAATGTAACACTTGAACACATATACTCTCGTTTGATGCAATTAAAGCATGATTACTAGAGAAGAACTATCAACGATGATACACACCCGCACCGAACTCATTGCCTCGGCAGCCTACACGCGAATCACCTTGAGCCACGCCCTCAACCGCGGCGAACTCACTCGTATCTCAAAAGGGCACCTTCTCCCCACCCAAACCTGGAACAACCTACACCCCAACGACCAGCACTACGTGCGCATCCTCGCTCACCTCAACGAATACCCCGCCAACATCCTTGCTGCCCAAAGCGCCGCCATCGCCTGGGGCATCTCTTCCCTCAGCCCACCGCGCCATGTTCAGGTACGAGGAACCGGAGGCGGCCGCCGAGAAAACATCCAGCGCATCCAAGACACCCTCACCGCGAACAGCTCCATCGTGTACACGCCCGAGGGAATCCCCACCGTCACGCCGCTAACAGCTATCACCACCTGCGTGAAAACCCTGCCCTTTCGCGACGGGCTCGTACTGGCCGAAAGTGCCCTTCAGCGCTTCGCTCAGGAACCGGATATGCTCACCTACGAGGAGCTCAAGAAAGAGCTCTCATCTGCATCAGGCCGCGGGTGCAGGACCGCCCGCCTCGTCGGGCATGAGCTCAGCCCGCATTCAGAATCCATTGCCGAAACCTGCATGCGGTTGCTTCTCGATGACCGAGGAATCCGCTACAAGCAGCAAGAAACCATCATCTACGAAGGTCATGCCTATCGTGTGGACTTTCTACTGCACACCATTAGCCTCCACAGCAGACCCATCATTCTGGAGGTGGACGGCAACGTCAAATACAACACCAAAGAGGACCTGGTTCGTGAGAAGATGCGGCAGGACCGGCTACTCCACGCGGGGTATGCCGTCGTCCGTGTTTCTGCTAAGGACGCTATCTACCGTCCGAGGCAGGCTCTGCAGGTGCTGCGTACTGCTGGGGTGCCCCAAATTTAACCGCGAAAAGCCACATGTGTTTCGAAAAGCCACGTCTTTGGTGGCTTCTCGAAACACATGTGGCTTTTCGGCGTAAGAGGGAGGGTTAGTCCAGCAGCGCGTCCACGAATGCTTCCGGGTCGAACGGTGCCAGGTCGTCCGGGCCCTCGCCCAGGCCGATGAGCTTGACGGGAACGCCCAGCTCCTCCTGAATGGCCACGACGATACCGCCCTTCGCGGTGCCGTCCAGCTTAGTCAGCACAATACCGGTCACGTCCACGATCTCACCGAAGACCTTCGCCTGGATCATGCCGTTCTGGCCGGTCGTCGCGTCGATGACCAGGAGCACCTCGGTCACCGGGGCTTCCTTCTCAATCACACGCTTGATCTTACCGAGCTGATCCATCAGGCCGGCCTTATTCTGCAGGCGGCCCGCGGTATCCACCAGCACGGTGTCGACGCCTTCCTCCTTGCCGGTCTTAACCGCATCAAAGGCGACCGAAGCGGGGTCGGCGCCCTCCTTCTCAGAACGCACCGTCTTCACGCCCACGCGGTCACCCCAGGTGGTCAGCTGCTCCGAAGCGGCGGCGCGGAAGGTATCGGCGGCGCCCAGAATCAGGGACTGACCATCCGCAACCATCACGCGGGCAATCTTGCCGACGGTCGTGGTCTTACCCACGCCGTTCACGCCAACGACCAGCACCACGCCGGGGTTGCCGTCGCTACCGGAGGTCTTCAGCTCGCGGTCCATGTCGGGGCCGACAATCTTCACGAGCTCCTCGCGAAGCATCTTCTTCACGGCGGCGGGGTTATTCGTGCCCTCAACGCGCACGCGCTTCTGCAGGGCCTCAACCAGGCGGGTGGTCGGCTCGGAACCCAGGTCAGCCAGTAGCAGGGTCTCCTCAACCTCGTCCCACACATCCTGGTCGATGCGGTCGCGAGACAGCAGGGAAAGCAGGCCCTGACCGAGCATGTTGTTCGAGCGGGCCAGGCGGGCACGCAGACGAACCAGGCGACCCGCGGAGGGGTCGGGCATCTCAATTTCAATGGAGCGAGGTGCCGAGCTCTCAGCTTCCGGTGCCGACTCTCCGGAGGCGGCGGCCGCCTCCTGGCGCAAAGACTGCAGGTTCGCGGTCTTCTTGGGTCGGCGCAGAACGGCGAAAAGCACACCGGCAATTACCAGTACGCCCAGCACAATCGCGCAGATTATCATCGTTTCATTCACACTACTAGCTTACCGGCTTGGGAGGTTTCGTCGGTCTAGTTGACGCGCGTACCCGGCCCGGCCCGGAGTAGACTGGACACTATTGAAGTTTTCTAGCTGAGCGCAGCCGGTGTTTAGGGGTGGGGCCCCGCGGCTGCATCAGCCCACACACACACGAGGATGCGCATGAGGAAACCTGCCATAACACCGCCCGTTTTTGATCCACGCACGATTAACCCGAACCGCGTGCCGACCGGTCTGAAGGTTCTAATCGTTGCCTCGTTCATGATTGCGGTAGGTTTCGGCCTGGTCGCGCCGGTGTTGCCGAATTACGCGCAGAATTTTAACGCAACGGTCACTATGGCGACGATGGTGGTGTCTGCGCTGGCGATTACGCGTCTGCTGTTTGCGCCGACGGCGGGCAAGATTATTACCCGTTTCGGTGAACGTCCGGTGTACACGATTGGCATGCTAATCGTGTCCGTGACCTCGTTTATGATTGCCTTCGCCTGGGATTACTGGGTGCTATTGGCCGCACGCGCGGCGGCCGGCATTGGCTCGGTCATGTTCACGGTCTCCGCGATGGGTCTGCTGGTGCGTCTCTCCCCTCCCCATATGCGCGGCCGCATTTCCGGTTATTACGCGACGGCGTTCCTGCTGGGCAACCTGCTGGGCCCGGTCATTGCGAGCGCCCTGGCTCCGTTTGGTCTGCGCGCACCGTTTATCGTGTACGGTTTTTCGTTGCTGGTGGCGGGCCTGATTGTGTGGTTCTTGATGCCGTCGCAGGCGACCCTGGAGGCCGAGCGTGACGCGATTGCCGAGGCGGCGCGGCTGGCTGAGGGTAAGGGCACCGGGACTCTGCCGTCGGAGGCTCCCTCCCCCGCTTCTGACGGCGCCGAGCGCTCTGAGACTGAAGCTAATTCCCCCGCCGAGGCCCAGGCTGACGCCTCCGACAAGGCCGCCCACCCCGAGGCCGCCTCGGGTAGGAGCAACCTGCCGGCGATGACGGTTCGTGACGCGTTGAAGTTCACGAATTACCGCTCCGCCCTGGTTTCGAATTGGGCGATTGGCTGGTCGGTGTTCGGCGTGCAGTCCTCGATTATTCCGCTGGCCGCGGCATATTTGGCGACCGGCGGCGACATGTCGAACGCCGTGGCAGGTACTCTGCTGGCCTCGTTGGCGATGGCGACGAACTCGCTGGGTAACGCGCTGACGCAGACGTTCTCGGGCCGTTTCTCGGACCGTTTCGGCCGCCGCGTCATGGCGTTCTCCGGTCTGCTGCTTTCGGGCTCTGCGGTGACTTTCATGGGCTTCGCGCCTGTGGCCTGGGTGTTTGTCTCGTTGACGGCGTGCCTGGGTATTGGTGCGGCGTTTATGGGCCCGTCGATTCAGGCCGCGGTTTCTGATGTGATTGGCACCCGCCGCAGTGGCGGCCAGGTGTTGGCGGTGTACCAGATGTGCAGCGATTTCGGCATGATTCTGGGCCCGCTGGTGGCCGGTCTCATCGCGGATGCGTGGGGCTTCGTCCCGGCGTTTGTGTTGAGCGGCTTGCTGCTGGTGGCGGCGGCCTTCACGTGGGCTCCGTTCCAGAAGGCTCGCTGGCCGAAGGATATTGCGGACGCCGACTACACGGGCCGCTAAAAGCTCTCTAATAAGTAAAAAGCCGGTGCCTGCTGCGAAGCAGGCACCGGCTTTATGTGTGTGAGAGGTGAGTTGGCAGCAACGCCCGACTCCAGACCAACCCCTATTTCAACCAACCCAAGGCAAGCTACCTGGAGAAGGTAACCACATACCAGCCTCATATACCCAAGACTGCGGCGAGCTAGCCCGAGAAAGAAACCCCGTACCAAGCATCTATCTCAACCAACCCGAGGGATAGGCGACCTAGAGGGCGTACCGGACACGCGAAGCGGGGGCTCCGTCCTCGAGGTGCCTCAGGCACCGATGAGGGGGCACTCCCCCGCTTCGTGTGTTCCGGTCGCCTTCTCTTAGCACCCCCTATCGGGTCACAGGCACCTTGGAGAATTCGCGCACGGTACCTTTGGGGTCGCCGGAACGAACCAGCGCTTCACCGATGAGGATCGCATCCGCACCGGCACCGGCGTAGGCGCGCACATCCTCGATGACGGCGACACCGGACTCGGCAACCTTAATCACCGAGTCGGGCAGGTGCGCTGCGAGGGATGCGTAGTGCTCGTTATTGACCTCAAGGGTCTTGAGGTTGCGCACGTTGATGCCCACGATCTTGGCGCCGATGCGCTGGGCGACCTCAATCTCTTCGGGGGTGTGGGTCTCGACGAGGGCGTTCATGCCGAGCGACTCGGTGAGTTCCAGGAACTCGCGCAGGGTCTTCTCGTCAAGGGCCGCGACGATGAGTAGCACCAGGTCGGCGCCGTGCGCGCGGGCCTCCCAAATCTGGTACTCGTCGACGGTGAAGTCCTTACGCAGCACGGGGATGTTCACGGCGGCGCGCACAGCGTCCAGGTCTGCGAGGGAGCCCTTGAAGCGGTGCTGTTCGGTGAGCACGGAGATTGCTGCGGCGCCACCTGCCTCGTAGTGTGCGGCGAGCGCGGCGGGGTCCGGAATCTCGCCGAGGGCGCCCTTGGAGGGTGAGGAGCGCTTCACCTCGGAGATAATACGTGCGGTCGAGCCGTTGCCGCCGCCGGGTACCTCACCGCGCAGGGAGGCGAGCGCGTCACGGGCGGGTGCGGCGGCGAGGGCTCGCTTCTTCATCTCCTCGAGAGGAACCTGCTGTACGCGGGCGGCGAGGTCTTCGCGGACGCCAACGATGATGTCGTCGAGAACGGTGCTCATGGTGTCTCCTTGGGTTACTGGACGGCGTTGACGGCCGCGTCCGCGTCGAGGGGTGCCAGGCCGGAGGCGGTCAGCACGGCGCGCAACGGAGCGGCGGACTTGTTGACGGTTTCGAGGGCTTCGGAATCGGGGTTGGAGTCCATCACGAGGCCCGCACCGGCCTGAACGTAGGCGGTGCCTTCCTTGAGCACGGCGGTGCGGATGGCGATTGCCATGTCCATGTTGCCGGCAAAGTCGAAGTAGCCGCACACACCGCCGTAGACGCCGCGGCGGGTGGGTTCGTATTCGTCGATGAGTTGCATCGCGCGGGGCTTGGGCGCGCCGGAGAGGGTACCGGCGGGGAACGCGACGCGCAGCACGTCGTAGGCGCTGAACTGCGGGTCGAGTTCGGCGCTGACGGCGGAGGAAATGTGCATAATGTGGCTGAAACGCTCAATGATCATGAACTGGTCAACCGAGACGGTGCCGGGCTTGGCGATACGCGAGAGGTCGTTGCGTGCCAGATCGACGAGCATGAGGTGCTCGGAGCGTTCCTTTTCGTCGGCGAGCAGCTCCTCGGCCAGGGCCACGTCTTCCTCGCGGGTTGCGCCGCGCGGGCGGGAACCGGCGATGGGGTGGGTGCTGGCGATGCCGTGCTTGAGGGTAACGAGCGCCTCCGGGGAGGAGCCGACAATGTGGAACGGGGTTCCCTCAGCGTCGTCAAAGTTGAAGAGGTACATGTACGGCGAGGGATTGGACTGGCGCAGCACGCGGTACACGTCAAGGGGGCGGGCGTCGGTCTGCGCCTCGAAGCGGCGCGAGAGCACGAGCTGGAAGACGTCGCCATCGATGATGTTCTTCTTGGAGCGCGCGATGATGTCCTTGAAGTCCTGGTCGCTCCAGGTGAGGGTGACGTCCTCGCGGACCTTGCGGTTGACCTCGTCCACGCCCGAGAGAATGGAGGTCGTGGCCGCTGCGCCGCGCTGCAGTCGGCGGAGCATGCTGTGCAGGCGCGCGACGGCATCGTCGTAGGCACCGTCGACGTTTTCGCTGGTGCCGTTGAAGTTAATGGCGTTGGCGACGAGCAGGACCGTGCCGTCCTGGTTGTCGTGAATGGCCATGTCGGAGACCATGTTGAGCGCGAACTCGGGCAGCTTCACGTCGTCGGCGGGCGGGTTGGGCAGGTTCTCCCAGTGGCGAACGACATCCCAGCCGAGGTAGCCGACCAGGCCGGAGGTGAGCGGCGGCAGGCTCGGGTCGGGCTCGGTGTAAAGCATCTGCAGGGTCTTGGCGATGGCCTCCACGGGGTCGCCGTCGACGGGTGCGCCGGCGGGGGTGCGGCCCTGCCAGTGGACGGCACCGTCAACGGTGGTGAGGGTCGAGCGGGAAGACGCGCCGATGAAGGAGTAGCGGTCCCAGGCTGCGGATTCGCCCTCTGCGGAGATTTTGGCGGATTCGAGCAGGAAGGTGCCGTGGGCTGCCTCGGTGGGCGCGCCCTGGTCATCCTGGAGTACGAGGGAACGGTAGATGCCGATGGGGGTGAGCGAGTCGGCGAGGATTTTAATGTGGACGGGAATCACGCGGGTTCCGGCTGCACGGGCGCGGAATTCTTCGCGCGAGGGGGTGATGGTGCCCAAATCCTGCATTACTGTACTCCTTTGGGGTGGGGTGACGCCGGTGATGCCGCGATGCGTCAGGGTAGGTGGCGGGTTCTGTGTTCAGTCTACCCGCGGGTGTTGATTCGTGTTGGCCCGCAGCAGGGACGATGCGGGCCGGCGCCTCCGAGCCTCAAGGGGTCCGGAGGCACCAATCCGCGAACGCCGTGAAGCCGCCGAGGGCGGCCCCGCTACGGGGTGGACGTGCCGTTATGCGAGGTTCTTGAGGGTTGCCGCGGTCTGCAGTGCGGCGGCGGTCGCCTCGTAGCCCTTGTCTTCGTTGGAGCCTTCCAGGCCGGCACGGTCCAGGGCCTGCTCCTCGTTATCGCAGGTGAGCACGCCGAAGCCGATGGGGCGGCCGGTCAGCACGGAAACGTCGGTCAGGCCGCCGGTTGCGCCCTGGCAGACGTACTCGAAGTGCGGGGTGCCGCCGCGAATCACGACGCCGAGCGCGACGATGGCGTCGAACTTATCGGCGAGGCGAGTTGCGGCGACGGGCAGCTCGAAGGTGCCCGGAACGCGCACGAGGGTGGGTTCAAGGCCGGCGTCGCGGGCGGCGCGCTGCGCGCCGTCGATCAGGCCGTCCATGACTCGGGTGTGCCAGCTGGCCGCGATAATGGCGAGCTTGAAGCCCTTGTAGTCTTCGGGGTTGAGGGAGGTGTCTGCTGCGCCGACGCCGCTCATGGTGTTCTCCTTTTGGTGGGTTGAGGTGGGTTGACTTGAAATAGTGGGGTGTCTGTTTTTCGGGGTTCGCAGGGTTGCTGGCCGGCCGGGTTAGGCACGCTCAAGCAGGTGACGCATGCGCTCCCGCTTGGTGTGCAGGTAGTGGGCGTTCTCGACTCGGGCGGGAATCTCGTCCGGGATCAGCTCGGTCACGCGCAGGCCAAGGCCTTCGAGGGCCTCCTGCTTGGCGGGGTTATTGGTGACCAGACGCATTTCGTGCACGCCGAGCTCCTGCAGAATCAGTGCCGCCTGCGAATAGTCGCGCATATCGCCGTCCAGGCCGAGGGCCAGGTTCGCGTCGAGGGTGTCGAGCCCGGCATCCTGCAGGGCGTAGGCGCGGAGCTTATTGACCAGGCCGATGCCGCGCCCCTCGTGGTTACGCACATAGACGAGGTACCCGCCGGTGCGGCCGATAATGCGCAGGCCGTTCTCCAGCTGAGGTCCGCAATCGCAACGGAAGGAGCCGAAGATATCGCCGGTCGCACACTCGGAGTGGATGCGCACGGCGGGCACTCCCCCGCCCTCGTAGGGTACGGGGTTGCCGTCGCGGTCGAGGGCCCGGGCGCTGAGGTGCTCGGCACCGTCCGCGAAACGCCAGGCACGCAGACCGAAGAGGCCGTTCGGGGTGGGAACAGCAACCTCCTCGGTGCTTTCGACCAGCAGCGGGCTGGGGTTGGGCACCATGTCGAGGGGGCTGACGCGGTAGCTCTCCGCGAGACGCGCGGCCGTAGCGCGGGACTCGGCGCTCAGGCTCTCGGGGCCCGTCGCCTTCGCGGTTACCTGATCGGCCGCGTTCATCGCGCCGCTCATGCGTTCTCCCCGGTCGGGGCGTTCTGCGCCACGTACTTGATGAGGTCCTCGATGGAAATCATGGGCAGGTTGTGCTCGGTTGCGAAGGCGCGCAGGGCGTCGAAACGCATCATGGAGCCGTCGTCGTGCACGACCTCGGCGATGACGCCCACGCCGGACAGCCCAGCCGCGAGGGAGAGTTCCACTGCGGCTTCGGTGTGGCCGGGGCGTTCCGCCACGCCGCCGTCAACGGCGCGCAGCGGGAAGATGTGGCCGGGGCGGGTGATGTCCGCCGGGGTGGAGGATGCATCCGCGAGAATCTGCACGGTGCGTGCGCGATCTGCCGCGGAAATGCCGGTGCTCACGCCGGATGCCGCATCACAGGAGACGGTGTAGGCGGTGCCCTTGGGGTCTTCGTTGTTGGTGACCATGGGCGGTAGCTTCATCTCGTCGGCGCGCTTGTTGCTCATGGGGGCGCACACCACGCCGGAGGTGTAGCGAATCATGAAGCCCATCAGCTCGGGGGTTGCGTGCTCGGCGGCGAAGATGATGTCGCCCTCGTTCTCGCGGTCCTCGTCGTCCACCACGACCACGGCGCGGCCGGCGGCGATGGCGTCCACCGCGGTCTGCACGCTGTCGAGCACGCTTGCGGCGTCGGCGCGGCGCGGCGCAACCTTCTCAGAAGCAGTCTGAGGCGCGCCGGCGAAGGCGGTCAGGCGCTGCACGTACTTGGCGAGCGCATCGGTCTCGAGGTTCACGCTGTCGCCGACCTTGAGCGTGCCGAGGTTGGTTGCCTTCAGGGTTTCGGGAATCAGGCCGACCTCAAACCACGCGGGGCTCTCACCGGGCTCAGAAACGGCGGTGACGGTCAGGGACACGCCGGAGACAGCGATGGAGCCCTTCTCCGCCAGCAGGGGTGCCAGCTCGGCGGGCAGGGTGAAGCGCAGGGTGCTCCATGCCTCGTGCGCGGTGACGGATGCGAGGGTACCGACCGCATCCACGTGACCCTGCACCACGTGCCCGTCGAAGCGGCCGCCGGCGGGCAGGCAACGCTCCAGGTTGACGGTATCGCCGGGGGTCAGGTCGCCGAGGTTGGTGCGGCGCAGAGTCTCACCCATGGCGTAGGCGCGGAACTGGCCGGACTGCAGACAGTCGAGGTCGATAGCGGTGAGGCATACACCGTTGACGGCGAGGGAGCCGCCGTGGTCGAGGTCGGCGACGATGTCACCGGCGTTGAGGGTCAGGTAGGCTGCGTCGCTGCCTTCGATGGGGGTGATGGATTCTACGGTGCCGAGGGCGCCAATAATTCCGGTAAACATGTGTTTTCCTTTTCTCGCCGTATCCGCCGGTTGTCGTCGTTGAGGATGACGGGCGGCGATGGTTTGCTCTACGTATAACTATACGTATTTTTCGAATATTCCCTGTAGTCGGATGCGGGACGTGCCAGTATGCGAACCCGGTAGCGTTCAGTGAAGCTACCGACGCAGTTCTACCGGGCCCGATTTGCCCGGCACGTACGGGGGCTAATCCAGCCGCGGTTCGGGCGCGCGGCAGGCGTCCAGCTTCGGCAGGGTGCGCCGCTCACCCGGTTCCTGTGCCGTTCCGCGAGGTGCTGGCACCAGGTGCGTCGCGGTGTCATTGCCGAGCACGCGCACCGCCGGGAACATTCCCAGGTCGTCCAGCTGCAGGCGCGGTGCCTGCGCGAGGGTGTCCACGAGCAGGCGATACACGGCGCTTTTGCCGCGGCCCATGATGATGGGGGCGCGGTACCAGACCATCTCGTCGATGAGGTCTTCACCGGCGAAGAGGCCGACCATGCCGGGGCCGCCCTCAATCATGAGGTGCCGCACCCCGCGGGTGTACAGCTCATCGAGCAGTTCACGCGGGTCGTGGGTGAAGACCTGCAGGAAGTTCTGCGGGTCCGCCTCCACACCTTCGGGCGGGTTCATGCCGCGAATCCGGTAGTTCTCCGTAATCTCGGTCTTGCCCATGACCACGCGCAGCGGCTGCTTCTCGAAGCGCTTGCTGTCGGCATCGCGGGAATCCAGGGTCGGGTCGTCCATGAGAGTGGTGCGGGTACCGATCATGACGGCGTCGGCGCGGTGACGAATCAGGTGCCCGTCAATGCGCGCGGCGGGGCCGGTAATCCACTTGCTCGTGCCGTCGGCCGCCGCGATAAACCCGTCGAGCGTGGAGGCGCTCTTTGCTGTGATGAAGGGTCGACGCTCGGCGGCGGCAATGAACCAGCGCTCGTTCAGCAGGTAGGAGGCGTTCGCGAACTCCTCCATGGCGTGCACGGTGACGCCCCGCGAGCGCAGGTAGGCGGCGCCTCCTGCGGCGTTTTCGGTGTCGTCGCTGTAGGCGTAGTAGAGTTCGCCGATGCCCGCCTCGACGACGGCGTGGGAGCAGGGACCGGTACGTCCGGTGTGGTTGCAGGGTTCCAGGCTCACGTACATGCGGGCGCCGGTGAGGTCGGTTCCGGCGGCGCGGGCGGCTGCGAGTGCGTCGGCCTCGGCGTGCGGGGTGCCTGCGCCTCGGTGGTAGCCCACGTGCAGCAGGTGTCCCTCACTGTCGGTGATGACGGCTCCGACGAGCGGGTTTGCGCCGCGAATACCCTGACGTGCGGCTTCGAGAGCCAGGTTCATCGCCTCGTCGTGGCTGAGGGTCTGCTCGGGGCCCGGCAGGTTCAGGGTGCGGGCGACGGGTACGCCGGTGAGGTGCCCGTACTCGGCGGCAGAGTAGTCCAGGTCGTTGTGCGGAAGCGGCACAGTCGAGGGCGTGGTCGCGGGCAGGTAGCCCGTGTCTTTGGGAATGGGTCGCTCGTGCACGGCGGCGATGGGCTCAGGCAGGGTACCCGCCGGGCCCTGCGCCTCGTGCTGAGAATCGGTGGTGGTCATCTCGCTTACGCCTCTTTCTACGATGCTACGTTCTGCGAAGCTACATTCTGCGCGGTGTTGCTCTTGGTGGCGACCTCGCACTCCGCCACGGAGTCCGCGGAGGCCAGGTCCGCCACGTCCACGGTCACGTCCGGGAACTGGGTCTGCACGCGGGCCTTCTGCGCCTCCAGGTTACGGGTGCGCCACCAGACGAAGAAGCCGACCAGGGTGAAGCATCCATAGAACACGTACATGAGGGAGGTCGCGTAGTAGCCTGCGCTCCACAGCAGCGGTACGCCAACCAGGTCGACGGCCACCCAGATGAGCCAGAATTCAACCCAACCGCGCGCCATGCCGTAGGTGGCCAGCAGGGAGCCGGTGAAGATCCAGGCGTCGGACCAGACCGGCTCGTAGGAGCCGAGGGCGCGGAAGACGGGGGTGAGCAGCAGGGTTCCGGCGATCATTGCGACGACGAGGCCTGCACGTTCGGTGTTCGTTGCCCACTGCGGGATGACGGCGGCACCCGCGCTCGCGTTACCGCCGGAGGCTCGGGTTGCGCGCCAACGGTACCAACCCCAGATGGACACGGCGATGAACATGACCTGGCGGCCCGCCTGGCCGAGCATGGTCACGGGGTGGGGGCTACCGACGAGGGTGCCCAGAAAGACGGTGAGGAGCAGCAGATTGCCGAGGATTCCAACGGGCCATGCCCATACTTTGCGTCGCATGCCACCCAGCGCCGATGCCAGGCCGAATGCGTTGCCGAGGACTTCGCGCACGAGGAGGGATTGATCCCCCACGTGGATCTGTGCGTCGAAGAGCCACCGCAGAATGTCCATGATTCTTTCCTCTCGTGTGTGGACGTATTCCGGATGCGCTGTGTGCGCATCTGCGGCGGCTCCGGGGAGAGGAACAGAACCCATCGATTCCGGGCGCATCACGGGGTGGATGCACCGGCTCCGGTGTGTGAGCAAGGTCCGCGGGCCCTTCGGGGTGCCACGACGAAACGCCGAACGCAACCTCCACCGCGTTGTTTGTACCGCCGGTGGGGTCACAGACACCTCCGTGAGGGGCGGAACCTGCCGTTTTCTGCTCGTGCTACCTTCCATCCAGACTGTACTGTCGGCACCGGATTTTCACCGGTTCGGCCGTCTGCCTGCTCGGGTGCTCGGTGGTTCGCCGCCGTAAATAGTCGGGCGGTGAACGCGAGTCTGCTCGATGCGGGCGAAACGGTTCGCGGGCTGTGACCGCCGGTTCGGAATTTCACCGACCCCGGAGCACGATGACGCTTCTGATTATGCCACAGCGCGGGCGGGGCGCATATTTTCTCGCCGCCGGAATAAATTACGTGACAAAATGACGTTTTTTGACGCTCCGTGACGATTGACCGCGCGCGATTCGAGGCTCTTTTAGACATCAGCGTCATGGAATTTATCACGATTTAATAACGATGAAGAGCGTCAAACGGACCAAAGTTCCGGGAGTCTATTTATGCAACCCCCAGAGGGTGTTGAACGACTATCAATAACGCGATGACTAGGAATTATAACAATAAGGTTAAATTATTGGTTGAAGGTTTACTTTAGGCGCGCTTTAAGGTTATTCTATCTACAGGAGCTCCCATCACCGATCATCCGGTTCCATGAGGGCATCGATTATTTTCGGACTCCTCCGAGCGTTTCCTGCAAGATGTTGACTCCTGCCATTGTGGTCTTCACTCCGCACGGGAATGCTTCACCATCGGAAGGAGCGACCACTCCGATTCCTGCCCGATGGAACCGGTATGGGAGCTTCTATAAATCTTCCGGACGGGCACCTCGCCCCGAAGGTCGCATACTCCCGTCTTCTCTGTCTACGCCTACCGTGGTGCGAGGCAGGGAACGCGGGAACCTTGCGGGATGGTTTATTCCCGCGCGCTCTGCATTGTCTTGTGGAGTGTGGTGTGTTTGGGTGGCGTATCTGCAGTGCCGGAGCGGATACGCCACCCGTTTTTAACCTGTGAAACGTTTAGTAACCACGCACCCAGGTAAACCGACAGCGCAACCTAACGACAGAACAACCCCTTATTCAACCCAAATTAGGTGTGCTACCTCTGAAACCCAACCACAGACAACCCCTATATCAACCTCACCGAGGGGTAGGCGACCTAGAGGGCGTACCGGACACGCGACGGGGTTCCCTCCTCAAAGCGGCTGGGTTCTTTGAAGGTTAAGGCGCCGCAGAGGGGGCACTCCCCCGCGAGCGGCGTCCGGTATGCACTCTCAAACAACCAACCCACGGAAGCCTAACTCCCCCGCGAGTACGGGTCGGTGCGCGCGCTCCCAGCACCTAGTCCGTGGAGCACCCGCTTTCTCGGGGATAAATTTCTCGGGATAGATTTCTAGGGGATAAACCAAATGTTCCTAATGGTATCCGGGCCTCCCCAGAACATGTGGACCCACGCAGCGGAGGCCAGCACCCCGAGAAGGACCAGCCCCGGGCGGTAGACGCGACTCTTGGGCAGATAGGAGGCCACCAGCAGGGAGAGGGTAAACATCGGCAGGATGATACGAGGCGTGGAGGTAATGGGGAGCCAGAAGATGAAGAGGTATCCGGCGTAGCAGGCCGTCCACAGCCACAGTGCGGGGTGTAGCAGGGAACGATTGCCCTTGAGCGAAATCCACCAGTAGAAGCCCAGGATGAGCGCCACGAAGAATAGCGCCACGATTTCCCAGGGAAGGGATCCGCCAAGGTATTCGTCCCATTGCTTGACCCACTGGATAAAGATGAGGTGTCCCTCTTCAGGCTTGCGACCGCTCCACCCCAGTTCCGTCGCGAGGTACGCATCGGGGCGTCCGGTGCGGAGGGCGGCGTGCAGAGGGTGCACGAAGGCGAAGGAGCACACTACCAGGGCGCTCAGAAGCTGGCCGAGGCGGCCGCGGAACGCAGCCCACGCATCCGAGAGCGATAGCCGCAGGATGCCGCCGGTGCGGTCGCGGTAGTCGGCAACCGTGCACCAGAGCCACCACAGACCTACGAAGGCACCCAGCGGCACACCCACCGGCCGGGACAGGGCCGCGCAAAGGGCCACGGGGAGCAGCAGAAGGTAGCGGTTACGCACCACGCACCACGTGCACAGGGCCAGGAACAAGGTCGAGAGGGCTTCAGCGTAACCGGTGACAAAGATTGGGCTTGCGGGGCTCAGGGCGTACACGGCCAGGGCCCACAGCGCCAGGCGGTTGCGGGATTCATCCCCCGCCTGCGGGCGGGTGTCGAAGACGCCCCGGGCACTCCAGTTCAGGGAACCCACGAAAAGGCGGTAGAGCACGAGGGACAACGCGCACCCGGCCACAAGAGTCACCAGGACCGACGCCAGGCGGTAGTCAATACCGAAAACATTGGATACCCCACCGCTGAGCACCGACTGCAGGGGCATGAACGCCCAGGTGTTGTGGTTTACCGTTCCGTCGGGAAGGAAGGGCAACTCCTGGGGGTAGCCGTGTTTATAGATACGCTCGTAGAAGAGGGCGTCCCAAATGTTCAGGTAAGACAGGTAGTCGAGGCTCCGGTTGACCTTGCTCATGGGATGCTGCAGGTCTCGGGAAAGGGAGAGCGCAAAGATGCCGAAGTGAACCGCGCAGGAAAGAATCCAGATCAGCAGCGCCGGGACCCAGGTGCGGTAGGCGGGCAGCCGACGAATAGGGCGAGCATCCGAGGAATCAGCCGTTGCAGGGAGGGTAGACCGAGCCGTCCCCGCACTCTTCGTCGAGACGCGGGGCTCGTCGGGGGTCAACGCTTGATCGCTGATGTTTGAGGTAGTGGAGGAGGGCGCGGCCCGGTTCAGATGTTTAGCCATACTGCTCTCGAGTGTATAGTCCGATGGGGTTTTGGGTACCCTGGTGCTGAAACTGCTATATGTGATGTGTTTTGGTGAATAACTTACCTATAGGATACCGGTAGGTTATGCCGTTGAGACGTTGAACGCGGTATCCGCGGGAAATATGACGCAGACTGATTCGTGCGATTTCGACACGCGACGCTGAAGCTCTAAATGGCTGCCCGGGCAGATAAGAGACACCCCAGCAGCCCCTCCCAAAACGCAACGCTCCCCCGCTACACACGGTAGCTGAGGGAGCGTTACGTCTATCTGGAGCTAAAAGCCCCAGGATGCTTAGTTTTCGACCGAGCGGAATGCCACGACAGCGTTGTGACCGCCGAAACCGAAGGAGTTCGAGATGGCGACGACCTCACCGGCGGGCAGTTCGCGTGCCTCGGTGACAACGTTCAGGTCAATCTGCGGGTCCCTGTTGTCAAGGTTGATGGTGCAGGGTGCGGTGCGGTGGTGCAGCGCGAGAACGGTCAGCACGGCCTCGAGAGCGCCAGCGCCACCGAGCAGGTGGCCGGTCATCGACTTGGTTGCGGAGACAGCAATGTCCTTGGTGTGCTCGCCGAAGGTTTCGTGGATCGCGATTGCTTCGGGGAGGTCACCGGCGGGGGTGCTGGTCGCGTGGGCGTTAATATGCACCACGGTCTTGGGGTCGATGTTGCCGTCTTCGAGGGCTTCGCGCAGCGCGCGAGTTGCGCCGAGCGCTGCGGGGTCGGGCGCGGTGATGTGGTAGGAGTCTGCGGAGACGCCGGTACCGGCGAGCTCTGCGTAGACGCGTGCGCCGCGAGCCTTGGCGTGCTCTTCGGACTCGAGGATGAGGGCCGCTGCACCTTCACCCATGACGAAGCCGTCGCGGTCGACGTCGTAGGGACGCGATGCCTTCTCGGGCTCATCGTTACGGGAGGAGAGCGCCTGCATCTTGGCGAATGCCGCCATGGGCAGCGGGTGGATGGCAGCTTCGGAGCCGCCAACGATAACCACGTCGGCCTTGCCGCTACGAATCATCTCGGCGCCAATCTGCATGGCCTCGGTGGAGGATGCGCAAGCCGAGACAACGGTCTGGGCTGCCGCGCGTGCCTTGAGGTTCATAGAAACCGCGGCTGCGTTGCCGTTGGGCATGAGCATCGGCACGGTCATGGGCAGGACGCGGCGGGGACCCTTTTCGCGGAGGGTATCCCAGGCGTCCAGGAGGGTCCACACACCGCCGATACCGGTACCGAAGGCGACACCGGTGCGAAGGGGATCGACTTCCTCGGCAGATTCAGCGTCGGGGCCGGAGAAACCTGCGTCTTCCCACGCCTCGCGAGCTGCGATGAGGGCGAGCTGTCCCGAAGGATCGAGGCGCTTGGCTTCGACCTTGGTGAGGCGGCCGGATTCGAGGGGTTCAACGGCAAGCTGACCGGCGATGTAGACCGGTAGGTCGTATTCCTGAACCCAGGGCTGATCAATCGTGGAGACACCGGAAACGCCCTTGGTGGCGTTTGCCCAGGTGGTGGGGACGTCGCCGCCGATGGGGGTGGTTGCGCCGAGGCCGGTCACCAGCACTTTTCGAGACATTGTGGCACTTTCTCTTGGGTGGTTTTGTGGGTGGTCTATCCGGTGGTGTGTGGATAAAAACCTGTGGTCCCCGGGAAGCTTCGGTGCGCGGGCACGTTCGCGGGGCCGGGAGTATGCAGTGGGGGGGTATGGTGATGCGGCGCGGACCGGTGAGAGCCCGCGCCGCGTCGGTCGCGTTACAGCTTAGGCTGCGTTTGCGATGAAGTCGACTGCGTCGCCAACGGTCTTGAGGTTCTTGACCTCTTCGTCGGGGATGGTAACTTCGAACTTCTCTTCGGCGTTCACGACGATGGTCATCATCGAGATGGAGTCGATGTCCAGGTCCTCGGTGAAGGACTTGTCCAGCTGAACGTCCTCAACCTCAACGCCGGTCTCTTCGTTAACGATCTCTGCCAGACCTGCGAGGATCTCTTCCTTGTTAGCCATTCAGGGGCTCCTTTTGTTATTTCGATGGTCGTCGCACCCACCGGACGGGGGTACGCGTGCATTACCGAGTTTATCGTGTATGCGCTGTGAACGCATGTGACAACTCGGAGTGTGTGGGGATCCGCATGGATCCGGCTCGGGGCCGTTACGGAAGAACGACGACCTGAGCTGCGAAGGCAAGACCCGCGCCAAAGCCAATCTGCAGGGCGAACTTACCGGAAAGCTCCGGGTTTTCCTTGAGCAGTCGGTGAGCTGCCAGCGGCACGGATGCGGCGGAGGTGTTGCCGGCATCGACGATGTCGCGCGCAACGGCGACGGTGTCGGGAAGCTTGAGGGTCTTGACCATCTGGTCGATGATGCGGGCGTTAGCCTGGTGCGGGATGAGGGCACCGAGCTCGTCGGGGGTGATGCCGGCTTCTTCAAGGGCCTTCTTAGCGACCTTGGCCATCTCCCAGACGGCCCAGCGGAAGACGGAGGGTCCGTCCTGGCGTAGGGTGGGCCAAATCTTCTCGCCTTCCTGCACGGGGTTGGCAACGAAGTCGCGGTTGCGGATGTCCAGGAGGGAGTGGGTCATGCCGACGGTACCCCAGCGGGAGCCGTCCGAACCCCAAACGGTGGGGGCGATGCCGGGCTCGTCGGAGACGCCGACAACTGCGGCGCCCGCGCCGTCACCGAGCAGGAAGGAGATGGAGCGCTCGGTGTTATCGATGAAGTTCGACAGTTTTTCAACGCCGATCACGAGGACGTTCTTGGCGGTACCGGCGCGTACGAGCGCGTCCGCCTGGGCGATGCCGTAGCAGAAGCCCGCGCAGGCTGCGGAGATGTCGTATGCGGGGCACTTGGAGCCGATTGCATCGGCGACGATGGTGGCCAGGGAGGGAGTTGCGTAGGGGTGCGAAATGGTCGAGATGATGACCGCTTCGATGTCTTCGCCAGCTACGCCGGAGGACTGCAGGGCGTCCTTTGCGGCGCCGATGGCAAGGTCGGTGACGGACTGGTTCTCGCTGGCGCGGTGACGAGTAATGATGCCGGTGCGCTGGCGAATCCACTCATCGGAGGAGTCGATGGCCTCGACGATGTCATCGTTGGGCACGATGACATCGCCGCGGGCTGCGCCGTAACCGAGGATGCGGGAGTAGCGGTTGATCTCGTACTGCTTGAGGGTAGTCACGTATTCAATCCTTTATGCTGTTGCGGCTCGCAGGCTGCGAGCTGCTGTCTATGGGGTGAAGCTGAGTCGGTGCCCGTACTTAGGCCTTGAGCGCGTCGAGGTCCTCGGGGGTGTTGATGGAGGTGCCGGGCACGCCGCGCATGGCGCGCTTGGCCAGGCCGACGAGGGTGCCGGCGGGGGCCACCTCGATAATGCCCTCGACGTTACGGTCGAGCAGGGTTGCCATGCACAGGTCCCAGCGCACGGGGCTGGTGACCTGCGAAACCAGGGTCTGCACGAACTCTTCACCCGAGGTGACGACGGAGCCGTCACGGTTGGTCAGAAGCGGCGAGTTCGGGTCGGAGACCTTGAGGGAGTCCGCAAATTCCTTGAGTGCGGGGACGGCGGGTGCCATGGCCTCGGTGTGGAACGCGCCGGCCACCTTCAGGGGAATCACGCGAGTGCGGGCCGGCGGGTTGGCGGCAAATTCCTCGATGGCGGGAATGGGGCCTGCGGCAACAATCTGGCCGCCGCCGTTGGAGTTTGCGGCCACCAGGCCTGCGGCGGCGATGGCCTCGCGAACGGTGTCTTCAACGCCGCCGAGGACTGCGGCCATGCCGGTCGGGGAGGCTGCGGCGGCCTCCGCCATACCGTTGGCGCGCACGCGCACGAAACGCATGGCGTCTTCCTCGCTGAGCACGCCGGCCAGGGCGGCGGCGGTGATTTCACCGACGGAGTGTCCGGCGAAGACGAGCTCTTCACCCTCGAGATCTTTGAGTGCGAGGCGACCGGTCACGATACCCGCTGCCACGATGAGGGGCTGGGCAATGGCGGTGTCCTTGATGGTTTCTTCTTCGGCTTCGGTGCCGTAGTGAATCAGGTCGATACCTGCAGCCTCGGAGAGTCGTTCCAGGTGCTCGCGCACCCCTTCAATCTCAAGCCAGGGGCTCAGAAAGCCCTTCTTCTGGGATCCCTGACCGGGGCAAACGAGTGCGCGCATGCGGTGCGACCTTTCTGATTTTGGTACTCGTACGCGGCGCCGCAACGGGTGCGGCACCCTCGGATAATCTGTTATCTATGCTACCGCGTTCCACTGCCGTGCATAGAGTTTCAGCGTAAATTGAACGGTGTGTAGCTTAGAGCGAACGCGCCCCGCCCATATAGAGAGACGGCCTCGGGCGGCCCAACGACGCAGTGTCAGGGCCCTCTCCCCCGTCGGTTAGGCCCGGGGGTGGGCGCGGGCATAGGTCTCGGCCAGGCGCCGCATTGACACGTGCGTATAAATCTGTGTTGTCGCAAGCGATGAGTGCCCCAGCAGCTCCTGCACCGAACGGATGTCGGCACCGCCATCGACCAGGTGGGTCGCCGCGGAATGACGCAGAACGTGCGCGCCGGAGGCCTGAGTGTTCTCCACGGTGCGCAGCAGGCGCGTCAGGTCCTCACGAATCTGACGGCTATTGGCCCGCCCGCCGCGAGGCCCGATGAACAGCGCCGTCACCCCGCTCGACCCCTCGGGAATCCACTGCGGACGCCCCTTCGAAACCCAGCGGTTGAGGGCCTTGAGAGCCGGGGTTCCCAGCGGAACCACCCGTTCCTTGTTGCCCTTTCCCAGCACGCGCACCGTCTTATTCACGCGGTCGATGCTCTGCAGGTCCAGGCCGGTGAGTTCGGAGATGCGCATCCCGGAGGCGTAGAGAACCTCAACGACGGCTTCCAGGCGTAGCAGACGAGGGTTCCGGGGATCCTCGGCCCGTTGCTGCTGAACGTTTTCGATGAGCTGGCTCATCTGGTCTCGGCTGAGCACAGGCGGCAGATGGCTCTCACGCTTGGGGGTGCTCATACCGCGCGTGGGGTTGGCCTGCACGAGCTCTTCCTCCTGCGCCCAGGAGAAGAAGGTTCGCAGGGTCGAGCCTCGACGGGCCACGGTCGAGCGGGCAGCACGGCGCAGGTGAAGCGAGCCGAACCATTCGCGAATGAGGGAGGCATCGATGCTGTCCACATGCCGCACGCCGCGACGAGCCACGTAGCCGAAGAACCCCTCCAGATCGGATACGTAGGATCGGATGGTCTCCTCGGAACGGTGCTTTTCGTAACGCAGGAAGCGTTCGAACCGCTCGATAATCGGGCGGAAGACCTCACCCGAGACGCCCAGGGCCGATTCACCGTTTGCCGATTCGCCGGAGGCCCGGCCCTCCGGTTCCTCCATCGGTCGGGTGTAGGCAATGGGAAGCGTGGTCGAGGGAGCATCCCGGCTCGTGCCGGACTGCGCAGGATGCGCCGGCTGGTTCATAGCGTCTCCTCTCGACCTCTTGGGTAACTGCCGTAGTACCGGTGGACGGGTACCGATGCGCGCCTCCCAGGGGTGGCACGATGCGTCGGGGTGCAACGGCGGCACAAACCGGTTCTCCCCATTCTAAGCGTTGGCGTGCTCCACGGGCCTACACGAGACCTAAACCTCAGTTAGCGGTGGGGCAAGGTGCATCCCGCGTTGAGGTGGAGCCGGGGTGGACTCTCCCCGACTGTCTTCTCACGCTCCCTTCTTCGGGCGCATCTTACGCCAGCCGGTGCCGTTGCTCTCGGCCAGGCCCAGCCGTTCCAGTTGAGCGAGATCCATCATGACCTCTCGAGCACCTAACCCCAGAGCACTGGCAATATCGTCCACACCGCGGTAAGAACGCAAGCCCAAATCGTCCCCCACCCTTCCCTGCCGTTCCGTAAGGTCGTCAAGAACGGTGGAGGCCGCCGACTCCTCGGCGTCCCAGTCTCCGGCGTGCTCTGCGCCGAGCTCGTATCCCGCTGCGGCATCGTACTCCAACAGGTCGGCGGCCTCCGTCAAAATCTGGGCGAGCCCATCGCGCAGCAGGCGGTTCGTGCCCACCGAGTTGGGAGAGTTAATCTGCCCGGGAACAGCCCAGAGGGGGCGACCTATTTCGAGGGCGTGGCGTGCGGTGTTGAGCGCCCCGGAGCGCCAACGGGCTTCAATCACGACCGTGTGCCTGGCCAGCCCCGCGATGAGGCGATTGCGTTCCAGAAAACGCCAGCGGGTCGGGGTGTTGCCAATGCTCACTTCACTCATGATGAGCCCGCGCTCGACGATGTTTCTGAGCGTATCACCGTTCTGAGCGGGGTAGAGACGGTCCAGGCCTCCGGCCATGAATGCGACGGTGGGTAGCTCAGCGGTGCTGTGGGTGAGGGCCGCGCGATGAGCCGTGATGTCGATGCCCATCGCACCCCCGGAGATCACGAGGTACCCCCGGCGGGCGAGCTCTGCGGCCAGGTGCGTGGTCGCCTCGCTACCGTAGATGCTGGGGTCTCGCGAACCCACCAGGGCAGCACTCGGCAGGTTAGCGAGGTCGAGCAGATGCCGCGAATCCCCCAGACACCACAGTCCGTAGGGTTGGGCCGGGCCCAGGTCGCGGAGTTGCTCGGGCCAGAGCGGATCGGCGGGGGTAACGAGCCACGCACCGAAGGTGGCGGCCATATGGGCCTCGGAGGCCAGGGTGCGTTCCATGCGGCGGTGCCAGCGCAGACGGCGGGTTGCGAGTCCCGCGTGGAAGGTATCGCGGTTCATCTGATGCTCTCCGGGGCGGTAGTAGTCGCACGTATTCGTCATGAGTCGGGGGCTCTTCTCGTCGCCCGCGACCCCGCGTAGAAAATCACCAATCTGCGGGTCCGGTTCGCCCAGCTCCCAGATCTCGGACGGCACCCTTTCGCCGGTGAGCAGGTAGTACACCGCGAGGGGCGTTCCCAGGCATGCGAGCGCCTCAACCACGAGCTCATCGGCGGGTTCTGCGCAGCGCATCAGCTGGGCGGTGCAACAGCGCACGTATTCGCGGCACGCGGCGGCAAGCTCTTCGGGACTGAGGCCAGGATTGAAGAGCGGAGGTAGCCCGCCGGGTTCCTCGTTCGTTAAAACTCCGTCGAGTTTCTCTGCCCCGGATTTTTCCTCCCCTGCATCAGTCCTTTGAGGGTCGCCGATAGTCTCCTCCGCGCCCCGCTCCCCCGCGACCGCCGAAGGCTCAGGGACCGCCGAGGGCTCCGCATTTGCCGAAGACTCAGCGTTCATCGAAGGGTCGGCCCTCAACGTACCGGGGTCTGCCGAATCTTCTTGCCCATCCTGCGGGTCGGGCAGGTACACCGGGTTGAGGCACGCGGCGAGGTACCCCGGCTCGCGCGCGGCGCTATAGGGACTCGGCGAGGGCTCGTTCCCCAGGGAAAGGATGTGCCGGGCCCGCCAGCGGGTTAGGGCCCGCAGGTCAAAGTCTGCCTCTAGGGCAAGCTCTCCCTGCACGTACCCTTGCCCCTTCGGTTTCGTTCCGGTCGCGGCGTGTGACGTCCCCTCTCGGGCGTTCCCCTTACTCCGCTTCGTACCGTGACGAGTGGCGGCTGAGCGGCGGTTTGTGGTTGAGGTCATTATCGTTCTCCCCTATCATCATTGATTTTCACGTCTTGAAGACCCTTGGTTAGCTTGCACCACGCGTTAGTGCAGCTGGCCCTGTTGGCGTAGGAACAGGGCCACGTCCAGGTGTTCCCGGCTCGGGTATGCGGCCCCTTCCAGGTCGGCCAGCGTCCAGGCGATGCGCAGCACCCGGTCGTAGCCGCGCGCCGTCAGGTTTCCCCGGTCGACAGCGACGTTGAGCTCGCCGGTGAGTTTCGCGTCCAGGCGCAGCGGGCCGCGCAGAATCTTGCCGTTCATCTCCGCGTTCGTCTTCAGACCGTAGGGTTCTAATCGCTCGCGCTGAGCCTCACGGGCAGCCAGCACGCGCTTGCGAATCTGCGCCGAGCTCTCATTCATCTGACCTCCCGCAAGCTCCGTGGACGAGACCTTCGGGACCGTCACGTTGACGTCGATGCGGTCCACGAGCGGCCCGGAAAGACGCCCGAAGTAGGCGCGTCGCTCCCGGGGCGCGCAGGTGCACTCGGTACCGAGCCCCACGTTCATGCCGCAGGGGCACGGGTTGGCGGCCAGAATCAGCTGAAAACGCGCGGGATACGTGGCGGATGCGGTGGAACGGTCCAGGGTTACGACCCCGGATTCGAGGGGCTGGCGCAGGGAGTCGAGGACCGTACGTTTGAATTCGGGGGCCTCGTCGAGAAAGAGCACGCCGCGGTGTGCTTTAGAGACGCATCCGGGCCGAGGAATACCGCTGCCGCCTCCCAGAATTGCCGGCGCAGAGGCGCTGTGATGCGGGGCCTCGAAGGGAGGCTCACGCACCAGTTCGCTGAGCGCCTCACCCGCCGAGCAGAGGGAGCGGATGGCGGTCACTTCCATCGCCGCATCGTCGTCCAGGGGCGGCAGGATGCTCGGCAATCGCTCGGCCAGCATGGTTTTGCCCGATCCGGGAGGGCCGGTGAGGAGCATGTGGTGCCCACCGGCTGCCGCGATTTCCAGGGCGAAGCGGCCCTGCGCTTGACCGGCTACGTCGCTCATGTCCGAAGGAATACCCGCGTTTTTCTTGGGGAGGGCTTTCTCCTCGGGGTTCGGGGCGGGCGGGTAGGTTAGCTTCTGCGTCTGTGCCCCCAGAGCCGCGAACACCTCGGCCAGACAGCGGAATCCGCTCACCTGTGCGCCGGGGATGAGGGCCGCCTCCTCCGCATTTTCGGCGGGGACGATGACCCTGCGGTGCCCGGCGGCAACCGCGGCCTTCACAGCGGGCAGGATGCCCGGAACCGGGCGAATCGTCCCGTCGAGGCCCAGCTCCCCCAGGAACACGCTGTCCCCGCTCGGGTGTAGCTTCTTCTCTGCCTGCAGCGCGGCCACCACGATAGCCAGGTCGAAGGCCGATCCGCGCTTAGGCAGGGTCGCCGGGGTCAGGTTGACGGTGAGCCGATGCTGGGTCAGGGTAATTCCGGTGTTCTTGGCTGCGGAGCGAACGCGCTCCTTGGATTCGTTGAGGGCGGTATCTGGCAGTCCCAGCAGCACGAAGCCTGGAAGTCCCTGCGAGATATCGGCCTCAACGTCAACGATGTGCCCGCTCAGCCCCACGAGGGCTACGGAGTAGGTGCGTGAGAAGCCCATTACGCCACCCCCTTCAGGTGTTCGAAGGTAAAGGTTTCGCAGGTTCCGGTCACCGCAATCGCGTCTATGCGAAAACGCGCGAAGTCCAGGCTCTCGCGCAGGCGGCACCAGAGAATCGCCAGTGAACGGGTGCGGCGCGCCTTGTCGCGGCCGATGGCGGCGAAGGGGTGCCCAAAGTCCTCGGTGCTTCGGGTTTTGACCTCGATAAAGACGAGCTCATCGTCGGGGTCGATTGCGACAATATCGATTTCGCCGCGAATCTGTTCGTGCTCCAGCCCGGCGGGCGGTCGCCAATTGCGGTCGACGATGCGGTAGCCGTTCGCCTCAAGGATGCGGCTGACCACCTCTTCGCCCCAGCGTCCGACGCCGTGAGCTCGGGGCAGGGCCCGCGTGACCGCGGCGGGGTTCTTCCGGGCGCGTCGCGCGCCTCTGCGGGGCGAGCCACCAGGTTCGTTCGTTCGGGGTGCCCGTGTTGTGGCCTGTGCGGTTGTCTGCGTTGCGATGCTCTGATGTTCGGGGGTCACGATTCCCTCCCACGGTAGATGGCTTGGTCGTGCTTCTACTGTGCCCAGGCGAACCGGGCCGAGGAATCGGAAAGAAAAAACTGTGGATAACCTCGGCCGCATCGCGGTCAGGGAGGTTATCCACAGCTTCTTATTTGAAATTTTAGGGGTATTTTTTCAAAAACCGGTCGAGGGGAATGTCATATACGCACCGGTTACCGGAGCACTAGGCGCTGAAATCCGGCA
Source organism: Rothia sp. HMSC072E10 (assembly GCF_001813965.1). Lineage (NCBI taxonomy): Bacteria > Bacillati > Actinomycetota > Actinomycetes > Micrococcales > Micrococcaceae > Rothia > Rothia sp. HMSC072E10. Next base: position 256,710 of record NZ_KV814491.1, on the reverse strand, counting down.
TCTCGGGGACCGTGAATTCCTGGTTGGGCAGGCGCTCCTCCACGTTCACATCGCGTACCGAGTAGGCGTGCACCTTCTTCACAAAGCGGTTGGAGCGGAACACGTCCCACACCCAGACATCGCTCATGAGCACCTCAAAGTAGAGGGTGCCGTCCTGCACGTGCGGGGTCACGTCCACCTGATTCGCCAGGTAGAAGCGCCGGTCGGTTTCCACCGCGTAGCTAAAGAGCGACATGACGTCCTTGTACTCGCGGTACAGCGCCATCTGGGCGTCCGTCTCGTAGTTTTCGAGGTCTTCTGCGCTCATTCTTCCTCCTACAGTCATTCTCTGCTGCGCGTGCAACTCGGGTGTCTCTCAGCGGGTATCTCACCAGCATTGCGGGGTGCTCCAAGCAAGACTCAGGCCTCCTCAACGGCGCTCTCCCCTAGCGTTCGGGGCTCTTCTCCCCGAATACGCGGGCCCGCTGCGCGGCCGCTATCTGCTCGGCGGTGGCCGGTAGCGACCAGGACAGGCGGTGCATCGGGCTGGGGCCCCGCGCGCTGATTGCCTCACGGTGGGCGGCCGAGCCGTAGCCTTTGTTCTTCGCCCAGCCGTACCCCGGGTGAACCCCGTCGAGGGCCACCATCAGCTCGTCTCGCTCAACCTTCGCCACCACAGAGGCAGCCGCAATCGAGGCGCACTTGTAGTCGCCCTTGATGATCATGGTCACGGGCATAGCCGCGGGTTCTCCCACTCCTTCCCAGGCCTCGGTCAGCAGAGCATCGTAGCGCGCCTGTGCCGGGTCCGGTGCCAGCGCGCTGAACAGGTCCTCCTGCGGAGGGGTGAACCAGTCGTGCTTGCCGTCGAGTAGGGCGGCATCGGCACGGTAGCCTCGGCGTGCTAGAGCGGCCAGGGCCCGCTGGGCGGCGAGCCGCAACGACAGGGTCATGCCCAGCGCATCCACGTCCTGCGGGTCCACGTGGCCCACCTCGACGGCGCACCAGCGGCGGATCTCGGGGACCATGGATTCGCGGCGCGCAGGCGAGAGGGCCTTGGAGTCAATCAGCCCGCCCACCTCAAGGGTGGCGTCCGGGCTAAGAATTGCGACGCCCACGCTGACCGGGCCGGCCATGGAGCCGCGTCCCACCTCGTCGATACCCACCACCGCGCGAGCCCCCACCTCGAAGAGCCGCTTCTCATGCTCCAGGTCGGCGGCGGGCTTTGGTGCCCGAGGCCTCGCGGCCTTGGATTTCTCCGCTTTTGCGGGTTCCTCGGCCTTTGCGCTCACCGTCACGGCCTCTCTCCTACTGCTCGGGGGTCGAGGTCGGAGAGGGAACCGAGGAGAATACGGAACTCTCGTCGGTCAGCAGACCGAAGTGGTTCAGCGGCCAGGCCACCACGAAGACGTTACCCTGAACGTCATCCTTCGAGATGAAGGCGGTGCCGTCAGAGATGTGGTAGCGGGAATCCGCAGAGTTGCTACGGTGGTCGCCCATCACGAAGTACTTGTCCCTGGGCACGGTCACTTTGAAGGCCAGCTCGGAGGGCTGGTTACCCGGGTACAGGTACGGCTCGTTAATCTCCACGCCATTGACCTTGATCTTGCCGGAGCCATCGCTTTCCACCACGTCACCGGGGGTACCGATAACGCGCTTGACCAGGTAGTTCGAAGAGGTATCGGGCAGAACACCCACGAAGGAGAGGCCTTCCTTAATGGGGTTGCTGCTCTTCTGGGTCGAAGGAATCCAGCCCTGCGAATCCTTGAACACGATGACGTCACCGCGCTTGGGCTCATTGAAATAGGAACCCGCCACGTTGATGAACACGCGGTCGTTGACCTGCAGGGTCTGCTCCATCGAACCGGAGGGGATGTAGAAACCGCGCAGCAGGAAGGTCTTAATCAGGAACGCAATAATCAGAGCGTAGAGAACCACGGTACCGCCCTCACGCACCTGAACCCAGGCCCACTCGCCCAGGCGGTCCTCCTCGCGGGCCTTAGCGAAGGTCAGCTCGGCCTGCTCGGCGCGCTTGGCCTTGCGGCGCTCCTTGGCGGTCATGGTCGAGGGGTCTTCGGGCTTCTCCTCGTCCTTCTCGGCGCTCTTATCGGCGGTGGTTGCGGCGCCCTCTTCTTCCGAGCCCTTGGTATCAGGTGCTTCCGCGGGCTGAGCGGATGCGCTCGCCGCCTCGGCAGCGGCGGGTCGAGCGTCGCCTACGTGAGATTCCTCGCCCTGTTCGGAGGAGGCCAGCTCGGCCTGTTCACGCTTCTTCTCTTCAGCCAGACGCGCGGCGTACTCCTCCATCTCACGGCGCTCGCGACGGGATTGGGGCTTATATCCCTCGGGATAGGGGCTGTTGTTCGCAGTCGTCTTGTCATCTGCCATGCTGAAGAGCCTTTCGTTTGAGAGACATGTAGGCCAACCTGAGTGAGGCGGTACCTAGCTATTGTAACGAGAGCACCCGTGCCGCCGCCTCTTTGACTCGTATAGCGAAGCCCCTCCGAGCCCTACAGCTCGCCGACAGCAGGGACCTAGGGAGTGCTCCTCCGTTCGCTTCCCCCGCTTCTAGACAGCGCATCACTAGACAGCGCATCACCGTATTCGGGGTGCTCGCCCGGATACGCAAAAACCGCCCCACACTCCGCACGGGTGCGGATGGGAGCGGTTTGCAACAGAATTCTGTATCTATAAAGATTAGAACTCGCGCTTCTCGCGGATACGAGCAGCCTTACCGTGGCGGTCGCGCATGTAGTACAGCTTTGCACGACGGACGTCACCGCGGGTCACAACCTCGATCTTCTCGATGGAGGGAGAGTGAACGGGGAAGGTACGCTCAACACCAACGCCGAAGGAAACCTTGCGGACGGTGAAGGTCTCGCGAACGCCTGCACCCTGGCGGCCAACGACGAAGCCCTTGAAGACCTGGATACGGTGGTTCTTACCTTCAACGATCTTAACGTGAACGTTCAGGGTGTCACCGGGGCCGAATGCGGGGACGTCGTCACGGAGGGACTTCTTGTCGAGGAAGTCAAGAGTCTGCATAGTTGTAGATCTCCAGAGCCATCTGCCGCAGGTCAAATAGACTCAGATTGCTCTGCCCCACAGCGGGACAGAAAACTTCATGCTTCGGACAGGATTGGTGCCCGAAGGTTGACATCGTTGGTCGCTCTTCCCCCTGCGGCAGGGGCGTGCCCGATGTCAACACAATGCTCCATTATCCCAATGCACCAGCGTTTATGCAAGCATCCGGGGAGCACTTTTAGAAGGGGGGTTCGTCACTCTGAGCTCCCCCACCCTGGGATGCGCTGCCCTGCACGCCCCCGCTCTGGGATGCGCCGCCCGGCGTTCCTCCGCCCGGTGCTCCCGCAACCTGCACTCCAGCGTTCTGAGCCACCGTGCTCGGCAACTCGGCGTTCTGGGGCACATGCGACACCGCATCCGGCGCGCCCTGCGGCGTATTCGGCAGCGCGCCCAGCGGGGCGTCCTCGTGGAGCGCGCGCTTCTCCACGGTGCGGGCAAAGGAACTTGTGCCGTAGTTCAGGTCGTGGCCGATGCCCTGCGCGTCAATCTCCACGGTAGTTCCCTGCGTGCCGTCCTCGCGGTTCCAACGGTTGATGCGCTGGCGCCCGCTAATGACGAGCGGCTGCCCCTTCTGTACCGAGACGGCGATGTTCTGCGCCAGGCGGCGGTAGGCCTTAATGGTGTACCAATTGGTCGTGCCCTCCTTCCAGGTTCCGGTGGCGTCCTGCCAGCGCGGTGTGCTGGCCAGGCGGAAGTTCACGACGGGCACGCCGTTCGGCAGGGCCGCCAAGGTCGGGTTGGATGCGGTGAATCCGCGGATTACGATGGTGTCGCTCACGATATCTCCTATGATTTCTTGGGGCTAACCCCGGGCTAAAGCCTCTGCACCGGCTGGCCCGAACCGGTTGAGGGGCCTCCACTCGGGCTCCCGGTCGGTTGCCCCAGGTTGGGTTGGGCCGGTTGATCAGCCTCGGTCAAGTTGGGCCGGCAGGTTACCCGGTCGGTTCTTAGGGTAGGTTTCTTCTACTGTGCCGCGTGCGCCGCCACCGGGTGCCCGCCCCTCGCGCATCTGTGGATAATTCACGGTCTTATCGCGCTATCATCCCGCCTGTGGACGAAATATTTGAACGTTTGGGGTAGTTTTTTCAAAAAACCGACGCGAGGAACCGTCATTGGAACGAATTATGACGCCATCCGCCTCCTCGCTCCCCTCCTCGCAGAGGCGAGCTAATTCACGGCAAGCGAGTTACCTTTTACACCGCAAGCCCTCTATCCTTGATGGAGCGGCGACCCGCTGCTTTGACCAATACCTGACCGATACACCGTGCTACCCCCGGAGTTTCCGTGAGCAAAAAGCCCATGAACAGCAACGACCTGCCCACGCTGCAGGATCTTCAGCGGATTCAACGCAACCTACCCAGACTCCCCGAGTCCATGGACCCGCAGAAGAAGCGCCTCATCTACGGCCTGCTGGCCCTTCTGGCCATCATTCTGCTGATTGTCGGCATGATCTACGTGAGCAAGCACGGCGAGGGCGGCCTCTTCGGTTCGGAGCCTTCGACCTCCGCTACCGACGACGATGACGCCAACGTAGCAACCGAGACGCTCTCCGAGGTCAAGAACCCATACAAGGCGGTTGATCCCGCCACCGCGCTCGCGCCGGATCTGGCCACCGCGAAGAGCGAGCTGGCCTCGCTGCAGGTGAAAGATTGGGCTCCCAAGACCGGTTACTCCCGCGATCAGTTCGGCCCCGCCTGGGATGACGTTGACGGCAACAAGTGCAATACCCGCGACGACATTCTGCGCCGCGACCTGACCAATATTCGTTTCAAGGTTAAGACCCATGCGTGCACCGTCATTACCGGCACGCTTGCAGACCCGTACACCGGTAAGACCATCGAGTTCAAGCGCGGCAAGAAGACCTCTGCGGCCGTACAGATTGACCACGTGGTCGCCCTATCGAACGCATGGCAGACCGGCGCGCAGGACCTGAGCGCCGAGCAGCGCCGCCAGCTGGCAAACGACCCCGAGAACCTGCTCGCCGTGGACGGCCCGGCCAACCAGCAGAAGTCCGATGCGGATGCCTCCGAATGGTTGCCGAGCAACGCCTCCTACCGCTGCACCTACGTGGCTCGCCAGGTGCACGTGAAGGCCAAGTACAAGCTGTGGGTGACCGCCGACGAGAAGAAGGTCATGGAGCGCACCCTCAACTCGTGCAAGGACACGAACCCGACCAAGAAGTAACGCGCCCCGCATCTTTGCGGTAGCTCAAGGGTATAAAGAAAACCGCCCCGCACCCCCGTTGAAGGGTGCGGGGCGGTTTTCGTTACGGCGCCCCAGGAGGGAATCGAACCCCCGACCAAGAGATTAGAAGGCTCCTGCTCTATCCTCTGAGCTACTGGGGCCTTCCTCTAGGGTACACGAGTCCTGGCTGTTCCCCGCACGTTTGGACGCCCAGAGGAACCGTCGGGGCGGAACACTCGAGGGGGTTAGCTCCGCGTGGAGCCGGTCAGCACCTCTCGCTCCTGCTTCTTTGCCTCGCGGCGGCGTGCACGGCGGCTCGATGCGCCGGGGAACAGCTGCCACCACAGGCGAATCGCGGTGCGGCGCACCTGCGTGGGGCGGAAGCTCACGTACACCATGCGGCGGGTTGCCGGGTCGAGGACCATGAGGTACACAATGTAGCCCAGGCAGACCACCGTTGCGATAAGTCGGCCCATATCCTGGTTGAAATCGCGCAGATAGGGCGAAACGTTCAGCTGGTCGCTCACGCCGTAGGCCATGAAGAACAGCGTAGTGATGAAGTACCACATGAGCTGAAAGTGCGAGCGCAGACCGGTCGCGGCAAGCATTGGGATAGCCCAGAGCAGGTACCACGGCTGAATCATGGGGCTACACAGGAGCATGAACAGGATGGCCAGGCCGGCGTGGCGCACGATGTTGCGGTCGCGTCCAACGAATGCCATTGCTACCGCTCCGAGCATACCGATGCCCTTGCCGACGGTCTCGATGAGTTTGCGAATGACCTCGAAGGTATCCCCCTGCGTGAAGAGGGATGCCGCGCCAATCACCAGCCCGAAGGGGGTGTACCAGATGTACTGGCCGCCGGTCGTGGAAAGCGCCTTAATCCAGCCGAATTCCAGGCCGGTCACCCAGCCCATGAGCGCCATTTCGGCAAGCAGCAGCACACCGGAGAAAGCCCAAAACACGAACTTGCGCGGCCAGGAGGCGTTCTTGCCCGCCCAGAGCAGACCCACGAAGGGCAGCACCACGAGGGCGAGCGGCTTGACGGCAACGCCGAGGGCTACGAAGGTCACGCCGAGCGGGCCGCCCCATCGGGTGTCGCGGTAGCGCTTGGCGTAGTAGAGGCCGCCGAGCATGAACATGGTCATAAGCGAATCGTTGTGGCCGCTGGCGATGAACGATGCGATGAACAGCGGGTTCGGGCCGATCTGCCAGAGGGCGCGGACCTGGTTGAAGCCGTGTGCCTTGGCGAGTTTTGCCACGTAGAAGAGAATACCGATGACCGCGAGCACGGAGAGCAGGCGGAAGTAGAAGAGGGAGAGGTCGATGTTCTCCCCCGCCAGGCGCACAATCCACTCTTCGAGCTTGAGGGAGACCGGGCCGTACGGGGGCGGGGATTCCGCCCACATGGGGTCCGCACCGTTCTGCATGAAGTTCGAGATTTCGGAGACTCCGTGCTTGTACGGGTTGAGGCCGTGCGCCATGACCATGCCCTGACCGTAGTAGGAGAACATATCGCGGCTGTAGATGGTGAAGGCGAAGATCTGCGGCAGGGACCAGCTGGTGATGACGGCAATCATCCACCGCATGGTGTTGGGTTCGTTCCAATCGCCCATCTTCTGGTAGATGCGCAGCCATTCACGGCACATAATCATGGCGCCGAGGGCCAGCAGGATAATGCCGGCGATGACCCATACGGCGTCAAACCTGATGGCGCGAATCAGGTCGTAGCGCCAAAAGCTGGAGCTATCCGAGAGCCATCCGACGGTGTAGGACCCCAGGGTGACCATGATTGAGCCGATGGTGCCAATGACGAGCGTTCGCAGACGGTGGTTATTGACGTAATCCAGCAGCCGGGGTGAGAGGGGTGCGTCGTGTGCTCTGGTGGCGGCGAGCCGGTGTGCGGGCTCTTTCAGTGAGCGCATTACTCCCTTTCTGTATGCGTCGTCTCTTTGGCTTTTATCATACCCGAGCGCTTCACCGGAGCCCGGCGGATTCGGGTGCGAGCGCGCGGTGTGGACACCGCCTCTGCACACACCTGAGCGTTCTTATACGTTCCGACTATGTTCCGACGCGCGGAGGGGCGAGCGGGCGCGAATGAGGGTAGAGTTGGAGTGTGAGTATTTCTAGTGAACGTATTGTATGGATTGACTGCGAGATGACCGGCCTCGACGTGGCCAATGACGCCCTGATTGAGGTGGGCGTTCTGGTCACCGATGCCGACCTCAACATTTTGGGTTCGGGCGTGGAGTTCGTCATTAAGCCCGGCGACGAGTCCCCCGCGGGTGCGGTAGAGAACATGAACGACTTTGTGCGTTCGATGCACGAGTCCTCGGGTCTGCTGGACGACCTCGAGAACGGCGTGTCGATGGATTACGCCCAGGAGCAGGTGCTCCGCTACGTGAAGAAGTATGTTCCTGTGGCGGGCAAGGCGCAGCTGGGGGGGAACTCGGTGGGCATGGATAAGCGCTTCCTGGAACGTTACATGCCGCAGGTAATGGACCATCTGCACTACCGCGTGATTGATGTGTCCACGATTAAGGAGCTGGCTTCGCGCTGGTACCCCGCCGCCCGTCACAGCGCCCCGGTGAAGACCGGTCACCACCGCGCGCTGGGCGATATTAAGGATTCGATTGACGAGCTGAAGTACTACCGTCGCGCAATTTTTGTGGAGCAGGGTCCGGATGCCGTGGCCGCCGCTAAGATTGCCCGCGAGGTTGAGGCGGAGCGCGTCGAGCTGGAGGCGAAGGCCGCCGAACCTGCCGAGCAGTAGCCGAGTGCTATGCAACGGCGCCTGAGCGCGATGTAGCTGCGCACCGGGGATGCGCGTCCTCCGGGCCCGCGAGGGTGTCCGGTGGCGTGCGTCCGGCGCGCCCCAACCCCCATCTCAAACTGTAACGAGCATCACCCAATCTCAGCTTGGCAGGGTTCGTGAACTCATGTACAGTAGTATCCGTTGCACATCGCAAGGGAAACCAAGCGAAGCACATGGTGGTCGTAGCTCAGTTGGCAGAGCGCCTGGTTGTGGTCCAGGAGGTCGCGGGTTCAACCCCCGTCGATCACCCCGATGGAAAGGGTCGTTATGGTTATCCGTAACGACCCTTTCGCTTTACCCTCACCTCGGTTTACCCGCACAAGGTTTACCGGAGCAAAACTTTTACACCAGCATTTTCAACCCTTCGAACGAGAACCGCACGCCCCGCGACTTCACGCGGCAGGCGCACCCGATAAGTTCCCGTTCAACACAAGCAAAAAGTTCCCGTTCAACACAAGCAAAGGATGATTCCGTGGCTATTCGCCCCATCGTTATTCACGGCAACCCCGTTCTGCACCGCCCCGCGGCACCCGTCACCGAGTTTAATGATGAGCTCAAGGAACTCGTGGCTGACATGTACGAAACCATGGACGCATCCAACGGCGTGGGTCTGGCGGCACCGCAGATCGGTGTGGGCCTGCGCATCTTCACCTACAAGATGGAGAACGAGGACGGCGTTCCCCCGCGCGGCTGCATCATCAACCCGGTGCTGACCCTGGGCAAGATTTCTACCGCTGACCCGGACCCCTACGAGGAGGAAGAGGGCTGCCTGTCCTTCCCCGGTTACGGCTTCCCCCTCAAGCGCGCCGAGTGGGTCACGGTGAACGGCCTTGACGAGCACGGCAACCCCGTCCATTTCGAGGCGACCGGCTGGTTCGCACGCTGCATGCAGCACGAGACCGACCACCTGGACGGCAAGCTGTACGTGAACCGTCTGAACAAGAAGTGGACCGGCAAGATGAAGAAGGTCGTCAAGAAGGAAGGCTGGACCGTGGACGGCAACTCGTGGATGCCGGGTGTGGATCCCGATCCCTTCGGCCACTAATCGCGGGCTCCCCTAGAGCCTTCCCAAAGGTCGGGCGGGCCTCCCGCGAAGCTTTAAAGCGAAGACCGCGAACGCATTAGAAAATGCGTTCGCGGTCTTCGCTTACCATCTGCGGATGGTGACATGAAAACGGGTCATCCTATGAGCCGGGTTCTGTCTAAAACGCCGCCCGAAGGGGCGTTTCGAGGCAATCATCTATCTAGAACGTACGTTGCCGCACGTCTCAAGCAGCCTACCCGAATACGCACCCCGAGAACCGGGGATCGGGCGCACTACCCTACCATGGCGCATCCTATTTGACCTTGCTCCGGATGGGGTTTACCTAGCCGGGCACGTCACCGCGCCCGCTGGTGGTCTCTTACACCACCCTTTCACCCTTACCGCGGCGAACCGCGGCGGTTTACTTTCTGTGGCACTGGCCTGCGGGTTACCCCGAGTGGATGTTATCCACCATCCTGTGCTGTGGAGCCCGGACTTTCCTCGAAGCATCCGAGTACCTCGCGATTGCCCGGACGGCCCGTTTTCACCCCACTCATTATACGCATACCTCTCGGGGCGGTTATTTACCGGGTTCGTCTCGCGGGTACGCTGGAATCTCGCGGATGCGCTGGCAGCCTGCCAGGTACACTGGGTAGATGCTAATTCTTCTTCCCCCGTCTGAAGGTAAGACCCCCGCCCCGGCGGGCAACGCCCCGGTTTCTTTTGCCGATCTCTCCTTTCCGGAGCTGACTGCTGAGCGTGAGAGCGTCCTGGAGGAGCTGACCGCGGTCAGTTCGGGGCCCGATGCCCTGGCGGAGCTGAAGGTGGGTGCATCCCTCGAAGCAGAGGTGGAGCGCAATACGCGCCTGCTGTCCGTGCCGGCGCAGCCCGCGATTCGCACCTATACGGGCGTGCTGTTTGAGGCGCTGGATTACGCGAGCTTCTCCCCCGCCGAGCGCGATGCGGCGCACTGGTCGTTGCTGATTTCTTCGGCCCTGTGGGGTGTTCTGCGCCCCGAGGATGCGATTCCCGCCTACCGCCTGTCCATGGGTGTGAAGCTGGGTTCGATTGGTGCGCTGGCAAACTTCTGGAAGGGTGCGCTGGGCACCGCCCTGGAGGCAACCGCGAAGGACCAGCTGATTCTGGATTGCCGTTCTGCAGCCTACGCGAAGTCGTGGGTGACTCCCCCGTCGCAGACTCTGGCGGTTCGCGTGGAGCGTGTGGCGGCCGATGGTTCTCGCAAGGTCGTCTCACACATGGCGAAGCATTACCGCGGCCTCTTTGCTCGGTATCTGATTCAGTCGGGATTGGCGGCGCGCCCCCTGGATGGTTCCACGGCGGGTATCGCCGAATTCTTGGAGGCGGTCAGCGAGGACTGGGCGGTGGAGTGCGCTCTGCCCACGGCTCGTAAGGCGGGTGTCCTGACCCTCCTCGTGCACGAGGGGCAATAAATCCCAGCGGGCTTTATGTCATGATTTTAGCCGGGCGGTGCGATCGTGCTACCCGGCTAAAAATTTAAATATTAAGAAATTTTTACCCTTAAAAGAGTCGCGGGAAATAACATTCTTTCTCAGTGATTTAGCATTTCCTCTCATCGACGCTTTCCTAATGCGCTCTACGGCAGAGGTATCACTCAGCGCACCGTTTTCTTTAACCATTCGATGTGTTTATAGTATTAATTAACCCCTCACCGAGAGGGATTGCATATTCACCTCGCGTTCTCTCGACTCAGCGCTATCGAAGCCCGATACGTCCTGCACGCCGATAGGTCTCGCTCGGATTATGGCCGAGCTACAGGTCTAGCGGCGGTATAACAATTCATTCAGAAACACACCGATTGGACACGATATGTCTACCTCGTCATCTCGTCGCCTCTTCCTGAAGGGCACCGCCGCCCTCGGTATCGCCGGGGCGCTAGGAGCTGGCCAGCTCGCCCTGCAGGGTGCACAGGCCGCAACCCTGGACATTCAGAGCGTTCCTCTGGATTTGCAGGTCAATCAGGCAATGATTGATATCAGCGGATTTACCCTCTCCTACGAAGTTTCCGGCTTGCAACCGATTTTTGAAAACGGGCTATATACTCCCTATTTTGAAATCGGTAACTACACCGAGGATAAGGGATTTAAAGTATTCTATTTTATTTCCCTCGAGAAGAATCGTTTGGATACCGATAATGTGTACCGCCAAACGGTCATTCTTCCCACGGGTATGACGACCGGCCCGAAGGGAAAGTACGGTATTCGCCTTACCCTGCGCCCCTACAATAAGCAGTACACCATTCTGCGCACGATGGTTTCTGACGTTACCGTCAATACCGATTACGCGTGGACGCCTTTCATTATTGACCTGGAAGACGAAGATCCGTACTCCTACGACGTATACACCGTGTGCCAGCAGAAGATGATGCTCATCGACAAGAACCGCCGCATCTACCCTTACCGCGCGGCCACGCGCGGCGACCTTATGGATACGCTGTACCGCACGGTGGGTTCGCCCAAGGTAGTTCTCCCCGCAGTTTCGCCGTACCCGGATGTTTCGCCGCAGGATCCCCGGTACGCCGCCTACATCTGGGCCGTGCAGAAGGGACTGACGAGCGGCTGGTCCGACGGCAAGATGCATCCGGAGGCGGTGGCTCACCGCACCACGATGGCCGCTTTCCTGTATCGCTTCAACGAGGCGTACCCGGCCCTTACCGAAGGAACCCACCCCACTCCGGTGGCGCCTGCGGATATGCACCCCGGTTCTCCCTTCTTTAGGGAATCCGTGTGGTTGCATACGCGCGCGAATATCGACCCGAATTTCGCGTACAAGAGCGCAAATTTCTTCCCGGACCAGGAAGTCACCCGTGCGGAATGGGCGCGAGCTCTGATTATGCTGCACGCGGATACCCTGTGTGCCAATATGCGAGATTAAGGGCGGGTCGGGCCTCACCCGGCCTTTCCCTAATCTTTCTTCGCTAGATACCCCATCTTGCAATTGCGTATCAAACCCACCGCACGACGAGACTTATCAACTTTATATAGTTGATAATTTGGTTTTTATCGATTGTGCGGTGGGTTTTCTGCCTCGTTTGGAGCATGGAGCTTTGCCCGCGACTCAGTGTTTGTGCTTATCAGCACAATATTTAGGCATATTTTCCACCTCATGCACATAGTTTTTAAAGTTATACTTCAGCTTAAGATCAGCCTTCTGGTGTGAAACTTTTTCCAAGTCCACAACCGCCCCGATTACGGCAGGTCTTATCTATTTGCTACGGTGTTGATACGCACTTCCACACAATGCGTCACACCGATAAAACTGATTGGATACCAATGTCCTCACTTCAGAGCCATCCGCGTTTCGTATTCTCTAAGAATATGGTGAAGGGCGGTTGCGCCCTCACCCTTGCCGGCGCGATGCTCCTGCCTCTCTCCCCGGCCATGGCGGCCCCCACGGCGAATACCCCGGCAGTAGCCGGTGCCGTGCAGCAGGGAGAAGCACAGAACACGCAGCACCTGCAGGTCACCTCCGGCACCTTCGACATCCTCAAGGGCGGCACCATCACCGTTAACGGCTCCGGATTCTCCCCCGAGTTCGTGCACGATAAGTCTTTCCGTCTTTACATCGTGCCCAAGGGTGAGAGCATCGCTTTCCCGCCGCATCACCCGCGCAGCTACCCCTACTACGCCCAGGACGTGCCCTCCACCGCCTTTGCTGCGGACGGCACCGTGAAGCTCACCGTATCGGTGGACGCCAACTTCTTTGAGGCAACAGGCTCCTTCTTCGACGTGGTGCTCGGCTACCGCGACTCCGACCAGGACGGTTGGATTCCGGCGGGCGAGACTCGCACCGAGCTGAAGGTTGCCGCCGTTCCCACGGTTTCGTCCCCGACCCTGAGCTACAGCGCTTCAACCGTGGATGCTTCGGCAAACACCTCGATCACCGTGAACGGCGCTGGATTCCAGGACATTTCCTACAACGGCAACGAGTCTCTGATTCTGGCCGTGCGCGCAGTTGACCCGGCCACCGGCAAGCCGACCGGCCCCGCGCTGGCCCAGTCCGAGGCAAAGTTCACCTACTACTCGGCCTTCTTCGGCCAGTACATGGGCTACGTTAACGGCCGCTTCAGCACGAGCCTGAACATCCCCGCGGGCACCCTGAAGGCTGGCACTTCCTATGTGGTGCAGACCTTCGAGTACACCGTCCCGGAAGACAACGACCAGGCGAACGAGCAGGCCCTGAGCACCCAGACATTCGTGCCGGTGACCGGCGTGAACGCCGTCCACGCAGACCCCTCGGTTACCCTGAGCACCGATTCGGTGGATCTGGGCTCTTCCACGACGGTTCGTGTGAAGGGCTCCCACCTCAATGTTCCGGCCGGTTCTTCGGTCCAGGTTCTCTTCTCCGCGGCCGAGGCTGACGGTCAGCCCACCGGCGACCCCATCCAGAAGGTTGTGCTCCCCGCCAACCGCGTGTCCCAGGGCGCCTTCGAGACTGCCCTGTCGATTGACGGAACCCAGCTCGAGGCCGATGGCCACTACGCGATCTTCGTGAACGTGGTATCAGCCAAGGGCGAGAGCGAGCGCGTCTCGGCCACCTACCTGAACCTGACCGGCACCTCGCCGCAGCAGAAGAATGGTTTTGCCGACGTTCCCTCCACCCACTCACTGTACAAGGCCGTGCAGTGGGCCAACGAGAAGAAGCTCCTGGACCCGCACGAGAAGACCTGGTTCGGGGCGAACGATAACGCAACCCGCGGTGAACTGACCGTTGCCCTGTACCGTCTGGCGGGTTCGCCGAAGGTCACCCTTCCCGCGACCAGCCCTTATAAGGACGTGAAGACCACCGACCCGAACTACTCTGCCTACATTTGGGCTCGTCAGAAGGGTATTACCTACGGTTGGGCCGACGGTAATTTCCACGCCGAGGCCGGTGTCTCGAACGCCACCGTGGCGGCCTTCCTGTACCGTTACGACGGCAAGAAGCGCGTGACCGTCACCCAGGCTCCGTACACGGACGTCAAGGTGGGTTCGGCGTTCTACCGCGAGATTACCTGGGCTAAGCAGCGTAATCTTCAGGTGTTCCCGGGCAGCAACTACTACCCCACGGCTCTGGCAAGCCGTGGCGAGCTGGCCGGGTTCCTGATGAACTACGCGGGCCGCTAAGGGCTGACAAAGCCTTCTTCTGCCGGGCGGATGCAGATGCTACCGAGAGGTGCGTCGCGCATCCGCCCGGCGGATTTTTGCGGGGGTGGAAGCCGCGCCGATCACCTGGCTCATCTCTCACCGTTGAGCCTATTTCCATAAAACCACCCCGGCAGTATTCCAGCATATCCAAGGCCTTTCAGCGGGTTGAGTTCGCATTTTGGGTCCTGCGGTTTTATGCTAGGTCTATTGCATATCCGTGCGCGTATTCCCCTTTTCCGGCGGGGAACACGCGGTAGCGCGGTACAAGAAACACACCGACACACCAACCACATCGAGGATTTATGTCCCGCAACGCGAAGCGTTCCGCCACGTCTAATTCTTCACCGAATCATCACGAGTCCGCACAGGTTCTCAGCTCCGTCGATTCTGCCGACGCATCCGCCGAGCAGCGGAAGAAGTCGACTTCCCACCGCCGCATCGAGCTGGGTGTGGGCGCGGTAATCCTGGCGGGTGTGCTGTACCTGCCGTTCTCTCCCCTTCTCTCGATGGCCGATCCCTCGCAGGCGAATACTCCGGCGGCAGATGCCCCCGTCTCGACATCGACCAGCCTTCATGCCTCCGCGGATGGTAGCCCCTCGCTAAGCCTCTCTTCCCCCGACACGAAGCTACACCGTCCGGTCATTGCCTCGCCCGATTACCAGCCCGCTTTCGAGGATGTACCCGAGGGTTCTGCCTACTACGATGGTGTGCGCTGGGCCGTGCGCGCGCAGGTGATGAATCCCGATTCCGAGACTCTCTTCGGCGCGGATAACACGGTGACGCGAGGCGAGCTGATTCGCATCTTCTATCGTCTGGCGGGCTCGCCGTCCGTGACCCGGCCGGACCATTCCCCTTACGAGGACGTTGACGAGTCCGATCCGAATTACGATGCCTATCTGTGGGCGCGCGAACAGCAGATTACGAGCGGCTGGAATGATGGCAAGTTCCACCCGGAGGCGCCCCTGTCGAACGCCTCGACCGTCGCCCTGTTGCACCGTGCTGACGGCTCCTCGAAGATTCAGCTGACGGGCACCTCACCGTTTAGTGACGTGACTTCCTCGACCCCCTTCTATCGCCAGATTGTGTGGGCGTCTCGCCGCGGCGTGTCGACCGTTTCTGAGGGCGACGCGTTTGCCCCGACGGAGCACACGTCGAAGGCACGCGTGGCGATGATGCTGTACCTGTACTTCCGCACGCTGTAGCCGGCGGTCCGGGGTCTTAGAGATTGAAATAAAGGGAAACATTCAACATGCAGTTGAGCGGGTCTGCGATTTCCGGTTGAGGGTTTGGTAGGGTGAAATCATCCCCGAAACCGACGGGGAAAACCAACCAACCCATCGCACCCGCGTCCCCATACGCGCGGGGGTGCCTCACCGTTTTGGTGCGGTATTCCGCAATGTTGCGCACCGCTTCCCGCGGTACCGCACACCGCGGTGCGAGACACAATAGAACCGATAGGGATAATGATGTCTTCTCTTCCGAACTCTAAGACCCCTTCTTCTTTTGCCCGCGCAGCACAAGGATGCGGTGCGCTGGTTCTCGCCGGTGCCATGGTGCTTCCCATGAGCCCGGCGCTGGCTCAGAATGTGACTGCGGAAGCACCCGCGGCCGTTGCCGCCGGCTCCCTGCCGGCTGACCACACCCCGAAGGCCGGCGGTGACCAGAAGGCTGAGACCAACGCCTTCACCCCGCACTGGAGCTACAGTGCCCTCACCGATACGTCCAAGGACCAGGATTTTCACTTCAACGGCTGGGACTTCAACGGCGATATTAACTCCCCCAAGGGCGTGCAGATTCTTATTCGTGAGAAGGGTTCGAACACCCCCGTCCTGGCTATCAGCGACATTGTCGAGTACAACGACCCCGAGTATGCGTTCCAGTACCAGCACGGGTACCTCATCGGCAATGTTAAGATTCCCGCTAACACCCTGGATTCGACCAAGCAGTACACCGTCGAGGTGTGGGGTAACAACGGCTACGAGGGCAGCGACAAGCTCGTCACTCCCGTCGTGGGTCAGGCCCCCGAGGGTCGCGGCACTCTGCTGGCCTGGCAGGATCTGAACTTCAAGGGTTCGGACGGCGTCCAGGCCGCCAACCTGCCCACGGCTCAAGACAACAACAAGAAGCCCGAGCCGACGCCGGATCCCAAGCCCGTGGAGCAGACCACCACTTTTGAGGCATCCGTTCCCGACGGCTACAAGTACGACGGCGTGGTCCCCTTCCTCATCACGACCGAGGGCGGCACCGTTCACGTGAAGGGTTCGGGCTACACCAAGGAATGGCGTGCCCAGCACGGCACCGTGGCGCTATACATTGCCCCCGCAAAATACGCACCCTCTGGCTACAGGATTCCGACCTCGGATATGCTGCGTTTTGTGGAGGGTCAGGACTTCACCATTGCCGATGACGGCACCTTCGAGGCTGACCTGAAGGTTGAGGCGTACAAGCTTGCCGCCTACTACTTCATTGACGACGATATTTTCCACGATCCGACCGGCGGCACGAAGTACGATGTCCGCTACAATATTCACGTAGTTGCTGAGCAGAAGGGCCAGAAGCCGCTGACCACTGAGGAGCTGTGGACCAGCAAGAACGTGGTGAGCACTCGGGTGCTGAACACTCTGGGCGAGAAGCCGGAGCCGTTCGCGCCGCGCCTGAGCTACGACGCTGTGGCTGATTCTGCAAAGGCGCAGGTTTTGCACGTTGGCGGTCAGGGGTTCAACGGCAATATTAACTCCGTTAAGGGCGTTCAGTTCGTGGTTCGCGAGAAGGGCTCGAACACCCCGGTTCTGGCAACCAGCGACATTATCGAGTTTGACCACCCCACCCAGGCTTCGGCCTACCGTGACGGCAATCTGCACGGTACCGTGAATCTTCCGGCAAACACCCTGAATACCTCGAAGAAGTACGTGATTGAGGTCTGGGCTAACGACGGTTACAGCGAGAACGGCGAGCTACTCGCGCCGGTCGTGGGCAAGTCCACCGAGGGTCGCGGCGAGCTGCTCGCATGGCAGGACCTGGACCTGAACGGCACTAACGGCTACAAGGATGCAAACCTGCCCACGGCTCAGGACAACGACAAGAAGCCTGACCCGGCGCCGCAGCCGACCCCCAAGCCCGAGCCGAAGCCTCAGCCGTCCCCGCAGCCCGACCAGAACCAGCTTCAGAAGGCCACCCGCGGTGAGCTCGCGGCAGCCCTCTACGTGCAGGCGGGTACCCCCGAGGTGAAGCTCCCCGAGACTTCCCCGTGGCCGGATGTGAAGACCACCGACCCGAACTTCCCCGCCTACGTGTGGGCCCGTCAGAAGGGCATCACCTTCGGCTGGTCGGACGGCAAGTTCCACGCCGACGCCGGCGTTTCGAACGCAACCGTTGCGGCTTTCACCTACCGCGCGGCGGGTTCGCCTGCAGTAACGGGCACCTCCTCCTACAAGGACGTGACCCCGGGTTCGGCCTTCTACCGTGAGATTCTGTGGGCTCAGCAGAACAAGGTGGTGCTGAACACTAACGGCACTTTTGACGCTCAGCACATGGTGACCAAGGCTGAGCTGGCCACCCTGATCGCGGCATACCAGGCTCGCTAAGCGTCGCATCGGTGCGCTCGCGTCTCCCTCGGGTTTTACCTTGGGGCGTATGCGGCGCGTTGGATAGCTCTCTGGTTCCCCGTGCTCCCGAATGGTTTTCTGTTCGGGAGCACGGGGTTTTCTGTGCCCGTTTTCTGTACCCGTTGTTTGAACCATTTTTCTGCGCTTTTTTAAGTGCTTGCAGGGTCGTTGAGGCACAAAATTTCAGGACTTTTACTCGTCCCTTGAGCGTTCTCGGGACTTCTCATTGAGGGTTTGGTAGGGTGAGAATATCCCCGAAACCGACGGGGATACTCAACCACTTTCTCCTTGGGCCAGCGCAGATTCGACGGAAATTTCTCACCCCCATTTAGAACCTGCATCGGCGCAATGGACATGACCGATAAGGAATGTTTATGTCCGCTCTTCCGAACTCTAAGTCTTCTTTCCTCCGTGCGGCGCAGGGATGCGGCGCATTGGCGCTGGCCGGCGCGATGGTTCTGCCAATGTCTCCAGCGCTTGCCCAGAACGCTACTGCAGATACGACTGCAACTGCAGCGGCTAGTTCTCAGTCGGGTGATCGCGTCCGTGAGAACCCTGTTGCCACTTCTGATGAGTTCACTCCCCACTTGGGCTACCACTCGTTGAAGAACACTGATGAGGACCAGGTTCTGGAATTCTCGGGTTGGGGTTTCGGCGGCGAGATTAACTCCCCGAAGGGTGTTCAGGTTGTTGTGCGAGAGGTGGGTTTGAACGCCCCGGTTCTGGTGGTTAGCGACATCATTGAATATAACCACAAGGAGCTGGCTTTCGCTTACCAGGACGGCTACATCCACGGTACGGTGAAGATTCCGGCGAACACCCTGGATAAGTCAAAGGATTATGTTATCGAGGTGTGGGGTAACAACGGCTACGAGGGCGACGAGTTTATTACCCCCGTCGTGGGTCAGGCGCCCGAGAGTCGCGGTACCCTGCTGGCTACCCAGGAGCTGGACTTCGATGGCTCTGACGGCACGACGGCTGCGGATATTCCGGGTAAGACCCCGCAGAAAGCTACGTTCAAGTTTTCGTACGACAACAAGGAACAGCTGCTGTACACCTCCGAGGGCGGCACCATCCACGTGAAGGGTTGGGGCTACACCAAGGAGTGGCGTGAGAAGCATGGCAAGGTAGTGGTTTACATTGTTGCTTCTCAGGGTGTTCCTGACGGCGCTGATGTTCTGCCCGCCAATGATGTTCTACTCCGTTTTGAGGAGGGCAAGGACTTCACCATTGCTGAAAACGGCGTCTTGGACGCTCAGCTGACGGTCAAGCCCAATGCGTTGCAGAGCTACTACAAGCCTCGCGTTCCTTTCCTCGGCATTCCGCGTTACGAGAAGCGTTACGAGGTGAGTTACGAGATTGGTATGTTTACCGAGATGCAGGGTGAGCCCCAGCTGACTGTGGAGGACCTGCAGGCTGGTAAGAACGTGCTGTATCGTACTGTGCTGGACACTCAGGCGTTCCGCTCCAGCGCGTTTGCCCCCAAGGTGGAGTACAAGGCTCTGGGTGACACCGCCGCTGATCAGAGCATTTACTTTTTGGGTACCGGCTTCTACGGTAAGTTTGCCTCCTCCGGGGGTGTTCAGTATGTGATTCGTGAGAAGGGTTCGAACACCCCGGTTCTGGCGACGAGTGACATCTTTTGGTATAACCGCTATCACCATTTTTCTGAGTTCGAGAACGGCGAGGTACGCGGCGTCGTGAAGGTGCCGGCGAGTACTCTGGACCCGGCGAAGAAGTACGTCGTGGAGGTTTGGAGTAACGACGGCTATAAGAACGGCGAGTTTGCCGGCCCTGTGGTGGGCAAGGCGCCCGAGGGCCGCAGTACCCTACTGGCTTCTCAAGACCTGAACTTCAAGGGATCTGACGCTACTGAGGGTAAGCAGCCCAGTCTGACCGATGAGCAGCGCAAGGAGCGCGCTACCCGCGGCGAGCTGACAGCGGCGTTGTACGCTCAGGCTGGTAGTCCCAAGGTGGACCTCCCCGAGACCTCTCCCTGGCCGGATGTGAAGACCACCGACCCGAACTATGCCGCCTACATTTGGGCTCGCCAGAAGGGCATTACCTTCGGCTGGGCTGATGGCAAGTTCCATGCGGATGCCGGAATTTCGAACGCTACCGTCGCGGCTTTCACCTACCGCGCGGCTGGGTCCCCCACCGTGCAGTACTGGTCCCCGTACACCGATGTGGCCCCGGGTTCTGCGTTCTTCCGTGAGATTGCGTGGGCTGGGCAGAACAAGGTTGCACTGAGTACCAGCGGCACGTTCAACCCCAAGCACATGGTGACTCGCGGTGAGCTGGAGGTTCTGATGATGGCTTTCTAGGCTCGCTCAGCGTAGCCACCTGAATGACCCCGTGCTCCCGAATGGTTTTCTGTTCGGGAGCACGGGGTTCAGCTTTTAATAGCTAACCGCTGCGTAAGATTTCCACGAACCTTCAAGTATCCCTTGAGTGTTTCCTGACAATCGTTCAACGCTTTGATAGGGTGAGGATATCCCCGAAACCGAGGGGGATTTTCAACCACTTTTCTCATGGGGCACGCGCAGATTCGACGGTAGATTCCCGGCCTGCCGGTAAGCTCGCGCAGCCCCGGAGAAATGACCCTAAGGATGTCTTATGTCCTCACTTCCGAACTCTAAGTCTTCATTCTTCCACGCGGCTCGGAACTGCAGCGCGCTCGTACTGGCGAGCGCAATGGTCCTGCCTATGACCCCGACGTTAGCCCAGGACGCAGCGCCCACCGCAAACGCGCCCGTTGCTAACGCACCGACTGCCAATACCCCTGCAACTCAGGATGTCGCGGATGAGCCGTCTTTCACCGTTACGTATGAGGATTACTACTACCAGGACGGCCGTGACTACATCGGGCAAGAGGGCGACGGCCTGTACACCGGTGAGGACAGTAAAATTACGGTTCTGGGCACCGGCTTCACCAAGGAGTGGCGCAAGCAGCACGGCAAGGTAGTCATCTACATCGCGCCCGAGGAGAACGTCCCCTATAACGCTCTGCAGATTACCGACACTCTTCTGCGGTTTGAAGAGGGCAAGGACTTCACCATTGACGATGACGGCACCTTTGTCGCCCCGCTGAAGGTTGAGGCTAATACTTTGCCGAGTTACTACACCCTCACGGAGTATTTTCCGGATATGACCCTGGACAAGGTACGTTACGAGGTTGGCATCCTTGCCGAGCCCGAGGCCCAGCCGCAGTCAACCGTTCAGGATATCTGGGCTCGCAAGAACGTTGTGACGCATCACGGTCTGAGCACCAATGATTATCACTCCGATACCTTCGCACCTAAGTTGAAATACGATGCCCTGAAGGACACCACGAAGGATCAGGAACTGCTGATTCAGGGGCAGGGCTTCGTGGGGAATAACATCCCCGGCGCCGAGGGCATGATGTACGTCATCCGCGAGAAGGGTACGGGTTCCCCCGTCCTGGTTATGAGCGAGATGAAGCATTACGTCCACGGTGATGATGAATACGAGACGGGCCTGGAGGGAGGCTTCGCTTTCGTCAATCTCAAGATTCCCGCGAACACGCTGGATCCGTCCAAGCAGTACGTCATTGAGGCGTGGAGCGACTACGGCTATGTCAGCCAGACGGATAAGACCCTCATCACCCCGATTGTGGGTTTGGCCCCGGAGCACCGCGGCGTTCTTTTGGCGCACCAGGACTTGAAGTTTGAGGGCGTCCCGCGTTTCACGAACGCATACGTTCCCGTAGAGGAACGCATGTACTTTTCTACGTCGCTGAACGACGAGGAACAGAAGCAGCCCGCCACCCGCGGTGAGCTGGTTTCCACCCTTTATGAGATGAAGGGCAGCCCCAAGGTGGACCTTCCTGCAGTCTCCCCGTGGCCGGATGTGAAGACGGACGACCCAAACTACTCCGCCTATATTTGGGCTCGCGAAAAGGGCGTTACCTTCGGCGGACCCGACGGCAAGTTCCACGCGGAGGACGGTCTCACGAATGCAACCGTTGCCGCAATGATTTACCGTGCGTCTGGTTCACCGGAAGTATCGGGTGTTTCGTCCTTCCCGGATGTTACACCGGATTCCGCGTTCTACCGCGAGATTCTGTGGGCTACCCAGCAGAATGTTATTACTCCCGAGACCGGCATGTTTGAACCGAACCATGCTGTGACCCGCATTGAATTGGACTGGATGTTGTTTTATTACCGGCATCGTGTGCTGAACCCTATCACTACCGGCCTGTATCGCATTGCTAACTAAGTAGGCCGGGCCGGTTCTAGCCCGGGTACCTCGTCACAACAGACGGGGTGCCCGGGCTCTTACGCGCTGAGGGAATCCGCGCGGATTCTTCTAGAGTTCTCGCCCCTAGAATTCTCGCCCTAGAGTTCCCACGCGGGGGCTGCGGCGGTGCTTGCCGAGTGCGCATCCTGACCGGTTGCCACGCCGGTAGAGACGGTGAAGTCCCACGGGTCGGTGTTGAGCGCGGACAGCTTCGTTTCGATGGCGTAGCCGCGCTCGGCGAGCAGCTTGCGCAGGCGGTCGGCTGCCGAACGCAGCCACAGCGATTCGCTGGCCGGGTGGGAGCAATCAATCAGCGCGATATTGCTGCCGGTAACGCGTGCGGTTTCGCGGAACTCGCTGGCCGGGTGGTGGCGCAGGTCGGCGGTAATGTACACCTGCGCGTCGGTGGCGCGTACCGCGTCGAAGAGGGAGTCACCGGCACCACCGCAGAGGGCAACCCGGCGAATCGGCTGGTCGGCACGGCCCGCGATACGCAACCCGCCGGCGGTGGGAGGCAGGGCCGCCGCGAGGCGTTCTGCAAGCTCCTTCAGGGTCAGTTCTTCGGGCAGGGTGCCGATGCGGCCGGTACCCACAGCGTGTTCCTGCCCGTCGAGCACCTGGGTCTGTGCCTCGGTGAGCGGTTCGCGGTCGATGAGGCCGATGGCGTCACAGAGCGCCTCGTTCACGCCCTCGACGGCGGCATCGGCATTAGTGTGGGCGCCGAGCAGGCCGCATCCGCCCTCGATGAGGGTGTGGAGGACCTCGCCCTTGTAGGTGCTGTCGGGAATGAACTGGGCTCCGCGCAGCAGTAGCGGGTGGTGGGTGATGAGCAGCTGGGCCCCTTCGGCGATGGCTTCCTCGGCGGTAGCGGCGAGCGCATCCACGGCGAAGAGCACGGTGTGCACGGCGGCGGCGGCGCGACCCGCGACGAGACCGGAGGCGTCCCAGCCGGCGGCAAGCTGCGGCGGGAAGAGCGTATGGAAGGCGTCGACGACGTCTGCGAGGGTGGGGGTTGCGAGTTCTTCAGTCATACATCTATTGTGGCAGGTGGCGCGGCGGGGCAGGTGGCGGTTTACGCCAAAGCCCGCGGTAGCACAGGAATATTGTGCGGCCCTGCGGTGTTCTTCAGGTAGTGTGGTTTTATAGTTCAAGGAGGAATCATGACTGATGTTGTTCTTGCCGGCGGCTGTTTCTGGTGCCTGGATGCGGTGTACCGCCAGTTCCGCGGGGTTGAGGCAAGCGTCTGCGGCTACACGGGCGGCGAGACCCCCGACCCTGATTATCGTTCGGTATGTTCGGGTACGACCGGTCACCAGGAGGCGCTGAAGCTCAGCTTTGACCCGCAGGTCATTGACCTGGATACGGTGCTGGATATTTTCTTCACGAGCCACGATCCGACCAGCTGGGATCGTCAGGGTGCGGATACCGGTTCGCAGTACCGTTCGGTGCTTTTCTACGCGGATGAGCAGCAGCGTGAGGCGTTTGAGCGTGCGGTGGCGCGTGCTCAGCAGCTGTACCCCTCCCCCATTGTTACGGAGATTAAGCCCCTGGGCGTGTTCTATGAGGCTGAGGATTATCACCAGAACTATTACGCATTGAATCCGGCGCAGGGTTATTGTGCGTTTGTGGTGAGCCCGAAGGTGGCCAAGGCTCGCCGCGCTTTCTCGCAGTTGCTCCGTTAGAACGGTTTTGTGACGAACGGTTAGTGGGATGAACGGGTAGCCCGGGTATGATGATTACAGTAGCTCACTCAGCTCTGATGAATTCTACCGAGAGGCTATGATGAACAGCCCTTTCCCTGTTTCTTCCATTGTGACCCGTCGCGCCGCCCTGCTGGCCGCAGGTGCTGGTGCCGCCGTGACGCTGAGCGCCTGTGCCCAGTCCGTGCATCCGCTGTCGAAGTCTTCCGAGTCGGCTTCTGAATCCGCCTCGGCAAGTGAGTCCGCGTCTTCCAGCGCATCGGCCTCTGCTTCTTCTAGCGCCTCGGCCTCTTCCAGCGCTTCTGCGTCTTCGAACAAGTCCTACAAGGGCCCCTTGAAGTTCGATAACTACGAGAAGAACGGCACCTACGTTCCGGCCACCGAAACCGAAAAGGCCAAGAACGTGCCGAAGCCCCTCCCCCCGGAGCACATGAATGATCGGAGCCCCGAGGGAATCTACGAGTTTACGGGCTTCTGGCTGGCTTCCATCAACTACCTGATGCTCACCGGCGATTCTGAGCCGCTCAAGAAGGCTGATCCCGCCGATGTGTACGTTAAGCAGTTTAACGAGTACGTTCAGCTGTACCAGGACTACGGTGGATGGACTTACGGTGCCGATACCCTGATGGAGATGAGCCTTTTGGCGGATCTTCCCCGTCAGAGCACCAAGAACCCCAACCAGTACACGTGGAGTGCCAACCTCACCTTCAACCAGGATTTGAAGGCTCACGTAGACGGTTCTGCTCCCCACAAGATTGCCAAGAGCGAGGGCGGCCGCACGTATGTTGGTGTGGAGTATAAGAATGGTGTCTGGGTGATGCTCACCGGTCACGAGGATGAGGCTTCCGCATCGGCTTCTTCGGCATCGGCATAACTTCCTCTCTCCCCTCCCCCGTACGCACTATTGTGGTTGTGTGCGGGGGACTTTGTGTTTTCGGGATTTCGTGTTTAAGTGCCTGTCCGGCGGCGTATTTCATACATGACGCGCGATGACGGGGCCTTCAGCAAGGACAGGTATGATAGGAGCGGTGGCTCACTCAACTTCCGATAATCTACAAACTTCGAAAGGCTACGATGACCGGCCCTTCTTCCGCCCCCGTTACCCGACGCACCGCGCTATTTATCACCGGTGCTGCGGCTACCGTCGCGCTGAGCGCCTGCGCTCCGAAGGTACGCCCCCTAGCTGATTCCTCTGCCTCGGGCTCGTCTTCTTCATCTCCGTCGGCGGCTTCCTCGTCTAGTGCGTCTGCTTCTTCGAAGGCATCCGCTTCGGCTTCTTCGGGTAAGTCCTACAAGGGTCCCCTGAAGTTCGATAACTACGAGAAGAACGGCACCTACGTTCCGGCCACCGAAACCGAAAAAGCCAAGAACGTGCCGAAGCCCCTCCCCCCGAGCAACATGCACGACCCGTCGGTCGATGGTATCTACTCTTTCCTCGGCTACTGGATTTCGTCGATTAATTATTTGTTGCTTACCGGCGACTCCGAACCGCTGAGCAAGTCTGATCAGGATTATGTGGAGATTTTCCAGCGTTTCTCCACCATGTACCAGGACAAGTCCGGTTGGATGTACGGTTCTGATGCTCCGATGGGCATCTCGCTTTCCACCGATACTCCTACCCAGAAGTCCTCGGGTTCTAACCCGCGATACCGTTGGGATGGTCGTTTGATTCTCGATCAGAATCTGAAGATTTATCTGAAGGGTAGGGGCTCCAACACAGCCTTTACCGCGGAGAGCCACGACATCTACATCGATATGACCTACAGGTCTGGCGGCTGGACCGTTATCACCAAAGATACGAGTGACGACGACAGCGGTAGCTCCGGAAGCTCCGGAAGTTCCCCCTCCCCCAGCTCCAAGAGCCCGAAGAGCGGCAGCGGGAAGAGCGGCGGACTCAACGTCTAGTCAGCCTCCCGACGGTGCGCCTCTATGTGGCGGATGCTTTAGCGCCTAGTGTGCGAGCATCCGCCGCATTTTTTGCACTATCAGATAACTTCATATTGGGTTGAGAACCAGCCTGCGATATTCTGGTTTTAACTGTTCATGCATGTACATTACTCAGAAAGATTCTTATGTCTACTCTGTACACCCGCCGTACCGCGCTGACTGCGTTGGGTATGGGTGCCGCTACCCTGTTGGCCGCCTGCTCTTCTAACTCTTCCGAGTCGTCTTCCTCGCCGAGCGCGACTACCGCATCTTCGAGCGCAAGCACGACTCCTTCCGCCTCCGTGGCTCCCACTCCGGAGGCGACGACCACCGTTGAGCCCGGCCCCAGCCTGAAGGGCGAGGTCGTTCTGGCTGATTACTCCTCGACCGGCACCTTTGAGGCCGGTACGAAGGAGCATAAGGCTCAGAACGTTCCGGTTCCCCTGGAGCCTGCGAAGCTGCGTGAGAACAGCGTTGAGGGCCTGCACGCGTTCATTGCGTACTGGCAGGCCACCCTGAACTACCTGTTGCTCACCGGCGACGGTACCCGCTTCACGAACATTGACCACACGGGTGACTACACCACGGTGGCCGAGCTATTCCAGAGCATGTACGCCTCTGATAGCGGCTGGGTGGTTGGTTCGGAGCGCCCTCTGGTCTTCTCGCTGACCGCGGATCGCCCCACGAAGGACACTCGCACCGGTTACTACACCTGGGCTACCGAGATGACGATTGATACCGCCGAGGGTGCTGGCGTGTACAGTAAGACCAACGACCGCACCCAGACCCTGGCCGATGTATTCAAGTACCAGGGTAAGCCGGTGGCCGGCCAGGTTGTGGCTCATTACCAGGACGGCACCTGGCGTATGGTGCGCCGTACTCCCGGTACAGCTTCGCCTTCGCCGGCTGCTTCGGTGAGCCCGAGCGCTTCTGCGGAGGCTACTACCGCTTCTGCTGAGGCCTCGGCGCAGTAGATTCAACAGGCGCAGTAAAGTTTCTACGCCCTATACCGCTGAGAAGCCACATGTGTTTCGAGAAGCCACCATGTTTGTTGCTTTTCGAAACACATGTGGCTTCTCGCTTTTAGTCTTTGAGAGGCTCACGGCGGCACCGCAAAGCCAAACG
>NZ_KV814491.1:208661-229749 GCF_001813965.1 Rothia sp. HMSC072E10 | reverse complement strand
GGGCGGAGTACTAGGCCGCTATACGATGGGGCCGTGAGATTTACATCTCTTTTATCAGGTCTCCCTGACAACACATACTACTATACAGAGATTCTGCGAAACGACCAAATCGAAATTAAGTGAAATGGCACACATTATCCAATGTTGGTTTCTGCCGTCACAACAGATATTGCCGACCCGCATCAGCGCCCCCATACAGATGCGCCCCGCACACTCGGTACGGGGCGCATCCGGAAGGACCGATAAGAACCGGTCAGATACCGTTACAGGCTAGGACTTACGGCGACGCAGCACCACCAGGGTGGCGCCGGCAATCAGGACGAAAGCGCCCACGGCAGCCAGGCTCAGAACGCTCTGTGCGCCGGTCTTAGCCAGCGAACCGCTCTGGGTCGAGGACTTCGTCGCGGAGGCATTTACCTGAGCGTTAGAGCCCTTCGACTGAGAGGAGGACTGAGACGAGGAAGAAGAGTTCGAGGCCGGCTGCGACGAAGAGCTCTTCTTCGCGGGAGTCTTCACGGTGGAGCCCATCTGCTCCTGTGCGGCAGGGGCGTTCGAGTCAGCAGTCTTGGACTGAGCGTTATCCTGCTGCTGGGCGGCAGGCGACTCTGCGGGCTGGCTCGGCTTGCTCGAGTCATCCGAGGTGGCGCGGTTATCAGCCTTATCCGCGTCTTCCTGAACATCGTTAACAATCAGCGCACGAGCCGAATCGTAGTCGCGGTTCATAGCAACGTCGGAACCGGCAGTCACGGTGCCGAGCAGGTAGCCCTGGCCGTACTTCAAGGTGTTTGCCGGTACGCGCAGGGTGCCGCTGAAGGAGTACTTACCGGTCTTCTCGTTGTACACGAAGTCGCTGGCCGGAATAACCGTGGAGATCTTCTGGATGTTCTGCAGCTCGCTGTCGGTCAGCTTGTCGTTGCCGGGAAGCCACTCGCCGTCCTTAACCAGGAAGAGGCGAATACCCTCGGCCGGGGGCTTATCAAAATCAGCGCCGGTGACGTGGAAGGTGTAGGGGCGAGTGATGTCAATCGTGCCCTCCGCGAAGTTCAGGGTGGGGCCGATAATCACGGGCAGCGCTTCCTTCGGGTAACCCTGGAAGGCCAGCTTGGAAGGAACAATCGTTGCGGGCGAGGTGAATTCGCCGTCGGCAAGCTCGATGTGGAACTTCATGATGGAGTTCGGCTTGAGAACCTCGCGGGTGGAGGGGATGGTCTTACCATCGCGGCCAACCCGAGCCTTGGACATGTAGTTGTCGGTGGTCGAACCGTCGCCGGTCTTCGGGTCGAGAACGTAAGGCACGGAGGCGGTTGCGCCCTCAATGTCCTGCTTGTCCACGGCCACAACGGAGCCGTCGTCGGCGAGGGTCAGGTCGTTAGCCTTGCCGCCGTTCATCTCGACCTCGCCAATCACGCGGTCGGTCTTGGCATCAAAGATAGCAATCTTACCGGTGCCGAAATCGGAGACGTACACGAGGTCGCGCTCTTCATCGTTGACCATGGCCAGGGCCTGGGTGCCGAACTTGACGAACTTCTTGAACGCACCGGTCTTCAGGTCGTACACCGAGATGCCGGAGTTAACGCCCTTCACACCCTGAGAGGATACGTAAATTTCATTCTGGGAGTGATCGATGGACACATCGGAGGGGCGAACCTCAACCGAAGAGTCCTCGCCCCGGGTCTGGATGACCTGCTCGGTCTTCAGGGTCTTGGTGTTAATCACGAAGAGCTTGCCGCTGGTACGCTCGGGCACATACAGCTTGTCGCCGTCGATGGCCACGTTCATGCCGATGTAGCGGGTGCCGCCGTCGGGTGCACCCTGCAGCTGAATCTTGGTGACCTCGAAGGTTTTCATGTCGATAGCCGAGACGTAGTAGCGGCCGGTCACGAACACCTTGCCCGATGCGTTATCCACGCGAACCTCGCGGGGGTGCTCAATCCAGTTCGGATCGGCCTGGGACATGCCGTGACTGGTCCAAATCTGCTCCATGGTCTCCTGGTCGAACACGGAGAGGGAGTTGTCGGTCGTGTTGGTGACCCACACGGTACCGTTGGCATCATCGACGGTGATGCCGTACGCAGAAACGTAGCCGAACTGGCCGTTTGCGTCATATTCGAAGGGAAGGACCGCTACTTCTTCAATCTTCATGGTGTCTGCATCGACACGCGCGATGGTGGAGGCCAGGTTGCTACTGCCACCCACGCCAACCATCCAGATCTTGTGGTGCGCCTGCGAGTAGGCCACCTGGTACTGGCCGGGCAGGCCCTGAGTAATCTGGGCGGTGGATGCGGAGACATCTACGACGCGGCTTTCAGTGCTTTCTGCGTCGGAGGAGGAAGCGGACTGGGTCGTGGTCGGTTGCGCGGTGTTCTGCGCTGCGAAGGAGGCAGGAATCATGGACGCGCCGGAAATGGCGAGCGCGAGGGAGCCA
Source organism: Rothia sp. HMSC072E10 (assembly GCF_001813965.1). Lineage (NCBI taxonomy): Bacteria > Bacillati > Actinomycetota > Actinomycetes > Micrococcales > Micrococcaceae > Rothia > Rothia sp. HMSC072E10. The sequence continues at coordinate 227,324 of NZ_KV814491.1, read as the reverse complement.
GCAACGATACCCTTCAGCGCCTTACCCGAAGGAGGAGTGAGGTTCAATGTGTGTCCTTGTAGAGATGTAACGGAAGTACTCCACTGCCGCGTCGAGGTGCTAACGAGACACCTCGTGAGCGCGCGGTGACACGCTCAACGACAGCGGGAGCAGAAGCGCAAGTAATGCATAAATTTACCTACCCTCTTATCCTCAGCGTTTTCCCAGGAAAATACAAGCTATGTCGAGGGTGTGTTCAATATTTTTGGGCGCATCCCGCGAATTTACCTTGAGCATCACGTGAACGTTGAACCCTTAGAGGGAGATTTACCTTCCCCGGGAGGCAAAAACCCTGGTCAGCCTGATATTCATTAGCTCTTATATTTACACATTAATGTAAAAATTTGCTTCACCCGGTACATTATTCCGATGCACTATTCTTCCCTCAACGACATCACTTTTCCGTTCGTGCGAACGCACCCAATACGCGCAAAAGGCGGGCTCCCTCCCCCGCCGCAATCTCGACGATTGCGGCGGGGGAGGGAGCCCGCCTCACGCAGCGGCTCAGAGTGGCCGCTGAACGTTGCTACTCACCGCCTCCTTATGGCAAAGTCGGCGGTTACAGCTTAGGCCTTGCGACGGCGAACCAGAATGGCCGCGCCACCCAGCAGGGCGACCGAACCCACGGCCAGCAGGCCGGCCACGCCGTTCGCACCGGTGCTGGCCAGAGCACCCTTCGAGGAGCCACCCTCGCGCTGAGCCTGCGAGGAACCGGAAAGATCGGCCTTCACGCCATCCTTGGAGGGGTTCAGCTCGTCCCGAGAATCGCTCTTGCTATCGGTCTTTGCATCGGATTTCGCGTTATCCTTCGCGTCGATGACCGAATCGGCCGACTGCGAGGGAGCGGGGGTCGAAGAGTTGTCCTTCTTAGCGTCCTCAGCCTTCGGGTCAGCCGGCTTCGACTCCTCAGCCTTCACACCGGTCACCGTCGGGTAGCCTGCGAACTGCAGGGCGGTCGGGGTGAGGGTCACGGGAGCCGCGCTCTCGGCGGTGTCCTTCAGACCAACCTTGAACTTCAGAATCGAGTTGGCCTTCAGCTGCTGAACCGATGCGGGAACGTCGTTACCCTGGCGATCCTTGCCGGGCAGGGTGGTGTACTCGCTGGCGGTGCTAATCTCTCCGGTGGTGCCGTTGAGCACGTAGGGCAGGGTGACCTTCTCGTCGCGGTCCTTCTTGTCGAGGACCAGCACGGAGCCGTCCTTGAGCAGGGTCACGTCGTTCGCGGCTGCGCCGTTCATCTCGACCTCGCCGATCACCTCGTCGGCGCGGCCGTCAAAGACCGCAACCTTACCGGTGCCGAAGTCGGTCACGTACACCAGGTCGCGGTCCTCATCGTGCTCCAGAGCGAGCGCCTGGGTGCCGAACTTGACGAACTTCTTGAACTCGCCGGTGCGCAGGTCGTACACGGAGATACCGGAGTTGACGCCCTTCACACCCTGAGAAGAAACGTAAATCTCATTCAGCGAGTGATCCACAGCAACGTCGGAGGGGCGAACCTCAACGGTGGAATCCTCACCCTGAGTCTGGATGGTCTTCTCAACCTTGAAGGTCTTGGTATCCACGACGAAGAGCTTACCGCCGGTACGCTCGGGCACGTACAGCTTGCCACCGTCCAGGAACAGGTTCATGCTGATGTAGCGGGTGCCGCCGTCGGGTGCGCCCTCGAGCTGGATCTTCTCAACCTGCTTGGTCTTCAGGTCAATAGCAGAGACGAAGAAGCGGCCGGTCACGAACGCCTTGCCGGACTCGTGGTCGACGAGCACAGAACGGGGGTGCTCAATCCAGTTCGGGTCGCCCTCCTTCACGCCCTCGTTGGTCCAGATGAGCTTGAGAGTCTGCTGGTCGTACACTGCCACGGAGTTGTCGGTGGTGTTGGTGACCCAGACGGTGCCGTCCACGTCATCGACGGTCACGCCGTACGCGGAGGTGTAGCCGTACTGGCCCTTGTCGTTCTGCTTGACGGGCAGCTCGGCGAAGGCCTCGGTCTGCAGGGTGTCTGCATCCACGCGCGCCAGGGAGGAAGCAAGATTGCCTCGCGCACCCACGGTGGGCACGAAGAGCTTATGGTTCTTCTTGGAGTAGCCAACCTGGAACTGACCGGGCAGGCCCTGAATGATATTTGCGACACTACCGTTTGCGTCCACGGTGCGGTGTGCCTCGGTGGAGGGGGTGGTGGTGTCGGTTGCCTTGGTGGTCTTGGTGGCGGTTGCCGGGTAGCCCTGGAACTCGCGGGTTTCGGGGGTGACCTGCTTGACCTCGGAGTTGTCGCCTGCGGTTGCGGTGACCTTGAACTTCAGGATGGAGTTCGCCTGAATCTCGGAGGTCTTGGCGGGAACTTCGTTGCCCTGCTTGTCCTTAGAAGGCTTGCTGGTGACCTTATCTGAGGTGCTGACGGTGCCGGTGGTGCCGTCAAGGACGTAGGGCACGGTTGCGGTTGCGCCAGCCTGCTTGTCCACAGCGACCACGGAGCCGTTGGGCAGCACAACCAGGTCGTTTGCCTTGCCGCCGTTCATGGCGACCTCAGCGATCAGCTTGTCTGCTGCGCCGCCGTCAATCACGCCGACCTTGCCGGTGCCGAAGTCAGAGACGTACACCAGGTCGTTCGCCTCGTCGTTGTCCAGTGCGAGTGCCTGGGTGCCGACCGGGATGAACTTCTTGAACTCGTGGGTGGTCGCATCGTAGATGGACACGCCGGAGTTCGCGCCCTTCACACCCTGGGAGGAGACGTAAATTTCGTTCTGGGAGTGGTCAATCGCGATGTCGGAGGGGCGAACCTCACCCTCAGCGTTACCCTTGGTGTCGAAACTGCTCTCTACCTTGAAAGTCTTGGTGTCGACGACGAAAATCTTGCCGCCGGTACGCTCGGGCACGTACAGCTTACCTCCATCAACCAGGATGTTCATGCTGATGTAGCGGGTGCCGCCGTCGGGTGCGCCCTCGAGCTGGATCTTCTCAACCTGCTTGGTCTTCAGGTCAATAGCGGACACGAAGAAACGACCGGTGACGAACGCCTTGCCGGACTCGTGGTCAACCAGAACGGAGCGGGGGTGCTCAATCCAGTTCGGGTCGGTCTCTGCGATACCCGCGGTGGTCCAGGTCTGCTGCAGGGTTTCCTGGTCGTACACGGAAATGGAGTTGTCGGTGGTGTTGGTGACCCATACGGTGCCGTCCACGTCGTCAACGGTGATGCCATAGGCCGCATCGTACTGGTAGCCCTTGTCGTTCTTGATGATAGGCAGCTCGGCGACGGCCTCAATCTTCAGGGAGTTCGCGTCAATGCGAGCGATGGTGGAGACGTGCTTGTCGCGGTCCGCGGTGCCCGCAACCCAAATCTTGTTGGTCTTCTTGGAGTAAGCGACCTGGAACTGACCGGGTAGGCCCTGGGTAATCTTCGCCATGGCCTTGTCTGCAATGGTGCGAGCGTCGCTGCTCTGGCTTGCCGCCGGGGCGGGGTCCGCAGCGAATGATGCGGGGATGGTGGCAACGCCCGAGATTGCCAGTGCCAGCGAGCCAACGGCGAGGCCCTTGAATACCTTGCTCGATGCGAGGTTCATATGTATGTCCTTTATCGTGTGGGTGGTGTGTGAAGGGGTGCCTCTCCCCTGTTTGAGGGGCGGTGAGGCGCCGTGTTTTTCTGCCTTATGCGGCGGGTGTTTCGTGCACCCACAAGGAGTGAACTAGCCTTCACACAGTATTAAGTAAGGCAATCATTAATTTACCTTCTAGGTAATACTTACTTAGCTCCTAGGTTTTTGCAAGATTTCAGGTATATATGACGCAAAAATTTCACATGCCAGGCACAGCCTGTCGCTAAACCCGCACAACAAAACCCCCGCCTCCAGCAAAAGCCAGAAGACGGGGGTTTCACGCTACCCAGCGCGCAACGCCAGGGATAGCTAAAAATTAGGAGACATACGAGAAATCGGGGAACAGCAAGTTCTGCAGCTTGTAGCGGCGAATGAAGCGAGCCAGCTCCGCACGGGTCGTCGGGGCGGTCGGCTTGAACTCACCCGAAGAGTCCAGCACGATATCGTTCGCGCCAGCCCACGCAACGTAACGGTGCAGCGGACCCGCACCCAGCACATCGCGGAAACGGGAGCCCAAGGCATCCTCCAGCTCGGAGAGCTGCACCTCGGTGTTGTACTGGTACAGCACCACCGCCAGCTCCTCGTGCGAGATCGGGGCAGTCGGGTCGATGCGCTCGCCGCTAGCGATCGGTTCAGCAATCTTGCGGTCGCGCGCCCAGTGCAGGGCGTTCGCGGCGGGGCGGTCTACCGCATCCGCGTAGGGTGCGACTTCCGAGTTCTCGCTCACGCCGGGACGACCCGCCGCACGGTTGAGCAGGGCTATGACCTCTTCACGGGTGACGGCGCGGTCCGGCTCGAAGGCGCCGGTCTGAGGGTTGGGCAGCAGCCACTTCTTCTGGTTGGCCACGCGGATGTCGTCGGCGTAGGGGTGGTTGCCGGGCACGTCTTCAAAGGAGGTCTTCAGAATCTTGGTTTCGACCACGGGGATGCGTGCGGCGACCTGGTGGGCGATTTCCTGACCCCAGGGGTCGGTGCAGATATCCAGCTGCAGGGCGTGGTCCACGCCCTCGGGCTGAATGAGTTCGATGGGGAACAGGTCGGTTCCGCTGAAGGTGTCTTCGTCACCGTTGAATTCGGGGGTGAGCGGCCAAGAGCGCAGGGTTTCGAAGGAGTTGTCGCGCACGTAGCCGTGGCGCACGGTCAGGGTGGTGCCTTCGGCGAGGAGTTCACGCAGGCCGTGCGCGGTGTAGCTGACGGTCATTCCGTCTTCGGTGATGGTGGCTCGCTGGATGGTGAGGCGCGGGCCCTTGGTCTCCTCGGCGGCGGCCGGGGACTCGGCGGTCTTGGGGGCTTCATCTGCGTTTGCAGCCTGGGCCTGCAGTGCGAGGGCGCCTGCTGCGGTGGCAGCGGAGGCACCCTTCAGGAAGAATCGTCGTGAGAGTCGATTGTTGAGGAAGGGCATGATTGTCCTATTCACTTGTCGTTTGAGTTGAGTGAGCTACGGGTGGCAGGAAGGCGCGGCAATAGCGTGTGCGGTGAGTGAGGCCGACATGCGATTCCCTGTTGAGCGTGAGTGAGACGCGGAGGGTGAGTGCCGGGCGGATGCACGGTGAGTGAGACCGGCGTGGTTCCTGACCCAGCTATCAAGAATACCTTAAGGTTCGAGTTTATTCGAGGGTTTGGCGAATTATGTGACGCTAGGGGGCGTGAGAATCATCAACCCGCAGGCCCGATTCAACCCGCCTCCCCGATTCAACCCGCAGGCCCCGAATCAATCTACAGCCCCTCAAAAGTGAATCGCGTTACAAATAGCACCGGTTTGGTGTGTTTTTGGCGTGTCTCTAGGTTCGAGAGTTATAGTTATTACAACCTTATCACCGTTGAGGTACCACTCAACGGCGAGCTAACACACCCATCCCAAAGGAGTTTTTGTGGATAAGGCACTTATCTTCTTCGCCAAGTCGCGTTACGCCGACCTCTTCGGCGTGGCACTGGTTATTGCCATCGCTATCGGGTCTGGATACCTGAACACCAACCTCGCCAAGTACGTTAACTGGGGCCCAATGACGAGCCTCATCCCCCTCGGCGTTATTTCCGTGATTAACGTGGGCATTTCAATGATGTCCACCCGCCTGACCGGCCGCCTCTCAAACATCGGCAACGTGCTCGGCATTATTAACACGGCGCTATCCGGAGCGATCGACTACATTCTGGGCAACAAGGCAGCGATCATCACCTACCCGGTGACCTTTATCGTGTACACCTTCGCAATTCGTAGGTGGCAGAACTCCGAACGCGGCAAGGCCATGGAACCGCCGACCGGCGCGAAGGGCCGACTGGTTATCGCCGGCATTGTGGCGGGTTCGTTCGCGTTCTCGCTGCTTGCGAACTATATCGGTTACGGCGGCCAGACCTCATTCCTGTTCTGGATCACGACCGTGGTGTTTGGCCTGTCCCTGTCGGCCAACATTCTGAACGCACTGAAGCTGACGATGCAGTGGCAGTTCTGGGCTCTGTACAACACCGTGCAGTGCGTGAAGGCGCTGACTCAGGGTAACTTTGCGAACGTCGGCAAGTACATTTTCTACATCATCAACAGCGTGGCGGCGTTCCTGCTGTGGACCCGCAACGGCACCGCGGCCAAGGAGGCGGTGGTGGCGTAAGGGGCTCCCTAGCCCAATAGCTACCACATATCCGATAAATGATATGCAGAGGGAGGGGCCCTCCGGTTAGATTGCCGGAGGGCCCCTCCCTCTGCATTTGCGGGCATATTTACCGGCTTCGGTAAACGGCTAGGTTAGCCCATCGGAATCGCGCTACCCTTCAGAACCTGACGCTCGGGTGCCGAATCGCTGCCTACCTTCGCGATGGGGAAAACAACAAAAGCCTGAACACTCTTCTCGCGAAGAATCGCCTTCTCATCTGCCAGCTCGGACAAGAAGAGGTCTGCTCCCAAAGAACCGCTGTCTGCTGCCTTTCCGACCTCGTCAACCACCCTGCGGTAGGCGTGGCTACGCAACACGGTTCGCAACCTGGCGGGAGTGACGCCTCCCGCTTGGGCGGAGCTGGAATCTTCCCCCTGAGCAGAAGCAGTACGTCCGAAGAGCACCGGAAGAACCATGAGCCGCGGGTGCAAAGCGTTGTACGGGTAGGCACCGGGGGTTACACCGATTCGGTGGACCTGATGAATCACCGGGAAGTTGGCGATACCCACCAGGGCGCAGAAAGCGAGCGCCGTATCCGTCGGCTGCGGGACAGTGAAACCGGTTCCGGTTCGGGAATCCGGTTTCTTATCCAGCGAGTCGTACAGGGTGTGACCGGTAATGCCGCTGAGCATCGCGGAAGGTTCCCAAGTAGCCAGATCCGCACACATCAAACGCAGACGGTCCTTGACGAATTCCTGGCCCTTGTTGCGCGTTTTCATCTCCCAGCGGGACGCACCGTGGTCGGGGCGAGGCGCCTTGGCTTCAAAACGCCAGTATGCCGGTTCGCCCAGGCCAGCAATCCACAGAAGGGACAGCAGGTCGTCACGTTCCATCAGCGCATCCAGATGAGCCTGTCGGGTCTTCTGGTGAGAGGCCCAGTCGTCCGGGTACTTCTCCGCGTCAATTCCGCGAATACGCGGTGAGAACGGGGAGAAAACAGCGGCTTCCTTACCCGCGCCGTAGGACTGGTCGACGTTCACCCAGCTACCGTCAGCGGCCAGGGAAGAAACGTAGGAGTACACGCACTCAGCGATTTCTTCTTCTGACACGCCGTCAGCATGCATCTGGGCACGCGGCTGACCTTCCTGAGACCAACCGACAGTGACGGTTCCGGGGTGCTTCTGCTCAACCATCAGGGACAGCCCGTAGAGGGCAAAATGGGTCAGTGCCGAGGTGTAGTCACCAGCAATAGTCAACGTTGCCATTAGTGTCCCTCCCGTGAAATCTGGGCGTCCGCCGCGCGTTCGACGGCCTCAAGGTAGGCGGTAGCGTACGGGCCGTAGGTGCGGCTCGTCTGCTCCATGAGGTTATCCCAGTAGCCGACGTTGAAGAGGCGGGTCGCCTGTTCCTTGAGCGCTTCGTAGTCCATTCCCTCGGGCAGGTAGCCTTCCTTGAGCAGGAAGTCTGCATCGTGGGCGAAGGAGAACCGGCCGTGACCGTGACTGCAACCGATGATGCGCAGTACCAGGTCGCGGTGCTCTCCCCCCTTTTCGGGCGAGGCCGCAACCATGAGTGCGGATAGCTGCTCGTGACGCCAGCCCTTCGGCAGGGCGCTACGGCTACGGGCGCGGTACGCCTCAGCCACGGAACGGTTGCCACTCTTTGCGAGCGCGCCCGTCTCCGCATCTGCACTGAGCATCTGCTGGAAACGCAGGTCACGCTTGCCCTCGTCGTGATACTTTGCCGCCAGTTCCAGGGCCTCCGAGAATTCCGGTGCCAGGCCAAGGTTCTCGGCAATCTGGCGGGTACGCTCGGCAACATCGTTCTGGTGGTCGTCCAGAAGAACGAGGTCAGTCAGCGCCAGTTCCTGAGCGATATCGGAACCTTCAACAGACTTTTTGTCGTCGGTCACTTTGGCGTACCAAGAGATAACTTCCTGACCGTCCTCAGCCTCGGCAGAAAGCTCAGAAGCAATCATCTTCTGGCCGTCCGAATCTTGGCTGTCGAGCAGTTCTGCTACCTCTTCAGGTGAGAGGCCCAGGTATTTCCTGAAGCGTTCCTCACGGTCCGCGCACTTCTCGTACACGTAGAGCTTGGCGTCATCGGGGAAGGGCACAGCCTTCAGCTCGTCCTTCTTGGAAGGCAGCTCACGCTGAGTCACGGCAATACCCTGGTTCGTGAACGGAATACTGCCCGTATCAAGAATCAGAACGTCACCGGGGGCCAACGACTGACTGCTCTCTGCCCCATGGTCAGCATCCTGCCACAGGGAAATTTCACCCTGACGGTAAAGGAACTTACGCGGCTTCACGCCGTGCTCATCCTGGTAGTCCAGAATCTCCTTGAGAATCTTCAGATTCGCGGGGAAGGTTTCCTGGTCGCGCGGTGCGAAGTAGCTGGTCTTGAGAATCTCCATGGCGGCAGAAGTGTTGCTCGGCAGGTTATCGCGCACGATAACACCGCCCATTGCGGTTTCTGCCTCCAGGGAGTCGTGCAACCACAGGTCAAGGTCCGGCTCATCGTAAGGGTTCTCATCGGTACGCGAGAATTCCAGCAAGTCAGGCCATTCCGGGCGCTGGTAGAGCAGACGCTCCGGGGAGGACTGCACCGGCGGGTTCTTCACCATTGCGGCAGGGTTCACCGACGGGCTCTCAGCATCGTTGAGCGATTCGAGCCAACCATACGCATTGCTCAGATCGACCGCCTTATAAGGAGGCGCGTCCTTCTTTACCAAGTCGCTATTGGCAGGCCTAATAACGACAACCTTGGAATCCTTACGGCGGCCCAGACGGTTGACACGTCCGAAGCGCTGTGCCAAGGAAGAGGCAGGCGCCAGCTCGGTCACCAGGTCGGCAAAGTCAACGTCAATACCGACTTCGAGAGTCTGGGTGGCCACGACAACCTTCACGGACTTATCACCACGGGTGCTGAAGAGGCCGGGGTTTTCCTTCTGCAACTTTTTCAGGTCGTACGGGCGCATGCGTCCTACGAGAAGCTGAACCTCTTCCTCTGCCAGATCCTCAGTGAGTTTCTCCTTGATGGAGATAGCCGTCCGCACATGGTTGACGATACAACCAACAGTGTGGGCTTCCTCGGAGTCTTCACCCGCCTCACGACGGGCAAGGAAATCCTTGATTGCCCCCACAGCGGCATCCACGACCGCACGGTTACCGGGCTTGCCGTCCCACTTATCGATGGGGTGGAGCACCAGTTCCTTGTGCGAGTAGACACGCTTGCGCAGCTCTTTATCATTCGGACTGTCGAGAGCCTCAATGTCCACGCCCAGCGTGATTGAATCGCTGTCCTCGGTGGAGGGGGTAGCGGTCGTCTCAACCACCTGCAGGGTGGGAACACCCAGGCTGACCTCGCACTTCTGCAACTCGGCAATACGCTGAGTGGTGTGCAGCAGCTGACGGTTCATGTGTGCCTCATCGAGCACCATGACGGTGTCCATGGCCAGCAGGGCGGTCTCACGCGGACGGGCAGCCTTGGTACTACCGTAGCCGCGGAAGAGCGCTCGCGAACCGTACATGTCGGGGGTTGCGGCAATGATTGCGCAGGCCGAAATGTCGGTCACCGGCAGGTTGCGGTTCGAGAGTTCGCCACGGATGTGACCAGTCTCGAAGGGGGCGCTCCCCTGCTTATCGTTGCTGGTCTGGAAGCTCTGCAGGGCTTCAGCAACCCTACGCAGAATATCCTGCTCGGCGGACTCATCGGCCGGTGCCTTCTCCATACATTCGAGAATCTTGTCGGCACGGGTTGCCTGACTGTCGACCAGCGCGCGGCGTCCCACGGTTACGCAGAGGCGACGGGGAACGCGCGGCGCGGCGCCAACCGCGGCGAGCGCATTCGCGAAGAGGTGGATATCCACCACGGAGGACTTACCGGAGCCGGTCGGTGCGTTAATACGTTCCGGCCATACGCCGTGCTCGCAAATGTGGTCGAGTACCTCTTCCTGCCAGCTGAAGGGCGCGTACCCTCCATTGAGTGCGGCAAAGAACTCACCGAACTCATCACGAGTAATGGAGGGTAGCGTGGTAGCGGGGCTAGTCATGCTTTTCCTCCTTCTCGCTACGGTCGTATTCTTCGGTGGGCACGTCGAACGGAACCAGCAGGCCGCCGCCCATGTGGCGGGACTGGCCGATGGCTACGATGGTAGTGTCCGTTGCCAGGTTGCCGAGGTCTACGACGCCGCGCCACGGCTCTGCGGGCAGAGTGCGGGGCAGCTTGTAGGCGTAGGCGGCGGGGTTCTGGGTTACTCGGTGGGCTTCCAGAACCTTGGCCTCAGCCTTTTCCTCAACCTGATCCCTCAAGCTACGAATTCGTTCGCTCGAGGTTTCAGCCTCGGGCGCCTCGAAGCTATCACGCCACACGTAGGCCATAGAAAGCAGAGCGGCATCAGCGAAGGTCCAGGCCTTCGTCTCGGTCTTCTTCGGACGATTGAAAACACGCGATTCGGGAACGGCCGCGCTGAGGGTACGCCACAGGCGCTTGTACCCGGTCTTGGGAGCATCCCAGAAACCCTGCGCGGGCAGGCGCTTCTGACGAAGCTTCACGGTCAGCCGGGGGAAGTCCTGAGCATAGAGGGTTTCTACACTCCTGAGCGCAATACCGAGCTCCACTGCTTCATCAGTCGGGGCGTTGGACGGGACCAAGACGAGCAGAACTCCCCTAGACTTCACCTCACGACGCAGGTAGTCAGGCAGGTAGCGGGTAGGCAGGTACTGCAGCGCCAGACTGTTGGCGGGCTTGTGCCCCTTGGGGTACTTGCCGGTGATGAGGCTGGGCGCGCCGAATCCTGCGGCAGCTACGAGAGCCTTGTGTAGCAGGGAGCATGCCTTGACGTACTGTGCGGGCTTCAGCTCTTCACCATCTACTTCGAGGAGCCACAAGTATTCCCAGGGGCTAGTGGAGGTTTCAGCCTCCACAGGCTGGTACTTAATGGATCCGAGACCTGCGGTGGGTACCGATGAGGGGCGCATCGTGTCGCTCGCTGCGGTCTTGTCGCCTGCCTTGGTGGGAACCTTGGCGGGGTACGCTTCTGAGTGAGCACGCATGAGCGCGTTGACTCGACCGGGTACGGGTACACGGACGGGCATGCCGCCTGCTTCGAAGGGGCCCGACTTAGTGTCAATGATGTGGGTGGGTTCCACGTATCCGGTGTAGAGGGCGGTGAAGCTGCTGGCTTCTCCGAGGGAGGGTACTTCTCCGCAGAGCTGGGTGATGGTTTCCGCAATGTCTGCGGGTACCTTATCGTACTGCCAGCCGATGGTGTCGGATACAGCCCAGCCGTCGGATACTGCACGAGGCTCAGTCTGCCGTCCCTTGGCGGAGCGTGCTACCTCGCGGTACATGAATCGGCTCATCTTATTGGGTGAGCGGTACACGGGGCACATGTCGGGAAGCTGCAGCCCGGTCGGGGGGTTCTCCTCAAGCCATTTGAGAGCCTTGAAAGATTCTTCCGAGGGGGCCAGCTGCCCGTTTTCGATAATTGCGTGAGGTCCCTGTGCAGCCGCGCTGAGGAGTGCGGCCTGCAAGCGGGCAGGGTCGGGGAAGGCGTCGGGGCTTCCGTCCGCCTTGTGGCCCTGGTATACGCCGAGCGGGAACCTCGCAAGAATTCCGAGGTTCGTCATATTATTCAGCGTCCTCCGCGGTGGCGTTCTTGATGATGATGGGGTTGCCGTCGACGTTGAAAGTCTGACCGTTCCAGTCAGCCACACCCACCTTCTTGGCGTTCTCGATAGCTTCGAGGAGAAGCTGGTCGGTGTGTTCAACGGTCAGGGGTGCAAAGGTCTTCTTCTCACCGAAACGCTGGTCGAGGGTGACAACGGGTGCGGAGGATTCGATCAGATCGCAGTTAGCACGGATGTAGAGTTCACGCTCCGCACGGGCGATAGCATTGAGGCCGAGCGCGGCAAGGAGTGCACGGGCAGCAACGTTCTTGTTTTCGTCCTGACCGAAGCGCAACTGACGCAGGCTAGCGAGGCTCAGAACCCAGGAACGGATGATACGGCGGCAAGCGACACCGCCAATTTCCTCAACCGAAGGCGGGATACTGCCCAGACCGAGAGGGGAAGCGGAGATACGGTCATCGGCTTTAGCCTTCTTAATTTCGTTGCGACGAGCTCCAATATTGCCCGGGCTCAGTTCTGCTTCCTGGTCATTGACCAAGGATTCCATATCCTTGGGAGCAAGCTTCACGCTGGCGGCTACAGCGTCAACACGAGCACCGCTACGACGTGCCTGCTGCTCTTCACCAGTACGCTTCTGATCAGCGAGGACGCCGATGATTTCACCAACGAGGGCACTGCGCAGGCGGACCTGGTTACTCTTGCGGGTGGAGTCCCATGCGCCGAAGAGAAGTGCTGCGGGGGCGGTGTTGAGCAGTGCACTCATATCTGCGGGCGTGCAGTTGCGCAGTGCACGGTAGTCGTCGTTTTCAGTGATGAGCTTGCCGTCGATGGTGCCGGCGCGGAAGTGGCCGTCGAAGATTCGGTGGGAGAGCTCCATGTCGGTGTATTCGACGGGGCCGTTTTCGGTCTGGTAGGTGACGACGGCGCGGGGAATCTTGACGACTGCTTCGTCGCCGTACTGGCGGCCCTGTTCGATGGCGGCTTCTGCGCGATTAAGCTCGGACTGCTTGCTGTCAATGAGGACGACGGTCTGAGGCTTACCCTTGACGGTCTTCTTGGCAGTCTTGGGTTCGTCCTGGTTCTCGGGCTTCCCTGCGATGTAGCGGGTCTCGTACACAAAAACGGACTTAGCGGCCTGTCCCTTGCCTTCAACGTACTTGGCGGGTGCCACGGATGCCTGGGGTCCTGCTGCGGGTTCGAGTTCCGTGTTGGAGGTGATGACGGAGCCGCCGCCGAGCTTGACGTTCTCGATGAGGTCGGCGAGGGTAATGGTGGTCTGGGACTCGTTCTGGGACATGATTGTCTCCTTATATGTTGGGTGCACGTCTGCTTCAACGCGTTGGACGTGCACATTTACTTGTATAGCTTTAAGCTACCTTGCTTTCCCGAATGGTGCGCGCGTTTTCGTCACGCTACTGATTCGGCATGCTGTTCCTTCCTCCTCCTGTGCTGTCACGTCCCGTGTTTTTTTTGGGGGGGTGACAACACAGGGTATAGAAGATATAGCGTAGCCACACAAGCGGTCAGCATGCAGGCAGATTGGGAGACTCCTCCGTACTGCCGGTATACTGATTAGGTTATGTCTGCGGCAACAGGCATAACCACCGCTTGATGCGGTTTCACTATTTTGAATAAAAGCCGCCCGTTGCGCCTCGCGTAGCGGGCGGCTTTTTTGTTTATGTCATAAGCGGAGTCATTATCCTTCACCTCCAAGGTCGGGGTTAGAGTCACTTCAGCAGGGTACTGCCGAGACTTCTGAACCGATTGATATCTCAACTTTAGCATTAATAAATTTTAGAAACAACCCTCACGCACCCAAAATTAAAAATCCATATAAACAAAAACACCCCTCTCAAGATTACAAGACTCTTGGAGGGGCGATTTTCTATAGAAAGCTTCCATAGTTTTTGCCATGGAAGAAGTGAAAACGACAGAGCACTCAGAAATAAAAATCCATCCCTCAATGAAGGCCCCAGCCATCTCTAAGATTCGGTTGGAGATTTGAGCAGGAAAGAAAAATGCAAAATCCTGTGATATCGCTTGTACATCCATTATCCAGTCTCCTCTCCTGTGATGCAATCGGCTCTCTTCTCTGCTCATGACTTCACCATAGCGCCATTGCAGATCAACTGCATCTGATTTGGTCATTTCAGACTCAGATAGCTGGCAAGAGGAATCTGCAGCGGGTGCAGTACCTCCATCTTTATGTTTTAAAGAGAAGAGCCCCGTTCTAGAACCCAGAGTGGATTCCAGAACGGGGCTACGTAACCCGCGTGAGACTTCCCGATTCGCGTTCAGAACCGCAACGAAGATCCTCACCCGAAGGCAGGGAAATTGTGCGACTGGAAACCCTGGCCTCGCTGCTTCACCCAGCCTCAATGAAAGTCCCCACCCAGAGGTGGAGAAATAGCTAGCTAAAAACTAGCATGTGATGGCGTAGCAGAGACTGCTATGGCATGAGATTCTCGCAGATTACGTATCCAAAGTGTACATCACGCAGTATCTGTGTCTACCGCAGCATCGTCACCCGAAGGCGGGGAAAGCGTCGTTCTGAACCTTGCCGGTACTCGCGACCTTGTTGCCTCAATGAAGGTCCCCGCCCGAAGGCGGGGAAATACAGATTCTCCGGTAGAGTACTGTCCCTCAGCTTCCCCTCAATGAAAGTCCCCGCCCGAAGGCGGGGAAATCCCCGTCATGGAAGACCACGCGCGGGTGCGAGGAGTTGAAGCCTCAATGAAAGTCCCCACCCGAAGGCGGGGAAATGCGTGCATGAGGTTGGGGGTGATTTGGTATTCTGCGCCTCAATGAAAGTCTCCGCCCGAAGGCGGGGAAATTCCGCATTCTCGCGTTCTCTGTGCTCATTCTGCTGGTGCCTCAATGAAAGTCCCCGCCCGAAGGCGGGGAAATCCCAGCGCTCGCCGTTGAAGGGAACGACCTCCAGGATGCCTCAATGAAAGTCCCCGCCAGAAAGCGGGGAAATCACGGGGTCCAGCCACGATGAGAGCCGCACGAGCCTTGCCTCAATGAAAGTTCCCACGCGAAGGTGGAGAAATTTGTCAGCCACATCAGCAGAATGCGAGCATAACGGCCGCCTCAATGAAAGTCTCCGGCCCGAAGGCGGAGAAATCTGGTTAAACCTCCACAACGCAAAGTCCGTGCAATTCACGCCTCAATGAAAGTCCCCACCCGAAGGTAGAGAAATCCTCGGAGTCCGAGCAGATGATTAGATCATCGCAGCCTCAAAGAAAGTCTCCACCGAAAGGCAGAAAAATTTAGTGTCCGCAGACGAAAGCCTCCAAAGGCCATTATCCCCACCTCTGTTACCAGTCCGCAATCGAACTCGTCATTCCTCCGCTCCCCTGCCGCGCGTCGCCAGCAAATGAGCAGCACACGGCTAGAGAATGAGCGCATCCGATTCGGTCACCTCGCGCGCCCGGCCAATGTAGCTGAAGGTCGGCTCGTCAAGCCGGGCCAGCAGCCCCAGGTCGCAGAAGAGCACTGAGTCCTCGTCTGGATCGATGAGTTCCTGAACTTCGTCTTTGATGCGTCGCACCTTGGCGGGGGCCGCGTCCACGATGAAGACGCTGTACTGAATTCGGTCCCCATAACTAAGAATGAGCTTGGCCAGTTTGGTGCGCCGCCGGTCATCAGGAACGTCGTAAGCGATAAGTGTTCGTCGAGCATCGTCACGCATTATCGTACGGTCACCCCCGTATAGTCGCGGGCAGTTCCGTTAATTACGCCCAGGAGCATACGCGCCTGCACCTCAATAGCGCGGCGCCACGTCACCGAATACCCGTAGGTGGGGTGGGTGATTTCCGTTGCCATGCGCTTCTCGAACGCGGCGATGACAGTCTTCCGCCCTTCGGGTGTGAGCCGGTAGCTGCCACCGACCGCGGTGAAGTGTGCCGCTTTGACCTGCTTCCTATTGATAAGAGAAACCACCACAGAATCCGCGATGACGGCACGGAATTCTTCCATGAGGTCAAGCGCGAGCGCAGGCTTGTTCCGTGAGCTACTGTGCAGGAACCCTGCGTGCGGGTCGAGCCCGCAGGTGAGGATAGCGCGAATACATTCTGAGCTAAGCATCCCGTAGGCGTAGTTCAGCAGAATGTTGATGGGGTCGTTGGCGCCTCTCCCCTGCCGCCCGGTCCAGGTCCAGCCGAGTTCGGCGAGTACATCTTCTTTAAGCATGGTTGCGAAGTTGCCGAAGTAGAGCGAGGCGGCTTCACCTTCGAGGCCGAGCAGTTCCGGGATTGAGGTGACCTCCGGCGTGTGCTTCTGAATGTCTCGCATGGTGCGGCATACGTCTGCGGCGTGGCCGTTGCGGCGCAGCAGGGTAGCTTGGTTTGAGATTTTGCTGGCAATCATGGCGCTCGCTATGGGCAGGTGCCCTTGCGCTGAGAGGACATGTTGTTGCACGCGGGCCAGGCCGTTCGGTCCGGTGCCAGGTTGCGACCAGCCGTAGACTCGGCCGGTGCTGGAGCACCAGATGATGGTGCAGTTACGCCACATGAGTTCTCGTAGAAGCGCGGAGGAAACGTCGATGTTTCCATGGACGACGAGGCTGTGCACGCGTTCGAGGGGTATGCTGCTGGTTGTTTCGCCGAGGTGTTGCACGATAAGGCGTCCTTGCTGGACGGTTGCTCTTGATCCTTGCGTGGTGAGGTGCGCTACTTGGCTGTCGGGGTTGCTGGCGACGACGCGTTTAATGTTTTCTTTTCCGTGGGATTCGTCGGGTAGGCACACGGAGATGTGGGAGCACCAGCTGCAGCGGGGTGAGTCTTCGAGGGGTTGCGGTGCTGTCGGGTTGTCGATGAGTGCACGGGTGGTGTGTACGTATTCTTCTGCGGTGCGGATGTCTTCGTCTGAGATATCGACGGGCACGGTTTTGTTGTGGTTGGTGAAGTGCACCGCACATTCGCTGACTGTTTCGCCGGCTTCTTCGAGGCAGATTTTCTGAAGTGCGAGCTGCACCCTGTGGGCTGGTGTGACGGATGCGTTGCAGCGTACGGGGGTTGCTTTGTATTCGATGATGCGGGTAGAACCGTCTTCTTGGGGTTCGATAGCATCGCACCGTCCGGTGAGTCCGAGACGTGTTGATGAGATGATGACTGCGCGCTGTTGCGTGCCACGGGATGTTTTGGGGTCGTCGACTCGTTTGTGGGCGGATTGCCCTTCTTGCATTTGTGAGGTGTCGGTCTTTTCGCCATTGGATTCGATCCATGCGCGGCGGGGGCAGTACACGGTGTGCATGACGAGTGAAATAGGAAGTTCGTCGCCTGCACTGTAAGGGGTAGACATCGGTGTCTCCTTGTGTGAGTGAATATGCTAAGCAGTCTACTTTGTCTGCTTGATTTTGAGGTTAGCACTGCGACGGAGTGTTTTAGCTTATCAGCGAGTTTATGACGCTATTCTGGCGTGTTGGGTTTTTCTGCCGGGATGTGTGGAGGAGGCGGGTAGTAACTGGTGGATGAGGCTTGCTGCTGGTGTTTTGGCCTCGTTTCGTAGCAAAAAAGCTCCGTTCCTGTGCTGTGGTGAGCCCAGGAACGGAGCAGGGTTGGGTTAGGGAAAGTCCCTACAAACTGTAGGGAAAGCTGAGGTATTTCCCGCGCAAGCCGGGATGAGCCCGCCTCAATGCCTCAATGAAAGCCCCTCCAAAAGGAAGGGAAACGCCGACCCATTGACCCGGAGGCATGCCCTCCACGGTGCCTCAATAAAAGTCCCTACAAAAGAGTAGGGAATATCCAGGTTGAGGCAGACTGGACTCCCGTCATCAACCCTCAATGAAAGTCTCCGCTAGAAAGCGAAGAAATTCTCTACCGCGCTCACTGGCAAACCCACGCCGTACTTGCCTCAATGAAGGTCTCCGCTAGAAATCGAAGAAATTACGCGGGGCGAAACCGCCGGTGGGCATATCCGAACCTCAATGAAAGTCTACACCCCAAGGTGCAGGACAAACGGTCCAGCAGTCATCCTAATCCATCACAACAGCCTATCTTATTGGAAGTCCCACAAGCTGCTGGGAATAGTCTTTTCGGGTTTCGGGGCAAATGTCTTGGTGAAGCCTCAATGAAAGCCCTTCCCAAAAGGAAGGGAGATTTTTGCCGAAGCTGCCAAACACCTTGAACGCCGCAGCGCCTCAATGAAAGCCCCTCCGAAAAGGAAGGGAAATGCTTGGGTGTCGAGTTGTTTGACTGCTTTTTGGGTGCCTCAATGAAAGCCCCTCCCAAAAGGATGGGAAATTAGACAACCGGCTACTGACGTGCCGGGCGTTGCTGTCGCCTCATTGAAAGCCCTTCCCAAAAGGAAGGGAAATTTGAGATCCCCAGATCCTTCAGGCCAATCTTCTGGTCGCCTCAATGAAAGCCCCTCCAAATAGGAAGGGAAATAGGGGTGGAGGGTTGATGTCACCGGCCTGTTTGCCTCGCCTCAATGAAAGCCCTTCCGGAAAGGAAGGGAAATGATGATGCTGCTCGAAGCGTTATCGACGTTTACTCGGCCTCGATGAAAGCCCCTACGAAAAAATAGGGAACTGGAGTCGATGGTCTGAGTTACACCGTCTTCCGAGATACCTCAATGAAAGTCTCCGTTGAGATACGGAGAAATGCCGAGCAATTGAAGCGGGACGCTTTGCCCTCGAGTCGCCTCGATGAAGGTCTCCACTAGAAAGCAGAGAAATTAACATCATTCGTATCATGGTTGCCGGTAATGTTACCTCAATGAAAGCCCTTCCCAAAAGGAAGGGAAATTGCTGTACGACGAAGACGCGCGGGGTGAATCCGTCGCCTCAATGAAAGCCCCTCCGAAAAGGAAGGG
>NZ_KV814491.1:207313-208561 GCF_001813965.1 Rothia sp. HMSC072E10 | reverse complement strand
CAATGAAAGCCCTTCCGAAAAGGAAGGGAAATTTTTTGTGATGGGCTAGAGGTGCTGTAGGGTGCCTGCCTCAATGAAAGCCCTTCCGAAAAGGAAGGGAAATTGCCCATGACGATGGCAAAAATCGCGATACCCACCGCCTCAATGAAAGCCCCTACAAAGAGGTAGGGAAATTCGCGGACAAATACCACGGCAAGGTTGTGCAGGTGCCACCCTCAATGAAAATCTCCGCTAGAAAACAAAGAAACCCGAATCTTGCTTCTCGTTCAGGTCCAAATCGCGTGCGCCTCGATGAAAGTCCCTGCCAAAAAAGCAGGGAAATCCATTCCACACGGTACAGAATCGACGAAGTTACCTTCCCTCAATGAAAGCCCCTCCAAAAAGGAAGGGAAATGCCAGACTGACTTGCGTCGCACCAGTGTTATTGGTCGTGCCTCAATGAAAGTCTACACCCCAAGGTGCAGAACAAACGGTCCAGCAGTCATCCTAATCCATCACAACAGCCTATCTTATTGGAAGTCCCACAAGCTGCTGGGAATAGTCTTTTCGGGTTTCGGGGCAAATGTCTTGGTGAAGCCTCAATGAAAGCCCTTCCGAAAAGGAAGGGAAATAATCAGGTTGAAGCCCCGAACCCCGTTACCGGAATCCCTCAATGAAAGCCCCTCTGAAAAAGCAGGGAAATCCGGTATCTGTTTCGTGCAGGTGCCGGGCGGCTTGCTGCCTCAATGAAAGCCCCTCCGAAAAGGAAGGGAAATCTGATGCATCAGCCACGACTCAAAGCTGCCCTTGTGCCCCTCAATGAAAGCCCCTCCAAAAAGGAAGGGAAATCACGGTCGCGCCCTGTGCACGGTGCACGGTCAGCGCCCCTCAATGAAAGCCCTTCCGAAAAAGAAGGGAAATCCGAGCCGGTGCCGATCTTGAAGGTTCGGTCGGTCACCCCTCAATGAAAGCCCCTCCGAAAAGGAAGGGAAATACCGGGGACCGTGGGCAAGGATGAGCCCTTCGCATGGCCTCAATAAAAGTCCCTACAAAAAAGGTAGGGAAATATTATAAGCCTGACTTATTGGATGCAAGAGGTGTGACGCCTCAATGAAAGTCTCCGTTAGAAAGCGAAGAAAGACCCAGCTAGTAGAGTGCAGTAGAAAGACCTCAATGAAAGCCCTTCCGAAAAGGAAGGGAAATTTCCAGCGCCAACGCAGATAGTGAATTCTAGTTCGCCTCAATGAAAGCCCCTCCGAAAAGGAAGGG
>NZ_KV814491.1:206901-207213 GCF_001813965.1 Rothia sp. HMSC072E10 | reverse complement strand
CAATGAAAGCCCCTCCGAAAAGGAAGGGAAATCCGTCAGTGATGGACGCCTCATTCGAGTACTTAAAGCCTCAATGAAAGCCCCTCCGAAAAGGAAGGGAAATTTGTCTCCCAGTTTGTCTATAATCTGCCGCTCATAGCCTCAATGAAAGCCCCTCCGAAAAGGAAGGGAAATCATACTCGCGGCGACCAGCCCAATCACGCGACGAGCCTCAATGAAAGCCCCTCCGAAAAGGAAGGGAAATCCAGTGGCTTGCCCTGCAGGTGCCCCTGTTCGTCTGGCCTCAATGAAAGCCCCTCCGAAAAGGAAGGG
>NZ_KV814491.1:206485-206801 GCF_001813965.1 Rothia sp. HMSC072E10 | reverse complement strand
AATGAAAGCCCCTCCGAAAAGGAAGGGAAATGCCATAGCCGCCGCTCTCATGACCTACGCCGCTTTCAGCCTCAATGAAAGCCCCTCCGAAAAGGAAGGGAAATGCACCCGCCGAGCCGCTGGCTATCGCGCCCGGTTACCTGCCTCAATGAAAGCCCCTCCGAAAAGGAAGGGAAATTCTCAAGCTTTCGCATGACGCATCGGACGATAAGAGCCTCAATGAAAGCCCCTCCGAAAAGGAAGGGAAATCACCGGCGATTTTGCACGCACCAACCAGAGAAACAAGCGCCTCAATGAAAGCCCCTCCGAAAAGGAA
>NZ_KV814491.1:205993-206385 GCF_001813965.1 Rothia sp. HMSC072E10 | reverse complement strand
CAATGAAAGCCCCTCCGAAAAGGAAGGGAAATTAAATGACTGAGTGAATAACTGGGGTAATTAACTGGGGCCTCAATGAAAGCCCCTCCGAAAAGGAAGGGAAATGGCGCTCGCGCTCGTGGAGTCTGAGGTGGCGCGCATGCCTCAATGAAAGCCCCTCCGAAAAGGAAGGGAAATGACCGTGACAAGCTACGAGACCGAGCTGTGAAGGCTGGGCCTCAATGAAAGCCCCTCCGAAAAGGAAGGGAAATTCTCGCCCCGCGTGTCTCCTAGCTACTACTGCTTTGGGCCTCAATGAAAGCCCCTCCGAAAAGGAAGGGAAATCGGTTATTTTTGATCCGCATAATGTTGATTCGCCCGCATGCCTCAATGAAAGCCCCTCCGAAAAGGAA
>NZ_KV814491.1:205569-205893 GCF_001813965.1 Rothia sp. HMSC072E10 | reverse complement strand
TCAATGAAAGCCCCTCCGAAAAGGAAGGGAAATGTCTTCTCGGTCATTAGGTGCCTTCCTAGTTGTTCATGCTGCCTCAATGAAAGCCCCTCCGAAAAGGAAGGGAAATGCACCCGCCGAGCCGCTGGCTATCGCGCCCGGTTACCTGCCTCAATGAAAGCCCCTCCGAAAAGGAAGGGAAATACCCACAGGCCGAACGCCTTAGCGACACTCTCAGCAGCCTCAATGAAAGCCCCTCCGAAAAGGAAGGGAAATAAGAGTCTGTTCCAAATGTTCCGCCAGCTTCGCGTTGCCTCAATGAAAGCCCCTCCGAAAAGGAAGGGA
>NZ_KV814491.1:201068-205469 GCF_001813965.1 Rothia sp. HMSC072E10 | reverse complement strand
CAATGAAAGCCCCTCCGAAAAGGAAGGGAAATAATACGGGAAAAGAACCCCTTAGCTGACTTCTTCTCTGCCTCAATGAAAGCCCCTCCGAAAAGGAAGGGAAATTGGTTAGGGTCTGCATGTTTCCCAAGAGCGCGTTGTGCCTCAATGAAAGCCCCTCCGAAAAGGAAGGGAAATTTGGTGGGGGTGACATTCAGACCATCGGTGGTGTGGCCAGCCTCAATGAAAGCCCCTCCGAAAAGGAAGGGAAATATTGGCTGGAACCCCGAATACACCGCGTTCCCATCGAGCCTCAATGAAAGCCCCTCCGAAAAGGAAGGGAAATAGCTACCCGAAACTAGCCCGCAACCATGCGGCAGAAACGGGTGCTTCGCGAGAACCTCGCGGAGGCTACACGCAAAATTATACACTCCAACCACATCTACCCCCGCATAACTCCCTGACAAGGGAAGAAACCATGCGAGCGACACGCCATGTTCCCGTCACGTACCAGGTTCTCGCTCACACAAAGACCCCCGCCGGGTGCTTCCTAAGCGACCCGGCGGGGGTCTTCACGTATGGGAAGGGTTGGCGCGGTTCAGGTAAACCGGGCGAGCTTCGAGTCTCACGGGACTAGAAAGAACAGCGCATCAAAACCCGAGCCGGCCAAAGCTCGGCCCCGGCGAACAGCGGAACTAGCGCTCCGCCTCCTCACCCAGCAGGCCTTCACGAGCCAGCGCGGTCAAACGAGACACCGCGCGGAAATACTTCTTCTGGTAACCACCGGCCAGCATCTCCGGGGTAAACACCTTGTCAAAAGGCACACCCGAAGAAACAATCGGCAGGTCCTTGTCGTACAGGCGGTCGGCCAGCACCACAAAACGTAGCGCCACCGACTGCTCAGTAATCGGCTGCACATCACGCCACGCAACACCCTGCAGACCGTCAATCAGCTGACGGTAACGCGAAGGGTGCACCTTCGCCAGATGCTCCACCAGGTCCGCGAAGTTATCGACGCCCACCGTCTTACCGGCGAACACCTCCTCAACCTTCGCGTCAAACTCAGCGTCTGCTACAGGCTCCGGTGCGGCGGGCAGGCCACGGTGACGGAAGTCCTCACCATCCACGCGGTGCACCTCAAACTGCGAAGCAAGAACCTGAATCTCACGCTTAAAGTCCTCCGCCGCGAAGCGACCCTCACCCAGGGCACCCGGCAGAGTATTCGAAGTCGCCACAAGCTTCACGCCGGCATCGGCCAGCTCACGCATCAGGCGGGACATGAGCACCGTATCGCCCGGATCGTCCAGCTCAAACTCGTCGATGCACACCAGCTTGTAACCGCTCAGCGCCTCAACCGTCTTGCGGAACGTCAACGCACCCACCAGGTTCGTGTACTCCACGAACGTGCCGAATGCCTTCGGGCCGTCCACGTAATGCCACAGCGAAGCCAGCAGGTGGGTCTTACCCACACCAAAACCGCCATCAAGGTACAGGCCAGCCTTCGAGGTGTCCTTCTTCTTACCGCCAAAGAGTCGTCCGAAGAAGCCGCCGCCGGAGCCGCCGCCGTTAATCTTGTCGCCAAAATCCTTGAGCTTCTGCACCGCCTCAGCCTGCGAAGGCTGGTTCGGGTCGGGGATATAGGTGTCGAACGAAACCTCTCCAAAACGCTCTGACGGGCGGAAACCTGCCAGCAGCTCATCGGCAGAAACGCGCGGGATACGGTCGGTCAAATGTACGGTCGTGGTGGGCACAAAAACTCTTTTCTTCAGTGACGGCGATGTGACTTTCGTTTTAAGTGTAGTACTGCCTAACACCCCGCGTGAGCCGCATGAGTTGCCCGCCACATTATGAGTAAGGCGATGCGCCGGATGCAGTTGGCAGGTCTGGGAGGTCGAGGTTGCCTCGCCTCCTCCCCCAATACCCTCTGAACCAACACTTCTCTCAATCAACACTCTCCAAAGACCTACTTGATAGCGAAAGTATTCCAATATCTACATCTAAACTTCACAAACTACAAAAGACTGCAAAAGATGGCAAACATCCTGTAAGGTGGTCTCGGGACCCAAAGCGATGCACCGGTGCATCGACAGCATGGAATACCTAGCCAGAACACTTTCGAGGCACGTCGCCGTACCTACAGAAACATTCTCGACTAGCACATACACACCATCACCGACGATAGGAGCGTATCTTCTATGGATTCGACCATTTTCAACCGCCGTACCCTGTTGGGTAGCGGCGCACTTGTGGGCTTGGGCGCCCTGCTTACCGCCTGCGGCCAGCAGGCAAATAACGAGGCGGCAGCCACCGCATCTGCCGTGCCGAGCGAATCAGCATCGGCTTCCACGGCGGCATCCGATGCCGCTTCTGCATCAGCTGCTCCGAGCCCGGTCATTACCCGCGGCTACTCCGGTGGCTCGAAGGCCCCCGACGGCGAGTACCGCAAGGCGGACGGTTACGGCCCGGCCCAAAATGTCCCGAAGCCCCGCAATGAGCCTGCGCAGTACCCTGAGAATGAAGATGGCATGCAAAGCATGATGAATAATTGGCTAGATGCACACAACTATGGAATGCAGACCGGTGATTGTAGCTATGCCCGGATGTACATGGGAAAAAATACATCGGAATACAAGTTCTACGACTACCTTGAGGGGTTGTATAAGCGCGGTGGCTGGGTCATCGAAGGAACCGATGGTTATCAGCAGGAAGGTGCTTTTACTTTCGACGCGGAGACTAAAGAATATACACTGGTGACCCGTCATCTATGGACGTACGCTATTTATGTTGAACCCGATGGGCATACAACTACAAAGAAAAATACTGCCAATAACGACGACATGTGTGCATTTATCTTTAATTTTAATAATGGGTATTGGAAGATTGTAAATACGCTTTCTCAGCGCGAATTGATTCAAAAGGGGATTTTGAAAAAGTGACTTTTCGTTCCAGTACCCTTGTAAAGCTTCTGCTGTGTTCTACTCTTGTGAATATAAGTTCTTTCTCCGTTATTTACGCGGCGGAGTGTCAGAATCCTAATGGCCATTGTGTACAAATTCCTGGAGATTCCTCAGCCCCTTTGCCACCATCTCGTTCCACTGGTGAAGGGGAAGAAGATAACACTGTAAATGATTCAAAAAGTGATAATACAGGTGTCGAATATGATGCTGAAAAAGCTGCTGAAGAATTTAGGAGAAGGAATGTTGAAACACTGGATGGGATGAACCATAGAATGTTTTTCCCAAAGTATAACAACCAACAATCAGGAAAAGACGTTTGTTATACCGAGGACCAGCGTCCGGGTAAACCCATACGCGTCCTAGAACAACCCGCAACCGGCGAAGCTGCAAACTACAACCTAAAAACCGGGTTCTCAACATACTGCCAACCCAACGATACTAAAACCCTCACCCCCACCAACCCCAAAGAAACCCCCAAGGGACCCACTATCGAAGAAATGCTCCAAGAAATTGAGGATCAATTCGCTAACACCAATATCCAGGCCCCTGTTTTGAAGCAGTCCTACAACCTTGGCTCTGGTCAGGGCGAAGATAACCCCAACGTCTACAAGAACCAAGCCGTCAACTTCTACGTCGACGCACCCACCGCACGTTGGGAAGGCGACCTCATGATCGGCCACGTAGAAATCGAATCCTACCCCACCCAAATGACCATCCAATACGGCAACGGTGACGAGGATACTTTCTACACCATGGGCAAGCCGGTTAGCAGGGCACGCGGCGAAGAGTCACGCAAGACCGCGACCAGCTACGCTTATCAGCGTTCGGGCAACTTCCACGCTTACGCGACGGTGTCTTACTCTGGTCGTTTCCGGGTGAACGGCGGCGATTGGCAGGCCCTGGATGTTGTGTTGACGAAAGATACCGTTGACCCGCTGCTGGTGCGTGTGTGGTGGGTTGATGTGGGACGCGTCGGCGGCACCTGCGATGAAGACGATACTCGTTGGGGCTGCAAGAACGACCCCACCATGGGTAAAAAGGATAACCCGAACCCCAGGTTGCGCAAGGCTGATGTGCGTACCGGTCAGCGTTGGCATCTAAACGACAGCGGTGACGGGGACACAGAGTATTCGTTGCACCGTGACTGGCCCGACATGTAAAGTCCGCCGCGGGTCTTACGTTGAGAAGCCACATGTTTGCCGAGAAGCCACTTCTTTGGTGGCTTTTCGAAACACATGTGGCTTCTCATCTATCGGGGTTCTTCCCTTCGGGTGGTTAGTCTTCCGGTTTCTAACCAGCCCCCCATCTCTTCACACACCACACCGATATGAGGAATACAATTCCATGACTTCCAACCTTTTTACCCGCCGCGCAATGCTGAGCGGCGGTACCCTTCTGGGTCTTGGTGCCCTGCTTGCGGCATGCGGCCATCAGGCAAATAACGAGGCGGCAGCCACCACCTCCG
>NZ_KV814491.1:168669-200968 GCF_001813965.1 Rothia sp. HMSC072E10 | reverse complement strand
AGGCAAATAACGAGGCGGCAGCCACCACCTCCGCAGCGCCGAGCGAAACCGCCTCGGCGTCTGCGGCAGCATCTAACGCTACTTCTGCTTCCGCTACTCCGAGCCCGGTCATTACCCCGCGGCTATTCCGGCGGATCAAAGGCACCCGACGGCGAGTACCGCAAAGCTGATGCATATGGTATAGCTCAAAACGTCCCTCTTCCGAAGGCTAAGCCGCAACAGTACCCTTGAAACCTTTGCTGGTCTTCGTGAGATGATGACCGATTGGGTCAGAGCCCGTAACTACGGTATTCAGACCGGTGACATGCAGTATGTATGGCCCTATATGCTGGATACCTACGAGAAGGATATTAAGTTCCTCAAGGATATCGAAGGCCTTTATCAGCGCGGAGGCTGAGGTGGCGCGTTCCCCGGGCTGGGTCTGCATTCCTACTTTCTATTTTATTTTTCTAACAAATAAGATTATAATAAGGAGTGTTTATTTTCGGAGGTTTTTATGTCATTTCTATCAAAAAATTGGGCAGGATTGTCAGTCTGTCTGATCATTTCTATCATCTCTTGGGTTTTAGGAGGATTTCTGCCTGTTGTGGGAGCACCTGTTTTCGCCATTTTTATCGGAATGATTCTCCATCCCTTTCTCGCTTCCTATGCACAACTGGATGCCGGTTTGACTTATAGCTCTAAAAAACTGCTTCAGTATGCTGTTATTTTGCTTGGGTTTGGACTCAATATCTCACAAGTTTTCGCAGTTGGAAAATCTTCCCTTCCTGTTATCCTTTCAACTATTTCAATTGCTTTGATTATAGCTTTCTTTTTCCAACGCTTTTTTAAGCTTGATACAAAGCTAGCTACCTTGATTGGAGTTGGATCTTCTATCTGTGGCGGTTCTGCCATTGCAGCGACTGCTCCTGTTATTCGCGCCAAGGAAAAAGAAGTAGCCCAAGCCATTTCTGTTATCTTTTTCTTCAATGTCTTGGCAGCTCTTATCTTTCCAACTCTAGGTTCTTGGCTCCATCTTTCCAACGAAGGTTTTGCTCTCTTTGCGGGTACTGCGGTCAACGATACTTCCTCTGTGACAGCTACTGCTAGTGCCTGGGATAGTCTTTACAATGCAAACACTCTTGAGCCTGCAACTATTGTCAAGCTGACACGTACTCTAGCTATTATCCCTATCGTTCTCTTCCTCTCCTATTATTGGCAAAGCCGTCAACAAGGCAACAACCAAGGAGTGAAGCTTAAAAAAATCTTCCCCGTTTTCATTCTCTACTTTATCCTAGCTTCTCTGATAACTACTCTTCTCACATCTTTCGGTGTCAGCAATAGCTTCTTTTCACCTCTCAAACAACTCTCTATATTCCTCATCATCATGGCTATGAGTGCTATTGGTCTCAAAACCAACCTCATTGCTATGATCAAATCCAGTGGAAAATCCATTCTTCTTGGAGCCCTTTGCTGGATTGCTATCATCCTGACTAGTCTTGGCATGCAATTACTCATCGGTATTTACTAAGAAAAAAGGGAGCCTAAAGGCTACCTCAGAACGTAGACAAATCAGATGGATTTTGGACTGTCGTTGCTTTCTCAAGAGCAGCTGAAGGAAAAAGGGCTACTGAAATAACCCCATAACCATTGAGAAGCCACATGTTTGCCGAGAAGCCACTTCTTTCGTGGCTTTTCGAAACACATGTGGCTTCTCGGCGCGTAACGGCGCATGGTGACTTCCGTAAAATGGTATCTATGGCTAAGAAAAATAAAGGCAAGAAGAGCGGAGCAGCAACGGCCGCCGTTGCCCTCCTCACCGAGACGAACACCCCCTTCCAGATGCGCGAATACGAGCACACCGAGGGCGTAACCTCCTTCGGCGAAGAGGCCGCGAAGAACCTCGGCGCATCCGAGGAACAGGTCTTCAAGACCCTGCTCATCGTGCACGAAAAGGAATTCGCCGTCGCAATCGTCCCCGTCTCCGGCAAGCTCAACGTGAAGGCCGCCGCCGCAGCCCTGGGTTGGAAGAACGCTTCCATGTGCGACCCGAAGGTCGCCGAACGCCGCACCGGCTACGTGGTCGGTGGCATCTCCCCGCTGGGCCAGAAGACCCCCTCCCCCACCCTCCTGGACGAAAGCGCCCAGCTCTTCGACACCATCATGGTGTCCGGAGGCAAGCGTGGACTGGACGTCGAGCTCGCCCCCGACGACCTGCTGAAGCTCACCAACGGAAAGTACGCAGATATCCGCGCCTAACAGCCTCGTGCTGCCCCGCGACAGAATATTATCGGCACAGGCTGCGCACCGCGGCGGTTGAGGAAATATACTCCTCCACCGCCGCGTTATGCATGTGTACAGATCAACGATTTAAAGGAGAATCCCATGGGTAACTCGTTGCCGGGTGTCGGCACCATCGCAAAGAATTGGCGTGAAGTCCTCCGCCCCGAAGAATACGCGGTGCTGCGCGAGGGCGGCACGGAGCGTCCCTTCACGGGCGAGTACTGGAACACGCACGCCGAAGGCATCTACTCCTGCCGAGCCTGCGGCACGGAGCTGTTCCGCTCAGACCAGAAGTTCGACTCGCACTGCGGCTGGCCGTCGTTCTTCGCGCCCCTGGCCGAGGACCGCGTGCGCTACCTGGAAGACACGACGTTCGGCATGCGCCGCGTCGAGGTGCGATGCGCCGCCTGCGACTCGCACCTGGGCCACGTATTCGAGGGTGAGGGCTACCCCACCCCCACAGACCTGCGCTACTGCATCAACTCTGTGTGCCTGACCCTCACTCCGGCCGAGAACGAAAAGGCCGAAGAGGAATAGCATCCAGAAGCGGCCCCGGGGCCACCCAAATTCCCCTAATTCGAGCCTCTCAGCCGGGACGGGTAGAATGGCCTAGTGCCTTTGGGGGCCGGTGTGGCGTGCCCGGGGCGATTTACATGTACAACACCTGAGCGTCAGAAGAGGATGGTTCCATGAGTAGCGCAGCTAAAGCGAACGGTTCGCTGACCCTTCAGGATATTGAGGTTCCCGAGGTTGTTCCGCTGAACACCCCTTCGACGCCGATTCCCACGCTGATTAACACCGAGAGCGGTTTGCGCCGTGCGGCCGAGTCGCTGGCGGCGGCCTCCGGCCCGGTGGCCGTTGATACCGAGCGTGCGCAGGGTATCCGTTACGGTTCGCGCGCGTTCCTAGTGCAGCTTAAGCGCGAGGACAAGCTGTACCTGATCGATCCGGAAGCCTTCTCTGACCTGCGCATCATTAATGATGCGCTGGCCGACGCCGAATGGGTGATTCACGCGGCAATCCAGGACTTCCCGAGCCTCGACATGCTGGGCATGCGCCCCAAGCGTCTATTCGATACCGAGCTGGGTGCTCGCCTGGCGGGCCTGAAACGCGTGAATCTGGGCGCGACGGTTGAGGAGCTTCTGGGCTACAGGCTGGAGAAAAAACACTCGAAGGAGGACTGGTCGCACCGTCCCCTGCCGGAGTCGTGGCTGAACTACGCGCTGCTGGATGTTGACGTGCTCATCGACCTGCGCGACGCCTTGGAGGAGCTACTCCGCAAGCAGGGCAAGCTGCAGTATGCTCAAGAGGAGTTTGCGTACCTGTGCGCATCACCGGTGAAGGACCCCACGGACCAGCCGGAGCGTTGGCGCAAGACGAAGGGCCGCACTGCCCTGCGGTCGGTCAAACAGCTGACGGCGCTGCGTAACCTGTGGGTTGAACGCGATTCGCTGGCCCGCAAGAAGGACATCGATTCGAAGCGGCTACTACCCGATTCCGCGTTGATTGAGGCGGCCCGCACCATGCCCCGCAACGTGCCGGCCGTGATGGCCATCCCCGGTTTTCAGACGCGCGGCCTGCGCCGTGAGGGTCCCCGCTGGGTGCGCGCAATCGCATCCGCAGCCCGCGGCGAGAACGCGGTGCCGTACACCCTGCCCTCGACCGCCCCTCCCCCGTTGAAGGCGTGGGAGTCGAAGCGCCCCGAGAATCTTGCGCTGTTTACCGAGGTTCGCCAGGTGATTGACGACCTCTCCGAGCGCCTGACGATTCCGGCGCAGAACCTGATTACGACCGATTACGTGCGTCGACTGTGCTGGGAGCCTCCGGCCCGTCACGACGAGCAGTCCCTGCGGGATGCGCTGGCCGCCTACGGCGCACGCCCTTGGCAGACCGGTCTGGTCGCCCCCGCGATCGCGCCGGTATTCGCGAAGCATTTGGGTTAGCTTTCGCTCAACGAAAGAGGATTTATGTCTACTTCTCAGAATTGTTCCTGCTGCCGGCAGGCGAGCGTTCAGGAGCAGTCCGCTTCGGTCAAGCCCGCGGCGACTGCCGAAACCGACCTTGCGTCGGATGCCGAGAGGGCCTCGTCCCGTCTGTTTTCGCGCCGTGCGACCCTGGTGACCGGGGCCCTGGCCTCCACCGCGGCGCTGGCTTCCTGCGCCGAGGGCGGCAGCACGACGGTGACCGCGCCCGACGGAACCGTGGATATGGCAGCCGCGTCTTCGGTGGGCGTGGGTAAGGCCGCTAAGCTGACCCGCGGCACCACGACCGTGATTGTGGCCCAGCCGTCCGAGGGTCAGTACAAGGCGTACAGCCCCGTGTGCACTCACCAGGGGTGCCAGTTGCAGGTGCAGGATTCGAACCGCATCGTGTGCCCCTGCCATGGTTCGGAGTTCGCGACCGCCGACGGTTCGGTGCTGCACGGCCCGGCGGAGACCCCGCTGAAGACCTACTCGGTGCAGGTGAAAGACGGCCGTATCTTTGTGGGAAACAACAGCTAGGGCCAGCCTCTGCTTCGTTTTAGTTTCGTGTGCCGTTGAAGTGCACTGTTGAATTACGCTCTTGAAGTGCACCGTTGAAAACGCAGAAAACCCAGCTACCCGGTCGGGGTAGCTGGGTTTTTCGCGTATCTAGCTTTTACGCGTTACGGCTACGCGGTGTGGCGGGGCTTCTGGCCCTCCTCACGGGCGAAGGGCACCTTGTCGCCGGCCAGCTGGGCACGCACATCCGCGGCGATTCGCTCGGGGGTCAGTCCGACCTCTTCCAGAATCTGCTCGCGCGATGCGTGCGGGATGAACTCGGCGGGCAGACCCAGCTCGCTCAGGGCCGTATCGACGCCGGCCTCGCGCATCTCCTGTCGGATGCGCGCACCCACGCCGCCGGAACGCACGCCGTCCTCGATGGTCACCACGATGCGGTGGTCACGGGCCAGCTCCACGACGGAGGAGGGAACGGGAATGATCCAGCGCGGGTCAATCACGGTGGACTCAATGTCCTCTGCGGCCAGAATCTCGGAAACCTCCAGGGCCACGCGGGCCATGGCGCCCACGGCCACGAAGAGCACGTCGCGTTGGCCGGTCTCGGGATGCGGTTCGCCGGTGCGGGCCAGAACGTCTACACCGTCGGCGCGGCGCTCAATGGCGGGGATGTCCTCGCCCACGGAGCCCTTGGGGTAGCGAATCACGGTGGGTGCATCGTTGATAGCTACGGCTTCGCGCAGCTCCTCGCGCAGGGTTGCGGCGTCACGCGGGGCGGCCAGGTGCAGCCCGGGGATGAACTGCAGCATCGCCAAATCCCACATGCCGTGGTGGCTTGCGCCGTCGGGGCCGGTGATGCCGGAGCGGTCCAGGACCACGGTCACGCCGGCCTTGTGCAGTGCCACATCCATGAGCAGCTGGTCGAAACCGCGGTTCAGGAAGGTTGCGTAGAGCGCGACGACCGGATGCATGCCGCCGTAGGCGAGGCCCGCGCTCATGGCGATGGCGTGCTGCTCGGCGATGCCCACGTCAATCACGCGGTCGGGGTGGCGCTTCTGGAACTCGCGCAGACCCACGGGAATGAGCATAGCGCCGGTGATGCCGACGACGTTCTCCTGCTCATCCGCAATATCTGCAATCTCACGGCCAAAGACGCTGGTCCAGGACTCGGCGGTGCTCTTGGAGACGGCATTACCGGTCAGCGGGTCAATCGGGCCGACCGCGTGGAACTGGTCGTCCTTGTTCGCGCGGGCGGGCGCATAACTGTGGCCCTTCTCGGTGATGGCGTGCACGATGACCGGGCCCCCGTAGTTCTTCGCGGCGGTCAGGGCGTTCTCCACAGCCTGCTGATCGTGGCCGTCGATGGGGCCCACGTACTTCATGCCGAGTTCCTCGAAGATACCCTTGGGCACCACCACGTCCTTGATGCCGGCCTTCATGCCGTGCAGGCCGCGGTAAATCATCTGGCCCAGGGCACCACCCCGCTGCAGACCCACGCGCACCGCGTCGAGGGCGCGGTCGTAGCGGTGGTCCAGGCGAACGCGGTCCACCTGCTGCTGCACGCCGTGCTTGAGCTCGGAAAGCTGGTTAGCGAAACCGCCGATGGTGGGCGCGTAGGAGCGGCCGTTATCGTTCACGATGATTACGACCTTGCGGCTACGGTCGGCGGCGATGTTGTTCACGGCCTCCCAGGCCATGCCGCCGGTGAGCGCGCCGTCGCCGATGAGCACGACGGTGTAGCGGTCGTCCTCACCGTTAATACGGTTGGCGCGCGAAATGCCGTCGGCCCAGGAGATAGAGCTGGAGGCGTGCGAGGAGGCGATAATGTCGTGCTTGGACTCGTTGCGGTCGGGGTAGCCCGAGAGGCCGCCCTTCTGGCGCAGAGTCTTAAACGCATGACGGCCGGTCACGAGCTTGTGCACGTAGGACTGGTGGCCGGTGTCAAAGAGGATGTTGTCCTTGGGGGAATCGAAAATGCGGTGGATGCCAAGGGTCAGCTCCACAACGCCCAGGTTCGGGCCCAGGTGGCCGCCGGTCGCCGAAACGTTCGTCACGATGAACTGGCGGATCTCGTTGGAGAGCTCCTCCAGCTGCTCGTAGCTCAGGTTGCGCAGGTCGGAGGGGTCCTTGATGCCGGGCAGCAGGCGGGCCGTGTGGCCATCGCCAAGGCTGTAATCTACGGTGGGTGCTCCGGGGGTGGCGACCTTCGGGTTGTTCTCCTGCGGCGACGCATTTTCAGCAGACATACACCCACACTCCTCAAGGGTTCAGGGCACGGCTCATTCCGTGCGTTGGTTCTCCAATGATTTTACCTTTTAAGGGGCTAAAAATCAGATTCGCGTCACCGTCAGGTGAGACGAGCTCTCCCCTTTTCCGACGGCACCCCGGGCAGGTCTGCCGCCAATCGAACGCCGGCCCGCGCCCCGCCCTCCTCTGTCGAAGGACGAGCCTCGGCCAACCCGCCGCCTACTTGCGGCGACGACGCGGACGAGGCTTCGCCGGCGCACGCTCGAAGAGCGCCACGCTCTCAACGTGGTGCGTGTTCGGGTACATGTCGAAGGCCCGCAGCTGCACCATATCCCAGCCGAGTTCATGCAGAATACCGGTGTCGCGCCCCAGGGCTGCCGGGTCGCAGGCCACGTACAGGATGCGTCCGGGATCCAGAGCGTCCAGGCGCTCCAGGGTGGTGCGGTTGGCACCCTCACGCGAGGGGTCCAGAACCACGGCGTCAATCGGCGGAATCTGCTCGAAGTCGCGGGCGGTCTTCAGGTCGACCAGGTGGCGCGCCACGTCACCGCGAATCACCTCGATGCGGGTCTGCGCCGAGTTATCGGTGCGGGAGCATCCGTCGGGCGCAAAGTTGGAGCGGGCGTCCTTGTGGGTCACGGGAGAACCCTCGATGCTGATGACCGTTCCGGTGGGGCCCACCGCATCGGCCAGGGCCGCGGTGAACAGTCCCGCTCCGGCGTAGAGGTCGAGGGCGCACTCGCCCTCCTGCGGGCGCAGCATGGTCAGCATCGCCGCAATCATGGTCGAAGGAGCCGAACGGTGAATCTGCCAGAATCCGCCGGCTGAAACCTGGTAGCTGAAGCGGCGGGGGCCGAAGGTCACCTCTTCGGTCACCGAACGTAGGCCGGCACCGAGCAGGCGGTCGCTTTCCTCCACGCGGCGGTAGGGTGCGTGGGAGGCTCCGGGGCGGCGACGCTTAGGCTTGCCGTTCGAGGACGACTCCGGCGTGAAGTAGAGGGACACCTTACGCTTAGCGAGCAGTCCCCAGGCCTCGGTGGCCTGCTCCTCCACCGCGCGCGCAATCTCGTCAATCGAGAAGCGCGGGTCCACGATGAACTGCAGCAGCACCCGGCCGCGGGAGGAGACGGTCGCCTCCACCTCGCGCACACCGCGCAGGTTCAGCTGCTCCAGGTGCAGGTCGCGCAGCTCCCTGGCTGCAAGGGGGAAATCAACGACCGGAACCGGCGAGGAGGCGTGGTACGGGTGCATGGCGACGCGCCAGGTCACGATGGGTCGACCCTCGGCGTTTTCCTCACGCACACGGGCCACGGCGTAGCGCACGCGGGTTCGCCACGACAGCCCCTCGGAGTTATCGCGCAGGGGCAGCTCCTCGACGGTCAGGTTCGTCAGCAGCGGAGAGGTCAGCGGCAGGCCACCCAGACGGTGAATCTGGGTGCGCACAATGTCGGTCTTGTAGCGGCGCTGCTCGTCCAGCGCGAGGTGACCGTACTCCATGCCGCCCAGCAACTCGGGCACGCCGGTTGCGGCGGCGCGCTCCTCGGCGCTGGCGAGCGCATCGGCCTGAATCCAGGGGTGGGGTCGGCGGGCGAGGGAGGGCACGGGAACGTCGATGACGTCCGCGAAGTAGTAGCGGCGCTTGGGGCCGACGGAGGTGATGCGCACGCGAGCCTGCTCGCCGACAACGCCGTGGCGAACGAAGATGACGCCCTCTGCGGTGCGGGCGACGAAGGAGCCTCCGTGGGCGGGTGCTTCACAGGTGACGGTGAGGACTTGGCCTACGCTGTAACCGCCTGCTTCTGTGGAGGCGGCAGCGGGGTCAGTGGTGTGTTGAGTCACGACGTTGTCTCCTAATCATCACTTAATGTGAACTATTTTACACCGAAATATTCGGGGTCTCGGGTTTCGACGCTCCCCGGGGGTGAAGTGCGGTGAAGCCCTCACCGTGCCGGTCCGGGGCATTTGCAGCAGGTGCTTGTAGCAAGGCAATAGGGCGAGCTTTTCAGCGCGGTCCCCTCATGTTTCAGCACGGCTCTTCGGGGCCGCCGTTTTCTCGGGAAGTTGCGCTCGCCCGCGTAGCTTAGGATGCAGAATCCTCGTGCAACCGGCCGCGGTAGACCGCATGGCGGTTGCTCTGGGTGAGCTCTCGGCCGCCACCGGCGGGGCGGGTGACGTTCGGTGCCAGGGCGGGGTTCTCTCCCGGGGCGGTCGTCTCCTCGACGACCTCTTCGGACTGCAGGCGCTGATCGGAGATTTCGTCGTACACTTCGTCCTCGTGCATGGCCCACGGCACGGTCGCGGTCATCACGCCCGGCTCGTGCAGCAGCGCCTTCTTCAGGCGGCGCACCGTGCGACGGTGCAGAATACGCTGCCACCAGTGATCCACCACGAATTCGGGCAGGTACACGACCAGAATGTCGCGCGGCGACTTCTTGCGGCGGCGGCGAATGTACGAGACCACGGCCTGCACGGTATCGCGGTAGGGCGAGTCGATGACCGACAGCGGCACGGGGATGTCGAGGGCGTACCAGCGGTTCTTCACGACCTCGAGAGCCGCGCGGTCGTTGTTGACGGTGAGCGCCTCAATCGTCGAGGGGCGCGAGGCACGCGCATACGAGAGGGCACGCACCGCGGGCCTGCGCACGCGTTCCACGTACACGATGGCGTGCACGCGCGAGGGCAGAGCCGCCACATCCGCCACGGACTCGGCGTTCAGCGGCATATCCATGGCTTCGTCGACCGTGGCGTAACGACGGTGAGTGAGCATCATACCTCCAACCATGAGGGCAATCATTCCGAGGGACAGCCAGGCGCCGGCACCAAGCTTCGTGACGATCACCACAACGAGTACGGCGGCGGTGACGGTCACGCCCAGGGCGGACACCGCAATATCGCGCAGGAGGGCGCGGCGGGGCATCTGGGCCAGGGTAACGCGCAGCAGGCGCATGCGGTAACGCACCACGGCCAGCTGCACCATGGCCATGGAGATACACATACCCACGATGTACAGCTGAATCAGGGAGTA
Source organism: Rothia sp. HMSC072E10 (assembly GCF_001813965.1). NCBI lineage: Bacteria > Bacillati > Actinomycetota > Actinomycetes > Micrococcales > Micrococcaceae > Rothia > Rothia sp. HMSC072E10. Next base: position 190,957 of record NZ_KV814491.1, on the reverse strand, counting down.
AACATCCGAGCCGAAGAGCACGGTGAGTATCATCGAGAAGCCCGCGAGGGTCAGCACGCCGTTGGTGTACAGGCCGCGGGAATCCACGCTGCGGAAGAAGACGGGCAGGTACTGGTAGTCCGCCAGGGAGGAGGCGATCATGGGGAAGCCGGTGAACGCGGTAATCGAAGCGATAATCAGCACGCCCACGGTCGCAAACACCAGCAGCTGCGCGTAAATCGGGGTGTCGCGGTACACCGCGAGAGCCACCTGGTAGAGGGCGGGCTTCTGGTGGAAGTACTCCCCCGGCGCGCGCCCGTCGATGAAGAGGAATTGGGTCGTGTCATGCACCATGTGCACGTGCGTGAGGTAGGCCAGGCTCAACAGGCCCACCAGCAGAACGGAGGTGATGATGCCCATCATCATCATGGTCAGGGCCGCGTTGTACTTCTTGGGCGGGCGGAAGTAGCGGACCGAATTGGAAATCGTCGACACGCCGGAGAAGGCAACCGCGCCTCCCGAGAAGGAGCGTGCCAGTAGCAGCATGAGCGCCACGCCTTCGGTGGCGTTGCTGCCTAGCTCCGGCACGATGGCGTAGCCGGCGGATTCGGACACGGGCAGGGCGCCCACGGAGGCACGCACCCAACCAATAATCAGGGTGATGCCCAGGAGCGCCAGGAAGATGTACAGCGGCCAGTGAGCAATCTTGCCCATGAGCTGCAGACCACGCAGGGCCGTGAGCGTCAGAGCCAGGATGAGTAGCACCGCAATCGTCGTGCGCCAATCCTGAATCTCGGGGTACAGGGCCACGAGGAATGTGGCCGCCGAAGACATGGACACCGACACCGTCAGCATGTAGTCCATGAGCGAGGAGGCACCCATCATGACCGAGGGTAGCGCGCCCAGCTTCTTGTGCACCAGCTGAATATCGCCCTCGGCGGCAATCTGGCTGATGTTGTAGCGGTAGGTGCCGATGACCACCAGCCCCACCAGGGCGACCGCCAGGCCAACCCACGGGGAGAACGCGAGCGCCGAAGCACCCGCCGCGGCCAGGGTCAGGATCGTCTGGTCGGCAGCATAGGCCACCGAGGAGATGCCGTCGGCACCAAAAAGGGGCAGGGCGTACCGCTTCGGCAGGGTCACTGCCGAAAGGTTCCGCGTGCTGACCGGTCGACCGATCAGGGCGATGCGCATCCTGTCCCAACGATTTCTCACCCATTAAGGCTATCTTCCCGGGCCCCAAAGCTCAATTCAATGAGCGGTTCAATTACACTGGAAGGGTATGCGTTAAAGCGCGTCATCAACACATGGAGAGAAGCATGCCTCACTTTGTCATCATGGGCGCCGGGCGCGTGGGCGTCATGCTGGCCCGCACGCTGGAGGCTTCCGGGCACACGGTTGCCGTCATCGATCAGGATGAGCGCGCCTTCCAGCCGTTGCGCAAGGGTTTCGAGGGTCAGCTGGTGACCGGTGTGGGTTTCGATCAGGAGACCCTCAAGCGCGCCGGAATTACCGAGGCCTACGCCTTTGCCGCCGTCTCGTCGGGTGATAACTCGAACATCATTGCCGCGCGTGTGGCTCGCGAGCTGTTCAAGGTGAAGAACGTGGTGGCTCGCGTGTACGATCCCAACCGCGCCGAATTCTTCCAGCGCATGGGCATCCCCACGGTGGCCTCGGTGCGTTGGTCTACCGATCAGGTGTTGCGCCGTCTGCTGCCCGAGCAGGCGCTGAAGGGTGATTTCCGTGAGCCTTCGGGCCGCCTCATGCTCACCGAGATTCCGCTGGATGACGGCTGGGCCGGCCACGCGTTCGTCGACATTGAGCGTGCCGCCGGGGTGCGCATCGCCTACATCACCCGCTTTGGTGAGGGTATGCTCCCCCGCCCCGATAGCGCCTACCAGCAGGGTGATAGCGTGCACGTGATGATGCGCACCGACGACGTCGCCGATGTGACGCGTATTCTTTCGCGCCCGCCGCGCACCGAGGACGAGGAGGTGGAGTACCGCACCGATGCGAATATGGACTGGTTGCGTTCCGCCACGAGTAAGGCCACCCCTGGATCCGGGACCCCCTCCCTGCCCGATCCCCGCCAGCTCTTTGGCCGCCAGCGCCCGAACCCTAAGGAGAAGTAATGAAGGTACTCATCGTTGGTGCCGGTTCTGTGGGTGCGTCGATTGCCAAGGAGCTCATGATGAACGGACACGACGTGACCATCATCGATTCCAAGCCCGAAGTTAAGAAGCGCGCCGACCTGCCCGGCGTGCGCTGGCATATTGGTGACGCCTGCGAGCTGTCCGTGCTGCGCCAGGTGCACCCGAACAAGGCGGACGTGGTCGTTGCCGCAACCGGTGACGACAAGGCAAACCTGATGATCTCCCTGCTGGTGCGCAGCGAGTTCGGCGTGCCGCGCACCGTGGCCCGCGTGAATAACCCCCGCAACGAGTGGCTCTTCGACGACTCCTGGGGCGTGGATGTGGCCGTGTCCACCCCGCGCCTGATGACCGCGCTGGTCGAGGAGGCCGTGGAGGTGGGCGACGTCGTGCGTCTGCTGACTCTGCAGGCCGGTGGCGCGACCCTGGCCGAGTACACTGTGCCGGAGGACCACCCCATCATCGGTTACCGTGTGGACCACGTGCAGTGGCCGGCCGATACGGTACTCACCGCGATTCTGCGCGATGGCGCCCCGATTCCGCCGAGCCCCGACGTCGCGCTCGAGGGCGGCGACGAGCTGTTCTTCATCACGACGATTGCCGGTGAGGATCAGATTCGCGCTCTCTTCGCGTAGACTTGCGCGGCGTGGTTATCCCCTAAATTTGAGGATGCGAAAGCCCCGATCCCCTTACGGACCGGGGCTTTCGCCTTATCTTCTATGAAGCCTTCTCTACGAAGGTGCGGGGTGTGTTTTAGCGGTTTTCAGAGCCCTCAGCGCTGTCAGCGCTATTAGCGGTCTCAGGTGCTTCAGCTTCTTCGGCATCGCGAGCCTCGGCGTCCCCACCCGGGCTCGCCTCGCCGGGGGCCGAAACGCGCCAGGCCAGCCACACGCCCAAAGCGTACAGCGGCAGGCCCATAATCAGGCGGGTGGCGCCCAGCGCCTCCACCGCGTTGGCAAAGTACAGGGGCATCTGCACCGCCAGGCGCAGAAGCATCAGGATCGTAATAATCCAGGTGGCCAGCATGTACTGGCGCACCCGCACCGGGTTCTTCCGCCAGGTCAGGCCCTCGCCGCGAATCACGCCGAAAATCAGGCCCGTAATCGGCCAACGCACCGCCATGGACACCAGGTACCCCAGCGAATACAGGCCGTTCGTCCAGAAACCAACCACAAAGTAGTCGCTCGCGTTACCCGTGCGGTAGGCCGCGAAAGCACAAATCGCCACGCCCACCAGACCGGTCAGGGCGCTCACCAGCTTGGACCCCTGCACCAGGCGAATCAGGGTGAAGGCGGCGGCCGCGACCAGCGCGGCAATCAGCGAAAGGTTCAGTTCCTTCGTCACGGTAAACAACACCAGGAACGCCACCGCGGGCAGAGAGGATTCCACCAGGCCGCGCCAACCGCCGATGGCGTGCAGAACATCCACGTCACCATTGGCGGTGCGGCGCATGTTCGCGCTCATGGAGGCGCTCACCGCCCGCGCGAACTGGTGCGGCGACTCGGACGATTTGGAGGATTTGGAGGACTCGTTCCGCTCGCTCACCCGGCTCTGCTGTGCGGCGGATGCGGGCACGGTTTCGCGCGCGGTCTTCTCGGCCTCCCGGTCGGGGTTGGTCGGCTCGGAGCTCATGTTATCCCTTCTCCACAAAGAATTGCGGCACAATCTCGTAGCGCGGATTGTAAATAATCGGCTGGTTCGCGCGAATCGACACCACGCCCGAACAGCGCAGGAGCGCACCGGCGAGGACGCCCGGCACCATCTGCTGGCCCTGCCACTTGAGTATCACCCGGTCGCCGTAGTTGAACGGCGGGTAGGAGGGAAAAGCCACATCCACGGTTTCCAGCTGCGAGGTGACCGTGGCCAGCGAGGCCGTGTTCAGGTGCTTCCCGGCATCCGTGGGAGCCTCCGCCTCTTCGTCAAAATCCTCGCCCGGAGGCTCCACAATGGGCATGCCGATGATTGCGCGCGGGTTCGTCCACTGCAGCGGCTTCGACTTGGCGACCAGCAGCTCGGCGCGGTACATCGGCTTGCTGTGGGCCGTCGGCAGCCACACCTGCTCCACGCGACCGGCGAGGCGCACGCGAAAGCGCTCGGGGTAGCCGGGAGCAATCAGGGGCTCCTCGGGAACCACGAGCGCGCTCGGATGATGCGAAAAGCTCGGCATTAGCCGATCTCGGTGATCTCGGGGCCGCGGCGAGGCATCGGGCGGAGCTCCTGGTGATTATCCTTCGGCTCCTCGTCCTCAGTTTCGTCCTCGGCGATAGCCAGGTCTGCGGGCAGGGTCATGGGCAGCAGCTCGCGGGGCGGGCGCGGGTCGTCACCGCGGTCCACCACCACATCGCGGAAAACCTCCTCCACGGAGGCTGCGGCAGCCTCGTCGCCCAGCACAGCGGCACCGGAGATGACGCCGCGCAGGAACCAGCGGGGGCCGTCCACGCCCACGAAACGGGCGATGCGCTCGCCGCGCTTGCCGTCCGGGGTGACGGCGGGCAGGCGGGTCAGCATCTCGGCACCGAACACGCCGGCGTACACCTCAACCGTGCCGCCCTGGGAGGCGACGGACTCGGTCAGGTCGTGGCGGATGTCGTCCCAAATGCCGGTGGTACGCGGCGCTGCGAAGGCCTGCACCTGCAGGGTTGCACCGTCGCGGGTGATGGTTGCGGCAATCACCGCACCGGTCGAGTCATCGGTCTCGAGTCGCAGGTTCATGCCCTCGTGCATCTTGATGCGCAGGGCGCCCAGGTCGACGTAGTCCTCGAGATCCTCTTCGCTGACCTCCTCGATGTCGTGGGGGCCGTTCACACGATCGTACTTGATCACTTCGGCGGAGTTCTCCTCCTCCTTCAGCTCCTCGACCTCGACGCTGGTCTCTTCGATTTCCTCGTTGACAGCCTTGTCGATGGCGGCCTTTTCGGCCTCCTCGGCTTTCTTCTTCTTACCAAATCCGAACATGGTGTTCCACCTTTCGCCGCACCCCGGGTGCGGGTTGTGTTCCCTCCACCCGGGGAATCCGTCAGAATCCGTTGAGGGGAGGTACGTTTCTACGCGCGAGCCGCAGCGCGGCGGACCGTGCGAGCCCGTCCTAGTGAACTCCGCTGGAGCCGAAGCCGCTGGAGCCACGCTCCGTCTCGTCCAGTTCCTCCACGATGGTGAAGGTCGCGTGCTCGTACTTCTGAATCACCAGCTGAGCGATGCGATCGCCGCGGCTCACGTGGAAAGTCTTCGTCTTATCGGTGTTGAGCAGGGTGACCATCAGCTCACCGCGGTAGCCGGAGTCAACGGTTCCGGGCGCATTAACAATGGTAATACCGTGCTTGGTGGCCAGACCCGAGCGCGGATGCACCAGACCCACGTAGCCCTCGGGCAGGGCGATGGCCACGCCGGTGGGCACGAGCGCACGCTCGCCCGGCTCCAGCTCGAATTCGATGCGCGAGCGCAGATCGGCGCCGGCGTCACCGGGCTTGGCGTAGGAGGGGGCGGGCAGCTCGGGATCGAGCAGCTTAATGTGAACGTTGATGGGGTTCATCGGGGTCGGTCCTTTCGGGGTGTGTGTGCCAGGCTCCGCGCGGCGGGTGCGGAGGCATACTCAACGGGGCGGTGCCGTGTGGCACTCGCCCCGTTCAGATGTCTATCGGGTGGGGGTTACCCATCCTTGGAATATTAGCCTTCGCATTCGACGCAGTAGTACAGGCCGCCGTCCTCGCGTGCAATCTGCGAGCGGTGGCGAACCAGGAAGCAGGATGCGCAGGTGAACTCGTCGTCCTGAGCGGGCAGAACCACGACGTTCAGCTCCTCGTTGGAGAGGTCGGCGCCGGGAAGCTCGAAGCTCTCGGCGGCGCTGTTCTCGTCCTCATCTACCGCGCCGGACTGCATGTCGGAACGGCGCGCGTTGAGCTCCTCGTAGGACTCTTCGCTCTGCTCTTCGTCCTGCTTGCGAGGTGCATCGTAATCAGTTGCCAAACTTTCACGCTCCGTTGAATCTATTGAATCTGTGGCCGCGTTAGCCGCGCCACTCTGGTTTTAAAATTCTCCATGCCGCCGCTACGCCCGTGACGACATGCCAGGTATTGTTCACCATTGAACACCCTTTTGTCTAATCCAGCGTGAGCTTTGAGCATATACGGCGTCATATTCTGTGCAATAAAGATGGCGCGGGACATATTTTTTGGCCCAAACAAGCCCCCGAGCTACTGATTTTGCGCGCTTTCACGGTACCCTGGAAGGTAGTTTGCGTTCCGTGCACCACATTTCACGGAAGGCGCCCGGTTCACCTATGGAGGTTCTCATGCTTGAGCTACGTCTGATTGGCGTGCACGATGACGGCGAAAATCTGGTGCTTGAGTCTGCCGACGGCACCCGCTTCTTGCTGCCCATTGACGCTAACCTGCGCACGAGCATCACCAAGGCTCGCCGTATTCAGCCCGCCCGCGGCCTGGGCGCTAAGGGTACCTACGGCCCGCGCGATATTCAGACCCGTTTCCGTCAGGGTGCCTCCGTTGAGGAGATTGCGGAGGAGTCCGGCTGGGAGCCGGAGCGCGTGCGCCGCTACGAGTGGCCGATCGTGGCCGAGCGTGCCCACATTATTCGCGCCGCTCAGAGCGTGAAGATTGGTCGCCGCGATTCGGCTTCGGGTAGCGCGCAGATTCCGGTGACGCTCAGCGCCCGCATTGAAGAGGTTTCGGAGCGTTACGGTTTTGAGGAGGCCACCCAGGATTGGACGACCCGCCAGCAGGAGAACGGCCAGTGGCGCGTTGAGGTGGATATTGCGCTGAAGGATTCGGTGCGTCAGAACCTGCCCTCTCAGGTGATGTTCCCCGCCCGCTGGGTGTACAACCCCGCGAACCAGGGCCTGTACGCCTCGAACGAGGCCGCGTACTTCCTGATGGGCAATAGCGAGGACGCTGTTGCCGCCGCCGCGAAGAAGGCCCCCGTGGAGGTTCCGCAGGCCCGCCTGCCGAAGGCTCCGGAGCCCGCACCGGCTCCCCTGGCTTCTTCCGAGAGTGCTGACGAGCGTAAGCTCAAGGAGCTCCTGGAGCGTGCCCGCTCGGTGCGTCCCGCCCAGGTTGAGGAGCCCGAGGTGTTCGTGCATCGCGAGTCCGCGGAGGCTCCGCAGGCTGAGGCTCCCGCAGAGGCTCCTGCTGAGGCTCCCGCAGAGGCTCCTGCTGAGGCCCCCAAGGCTGAGGCGACCACCCACGCGAACGAGGAACAGCCCGCACAGCCCGCACAGCCCGCAACCGCCGATCGAGGCCCGCTGACCGGTGCGCCCTCCGCGCACACCCCCGCGGCGCATCCGGCACCGGAGGAGTACGGCAAGCACTCCCCCGATACCGAGGCAGCCGAGACTGCCGAGGCTCCCGCGGCGCAGGATGAGCCCGCAGAAGCTGCGGGTGCGGCCGAGGAATCCACCAAGGCCTCCGCGGCCGAGAAGCCCAAGTCTTCCTCGAAGAAGCAGCGCGTGAGCGTTCCCGCCTGGGACGACATCATCTTCGGCGGCCGCAAGTAAGCGACCGCCCTCGCGCCGCCCGATAAAGGCTTCTAGGCAAAGGCACCAAGACAGCAGAAAGCCGCCGGTTATTCGTGTGAATAACCGGCGGCTTTTTCTATCTTCTCAGCCTGTATCCGCTGAGCGGGGCTCTTCCGAGTCTTAGAAGGTCTTGAGCATGCGCAGCGGTACCAGGCGCTCGGCGTCGGTGAGCGAGCCGTGCTGGCCCACCATGTGCAGGGCCCGCTCCTGGTAGTGGCGCATATCGTAGAGCGCCCAGTCATCGCGAGCGCACACCATCAGGTCGCCGATGCGCGAGCGCGCGGCATCGGTCACGATCGGGCCGAAGTAGCCGGCACGCATCAGCTCGCGAGAATCAATCACCCAGGCGCGCTCACCCCAGTACTGCGCCCAACGCCGAGCGGTGGCGGTGCGTGCCGCCTCCGAAGTGTCCTCCAGGTACAGGTGCACGGCGCGCGGTTCACCCGCGGTCATTGCGATATTGCGGGTCAGCTCCTCAACGCCGGAGTAGTCGATGCGCTGATGCTCGGGCACGTTCACCATGCCGTGATCGGCGGTCACGAAGAGTGCCGCCCACGCCGGGGCGCGCTCCGCCAGACGCTTCAGCGCCGAGTTCAGCTCCTCAAGCTGTTGCAGCCATTCGTCACTGCCCACGCCGTAGCGGTGACCCGCCGCGTCAATCTCACCCCAGTACAGGTACACGGTGGTCGGGGTGCGACTGGACAGCGCCTCCAGGGCGTAGGTGACGCGGGCGTTGTAGCCGACGGCGTCCACGAAGTCGCCGCCGCGCAGCGCCGCCTCCGTCAGACCGGTACCGCGGTACTTACCCAACGAAATGGTGAGCACGCGGCGGTTCGTGTGGTGGCGTTCCAGCACGGTCGGCAGCGGCTGCCAGGCGTGCGGGTCCACCGACTGATCCCAGCCGGAAAGGTGGTTCATGACCGAGCCCGCTCCCCCGTTGCCCGCCGGGTTGCGCACCTCGTAGCCGGCAATGCCGTGCGCACCGGGTGCCGTGCCGGTACCCAGCGAGGTCAGGGAGGCGGCGGTCGTGGTGGGGAACGCGGCGTCCAGCGGGCCCAGGCTCAGGCTCTTGCGCAGGGCGGGTGCGTAGCCGGCGTATCGGTTGAGCAGCTCCTCGCCCAGGCCGTCCACCATAATCACGCAGGCGTGGCGGAAGGAGTCCGGGTCAACATCCTGCTCGGTCAGGCGGGTAGCCAGGTTCAGAGGGTCGGCGGAGGAGTGGAAGGCCGGGTCGGCGTCCAGGGCGTGGACCGGGCGCGCCAGGCTTCGCTGAGCCACGAGGGATGAGGCGGACTCCAGCACATCGGCGATGCTATTGCGACCGTAGGCCGGCGCGGGAGGCAGCGGCGCACCCAAGATATCGTGCAGGGCGGGCTGTTCGGTGCGGGACGGGGCCGTCATGGTGGTTCCTCTCGGCGGATGACTGCTTAGCGGCGGATGACTGCTTAGCGGCGGGCGGCGCGCATGCGGGCGCGGTGCAGGGCGCGCGCAAAGTGCTGGGCGCGGTACACCGACTCGGGGCCGTCAGCGGTTGCGGAAACGCGCACCGCGATATCCTCGCGGCGGGCGTCACCGGTGTAGCCGTGGTCGGCGTTGCACTGCGGATCCTGGCAGCCGGCCGGGGCGAGCTCCAGGTGCAGGGAGCCGGTCCAGGCAATCTGGAAGGAAATTTCGGTCGGGGCGGTGTTGCCGGCGTTGTAGGCCTGCGGCTGGCTGAAGCCGTAGCTCATGGTGACCGCGTTCAGGTCGCTCAGGTGCACGGCCTCCACGCTCACGTGCGCCACGGTGCCCTGCGCATCGCCCTCGAGGTGCTGGTCGTCCAGGTGTGCAAACACGATGAAGTCGCCGCACAGGACCATCACGGTGATGTGGCGGTGGAAATCATCGCGCGAGAAATGGGTTTCGTGCTGCACAAAGTGGGCGTCGGGGTTCATATCGGCCAGGGCCTCGTCCACCACTTCCAGCACCAGGTCGGGGTAGAAGCCGGCGTGCTTGATGTCTGCGACCAGCTGCTCGCGTTCGGGGGTGGGGGTGTTCATCGGACCTCTTTCGTGCGGTGTCTGCCGGCGCGCACGGCGGCTCTGCGGGGCGCGCGCGTTTCGGCGGTTAGGCATTACTACCTTCTACCTTAGAGGGTTCCAGCCGGGCTGTGCTACTTAACCACGCGTACAGGTGCGCATATGACGAGACGCCGGGCGAGGCCCGTTCCCCCGCCGGGGCGACGCACCATCTCCCGGCCGCCCAGACGCACGCCCGGGTATCCCCGCGCGTCTCCGTGTATCTTCGCGCGTGACGCTGACCGGTCGGCCCGGTTCACCCGCGTGCACCCGCTAGAATAGAAGTACGAAAAACACACCGACACGAGGAGATATATGGCTCGCCGATCCAAATCCACCGCCAGTGACTACCCGGTGGATGTGGTAGAGAATATCGTCGACATCGACGTATCCGCCGAGATGGAATCCAGCTTCCTGGAGTACTCCTACTCGGTGATTTATTCGCGCGCCCTCCCCGACGCCCGCGACGGCCTCAAGCCCGTGCAGCGCCGCATCCTCTACATGATGCAGCAGATGGGCCTGCGCCCCGATAAGGGCCACGTCAAGAGCGCCCGCGTGACCGGTGAGGTCATGGGTAAGCTCCACCCGCACGGCGACGCCGCCATCTACGACGCGATGGTGCGCCTCGCTCAGCCCTTCGCGCTGCGTCTGCCCCTCGTGGACGGTCACGGTAACTTCGGCTCCCTCGACGACGGTCCCGCGGCCGCCCGATACACCGAGGCGCGCATGGCGCCCGCCGCGCAGGCGCTGACCGCCGACCTCGACGAAGATGTCGTCGACTTCGTGCCCAACTACGACAACCAGTTCATGCAGCCCGCCGTGCTACCCGCCGCGTTCCCGAACCTGCTCGTCAACGGCACCACAGGCATCGCGGTCGGCATGGCCACCAACATGGCGCCGCACAACCTGCGCGAGGTCATCGCCGGTACCCGCCACCTCATCGCGCACCCCGAGGCAAGCCTCAAAGACATCATGAAGTTCATCCCCGGCCCCGATCTGCCTACCGGCGGCACCATCGTGGGCCTGAGCGGAATCCGTGACGCCTACGAAACCGGCCGAGGCACCTTCAAGACCCGCGCGAAGGTCTCCATCGAGCAGGTCAGCCCCCGCAAGCAGGGCATCGTCGTCACCGAGCTGCCGTACATGGTCGGCCCCGAAAAGGTCATCGAAAAGATCAAGGACGGCGTCAACTCCAAGAAGCTCACCGGCATCTCGGACGTGGTCGACCTGACCGACCGCACCCACGGCCTGCGCCTCATCATCGAGATCAAGAACGGCTTCAACCCCGAGGCCGTGCTCGCCGCCCTCTACAAGCACACCCCGCTCGAGGACTCCTTCGGCATCAACAACGTGGCGCTCGTGGACGGTCAGCCGCAGACCCTCGGCCTGCTCGACCTGATGCGCGTGTACATTGACCACCGCCTGAACGTGGTCCGCCGCCGCACCGAGTTCCGCCTGGGCAAGCGCACCGACCGCCTGCACCTGGTCGAGGGCCTGCTCGTGGCGATCCTCGACATTGACGAGGTCATCCAGATCATCCGTGAGTCTGACGAGACCGCTCAGGCACGCGAAAAGCTGAAGGTCGTCTTCGATCTGACCGACACGCAGGCGAACCACATTCTGGAGCTGCGCCTGCGTCAGCTCACCAAGTACTCCCGCCTGGAGTTGGAAGCAGAACGCGATACCCTGCAGCAGGAAATCGCGGAGCTGCAGCGCATCCTCGGCTCTGATGCGGCCCTGCGCGAGCTGGTTTCTGACGAGCTCGCCGAAGTTGCCGAACGCTACGGCACCGACCGCCGCACCCAGCTCAAGACCAAGGACGACATGCAGGTCGCCATCGAGGCGGTCACCGCGCAGTCCAAGGCGAAGAAGAACCTGGGCCTCGCCCTCGAAATCGCGGACGATCCCTGCTGGGTACTGCTCTCCGCCACCGGCGTGATGGGACGCACCCCCGGCAAGCCCATCCGCGAGGCCCTCGTGGACCCCGGCAAGCGCTTCAAGCACGACGTGTTCACCTCGATTGTGCCGACCACCGCGCGCGGCGAGATTGGTGCCGTCACCTCCGCAGGACGCATGGTGCGTCTGTCCGTCATGGACATTACGGTGCTGGACGAGAACGGCGGCACCCCCTCCATGGCGTCGGCGGCGAAGGCAACCGAGCTGGTTCAGCACGCCAAGGGTGAGAAGCTGGTCGCCCTCGTACCGCTGAACACCGTGCTGGCGATGGCAACCGCCGGCGGCGTGATTAAGCGCGTGAACCCCGACTACCCGCTGAATCAGACCGAGTGGGACATCATGAAGCTCAAGGACGGCGACGAAATCGTGGCCGCCGCCCCCTGCCCCGCCGACGATGCGGTACTCACCTTCGTCACCCGCGACGCAAAACTGCTGACCTTCGACGCCGCCAAGGTTCGTCCGCAGGGACGCACCGGAGGCGGCATCGCAGGCATCAAGCTCACCGAGGGCGACCGCGTCATCGCCCTGGGTGTGACCGCGCCCGGCGACGCGGCGGAGGTCGTGACCGTCACCAACGGCAAGGACGGCCTGGCGAGCGCCAAGGTCACCGCTCTGAGCGAGTACCCGCAGAAGGGCCGCGCGACCGGCGGTGTGCGTGCGCACCGATTCCTCACCGGTGAGAGCCAGCTGGCTCTGGCGTGGGTGGGCGTGGGCCCGGCGAAGGCGGCATCCTCCGGCGGCGTGGCTCGTTCCCTGCCGACCGAGCACGGTGCCCGCGACGGCTCCGGCGTGATGCTCACCCAGAGCATCGGTGTGGTTGGTCCGAACTACGCGGCGGTTTCCGCGGCGTTGGCGGTCAGCCCGGAGGGTGAAAAGCTCTTCTAGGCGCGCCGTTCACGGCCTTTCGACCTCATGTTGCTAACAAAGCCGGGGGTGAAGACACGTTGTGTGTGTCTTCACCCCCGGCTTTTATGTGGTGTACCTTAAGTAACACAGCACACATTTATTGACGCATTATTCCTAGAGGATTTGTCGTGCTTGATTTAGTGTCCGTCACACCAGAGTTATTTATCGTGCTCCTGCTCGCCGCCTTCTGCGCGGGATGCATCGACTCTGTCGTGGGCGGAGGCGGCATGATCCAGCTCCCCGCACTGCTCATGGCACCCGGATTCTCACCCGTCGCCGCCCTGAGCACCAATAAAGTTGCCAGTTCCATGGGCACTTTGACGAGTGCCTCAACCTATATTCGCTCACTCAAAATCCCGTGGAAAATCCTACTCCCCGTAGCGTTCGTGGCGTTCTGCGCCTCCGCCGCCGGCGCCTACTGCGCCACAATCCTGCCGGCACATATTTTCCGCCCCGCCATTGTGGTGGTTCTAGCCGCTATCCTCGTCTTCTCGGTGCTACAACCGCGCATACCTCGCGGGCAGTCTCGCGCGCTCACAACCTCATCGTTCCTAGTGCGCGGCTTTGCGCTGGGTCTGATTCTGGGCGGCTACGACGGCATCCTCGGGGCTGGCACCGGCGCGATGATGCTCGTCGCCCTGCAGGTAGCCATGGGCTACGATATGCTCCACGCGACCGCCGCCGCCAAGGTTCTCAACACCGCCACCAACCTCGGCGCGCTCCTCTACTTCATTCCGCTGGGCTCAATTCACTGGCTCCTCGGAATCGCCATGGGATGCGCCAACATGGCGGGAAGCTGGGTTGGTGCCCGCACCGCAATTCACCTGGGCGAACGATTCATTCGCCGCGTGCTCGTTATCGTTATGACCCTCATGCTACTGCGGTTGAGCGCGCAGATACTCGGCTGGGTCTAGCTCCCTCCTCTCCCCCCCCCTCACCCGAACCTATCCGCGCGGAGATATAAACACTCAGAAAGGCCCCGGCACTGATGTACCGGGGCCTTTCTTCATGTGCAATTCGCACGTGGTGCATGCCCTCAGCCGCGTTTAGAGGCGAACCACCTCGTCGCAGTGGGCGACGTCCTCGGGACGGTGCGACACCAGGACCGTGGCCACCGAGCTGGCGCGGGTTGCCGCATCCAGGTCGGCCATGAGCGCGCGGGCAGACTCGGCGTCCAGGTGCGCGGTCGGCTCATCCAGCAGTAGAACCGGCGAGTTCACCAGCAGGGCGCGAGCCACCGCCAGGCGCTGACGCTGACCGCCCGACAGGAAGGAACCGCCGGCACCCACGGGGGTGCGCAGGCCCTTCGGCAGGGCGTCAAACCACTCGCCCAGACCCACGCGGCGCAGAACCTCGATGAGATCCTCCTCGCTCGGTCGATCCGAACGGTCGCGGGCCAGCAGCAGGTTACCCTCGAGGGTCGACTCGAAGATATGCGCCGCCTGCGGGCACCACGCCGCGTAACCGCGCAGCTCTTCGGGATCCAGCACCTCGCCGGCGGCCAGCACGCGGCCGGACTCCAGGGGCAGGAAGCCCAGCAGGGTAGCCAGCACGGTGGACTTGCCGGATCCGGAGGGGCCGGTCACCGCAGTCCAGGAGCCCTCGCGAGCCATCAGGTTCAGGTGTGCGAAGACCGGGTGGTCCATGCCGGGCCAGCGGGCGGAACCGTCCTGCATAGCCAGGGCGGGGGCCGCGCCGGCGACCTTCACGCCGAGCTGCTGCGGGGTGCCGCATCCGACCAGCTTGGGCTCGCCGGGCTTGGGCGGGCGCGGAGATTCAGCCTGGGAATCAGCCTTGGACTCAGCCGCAGAGTCGGGGCGCGCGAAGCGGCGGGCACGCTGGCGGTCCGCCTCCAGTAGCTCCTCCATCTCGGCCTCGGCACGGGCACGCAGACGCTCGGCACGACGCGGCAGAACGTGGGTGTCCACCTCGGCTTCGGTGGGCACGGAACGCTTCAGGGTCGAGGTGGCGACAACACCCTCCAGGGATACGTCGCGAACACTCGGGGCAATCGAGGCGAGCAGGCGGGCGAACTCGGGCCAGGAGCGAACCGCCTCGATATGGCCCAGGGAGCTCTCCAGCATGCCGGTGCACAGTAGCACCACGATCGCTGACTCGGGGGCGCCCACGGTGCCGTTTACGGCCAGCGGGTAGGCAATCACGGCGCTCGCCAGCGCGGCACCAAACCAGCTCAGCGCCACGAGGGTTCGGCCCAGGCCCTGGGCGGTCGAGCCCTTCTGCAGGGCGGAAAGGTTCTGCGCGTCCAGCTCGTTGTTGGCGCGTTCGGCGGTGTTCGCCACGCCGTTGGCGCGCAGGTCCTCGGCGGCGGAGAGCATACCGGTGCCCAGGCGCAGCATGCGTGCGGTGGACTGGCGGGCCAGAGCCTCCGCGCGGGCATCGGCACGAAGCACGGCCCAGGGGGCCACAAAGGTGCTCACCAGCACCGCCGCCAGCACGGGAATCAGGGCCTGGGGCAGGATGCACGCGGTCGTCACCAGCGCGGCAATCATGACCAGCAGGTGCGCGGCCGGCGGAATAATCACGCGCGGAATACCGTCGCGAAGCTCGTCAATACCGCCCACGAGGCGCTCCAGCAGGGCGTCGCCGCGCAGCAGGGCGCGCACGCTGCTCACGCTCTGCCAGGCGCCAACCCAGGCGCGCAGACGCAGAATATTCGCGGCGGCAAGCACCTTCGAGTGGGTCATCAGACGCTCGGCGTAGCGGGCGCACGCGCGGCCCAGGCCGAAGAATCGCACGCCCACGATGGCGACCATCAGGTACATCATGGCGGGACCCTCGCCCGCGCGCACGATGAGCCAGCCGGACAGCGCGGTCAGCGCCGCGGCCATCAGGGAGGTGGTCGCCGCCATCAGCACGGGGCCGGAGAAGGCGCGCGCACCGATTCCGGTCAGCTCCTTGAGGGTGCGCAGGGTGGCGAACAGGCCTGCGGGCTTTTCCTCTTGGGGGTTCTCGTCCGCGGCGGGGGCGACCTCCACGAGGGCGCGGCTTTCGGCCTCGTGCTCGCTCTTGAGCTCCAGCAGGTGTGCGGGGGCTTGCGCGGGAACCGCAACGCGGGCGGTGTTCGCCTCGGCGGTCCAGGTGTAGCCCTGGGCGGTCTGCACGGCTCGCACGAGGTGGTCGCAGTGCGCGGCCAGTTCACCCTCGTGGGTCACGATCAGCACGGTGGCGCCAAGCTCCGCCAGGCGGTGCAGGGCACGGGTGACCAGGTAGGCCGAGTAGGCATCCAAGTGAGCGGTGGGCTCGTCCACCAGGACGGTCAGCATGGTCTGCTCGCCGCCGGCGCGGTAGATAGCCTCGGCGCGCGCCAGAGTACGTGCCACGGCAAGGCGGCGCGCCTGACCGGCGCTCAGGGCGCCCGGTTCCAGCACGTTTACGCTCTCAAGGCCCAGCTGCGCCAGCGGGCGCATCATCAGGTCGTTATCGGCGGGGCTCACGGCGAACTCGCCGCGCTCCAGCACGCCGGTCACCAGGGCCGCGGCGCGCTCGCGTTCGGAGTCGTCGGCGCTCAGGGCGTACAGTGCCATTTCGGCGCGCACGGTGGGTGCGGTGAAGACCGGCGACTGCGGAATCATCAGGGTCGTGCCCAGGCCGGTGACGCTACCGGTGACGCGCATCGGCTCCTGCGAGCCGGTGGGCACCAGCCCCTCACGCACGGCACCGGAGAACACGTTCAGCAGGGTGGACTTGCCGCAACCGGAGGGACCCATGATGCCGATGACGGTGCCGCGTTCCGAACCGGGCTCCGCCGCCTGAGCCACGCGGCGAGGCAGGCTCAGCGACAGGTCGGTCAGCACCTCGGGGCGATCGGGGTAGTTCACGTCCAGGTTGCGCACCTCGATGGCTGCGGGATTAGCCGAGTTGTCCTCGACGGTCTCCTCGGGCAGGGGCGCATCGATAATCTTCTGGGCGCTACGCAGGGCGGCCACGCCGTCCTCAGACTGGTGGAAGGCGGCGCCCACATCGCGCAGCGGCTGGTAGCACTCGGGAGCGAGCAGCAGCACGAGAATGGCGGTGTCCAGGCCCAGGGTGCCGTTGACCAGGCGCACACCAATCAGCACGGCAATCAGCGCCACGGAGATGGTGGTAATCAGCTCGAGAGCCAGCGAAGACATGAAGGCGCTGCGCAGGGTCTGCATGGTGCGCTCGCGGTAGCGCTGGCCCAGGGAGTTCATGGCGCGGGTCTGCGCGCGTTCACGGCCCAGACCGATGATGACGGGCAGGCCGCGTACGAGCTCCAGGATGTGGTCCGAGAGGCGGTGCAGCTCGGCCTGCGCCTCCGCGGTTTCGGTGCGGGTGTTCTTGCCGATCAGCACCATGAACACGGGAATGAGCGGCAGGGTGCAGAGCAACACGAGGGCGCTCATCATGTCCAGGGAGGCGACCACAATCCACAGCAGGACCGGCACCACCGCGGTGGAAACAAACGCGGTCAGGGTCTTGGTGTAGTAGTCGTCCAGGGCGTTCAGGCCGCGCGAAAGCAACACCGCGGTCGCGCCGGTACCCTCGGGGGTGTCCGCGCCACCGGTGGCGAGCACGCGGCGCAACAGACTACGGCGAATCTGAGACTTCGCTCCGGAGGCGGCACGCTGCGCGCTCACCGCCAGCAGGTAGTCCGCGCCCGAACGCACCGCGAGGGCCAGGACCGCCACGATGAGCAAGCCGGGGGTGATGGCGTCGCCGTCACCGAAGATGCCGCCGAGTCCGAGCAACCAGCCGCCGTGCGCCTCCAGGTGTGCCTGGGCGGAGCCGGCGAACTCAACGTAGGCGCGGTACACGTCCGGCGCGCTCGTCTCCTTGAGGCGCGCGTGTTCGGCGGCGACCGCGGCAAACCCCGCGTGGGCTGCGCGGGCAATGATGACCGCGAGCGCCGCGCTGAAAAGCACGGTGGCCAGGGTGTGCACGGCGGTGATGATGCCGAAGGTGCTCAGATTCTTGCGGGCGTTGGGTCCCAGCGGCGGACGGCGGTCAGCGCGGTTATTGCGCTTTCCTTCGGTCACCTCTGGTGCCTCAGTGTTCTGATGTTTGTCAGCATGACGCGGTGTGTGCGTTCGACTCACGTGTTGTCCTTAGTCTTCTGCTGTTTTTACCTCCCATCAGTTTAAGGGGTGGGCTATCCAATACCTATTTGGCAGGTCATACTCCGGGGACTTGAGGGCCCTGCCCGCTCTCCCCCGCTCGAGCGCGCGGCGCGGACCGGCGGTTCCTGGCGAACCGCGCCTCGCACCCATTAACGCGGACTCCTATCCGCGCATCGCATCGGCGGGGCTCTTGCGGGATGCCACCCACGCCGGGTATGCCGAAGACACCAGACCGGTAAGGGCGCCAACGCCCACGCCGAGCACCACGAATCCCGGGGAGAGGACCGCCTGCCAGCCTTGCACGAGCGAAAGAATAATCGTCGCAATCATGCCGGAGCAGGCGCCGATGGAGCCGCCGAGCACGCCGAGCATGACGCCCTCCATGAGGAAGATGCGGGCAATCAGCCATTTACTCGATCCGATGGCGCGGCGCAACGCGATTTCGGCAGTGCGCGATTGCACGGACAGGTACATGGCGGTTGCCGCCGAGAGGGAGGCGAGCACCAGCAGAATCCCGGAGAGCACGCCCACGTACAGGCCCAGGTCCGAGGCGATAGACGCGCGCAGGCTCTGCAGGTCGGAGGGGGTTTCCACGTTAATCTGGCTGGGTTCAGCGGGCTTGAGGGTCAGCGGAATTGCCTTGGCGACCGCTTTGCCGTAGCCCCGTTCGGTTTCGGCAATGTAGGTCACCTGGCCGCGTCCGGTGCGCTGAAGTGTGCCCGGCGAGACAATGACCGTGTTCCTGAATTCGTAGCCGCTATTGCCGGGGTCGAAGAGACCGACGACCGGCATCAGCTGACCGTCCACCCAGATGCTCACGCCGGGTGCCACCTGCGGCAGTCCGCCGAGCTTAATGCCGTAGTCGACGGCGGGTAGCTCGCCGGGTCTAGGCTCGGTTGTGGCGTTATCTGCAGCCTTATCTTCGGGGAGAATGCCGAGGGCGCGGGCAGCGGAGACCGAGACGATAGCGCCGGAGAGCTGCTCGGAGCGTTCACGGTCAGCAACGTTCTGCTGGGTGAGGGTCGAGTTCATCTGTTCGAGCGCACGCAGGGTTTCGGGGTTCATGCGGGCACCGATTTGCTCGAGCCTGGTCTTCGAGGTGGAGCTGAGGCCAATCGCCGTTTTGGGTTCGTCCTCGTAGGGGCTGAACCGGGTGATTCGCACGTCGGCGGGTGCCACGCTGCTGACGAATCCGGTGTTCTTCACGTAGTCCAGCGCGCTAATGCGGTCGGCAACATTCTGCGCGGATTCGCCCTGCCGGTAGGTTCCGAGCATGTTCTGGTCATTGTCCCTGTCGCTGATGTAGAGCGTGGACTGTTCGGATCCGAGCAGGCGCTGGTTCACCTGGTAGCTGGCGGATTCGCTCATGCCGGAGGCGCTGATGAGTCCGCCCACGCCCAGTGCAAAGGACAGGCCCAGCAGCAGGGTGCGTAGCGGTCGGGAGGTGAGCGCAGAGATCGCCTCGATGCTGTCGTCGGTGAGGAAGCTTCCACGGCGATGCGTAGCGGGCTTCTCCCCCAGTGCGAGGCCGGCGGAGGCGTCTACCGGGGCACCTATCGTGGTTTCCGCCGGGGTGTCCGTTGCAACCGGTGCAACCTCAGTACTCGGCACCTCAGCGACCGGCACCGTAGCAGAATCGGTGCGGCTCTGCTCGTGCAGTCGCCCATCCTCAATGCGGATCACGCGGCGGGCGGCGGCGGCAACCTCCGGGTCGTGGGTAATCACCAGCACGGTACAGCCGGTCGCGTTAATGCGCTGAAGAATCTCAATGACCTTGGCGCTATTGTGGCTGTCCAGGTTGCCGGTCGGCTCGTCGGCAAGAATCAGCGGCGGGCGCGTGGCGAGGGCACGGGCAATGGCGCAACGCTGCTTCTCGCCACCGGAAAGGTAGCGGGTACGGATGCTGGCGCGGTCGCTCAACCCCAGAAATTCTAGGGTTTCTTCGGTGCGTTGCAGGCGCTCGCCGTAGGGTACGCCCTGCACGCGCAGGCCCATGGAGGCGTTAGTGGTGCTGGTTTCGTCCAGCAGCATGTTTGAGGATTGGAAGATGAAGCCGAGGTGGTCTCGGCGCATTTCGTCGCGTTCTCTGTCGCTGAGTCCTTCCGTGTTTTTGCCGAAGAGGCTGTAGGTTCCGCTGGTGGGAGTGTCGAGCAGGCCAATGGCGTTGAGCAGGGTGGATTTACCGGAGCCCGACGGACCAATAATGGCGAGGAATTCGCCGCGTTCGACCACCAGGTCGAGACGATCGAGGACTGCTCGTTCGCTCCCCTCGAAAACACGGGTAATGCCGTGCATTTCGATGGCGGGCGCGGTACCGAGCCCGGCGGCAGGTGTAGCTGCGGACGCTACGTTGGGCGCAACTGTAGGCGCACGTCCTGGGCTTGTGTCTGGGGTTATCTTACGGCGGCTCATGAGACAAGCACCTTCTGTCCCGTGCTGAGGTTCGCGTTGATTGCGGCGTATCCGCCGGCGGTGCGCAGAACCTCAACGTTGACTCGTTCGGTGGCGGGCGCATCCTTGCTGGTCGAGGTGGAGCTTCCGCCCTTTTCAACGAGCACATAGGTGCCCTGGGAGTCCTGGCGTACCGCGGTAGTCGGCACGGCGAGGGTGGTTGAGGTGTTGCCCTTACTGGTGATGGATGCGCTCTGCCCCGGAGTGAGCTTGCTCGGGTCGTCGGCGCTGAATCGCACGCTCTTTGCCGCACCCTTGGAGGGGTCGTTCTGCAGCTCACCAATGCTGGTGATGGTGCCCTCCACGCTGCCGGTGGAGGTACGCAGGCTAATGCGATCACCGACCTTGAGCTTGTTCGCGACGGCGAGTTCAACGCTGGATTCCACGTAGGGTTCGCTGGTTTCTACACTCGCGATGGGGTTGCCGTCGCTGATGAGCTGGCCGACCGCCGCAACCGCGGTGACGGTGTGGCTTCCGCCGGGCAGAATCGCGTAGTTACTGCGGGCGATGGTGGTAACCCCCTCGCTGGGCACGCCGGTCAGGTGCGCGCGGTGCAGGCGCGTGACGGCGTCGAGGGTGTCTTCGGTGACGGTGCCGCTCTGAGCGGTGGCGTACCCGGCGGAGTTCAATGCTTTCTGGAAGGCGAGCACGTCGTCGCCGTTATCGCCCAGGTTGAGGTCGCGGTACAGCGGCAGCGGCCCCTCCAGCACGAAGACGGGGTCGGCGCCAATGATGCCGATGAAGTCACCGGCTTTGAGCACGTTACCGGGCTTCTGGTTCTGGTAGACGAGCACCGGCTCACCGTTGGTGCGCGCGCTAATCGGGGCGGTCTCCCCGGCCTTGGTGGTTCCGGCAATGGCGAGGCCCTCGCTGACGGTTCGTTCTTCAACCTTCGCCCAGACCGGAATCACGGTTTTCGCCTGCACGGCCGGGTCGGGGCCCGTGGCGGCGTAGCGGGTGCCCAGGTAGAAGGACAGCATGAGCGAGCCAATGGCGAGGATTGCGAGCAGCAGGAGCACGCGGGGTCGGGCGATGCGTTCGCTGAAGCGGTGCCCGCTGTTTTGGTTTTTCGTGTGAGTGGTCATGGCGGTGTCTTTCTAAACTGTGTCAGCGCTGTCTATTTCTCTGCGCTGCCTATTTCTTAGCGCCGTCTTTCGGTGCGCTGTCTTTTAGTGCCCCGGTTTACTGGTGATCCAGAACGTACTGCTTGAACTTCTCGTCACGCTCACGTTCTGCCTTGCGGTCCTGCTCAAGCTGCGACTGGTATTTGCGGATGAGCGGCATCTGATACTGTGCCTCCAGGTCGTAGAGCTGCTGACTCATGCCGACCTGCTGGTTACATTCAGCCTGGATGGTGGCGATGCGAATCTCTTCTTCGGAGGCGGGCTCGTCGATACCGTCGTTCTTGCTCCACTGCTCAGCCAGCGGGGATTCCTCGGCTACCGCCCCTGCCTTAATGGGGGTGAGCCCCCGGTTTGAGACGCACTGCTTCCACTTCTCTTCGAGTTCGCGGTGCAGTTTGCTACCGTAAACGGCGTTGATTGCCTCAGTAGAGATACGACTGTATGTGGACTGCACGTCGTTCTCGGGCCTCTTGCCTTCAGGCACCGCGGCGTCCAGGGTCTCGCGGGCCTTGTCCTCACATTCGATGATGAGCCTCTCCTCGGGGCTGAGGCTTGCCCCTGGGGTGACGGAGATGGGAGCTTTGGCGTTGGGGTCTCGCTTCTGGAATCCGTACTTCTTGGCGTATTCGACGTTCCAGGGGCCGTACGTTCGGCCCGGATTGCCACTCGGCGCGCTTTCAGATTGGGGAGCTTGGTCGGGGTCGGTGTAGCTCTGCCCGTGTTCGGCGTAGCACTGCTTCATGGCAATCTTAAAGGCCGTGTATTCGTAATGAGTGCCCCCCTCGTAGTGGGAGTAATCGTCCAGGGGCATCTTCACGATGTCCTGCTCCGCGTCGAAAATGGCGTGGACGCTTTCGTCGCGTTCCAACGGCGGGTTGAAGAGCGAGCATGCGCTCAGCGGGAGCACGCCAATAGCCAGCAGGGCGCCCGTGGTGAGCAGGCGGCGGCGCGTGCCGGTACGAGGGCTAGTTCCGGTGCGAGGGGCGGATGCGGCGGTGCGGCGGGTGAGGGACTTCATCGTTGAACACCTTTCATAAGA
>NZ_KV814491.1:100774-168569 GCF_001813965.1 Rothia sp. HMSC072E10 | reverse complement strand
CTTTCATAAGAGTGAGTTGTACACCACATTACACGTTCTACTCCCTGTCGCGCCCGAATTTCGGGGGGGGTGTGCACCAAAAATTTTTGCGCGCCCACTCGCCTGCTGCGAGCTGCATCCTCTGCGGGAATATCCTCGCGGGTGCGGGCTACCCGCCAAGCCTGTGTCTCGGGTGGCCCGCACCATTACCGGTCTTTCCCCGGCATCAAAATTCGGTTTTAAAATCCGACGTCAAAACCGGTCGTGGACGCTCGGGTTACTGGTGCTCCAGAACGTACTGCTTGAACTTCTCGTCGCGGTCGCGGTCGGCTTGGCGTTCCTGTTCAAGCTGTGACTGGTACTTGCGGATGAGCGGCATCTGGTACTGAGCTTCCAGGTCGTAGAGCTGCTTGCTCATGCCGACCTGCTGGTTACATTCGGCCTGGATGGTGGCGATGCGAATCTCTTCTTCGGAGGCGGGCTCGTTGAATCCGTTGTTCTTGCTCAGCTGCTCAGCCAGCGGGGTTTCCTCGGCGACGGAGCCTGCCGAGCGAGGGGTGAGGCCGCGGTCTGAGACGCACTGCTTCCACTTCTCTTCGAGCTCACGGTGTAGCGTGCTACCGTACACAGCGTTACCCGCCTCGGTAGAGATACGACTGTTTGTGGACTGCCCTTCATTCTCGGGCCTCTTGCCTTCGGGCACCGCGGCCTCCAGGGTCTCGCGGGCCTTGGGGTAGCATTCGGTGCGAAGC
Source organism: Rothia sp. HMSC072E10 (assembly GCF_001813965.1). NCBI lineage: Bacteria > Bacillati > Actinomycetota > Actinomycetes > Micrococcales > Micrococcaceae > Rothia > Rothia sp. HMSC072E10. The sequence goes on along the minus strand of NZ_KV814491.1, from coordinate 167,838 downwards.
TTGTCCTCGGGGCTCATGCTCTCCCCCGAGTTATAGGAGATGGGGGCGGCTGCGTTGTTGGGGTCACGCTTCTGAAAACCGTACTTCTGGGCGTACTCGACGTTCCAGGGACCGTACTTTCGTCCCAAATCACCGCGGGGTGCGCTTTCAGAATAGGGAGCCTGGATGGTGTAGTTCTGCCCGTGTTCGGCAAAGCACTGCTTCATGGCAATCTGAAAGGCCGTGTACTCGTAGTTGGTGCGCTCGTAGTAGAGGTAATCGTCCAGGGGCATCTTCACAATGTCCTGCTCCGCGTCAAAGACGGCGTGGACGCTTTCGTCGCGTTCCAGCGGCGGGTTGAAGAGCGAGCACGCGCTCAGCGGGAGCACGCCGATGCAGAGCAGGGCACCCGTGGCGAGCAGGCGGCGGCTCATGCTGGCGCGAGGGCTAGTTCCGGTGCGAGGGTCGGCGGTGCGGCGGTTGAGGGACTTCATCGTTGAACACCTTTCATAAGAGTGAGTTGTACACCACATTACACTTTTTGCTCCTTGCCGCGCTCGAATTTCGGGGGGGGTGTGCACCAAAAATTTTTTATGACTTCTCTGCTCACCTACCTTGAATCCGTGTTCTCCCCGCAAATACAAAAATCCCCCGAACTTCTCAGAAGAGAAATCCGGGGGATTCTTCAATCAGCTACATGCTACTTGGTCGGCAGTTCAGCCAGTTCGGTAGCGTCGTGAGCATCGGGGATGTGATCCACGTGCAGACGCTTACGGAAGACCCAGTAGGTCCAAGCCTGGTAGACGAACACGACCGGCAGACCAAGGCAGGTCACGAAGGTCATAACGCCCAGGGTGTACTCGGAGCTGGATGCGTTCGCAATGGTGAGCGAGTATGCCGGATCCAGGGTGGAGGGCAGAACGTTCGGGTACATTGCGGTGAAGATTGCCAGAGCGCCGAATGCGAGGAACACGGACAGACCAGCGAAAGCGCGACCCTCGCGGCCACCCTTTGCGGAGACCCAAGCAATCAGAACGGCAACAACAGCCAGGATGGTGCACAGCCAGGAGATACCGTTACCGCTGGTGAAGTCCAGGGTCAGAACCCATGCGACGATCGGCAGCAGCAGGACGGGAGCCCAGCGCACCAGGGTGTTGCGGGCACGGTCGCGGATATCGCCGTCGGTCTTCAGAGCGACGAAGGCAAGACCCTGAACCAGGGAGAAGCCAGCGAAACCCAGGCCGCCGAGCAGAACCGGCAGGGAGACCCAAGCGAAGGCGCCGCCAACGCGGTCACCGTTCTCGTTGATGGGCAGACCCATGGAGGTCAGGCCCAGCAGTGCACCCACGAGCAGAGCGATGAAGAAGGAGGAGACGGACAGAGCGATGTTCCAGTTACGGATCCACTTCTCGTCGTTCTTCTTACCGCGGTATTCAATTGCGACCACGCGCAGAATCAGGAAGACCAGCGCGAGGGTCAGGGGGATGTACAGAGCCGAGAAGAGGGCTGCGTACCAGATGGGGAATGCTGCGAAGATAGCAGCACCGCCGGACACAATCCACACCTCGTTACCGTCCCAGACGGGGCCGATGATGTTCAGCAGCAGACGACGTTCCTTCTCGTTCTTGGTGAACTTGGAACCCATCAGCATGCCGACGCCCAGGTCGAAACCGTCGAGGATCAGGTACATGATGAGGAAGACGCCAATGGCGACAAACCAGAGGGTGGACAGGCCAGGCTGACCGGCAAAGATATTGAAATCAAAATTCATGGTGAATCAATCCTTACCCGCCTAGTAGGCGAACTCCAGCACATCGCGCTTGGACTTGTCGTTGGACTCGTCCTCGTGGTGCGACTGAACCAGCTCGGGCATTGCTGCAACGACGCCGGCCTTGACGTACTTGATGAGCAGGTAAACCTCAACCACCATCAGCACGCCGTAGAGCAGGCCCAGGGTGAGCAGGGAGAAGAGGATTTCTTCACCGGAAACGCCCGGGGAGATAGCTGCTGCGGTGTACAGGCGGATTGCGGGATCGCCCTCAAGGTTGGGGACAACCACGAAAGGCTGACGGCCCATTTCGGTGAAAATCCAGCCCAGTGCAATTGCGAAGAAGGGAGCCAGGATGGACCAGACGGCAACCTGCTTCAGCAGCTTGGACTCGGGAACAGTGCCCACGCCCTTCTTGCGGGTAATCCACAGTGCGTAGAGGTAGAAGGGAACCACAATGGCGCCCAGACCAATCATGCCGCGGAAGCCCCAGTAGGAGACCTCGAGGGAGGGCAGGTAATCAATCTTCTGGCCTGCACGCTCACCGTAGAGCGGGTTATCGGGCAGGTTGGTGCCGTACTTAGCTTCGTACTCGGGAACCAGGGTCTGGATGCCCTTCACCGGGGTGTTGAAGTTGTCGTGTGCCAGGAAGGACAGCACGCCGGGAACCTCGATGATGGTGTTAATCTTGTCGCAGCTCTGAGCGCCAAGCTCACCAACGGTCAGCACGGAGAAGGAGGTGCCGTCGTGGCAGGCGGCCTCGGCGGCAGCCATCTTCATGGGCTGCTCGTGAATCATCATCTGTGCCTGCATGTGGCCGGATGCGCCAACACCGGCGAAGCCGATGAGGCCCACCACGGCGCCCAGGCGCAGGGACTTGAGCCAAACCTGGAAGTCCTTCTTGTCGCGTGCGCCCTTGTCGGACTCACCAACGACAACCTTGCCGTCAACGACCTTGTCAATGCCGTCCTTGCGGCGGCGCCACAGCTTGTACCATGCGATACCGACCAGGAAGCCACCGGCAACCTGAATGGATGCGGTGATGACGTGCGGGAAGGTGACCCATGCGGTGGGGTTCATCAGCACGGCGCCGATGTCGGTCATGCGGGGACGACCGTCAATCATTTCTGCGCCGACGGGGTGCTGCATCCAGGAGTTTGCCACCAGAATGAAGAAGGCGGAAATCCAGGAACCGAGAACAGCCATGAACAGGGAGAAGGCGTGGACTGCGGGCTTGAGGCGATCCCAGCCGAAGATCCACAGGCCCAGGAAGGTCGACTCGACGAAGAACGCGAAGAGGCCTTCCATAGCCAGCGGGGCGCCGAAGACGTCGCCCACGAATCGGGAGTATTCACTCCATGCCATACCGAACTGGAACTCCTGAACCAGACCGGTGGCCACACCCATGGCGAAGTTAATGAGGTACAGTTTGCCCCAGAACTTCGTCATTCGCTTGTATTCGTCCTTCTTGGTACGAACGTAGCAAATGTACAGGTAGGTCACTACAAGGCCCAGACCCAGGGTCAGCGGAACCATGAAGAAGTGGTAGACGGTGGTGATACCGAACTGCCACCTACCAAAATCAAGGGGATCCATTGATAGGTCCTTACTATGTGTGTACTGATATGCGCGTGCGCCAGAATCGGGCACTCCCCCGTCAGTGAAGGGAGTGCGAGAGTTACTGACACAGTGTCTCTCACCCATCTACGGTACAGGTTTTTCTTTGAAGGCTGTGAGACACCTGTGCGCCGACTGGGCGTTAAATGTTTGACGTTTCGATAAAGGTTCATCGCACGTTATCAGCAAATACCGAGGTGAGACGGTTTAGAAACAGCCTGTCACCATCCGGAGTACGGAAGCCTTTTTCAACCCCTCCCCCAAACCTTGCAGTAAATTGTAATATCTGCAAGATTTTGGTGACGGATTTACCGAAACTGACACAATAGTTATTCAGTGTCGATCCATTAAATTTGCATCAAAAATACTGATTTTTGCGCCGTAGTGAAATCTAATGTGACAATTATCATAGAAAATTCCCACTTTATGACAAATCGTCAGCATGTTTTCCACGAGTCTCGCAAGAAAATACACACGCAAACGCACACGGGGAGAACCGCTACATATCGATGTTCTCAGTATCCAGCTGATGCGCGCCGGCGATAATGAACTCCTTACGCGGAGCCACCTCGGAACCCATCAGTAGCGAGAAGGCGCGCTCGGCAGCCTCGGCATCCTCGATGCGGACGCGACGTAGCATGCGATGGCGCGGATCCATCGTGGTCTCGGCCAGCTGGTCGGCGTCCATCTCACCCAGACCCTTGTAACGCTGAATGGGTTCTTTGTAGGTCACGCCCTGCTCCCGCAGGGAATCTAGCAGCTCGTGCAGCTGCTTCTCGGAGTAGGTGTACACCATCTCGTTCGGCTTACCGCGGCGCACCACCTCCACGCGGTGCAGGGGCGGAACCGCGGCGTACACGCGACCGGCCTCAATCAGCGGGCGCATGTAACGGTAGAACAGGGTCAACAGCAGGGTGCGGATGTGCGCACCGTCAACGTCCGCATCGGTCATCATGATGACCTTGCCGTAGCGGGCAGACTCTAGGTCAAAGGTGCGGCCCGAACCGGCACCAATCACCTGAATCAGCGCCGCGCACTCGGCGTTCGCGAGCACATCGGTCACCGAGGCGCGCTGAGTGTTCAGGATCTTACCGCGAATCGGCAGCAGGGCCTGGTACGAGGAGGAACGAGCCAGACGCGCCGTACCCAGCGCCGAGTCACCCTCCACAATGAACAGCTCGGAATGTTCGACGTTCGTCGAACGGCAATCCACCAGCTTGGTGGGCATGGACGAAGACTCCAGCGCAGTCTTGCGGCGCTGCGTCTCCTTGTGAATACGCGCGGAGACGCGGGTCTTCATCTCAGAGACGACCTTCTCGCACAGAGCGGCCGCCTGCGCCTTCTCCGCGCGGGCGGTCGATTCCAGGCGGGCCTTCAGGGCATCGCCCACCACCTTGGAGACAATCTGGCGAACCGCCGGGGTGCCCAGAATCTCCTTGGTCTGCCCCTCAAACTGCGGCTCGGCCAGACGAACGGTCAGTACGGCGGTCAGACCGGCCAGCACGTCGTCCTTCTCAATCTTGTCGTTACCCACCTTGTACTTGCGGGCGTTGTCGGCCAGATGCTTGCGCATCACGCGCAGCAGGCCCTGTTCGAAGCCCGCGGTGTGGGTACCGCCCTTGGGGGTCGAAATGATGTTCACGAAGCTGCGGACCGTCGTCTCGTAGCCGATGCCCCAGCGCAGGGCAACGTCCACCTCGCAATCACGTTCCACATCAGTCAGTTGCGAGCGGCCGTCCTCCCCCAGCACCGGCACGGTCTCGGTGAAGGTTCCGCTACCGCTGAAACGCCAGATGTCGGTGACGCGCTCGTCGTGCGCCAGGAACTCCACGAACTCGCTAATGCCGCCGTCGTACTGGAAGACCTCCTCGTGCGCCTCCAGTTCGCCGGGGGTGCCGGGCAGCCGGCGCTCATCGCGAATACAAATGCGCAGGCCCGGAATGAGGAACGCGGTCTGGCGCGCACGAGCCACCAGGTCCTCGTAGCTGAACTTGGCGTCGGGGGTAAAAATCTGCGGGTCAGCCCAGTAGCGCACGCGGGTGCCGGTCACACCGCGCTTCGCCTTACCCACAATCTGCAGGGCGTCGGTGCCCTCGGATGCGGGGGTGAACGGGTCATCGTGCTTGGGGGTACGGCCCGAATCGAAGTGGCCGGGAATACCGTGACGGAACGACATCTGGTAGGTCTTCGAACCGCGGTCTACCTGCACGTCCAGGCGCGAAGACAGCGCGTTCACCACGGATGCGCCCACACCGTGCAGGCCACCGGAGGCGGTGTAGGAACCGCCGCCGAACTTACCGCCGGCGTGAAGCTTGGTGAAGACGACCTCCACACCGGATAGGCCGGTACGCGGCTCAATATCCGTGGGGATGCCTCGGCCGTCGTCGCGAACCTCCACCGAACCATCGCGGTAGAGAATCACCTGAATGGACTGGCCGAAGCCGGCGAGCGCCTCGTCCACCGAGTTGTCGATAATCTCCCAGAGGCAGTGCATGAGGCCGCGGGAATCGGTGGAGCCGATGTACATGCCCGGGCGTTTGCGGACTGCTTCAAGACCTTCCAGAACGGAGAGGTTGCGAGCGGTGTAGTTCGAGGACGCCACGGGGTTCCTTTCAGGTGAATATGTCTGCGGTGGTGAACGCGCGCCGCACGCAGGGCGGAGTGAGGGCCCGGCTCACGTGCTACTAGGCAGAACGGATGCGGGGCACGACGCGTGTCGTGCCCCGCAGAGCGTTCAACGTTCGGAACTCTATTCTAGCGTGGCTTGGGGAAAAGGGTGGTCAGGACGGTCACCGATGGTGCCGTGCGTGGTTCCCACGTTCACCCCGCTAGTGTGCCTCACCCGTGGCCTTCGAGGAGCTCTCGTGACGGTTCGTGACCATGATATTGGACTTGAAGTAGAACTCTTCGGGAAGCTCATTGGTGACCGGGCCGTGGGGGAACTCGCTGAGCTTCGGCACGAAGTACCAGTCCATCAGCTCGCCGCTGCTCTGCTTGAGCACGCGACGCTCGCGCATGGCGCGGCGTACCTTGCGGCGCAGACGCGGACTGTCTTTCAGGGTGCTCGTGAAGACCCACGGAGTCTCGTAGCCCTCGGTGGCGGTGCCGAAGGTGATGCGCAGGTTGCCGTTCTCGTCGGCGTCCATCGTGAAGTCACCGTCGGCGATATCGGTGAAGGCGAGCATCCAGCTGTGTCGGCGTTCGTAGCTTTCGCGGGTGGTCTGCAGTGCCGCAATGATGCGGTGGTCGACCAGCAGCTCAACCTTACGTTCGGTGATTTCGCCCAGACGAGCGTAGGAGCCGAAGGCGCGGTTCGCGCCGCTGCGGCGAGGCCACTTCGTCACCGCACCGTGCGGCACCTCCCCCGCAAAGGTGAAGGGGCCGGTAATGGTGCCGGGCAGACGCAGACGCTCAAACGGCGCAGTCGGCAGGAAGGTCGTCAGCAGTTGATCGGAGCTCACCGACTTACCCCAGCGCGCCATCTCAAAAATAGTCGGCTCGGGGCCCACCGGGTAGAGGCGCGGCATCTTGCGACCGAACTCGTCAAAGCCCTCAATAAACTCACCGCTGGAGCTGTACCCGGGCATGGTCGCACCGAGCGGGCGAGTCCACGAGCCCGAGTACGGCTTGGTCAGGTGCGGGTTCTCCACCGGCAGGATGCTGGTGCGAGCGCCCAGGTAGGCGGGCATACGGGACAGGTTACGCCAGGCGAACTTCGCGGCAACCGCCTCACGCCACCACATCGGGCGTTTGCCCGGGGTCTGCCCGCCCAGGCAGTGCATGAGGAGCCAGAATCCAGCCCAGCCGAGAGTACCGGCAACAATCACCCACAACACCACGCTCAGCACCAGCTGGAGGGTACCGGTCGCCCACATATTCGTGGCGATGATGCCCATCAACCCCGCCCAGGCCACCATGGCGTACGGACCGAGCGTAATCATGGGGTCGACCACCTTGACGGCGGCGATAACACGGCGGTTGAGGCCGCGCCACACGTAGGAGTAGGACCAGAGGGCGACGGCAAGCATCAGCGCCATCAGCAAGAGAAGGATGAACATCGGTGCGTTCTCTTTCGCGGCAGGTTTTTCTACCGGGGTCGGTGGCAGCAGGCATCAGGCAGATGCTCCGTTGAAGTGCTTTTCAACAACAAAACTCGTCTGCCGAAGGTACCTTCAGCAGACGAGTCTCTTTGGTGTCACTAACCCTGAGGTAAAGCTTCTTTACCTATTGTGCCTTTAAGTGGTATTCGTATGGGGGATTTTGGCCACGGTGTACGAATAAATCGCACTCGCCCCTCCGCCAGGCAGATACCCGACAGATATCAGGCACAGCAAACAAGCTGTAACGCCCCGGTGACGGTTTTAGGCCAGAGCCGCAGCAATCTGCGGAATCAGCGCCTCAAAAGCACGCGCGCGGTGGCTAATCGAGTTCTTGATCTCGGCGGGAATCTGTGCGCAGGACTGGCCGGCGTACTTACCCTCGTAGAGGGCGTTCTCACCGTTGAGCTCCACGGGGCGCAGAATCGGGTCGTAGCCAAAGCCGCCCTCCCCCGCCGGTGCGGTCAGTAGCTCGCCGGGCAGCTCGCCGTATTCAACCGCCTCGAAGCCGTCCGGGGAGGCCACCGATGCGGCGCAGCAGAACTTCGCGCCGCGGTGCTCCGGAGCGATATCGCTCAACTGAGCCAGCAGCAGGTTCAGGTTCGCGGTGTCATCGCCGTGGCGGCCGGCCCAGCGGGCCGAGAAGATGCCGGGGGCGCCGCCGAGCACGTTCACAGACAGGCCCGAGTCGTCGGCAATAGCAATCAGGCCGGTTGCCCGGGCGACCGCGCGAGCCTTGAGCAGGGAGTTCTCAGCGAAGGTCACACCGGTCTCAGGAACATCGGGTGCGTTCACGCTGGCTGCATCCACGACCTGGGTGTCAACGTCCAGGCCGTCGATGTGGCCGCGCAGAATCTCGCGCAGCTCCTTGAGCTTGCCCTTGTTGTGGCTTGCCAGAACAATCTTTGCTTCTGCCATGGTTTCTCCTTTGCAACAGGTGCACACGGTGCGGGGTGGGGCGCCGTGCGGGTTAGTCGTTCTTCAGGGCCTCGCGCTGAATCTGGGCCAGCTCTGCGGTGCCCTCCAGGGCCAGGTCGAGCAGGCTGTTGAGCTCTTCGCGGTCGAAGGGAGCGCCCTCGGCGGTGCCCTGAACCTCCACGAACTTGCCGCTACCGGTGACGACCACATTCATGTCGGTCTCTGCGCGCACGTCCTCGGTGTAGGGTAGGTCAAGCATGGGGGTACCGTCGATGATGCCCACCGAAATCGCGGACACCGAATCAATCAGCGGGTTCGCCTTGGCGGAGATAATCTTCTGCTCCTTCGCCCAGGCGATAGCGTCGGCCAGGGCCACGTACGCGCCGGTAATCGAGGCGGTGCGGGTACCGCCGTCAGCCTGCAGCACGTCACAGTCGAGCACAATGGTGTTCTCGCCCAGCTCCTCCATGTTGATGACCGCGCGCAGGGAGCGGCCAATCAGACGGGAAATCTCGTGGGTGCGGCCACCCACGCGGCCCTTCAGCGACTCGCGCGAAGAACGGGTGTTGGTGGCGCGCGGCAGCATGGCGTACTCGGCGGTCACCCAGCCCTTGCCCTCGCCCTTGAGCCAGCGCGGCACGCCCTCGGTGAAGGATGCGGTGCACAGCACGCGGGTGTTTCCGAACTCGATGAGGGCGGAACCCTCGGCGTTGCGGGACCAGCCGCGGGTAATGGTGATGGGGCGCAGTTCGTTGAGGGCGCGGCCGTCGTCGCGGGTCACAGTCATGGGTTCTCCTTGGGTCGGTCGGTCTGTTGTGCTTATAACGTAGTCGGGTTGAATGTGGTTTGCGCTAGTCCAGCTAGGGTTTAGGGAGGGCAATGGCGGTCTTGAGCGGCGGGTCCAGCACCTCCACCACGTTCAGCGTGGAGGTCACCGGATGCGCCGGCGTGGGGCGCGGGTAGATACGGTAGCTTGCGGCCATTTCGGCAACGCCCACGGGGCCGGAGAAGGCGCTGCGGGCCTCGGCGCGGGCGATGTCAGGGTCGTTCCATACGGGCAGGTGGGTCAGCAGCAGGTTGCGTACGCCCGCCTCCTGGGCGGCCTGTCCGGCGCGCTTGCCGGTCAGGTGGATACCGCGCAGGGCGTCGTCGCGACCCTCCTGGTAGGCGGCCTCGCACAGGAACAGGTCGGCGCCGCGCGCGGCCTTAACCAGGCCCTCGCACAGGTCGGTATCACCCGAGTAGGCGAAAATCGTGTGGCCCTCGCGGTCGTTGCAGGTGATGCGCAGGGCGTAGGGATCCTTCGAGGGGTGCACCACGCGGAAGGGTTCCACGCGGAACGGGCCAATATGCACGGGCTCGCCCTCGGTCCAAGTGTGGTACTCGAACTCGGTGCTCATGCCCGGGTCGGGGTCCAGGCCGTGGGCCGCCGAAAGGTACTCGTTAATGGCGGCGGGGCCGTAGAGCGGAATACGTCCCTTGGGCCAGCCGCGCGGATCCCACTTGACGGCCACGTGCAGACCGGACAGGTCGATGCAATGGTCCGGGTGCAGGTGCGAGATGAGAATCGCGTCGATATCGCTCAGGTCGATATGGCGCTGCAGCATGCCGAGGGAGCCGTTGCCCATGTCCACGATGACGCGCCAGGTGCGGCCGGCGAAGTCGGTCGCGGTGAGCATGTAGCAGCTGGCCGGCGAGACGGGGCCGGGGAAGGAACCGGTACAACCGATAATCGTTAGGCGCATGCGGGACCTTCCTGCGTCGCCGCGGCCTCTTCGGCCTCGGCGACGTCTTCGTCCAGGGTGATGTTGCGGTGTGCGGCCAGCATCTCGGGGGTGATGGTGGCAAAGGAGCCGGTCGGGAAACGCTCGGCCACGGATCTGGTGTGACGTACGTTCGTGACCTCGGGGCCGAGGAAGCGGCGCGCCAGCTGCGAGAACGTCTCAGATTCGCCGGTGGCGAGGAACTCGTGGTGCGGGTGCTCCTCGGGAACCGGGCTCTCGATGGCGTGGTTGAGCAGTTCGCGGTATACATCCTTGGCGGTCTCATCCGCGGAGGAAACAAGGGTGACGTCCTCGCCCATGATGTAGGAAATCACGCCGGCCAGCAACGGGTAGTGGGTGCATCCGAGCACGAGCGTGTCGACCCCGGCATCCTTGAGGGGCTGCAGGTACTCGCGAGCGGTCTCCAGCAGTTCGGGGCCGGAGGTAATGCCCTTCTCCACAAACTCCACGAAGCGCGGGCAGGCCACCGAGTACACCTGAAGGTTGGGGGTAATCGCGAAGGTGTCCTCGTAGGCGCGGGAGGTGACGGTCGCCTCCGTCGCAATCACGCCGATCTTGCGGTTGCGGGTCGCGGCAAGCGCGCGGCGGGCGGCGGGCTGAATCACCTCGATGACGGGGATGCCGTACTGGCGGGTGTAACGTTCGCGGGCGTCGCGCAGCACGGCAGCGGATGCGGTGTTGCAGGCGATGACGAGCATCTTCACGCCGGAGTCGACGAGCTCGTCCATGATGCGCAGTGCGTTGGCGCGCACCTCTGCAATTTTGAGAGGGCCGTAGGGGCCGTGCGCGGTGTCGCCGACGTAGATGATGCGTTCGTGGGGCAGCTGATCCATGATGGCGCGGGCCACGGTAAGGCCGCCTACGCCGGAGTCAAAGACGCCGATGGGTGCCGCGGCGGTGGGGGCTACGGGTTCGGGGCTTCCCCAGGGGGTGCGGGCACGGTAGGGATTGGTTGCGTCGATGCTGTCACTCATGGGTCACCTACACTTCGGTATCGGTCGTTTCCTCGTTCTATGCTAACCCGCGTTCGGGGTGGTTTCTTCCCGGGAGGGGGTTAGATGAGTCCAGAACCACCATTATGAGACGGTCTGTGACGGCGGTGCGAGGGGGCAAACGAAAAATCCGTTCAGTGGGCGGTGTTCTATCGCACGTCGACGGGCAATATTACTGCGCGCGCGTGCACCTTATGAACCGAGAAGAGGCCTCTACTCCTCTTCGTCCAGGCCCTCAATCATCGCAAGCATGAGCGAATCCTGCACCCACGAGATGAAGTTGTACACCATCGCCATATACTCCTCATTGTTAGTGACCTGCGAGGCGTCGGTGATGGTGCCGATCTCGTCGGCGCGTTCTTCATCGGTAATCTGCAGGCGGTCGGCGAGCACCAGGCGAATATCGCCGAGGGCAGCGGCCCAGGCGCGGGCGTGCTCCTCGTTCAGGCGCAGGTCGCTCGACTCAATGTCGAAGGCGAGCATTGCCAGGTTGGCGCGCTTGGTTTCGCGCAAATCGCGTTCGGTGTAGCGACGGTACTCGGCCGCACTTTCCTCGTCGCTGCTGGCGACGGGGAGCAGGCGAGCCACGGCGCTGTCCTCGGGAATCGTGGGGTTCTCGGTGATGCCGACCAGCGCCTCGAGCGGGTCGACGGTACTGCCGTCGGCGGCGGTGTCGGAGGGGCGTAGCAGGGCGCGCACGTCCTCGGCGAGTTCTCGGATGAGCTCGCGCTCGGGCTGTTCAAATCGTGCGGTGTAGCCGCCGGGGGTGCGTCGGAAGGGGCGTGCCATTAGTTCTCCACTTTCTCGAAGGTGGCCAGCAGACCCCAGGCGTGCATGGCCTGGGTGTGCTTTTCGGCGTCCTCGCGGGGCCCGGTGAAGACGATGGCCTTGCCGTTGTGGTGCACCTGCAGCATGAGCTCCTCGGCGCGGGCGCGGGAGTAGCCGAAGTGGCTGCGGAAGACGTATGCCACGTAGGTCATGAGGTTGACGGGGTCGTTCCAGACGATGACGTTCCAGGGGGTATCAGCGGCGAGGATGTTCTCAAGCTCGGTGGTCAGGTCGGTGTCGCCTTCGGTGAGGGTTCCGCTGGAGAGGGTCACGACTGCGTTATTCATGGGGGTCCTTCGGGGTCCGGTCTGATGGATTCCGGAGTTCGTGGGGCCGGATTGTTGGGAACCGAGCCTCGCCACTTTGTGCAGCGTGGCGGCGGCTCGCGGCCGGTGTGTGTGCGGGGGCCGAATCTCTTTCGATTATACGGCCGGACGCGCCGGGCGGCGGGCAGAGTGCCTGTACTTTTTCATACTACACTACTTATAGTCAATAGTACTTTATGTAGTGATTGACACGCCGTCACAACAAGAAAAACGCCCGCTCCCCCCTCTACAATTAGACACATGACTACTACTTCGCTTCTCACCGATCACTACGAGCTGACCATGCTTCAGGCAGCTCTCGCCTCCGGAGCCGCCCAGCGCAAGTGCCCCTTCGAGGTCTTCACCCGCCGCCTTCCCGCGGGCCGCCGCTACGGCGTGCTCGCCGGCACCGGCCGCTTCCTCGAGGGACTCTCCGAGTTCCGCTTCACCGACGAAGAGCTCTCGTTCCTCTCCTCCCGCAACGTCGTCAACAAGGAGACCCTCTCCTTCCTGGAGTCCTTCCGCTTCAGCGGCAACATCCGCGGCTACGCCGAGGGTGAGGCGTTCTTCCCCCACTCCCCCGTCATGCAGGTCGAGTCCACCTTCGCCGAGGCGTGCATCCTCGAAACCTACCTGCTGTCCATCCTGAACTTTGACTCCGCCGTGGCCAGCGCCGCCTCGCGCATGACCGCCGCCGCCGGCAACCGCCCCTGCCTCGAAATGGGTTCGCGCCGCGCCCACGAGCGCGCCGCCGTCTCCGCAGCCCGCGCCGCCGTCATCGCTGGCTTCGCCGGCACCTCCAACCTGGAGGCGGGCCGCTCCTACGGCCTGCACACCATCGGCACCAGCGCCCACGCCTTCACCCTGCTGCACGACAACGAGCGCGAAGCCTTCGAGGCGCAGCTGCGTTCCCTCGGCGCCCGCACGACCCTGCTGGTCGACACCTACGACGTGGACAACGCCGTGCGCCTGGGCGTGGAACTGGCCGGCGAGGAGCTCGGCGGCGTTCGCCTGGACTCGGGTGACCTGGTCACCACCGCCGCCCACGTGCGCGAACTGCTCGATTCGCTGGGTAACACCAATACGAAGATCACCGTGACCAGCGACCTGGACGAATACGCCATCGCCTCGCTGGCCGCCGCCCCCGTGGACTCCTACGGCGTGGGTACCCGCCTGGTGACCGGTTCGGGCGCACCGACCTCCTCCATGGTGTACAAGGTCGTGGCCCGCGAGAACTCCGCGGGTGAAATGCAGCCGGTCGCGAAGGCCTCGGCCGGCAAGGCCTCGGTGGGTGGCGCCAAGCTCGCGGCCCGCCGCCTGAACAGCATGGGCATCGCAACGGCCGAGGTTCTGGGAACCCACGAAGACCCGGCCCTGCACGAGGACACCCGCCCCCTGCTCGTGGACTTCGTTCGCGAGGGCGAGCTGCTGCCCGGCTTCACCGGTGAGGAGGGCGTGCGCCGCGCAACCGCCCGCCACGCCGCATCCCTGGCCGAGCTGCCCGAGGCCGCTCGTCGCCTCTCCGAGGGCGAGCCGGTTATCCCGACCGAATTCATCTAAAACTCCCCCACGGTGCCCGCCCCGCGAGCCGCCGCGATACCCCTCAAGGACGGGGTGCATCCGGCGCAATCACGCGGGGCGGTGTGCCATACTTCTACCCGTGACCGTATAGGAACGGCTTGATAAGGACGGCTATGTCTAAGGCATTGATTATTGTGGACGTGCAGAACGACTTCTGCGAGGGCGGTTCCCTGGCGACCGCTCGCGGCGCCGAGGTGGCTTCGCTCATCAGCGAGTTCGTGGAGAACAACCACCACCGCTACGACGCAATCGTGGCCACCCAGGATTGGCACATCGATCCGGGTTCGCACTTCTCCGACACCCCTGACTTCGTGGACTCCTGGCCCGTGCACTGCGTGGCCAAGAGCAAGGGTGCGCAGATTCACGAGAACCTGGACACCGACTACATTGAGGCGTACTTCCGTAAGGGCCGCTACGAGGCCGCATACTCGGGCTTCGAGGGTCTGCTGGCCCCCGAGGACGAGGTGGCCACCGGCGAGCACGAGCCCGGTGCGGATGCGTCCGAGGACGGCCCGCAGACTCCCCTGTCGGAGTGGCTGGATGAGCGCGGTATCGAGTTCGTCGATGTTGTCGGTATCGCTACCGATTACTGCGTGTCGGCCACCGCGCGCGATGCGGTCGACGCCGGCTACGAGACCCGCGTTCTGGTTGACCTGACCGCGCCGGTGCACGAGGATAAGCTCGACGAAACCGCCGAGGCGCTGGAAGCCGACGGCGTGGAGGTCGTGGAGGTCCTCTAGCCTCAACGCAACTCGCACAACGATAGGGCGGGCACCCCGAGAGCACTCGGGATGCCCGCCCTATCGCGTCTACGCGAACAAATATTACGGGCACACAGAAGCCCCGCGAGCGCATGCACCCGCGGGGCTTTCACTGAGCCGGAGGTTTAATTTACCTCTGGCAAAGACGGGTTATTACCAGGGCACTTCACAGAGATACACTGTCGCGGTACCACCGGTTCCGTACTCACTATAATGGTCTGCGTTATTTGATAGAGAAATCTCACCTTCAATCACACTCGGTGCCAGGTAAGAGCCACCCGCACCTCCAGCACCCGCAACCTGCGCAGAGCTGATACTCTGGCGAACACCCTGCGGATTATTGTTCCATTTTTGAGCAATCGTAATCGCTGATTGTGAGAGAGCTGCGCCCGAACCGCCGCCGCCGTAGCCGCCGCCCCCGCCTCCAGACACAATAATCTGGGCACCGTTGAAGTATGGAGCAACTTGGTAGTAAGACAAGTATTTGTGGGTCCCGTCCGGGAGTTTAAGGGTTTCATATTCCCCGCCGTACAGACTGTGGTTGTCCAGCTGGTAGCTCACAGACATTACACCGTCACCGCCGTTCCCTTGCAAACCATTAGTGCCTGGGTTACCTGCAGTCGAAGAGCTGTAAAGAATCTGATTATTCTGGCTATCGAAGCTAAAGACATCGTTAGGGGTACCGGTCAGCACGGTTGGCTTAGCGCCGCCGGCGCCACCGATACCGTTACCGCCGCCCTTACCCCCTTCAACAGTTAGTTGAATGTTCGGGTCTTGAGCATAATACTCACGTCCGATTGTGGCGTCACCACCGCGTGCTCGTTCTCCCGACCCGCCCACACTTCGCACGGGCGGGTGAGCCTGATTTTCTGGACCGGTCATACGAACGTCCACGATTCCGGGGAAATGGTCCGGGTCAGGTTCCGTTGTGAACATTGTTGCACGGGTGGTTCCGCCGCCACCGCCTCCAGCAACGGCAATAACCTCACCGTTGATGAGCAGTGCCGTTGAACCACCGCCTGAGCATCCATAGACTTCTTCCATGGGAAACTTAGGATGCGGTCCGTGGTCCCAATCTGCAGCCCATGCCCAGCGTTCGCTCAGCTTTTTCATG
Organism: Rothia sp. HMSC072E10; assembly: GCF_001813965.1. Classification (NCBI taxonomy): domain Bacteria; kingdom Bacillati; phylum Actinomycetota; class Actinomycetes; order Micrococcales; family Micrococcaceae; genus Rothia; species Rothia sp. HMSC072E10. The sequence continues at coordinate 152,094 of NZ_KV814491.1, read as the reverse complement.
ACGTCATCGGGAATTCTAGTGTTAGGAACCCCACCACCATTACCGAAGCCTTGCCCGCCCTGGAAGCCTTCAGACCGGTACTCGTCCAGGGTGGGCCCGTACCCTCGGACATCGACCCTTCCTCCGCCACCTGCAATGAGCTCGATAGACGCAGGACCGGGTACCTCGACGACTCCGGTAACCTTCGCGCCGGAACCGCCTGGAGAGCTCCTATCGAAGCTTCCACCGCCTGCGCCACCGACCAGTTCAAAACGTACCTTAATGTAGGTGTGGTGCGCGTAGAGATATTCTGTTTCTTCCCGTCGGTTGTACATGTCAGCGCTGATATCCATGTAAGGTTTTTCAGACACGGTGCAATCTGGTTTTGACGCTGCGTAGGCCGGCACTACTGAAGAAGCCGCAATCACGGGGGTTGCCCAGGCGACACCCTTCACGACCTTACGGCGAGAAATATGAGACATCACTGTCCTTCGATGGTTGATGCAACCTTTCCCCAATGCACATTATCGGGGTGCGCGCTATTGCGCGGTTGGTTACATGGTGTTTCTTAAAGTTTTGATGCCCAACATAGACCTATATGTTGCGCATCAACGGAAAGTTCCCTGAGCCCGGCGACCATGCCGTGTTTTCTAAAGAACTTACCCCCACTAGGCTACACGTTCTATCTCCGCGCTGCCATGATTATCGCGCCTCAGACCCAATATTTCTGCATTTTATGCACACAAAAGCCCCGCGAGCGCATACACGCCCGCGGGGCTTTTCTCTACGTTCTATCCATGCTCTAGCGTCGGCCCACAAACCAGTCCGACAGCTTATCGAGACGTGCCTGAATCTGCTCAGCAGAAGCCTGCGCCACCGCCGGGCCGCCACAAATCTTACGCAGCTCGTTGTGAATCACGCCGTGCGGCTTGCCCGAGCGAATCGACCACGCCGCCACGTTCTTCGCCAGCTTGTTGCGCAGCGCCTTCAGCTGGCGATGATCCACCACCGAGGGTGCCGCGGTTGCCGGGCGACGAGCCGCGTGCTCACGCTGATGCGCGCGCAACAGCGTGCCCACCTGCTCGGCGTCCAGCAGGCCCGGAATACCCAGGAAGTCCTGCTCCTCCTCGCTGCCCACGGCGAGGTTGCCGGAGGCGAACTCGGCGCCGTCGAAGAGCACGCCGTGGAAGGACGCCTCGGAGCCGAGCGCCTCAAACTTGCCGCGGGCCAGCTGCTCGGAGGCGCGTTCCTCGCGGTTCGCTTCTTCGAGCAGGTGGTCGTCCAGACCCTCGACCATGGGGTCGATTTCCTGGGGTGCGCCGCGGTCGAGGGCGTGGTCGCGCTCGACCTCCATATCGTTGGCCAGCATCATCAGCTGCGGCACCGAGGGCAGGAACACGGAGGCGGTTTCGCCGCGCTTGCGGGCACGCACGAAACGACCGATAGCCTGCGCAAAGAACAGCGGGGTGCTGGTGCTGGTGGCGTACACGCCCACGGCGAGGCGGGGCACATCCACGCCTTCGGACACCATGCGCACGGCGACCATCCAGCGCTGCGTGCCCTCGCGGAACTCGTCGATCTTGGCGGAGGCCTCGCGGTCGTCAGAGAGGATCACGGTGGGATATTCGCCGGTAATCTTCTGCAGCTGTTCGGCGTAGGCTTTGGCGTCCGCGTGGTCGGTGGCGATGACGAGCGCGCCGGCGTCGGGCACGGTGCGGCGCACCTCGGTTAGGCGCTTGTCGGCGGCGGCGAGCACGGTCGGAATCCATTCGCCGTTGGGGTCCAGGGCGGTGCGCCATGCCTGGGAGGTGATGTCCTTGGTGAAGCCCTCGCCCAGGTTTGCCGCCATTTCTTCGCCCGCGGAGGTGCGCCAACGCATCTGACCCGAGTACGCCATGAAGATGACCGGGCGCACCACGTGATCCTTGAGCGCCGGGCCGTAGCCGTAGGAGTAGTCCGCCTTGGAGCGGCGGATACCGTCGTTGTCGACCTCGTAAGTGACGAACGGAATCGGGGAGGTATCGGAACGGAACGGGGTGCCGGTCAGCGCCACGCGGCGGGTCGCGTCGTCGAAGGCCTCGCGCAGGCCGTCACCCCAGGAGAGGGAGTCGCCGGCGTGGTGAATCTCGTCAAAAATAACGAGGGTCTTCGATGCCTCGGTGTTGCGGGCGTGCAGCTGCGGCTTATTCGCCACCTGCGCATAGGTCAACGCCACGCCCTTGTAGTGGCGGCTGATGGTCACGTCCGCGTTCTTAAAGTTCGGGTCAATCGGAATACCGACCTTCGCGGCGGCGTCCGCCCACTGCTTCTTCAGGTGGTCGGTCGGCGCCACAACGATGAGCTGGCGCACCGTGCCGCGGTTGAAGAGTTCCTTGGCGAGGGTGAGCGCGAAGGTGGTTTTACCCGCGCCGGGGGTTGCCACGGCCATGAAGTCGCGGGGGTTCTTTTCGAAGTACTTCTGCATGGCCTCGGCCTGCCAGGCTCGCAGGTGCACCGAGGTGCCCCAGGGGGCGCGGTCGGGGTATGCCGGGGAGAGCTTCGGCTTCACCATGCTGTCAAATAGCGTGGGTTCCTCTGGTGCTGCGCTCATTCTCTCCTTCTTCCTCGTCTGCCTCTGCCGGCCCGTTCTGAGCCTGTTATAAAACCGGTTTCCGGGCACAGCGAGGTTAAATTCTAGCACCACCGCCGCGGGTTGGGCCGGGCTGTGGTGCAAGAATTTGGTGCTCGTCAGCAAAGTCTCATGGGGTGTTTTGCCGCTGAGCTTTACTGCTGAGGCGTGTTATTCAGATGTATTCACTCGGGTTTACCCAGGCGTATTGTCTGAGTCGTATTATCTGGTTGTATTATTCGCCGGAGCCGTTATCGCCGTCGTTGCCGGGTGCCAGGCCCTCGTAAATCTCCTTGCACTGCGGGCAGACGGGGAATTTCTGCGGGTCGCGACCCGGAACCCACATCTTGCCGCAGAGCGCACGCACCGGCTCACCGGTCAGCGCCGACTCTAGAATCTTCTCCTTGCGCACGTAGTGGGAGAAACGCTCGTGGTCGCCCGGCTCGGATAGCTGGGTTTCCTCGCGCTCCAGCAGTGCCGTGCCGCCGGCCGTTCCGGGGCCGAACGGATCTTCAATACCTTCAATAGAGCTCATTCTTCTCTCCTTGGTGTTTTAAGTTCTTGCGAGCGCGGTCACCCCGCGGCTCCTAGCTCGTGCATGCCTCTCTCCATTCTAGTGGCTCATAGCAAACCCGCGGCCCGCAACCGTGACGATTGCGGGCCGCGGGCTCTGCGCCGGGTGCCGTGAGGGACGCGCGGCGAACCAGCACGGCGTTCAGCTGCCGGGCGCTAGTTCACGCTGAATCGCGCCACGCGCTCCAGCATGCGGGGGCTCATCCGGTCGAAACGGCGACCGCCCCAGACGACGCCTCCGACCAGCAGGCCCGCGCCGGTCATCAGCTGCAGTACGCCTCCGATGACCAGCGTCAGCAGGTTCTGCGTGAGGAAAACGTACACGATCACGGAGATGCCACCGGGCAGGGCGCTGAGCATCACCACGGCCATTGAAAGCATGAGGAGCAGCTGCTTGCCCATGCCCTCGTTATTCTTCGGGTTCTTGAACGGGTTAGCACCGGGAGGCGCCACGGGCGGACTAATGAAGGTATCCAGCATGCAGCCCATGCCTGCCGCCGCCGCGAACACGCCCAGCTGGTGCATCAGCACGATGGGGAAAAGTTCCAGGTGCCCGTTCACCGCAGAGGCCACCAGCACCATCAGCACCACAATCGGAACAACGAGAATACTGTAGCCCCACAGACGACCGATTCGGTCATCGATACCTCGCAGCGGGGAGAGCACGTGCAGGCTAAAGGCCGTGTTGTCGTATGAAACGAGGAAGCACATGTAGTAGCCGGTGAAGACGGTGCAGAAGTAGATCCAGAATCCGAAGAGCTGCATCACGCCGCTATTGACGACTTGTGTAGCCTGCTCGGGGTTGGGGCCGAAGCCAATCTCCCCATGGATGCTCCCGCCCGTGGCCGACATGAAGAGGGGAAAGCCAACCGCCAGGAGCAGGTACATCATGACCGTGGTAACCGTCAGCATCTGCAGGCGGTTGTCCTTGAGCAGCGAGTGTAGGGTGCGGGCCGCCACCGCGCCGCGCGGGGTTGCGGGGAACCGAGCGAACAGACCCAGGTCGCCCGCGGCAACTTCGGCTGCGCTCGCGTGATGGGCGCTACCGCCAACGTTCGCCATGGAGCGCGCGAGGTTCTTACCCCACAGCCACCAGCCGCCGGCCAAGTAGCCGAGGGTCAGCACCAGGCATCCGAGGGCCGCGGGAACGTTACCCGCCGCGAGCCAGTAGGGTACGGCGTAGGCCGAACCGAAGGGAGTCACGCCCAGCCAGGGCAGGAACGGGAGCAGCGCATCCCAGTGCCTGCTCAGGTAGGTTGCGGTACCACCGAAGATAAAGCCCAAGCTCATCATGAGCACCGCAGCCACAATCATCAGCACGTTGGCGACGCGTGGGTTTGCGCTCAGCATGATGCCCAGGCGGTTGGCCAGGCGTGCCCACACCATGAGGTTGGCCAGGCCCAGTACCGCGCAAACCAGGTACACGATCAGCAGGAGCGGCTGGGAACCGTACGCGATGAGGCCCAGGAGCACGGCTAGCACGGAGGCAACGCCGGGGATGCCCACGAACCCGCCGAGGAACTGTCCCTTCTGCAGGGTGGCGGGCTCGATGGGGAAGAGCACGAATCGGCTCTCGTCCAGGGTACCGTCCAGACCGCTGAAGAAGATGGGGACGATGGCCCAGCCGATGGCGAGCACCGAGCCGGCCAGTAGCGCGATGAGCGGACCGGTTTCGGGCGCCTCAAAGGCCGCCGCCAGGTACCCGACGGCGAGGCCAAGGAGCGCGAGGACCGCGTAGACGGCGGCGATGACCAGACCGATAACCGCCCAGACGCTACGGCGGAAGGAGGCCTGCACGTACTTCCACTTTAGTGAGACGAGGTGCCCAACCATGACAATCCTTCCGAGGAGGTGCGGCCACCAACCAGCTGCACGAATCGTTCTTCAAGGCTCGTGCCGGCACGTACTTCGTCGACGGTTCCGGCGGCAAGGATTCGGCCCGAGTCCATAATCGCCACATGATCGCACAGGCGCTGCACGAGGTCCATGACGTGTGAGGAGATGACGACGGTGCCGCCGGATGCGACAAAGCCGCGCAGGATGTCCTGAATATTGGCCGCGGAAACCGGGTCGACCGCCTCGAAGGGCTCATCCAGGATCAGCACGGAGGGCGCGTGGATGAGCGCCGCGGCGAGCGCAATCTTCTTGGTCATACCGGCGGAATAGTCGGCGACGGCGCGACCGGCCGCGTCGGTCAGGTCCATGGCGGCCAGCAGGTCCTTGACGCGGGAGGCAACGGTTTCCTTATCGATTCCGTGCAGGTAGCCGGAGTAGGTGATGAGCTGCTCGCCGGTAAGTTTGTCGAAGAGGTGCACGCCGTCGGGCAGCACACCCAGGTGCGCCTTAGCCTTGAGCGGTTCGGACCACATGTCAATACCGCGAATCAGCGCGGTACCCTCGGTAGGCTGAAGCATGCCGGTAACCATGGAAATGGTCGTGGTTTTACCCGCGCCGTTGCGGCCGACCAGCCCGTAGAACGAGCCGGAGGGAATCGTCAGGTTAATGCGATCCACCGCGACCTTGTCGTCGAAGAGCTTGGCGAGTCCCCGAATCTCGACGGCGGCTCCGGTCTGCGACGGTGCTTGGGGAGGCGCCACGGGAAATTGCGCGGGGGCCGGCTGGAACTGCGGGGGTTGCTGATCCGGCTGAGCATAGGCCGGCTGAGCGTAGGCGGCTTGTTCGGGTTGCTGGGCTACCGGCTGTTCGGGTTGAGCTGAGCTAGGTTGAACCGGGGTAGGCTGAGCTGGGCTCTGCGCTGCACCGTTCTGCGGCGTTCCGTGCTGCGGGTCGTGGGGCGGGGTGTTCACCGGATCCTGGGGCATCGTTGGTTCCTTACGCGTGAGAGTAACGGGTCACACTCTCACCCTATCACCCCCCCCATTAGCCAAAATACCTTTTTCTGAAAGATGCTCAAAAAATGTCTTTTGTCCGCATCTCGAGCGTTTGGGGCCATTCGCAGAGAGGCCGTTCGCAGGGCGCCCCCACAGTGAAAATGCCGTACCCTACCCTGCCGGTGCGTTACGCACGCAAACGGGCCGCCACCCCGCCGACACTACAGGTCAACGAGGCGGCGGCCCGCCTATTGCACACCATTCCATACGATTCTCCGGTGGGTCCCCCGGAGGTTGCCCCGGCCGCGCCGGGGAGCCTCTTTAGAACAGCGCCATGGTCAGCGCGGCACGCGCCTTCACCGTGCGCGGGTCCGAGGCGCCGACCACGTCGAAGAGCTGCACGAGGCGCTCGCGCACGCGCTTCTTATCGTCGGGGCCAACCGCACTGAACAGGCGCAGCAGGCGGTTGTAGGCATCCTCCACGTGGCCGCCCACCAGATCCAGGTCGGCCACGTTAAAGGCCGCCTCAATATTCAGCGGGTCGGATGCGGCGGCGGCGCGTTCGGTGGCCAGATCCAGGTCCTTCACGCGGGCCAGCAGCTCCACCTGTTCGAGGCCGAGTTTCGCCTCCTTATCGCCGGGATTCTCAGCGATGGCCTTGCGGTAGGCCTCACGGGCGGCGGGCAGGTCGCCGCGGTCCAGGGCGGCCACGGCCTCAGCGTGCAGGGGCGGCAGGGGCTTTTCATCCTCGGGCACGGCGGGATCAAAACCGCCAGGCAGCTGGTACTGGGCGGCAAGCTGCAGAACCTGTGAGAGCACGTCGGCCAGGTCCTCGGCACTGACCGGGCCGGTGTAGATCGGGGCGGGTCGTCCACCCAGCACGGCCACGCCGGCGGGTACGCCGCTCACGCCGAAGGCCTGCGCGGCCTCGGGCAGTTTGGTGATGTCCACGGCGGCGCAAATCATGGATCCGGCGGCGGAGTCCACAAGCTTCTGCACGCCCTCGAGCATCTGCAGTGAGGACGGTGAATGGGGCGCGTAGAGCGCGAAGATTACGGCGCCCTGGCTGGAAAGCTGCACGAACTTCTGGAACTCCTCGGGGGTGTTCACGTCGTAGCGCCAGGTGGGGGCGGCGGGGGCATCGGGCTGATTACCCGAGGATGCCGCGGACCCCTGCGTGCCGGAGGTGGGGTTCAGCTCCACGGCGTTGCGCACCGAGGCGGGGATATTCGCCTCGGCCGGCGCAGCCTGCGCCCCACCCCGTGCGGCGTTGTTCTGCCCGCCTGCGTTCTGCCCGCGGTCTGCCGGGTCAAAGATAATGCTCATCCTGCGTTCCTTCCGTTCACGCTGTTCGGCGTTTCCCGCCATTCAACTTCTCGTGCCGCGCGCACGTCGTTCACGACGGCTTTGAGCCCGGACGTTCTCGCGCGATAGCCCAACCTGTTGCGGCTCTTCTCTCCATTATCTCCGGTTCGGCTCGCCCGGGGGCGATAACTCCAGCCCCTTAGCTCTCAGCACATCCGAACCGGCGGGGGGGGGCCGCGGCTGGTGCAACCGAACTCTCACGGGTCGGCCCCGTTGCGGTGGGCACAACCCTCACGGCCGTGAGCCGGTAGAATGGCACAGTAGAGAAACGCCGCAGACATACGCGACGTTGCAACGCACGAACCTCCGATTCCCTTGAAAAGGACCCGTATGAGCAATCAGAAGCACCCCTCCGGCGATGGCGGGGACCAGCACTCCGAGGAACACCACAAGAAGGAATCGCTCGCCGATCAGCTGACGGGTACCCTCACCGATCTGACCGAGAGCATCAGCCAGGTGCGCTCCAACCGTCGACGCGCGTCTATGCCCCCGACCGATACTCTACCCGTGGTGTCGGCGGCCGGTAGCGATACTCCCCCACCGCCGAAGGTCCTCGGTAACGGCAAGACCTCCATGATGCACAACCCCGTCGCGTTCGGCTTCCTCATGACCGTCGGTGTGGGTCTGGCCCTGCTGGCCTACTACATCTTCAATAACGTGGGTGCCCTGGTGGGCTGGGTGACCGGCGCTATTTTCATTGCGCTGGGTCTGGACCCGATTGTGCGTCGCCTGGAGGCTTGGGGCATTAAGCGCAACATCGGTGTGATCGTGGTTCTCGCCGGTTTTGCCGGTGCCGTTGCCGCCCTGGTGATGAGCATCGGCCCGATTATTAGCGAGCAGGCCTCCAAGTTTGTGCAGTATGCCCCGAATATTTACCAAAACACTATCGATTCTGATTGGTACCACGAGCTCGATCAGCGCTTTAGCATCAGCAGCTGGGTGAATGAGAACGTCCCCAAGTTCCTGGAGTCAACGTTCTCTTCCTCGCAGGTCAATAGCTTTATGTCGAGCCTGTTGTCTGCCGGTTCTACCCTGGCGCAGAGCGTGACCGGCGTAATTATTGTTCTGTTCCTGTCCCTGTACTTCCTCACCTCGATGAACACCATCAAGGCCTGGGGTGTGCGTCTGGCGCCGGGTTCCAAGCGCGCCCGCGTCAAGTACATCACCGATAAGATCACCGACTCGGTGGGTAACTACGTGATGGGCCAGGCTATGGTGGCCATCTGCAACGCCCTTTTCGCATTCTTCACCATGCTCTTCCTGGGGTTCAGCTTCCCCCAGTTGATGGCCATCGTCATCCTAATTCTGGCATTCATCCCGCTGGTTGGCGGCGTGGTGGCGCTGATTCTGACCTCGCTGATTCTGCTGACCCAGGGCTGGAGCATGGCGCTGTGGTTTGCGGTGGCGTACTTCCTGTACTTGCAGGTGGAGGCGTACCTGATTTCTCCGCGTATTATGGCTCGCGCTGTGTCGGTCCCTGCCGGTGTTGCGATTATTTCGGTGGCTGCCGGTGGCGCGCTCTGGGGCGTGCTGGGCGCGCTGATTGCTATTCCGGCGGCGGCTTCCATGCTGATTCTGGTGCGTGAGGTGTTCATTCCTCGCCAAGACCAGTTATAGTCACCTCCCAGCTGTAGTCATCGCCCAACTGCAGTTACCTAGCTGTAAACAGCTGTAGGTTCTCTACGCGCTCGTTCTTCTTCCTGCGGGCAACTATCTCGTATAGATACGAAGGCGGCGGCTTTGGATGTTCTATCCAAAGCCGCCGCCTTTATGTTTTATGCCGTGTTTTTATATCGAACCTTTAGAGCTCGGTAATTTCTTCCGCCACGGGGCCGCTGTATTCGGTGGGCAGCTCGGTTTCGGTGCCGGTCACGATGCTCACCACGGTGTTGAGCACCTGCTGCACCGACTTCTCGCCCACCCACAGGTGCTTGCAGCCCTCGAAGGGAATCACGTGAGTGCGAGGCACGGCGGCGAAGCGCTCGCGGGCCGCGGGAGGTTGCAGGTAGTCGTCGTGCTCGGGGACCAGCGCGTACAGCGGGTTCGAGATCTTGTTCCACTCGTCCAGCTCGGCCGGGTGCACACGGTGCAGCGGCGGGGAGAGCAGAATCGCGCCGGTGAACTCGTTCGCGTATTCGGGGCCGTACTTGAGCACCAGCTCGGTGCCGAAGGACCAGCCGACCAGCCAGGGGTTCGGTAGAGCGCGCTCGCGCACAAACTTCAGGATTGCGTCGAAGTCCTTCTTCTCGGCGAAGCCGCCGTCAAAGACGCCCTCGCTGGTGCCGCGAATCGAGGAGGTGCCGCGCGTATTGAAGCGTAGCACCGCGATGTTCGCCAGGGCCGGCAGACGGAATGATGCCTTCTTGTACACGTGCGAGTCCATGTAGCCGCCGTGAGTGGGCAGCGGGTGGAAGGTCACCAGGGTCGCCTTGATTTCGCCCTCGGGCAGGGCCAGCTCGCCGACCAGGCGCTTGCCGTCGGCGGTGGTCACGACGAAGTTCTCGCGGCGTGCCGGTAGCACGGTGCGTGCCTTAATGGGGGTGGGTTCTGCGGGGGTGCTGAAGACGTAGCGGGCGGGATTGAATTCCTGCTCGCGGGTAACCTCTGCGGTGCTCATGGGGTTCCTTCACTCTTGAGATGTACGCGCGTGCGCGTCTGTCATTCTTCTGACGTTGGGGTTTCTAGCGTCTGGGTGCCGGATTACCCGACGCGATGCTCTGCCGCGGCTATTTGCGGCGGGTCCTCCAGCAGTGCTGATGCCAGTGCCGGCGTTCGTCGATGGCCCTTGAACGTCCCAGCGTGTGGCTCTCCTGCCACACCACCAGATGCGCGGTTCCCGGCGGAATCGGGCGGTAACATTCGGGGCATGTGTAGGTTTTACGGGCGTTCACCGCCGGAATGTACTGCACGAGCCAATCGCCGAAGCGGTCGCTCTCCAGGCGGGGCGCGGGGTCAAGAATCCTGCTGATGTCCCGTCCCGCGGGTGCGCTACGGTGCCACTTATCGCTGGTGGTACCGGACGCTCGCTTACCGGGGTGATTCTTACGTACCATGAGCCCTATTCTACCGCGCCCGCTCCTGCCCTCTCCCCCGAGGCTGCGGATACCTGCTAGAGTGGACGGATGCGTATTGTCATTGCTGAATGTTCCGTTGATTACGAGGGCCGTTTGCGCGCCCACCTTCCTCGCGCCACCCGCCTGCTCATGGTGAAGAACGACGGCTCGGTTCTCATTCACTCCGACGGCGGCTCCTACAAGCCCCTGAACTGGATGAGCCCTCCCTGTTCCCTACTGGTGGCTGAGCGTGAGGACGTTCCGCAGAGCATCCGTGAGGACCTGGAGCCCGACGTTCAGCAGCTCTGGACGGTGCAGGCCGCCAAGAGCGACGACCGTCTGCTCATTCGCATCTACAGCATCGAGCACGAGCACTCCACCGACCTGGGCGTGGACCCGGGCCTCATCAAGGACGGCGTGGAAGCCGACCTACAGCGCCTACTCGCCGAGCAGATCCACACCCTGGGCGAGGGCTACTCCCTCGTGCGCCGCGAATTCCCCACCGCGATTGGCCCGGTCGACATCATGGCCAAGGACGCGCACGGCGTCTCCGTGGCGGTCGAGCTCAAGCGTGTGGGCGATATCGACGGCGTGGAGCAGCTCACCCGCTACCTGGAGCTGCTCAACCGTGACCCGCTGCTAGCGCCGGTGCAGGGCGTATTCGCCGCTCAGACCATCAAGCCGCAGGCCCGCACCCTGGCCGAGGACCGCGGCATCCGCTGCGTGAGCCTGGACTACGACGCAATGCGCGGCGTGGACGACAGCGCGGACCGTCTGTTCTAAGCGGCTCTAGACAACTCATAGGGGTGCTTCCTGTGCTTTGGGAAGCGCCCCTCTTCTGCGCACACGATGTAGCCCGGATACAGTAATCGCCGGTGCCCCTCCCCCTACGGGGTGAGGCACCGGCGATTGCTATATCACCGAGTCCAGGCGGGACCTAGACCCGTGCGTGCTTGGCGGCGATGGTCACGTGATCGTTCGAGACGGTCAAGAAACCAGCGTTGAGGGTGGTCTTAATGGTTTCGCCCTCAACAGGTTCGATGAGCAGCTCGCCGTCCTGTGCCAGCAGTGCGCAGGTGGGAATCATGCCCGGCAGAATACCGAGCTCACCGTCGACGGAGCGTGCGCGAACGTAGTTCGCCTCACCGGTCCACACCGTGCGCTCACGGGAAACAACTTCAACCTTCAGAGCCATGATTACTTAGCTCCAGTCTGTGCCTTGATTTCCTCGTAGCGGCGCATGACGTCGTCCATACCACCAATGTTGTAGAAGGCCTGCTCGGGGATGTGGTCGACATCGCCGTTGCAGATCATCTGGAAGGACTCGATGGTGTCCTTCAGCGGAACGGTCGAACCCTCGACACCGGTGAACTGCTTTGCAGTGTAGGTGTTCTGGGAGAGGAACTGCTCGATACGACGTGCACGTGCCACGACGATCTTCTGCTCCTCGGAGAGCTCGTCCACACCCAGAATCGCGATGATGTCCTGCAGTTCCTTGTTTTCCTGCAGAATAGCCTTCACGCGAATTGCGGTGTCGTAGTGCTCCTGACCGATGTACTGTGCGTCCAGAATTCGGGAGGTGGAGGACAGCGGGTCAATTGCCGGGTACAGACCGCGCGATGCGATTTCACGAGAGAGCTCGGTGGTTGCATCCAGGTGCGCGAAGGTGGTTGCCGGCGCCGGGTCGGTGTAGTCATCCGCAGGCACGTAAATTGCCTGCATGGAGGTGATGGAGTGACCGCGGGTGGAGGTAATACGCTCCTGCAGCAGACCCATTTCGTCGGCGAGGTTCGGCTGGTAACCCACTGCGGAGGGCATGCGGCCCAGCAGGGTGGAAACCTCAGAACCTGCCTGAGTGAAACGGAAGATGTTGTCGATGAAGAGCAGCACGTCCTGGTTCTTCACATCGCGGAAGTACTCCGCCATGGTCAGACCGGTCAGCGCCACGCGCAGACGGGTTCCCGGGGGCTCATCCATCTGGCCGAACACGAGGGCGGTGTCCTTCAGAACGCCTGCCTCTTCCATTTCGACCCACAGGTCGTTACCCTCACGGGTACGCTCGCCCACACCGGTGAACACGGAGGTACCACCGAAGTTACGAGCCACACGGGTAATCATTTCCTGGATCAGCACGGTCTTACCCACGCCTGCACCACCGAACAGACCGATCTTACCGCCCTTGATGTAGGGGGTCAGAAGGTCGATGGACTTGATGCCGGTCTCCAGCATTTCGGTGGAGCCTTCCAGCTCTGCGAAGCCGGGAGCGGCACGGTGGATCGGCCAGTAGGTGTCAGCCTTGATCTCGGAGTTCGGCACGTCGAGGGCGTCACCGAGCACGTTGAAGAGGTGGCCCTTCACGCCGTCACCGACGGGAACGGAAATCGGTGCGCCGGTGTCGACCACAGCCTGACCGCGGACCAGGCCGTCGGTCTGCTGCAGGGAGATGGCGCGAACAATCGAGTCGCCCAGGTGCTGAGCGGTCTCGAAGGTGATGGTGCGGGTGCGGCCGTCGAGGGTCAGCTCGGTAGTCAGAGCGTTGTAAATCTCGGGGACCTGACCGGCGGGGAACTCGACGTCGACCACGGGGCCGATGACGCGGGCAATACGACCCGTTGCGCCCTGAGTCGGTGCGGAGACCGAATCGTTGTAGGTGGCAGTCATATTTCTCACTTACTTAGAAAGTTTGGACAGTTGATGGCTTCGTTGGCGTACCGATACTAGGAGCCGAGGGCGTCTGCGCCGCCCACGATTTCGGAGAGCTCCTGAGTAATTTCCGCCTGACGTGCGTTGTTCATCAAACGGGTGTACTTGGTAATCAGCGTCTCGGCGTTGTCGCCCGCGGTCTTCATTGCGCGCTGGCGGGATGCCAGCTCACTTGCTGCTGCCTGCAGGAGGCAGGAGAAGATACGCGATGCAATGTAGCGCGGCAACAGCGCGTTGAGCACTTCCTCAGCGGAGGGCTCGAACTCGAAGGATGCCGCCTGCTCGTACTCAGCCTTGGTCAGTTCCTGATCGGGAACGATTTCCTCGCCCAGTGCCTTTGCCTCGCCCACGTGGATGGGCAGCAGGCGCAGGATCTTGGGTTCCTGAACAACCATCGACTTGAATTCGGTGTACACGATGTGCAGTTCGTCCACGCCGCCCTCTTCGAAGGGCAGATCGTAGGCTTCGAGCAGCGCGTCACGGATCTCGACGGCGGTTTCGACGCGGGGTGCATCGGTGTGGCCCTCCCACGCACGGGCGTAGGGGCGCTCACGGAACTCGAAGTAAGCCTTTGCCTTACGGCCAACCAGGTACAGCTGTACCTCCTGGCCGTTAGAGCGCAGCCTCTCAATCAGAGATTCGGTACGACGCAGGATGGCGGAGGAGTACGAGCCGGCCAGACCGCGGTCACTGGTGACGACCAGGATTGCGGAGCGGCGGTGTTCGTAGGTGCCAAACTCGTGCGGCTTGTAAATCAGCGGGTGCTGAATACCCTTCTGGGTCGCAACCGCAGTCACCACGCGGGTCAGAGCGTTCGCGTAAGGGCCGGCAGCCTGAGCAGCGTTACGAGCCTTGTTAATGCGGGAGGTCGCGATCATCTCCATCGCCTTGAAGATCTTCTTCATGGACGACGTCGAAGCAATCTTCTGTCGGTAAACCCTAATCTGGGCTCCCATAGAGCTTCCTTTCTCCTGCTCGTCTGCCCCGCCCCGACCCTAGAGCCGGGGCGGGCAGGGAGCGAGGACTAATCGCTAACCGATGGTTTCCTGGGTGATGTCGCTATCGCGAGCTGCCTTGTGCTCCTCGTGACCTGCGTCGACGAGGTGGCTGCTGCCCTCAGACTGGAAACCCTGCTTGAACTCGGTCACCGCGGTCTTCAGAGCGGCAACGGTGTCGTCCTCAAGCTTGCCGGAGGAGGCAATGTCGGTCAGGACCGAGGTCTTGTGACGCAGGTACTCGATGAAGCCTGCCTCGAAGCGCAGCACGTCGGAGACCTCAATGTCGTCGAGGTAGCCGTTGGTGCCGGCCCAGATGGAGACAACCTGCTCCTCGACGGCGTACGGGGTGTACTGCGGCTGACGCAGCAGCTCGGTCAGGCGGGAACCGCGGGTCAGCTGAGCCTTGGTGGCGTCGTCCAGGTCGGATGCGAACATCGCGAACGCTTCCATTGCACGGTACTGTGCCAGCTCCAGCTTCAGGGTACCGGAGACCTTCTTCATAGCCTTGGTCTGTGCGGCACCACCAACGCGGGACACGGAGATACCGACGTCCACTGCCGGGCGCTGGTTAGCGTTGAACAGATCGGACTGCAGGAAGATCTGGCCGTCAGTAATGGAGATGACGTTGGTCGGGATGAAGGCGGAAACGTCGTTTGCCTTGGTCTCAATGATCGGGAAGCCGGTCATCGAGCCTGCGCCCAGGTCGTCGGAGAGCTTAGCGCAACGCTCCAGCAGGCGGGAGTGCAGGTAGAAGACGTCACCGGGGTATGCTTCACGTCCCGGCGGGCGACGCAGCAGCAGGGACACGGCGCGGTATGCTTCTGCCTGCTTCGACAGGTCGTCGAAGATGATGAGGACGTGCTTGCCGCCGTACATCCAGTGCTGGCCGATAGCCGAACCGGTGTAGGGTGCCAGGTACTTGAAGCCGGCTGCGTCGGATGCGGGAGATGCCACGATGGTGGTGTACTCCAGCGCGCCGCGGGTCTCCAGGGTGTGGCGGACAGCCGCGATGGTGGATGCCTTCTGGCCGACGGCCACGTAGATGCATCGAACCTGCTTGTCCGGGTCACCGGAAGCCCAGTTGTCCTTCTGGTTCAGGATGGTGTCGATCGCGATAGCGGTCTTACCGGTCTGGCGGTCACCAATAATCAGCTGACGCTGACCGCGGCCGATCGGAATCATCGAGTCGATTGCCTTCAGACCGGTCTGCAGCGGCTCGTGAACCGACTTACGCTGGGTCACGCCGGGAGCCTGCAGCTCCAGTGCGCGGCGGCCTTCAGCCTCGATGGGGCCCAGGTCGTCAATCGGGTTACCGAGGGGGTCAACAACGCGACCGAGGTACGCGTCGCCAACGGGCACCGAGAGAACCTCACCGGTGCGGTGTACAACCTGACCCTCTTCAATACCGGTGAAGTCACCCAGGACAATCACACCAATATTGCGGGTATCCAGGTTCTGTGCGAGGCCGAGGGTGCCGTCTTCGAAACGAAGCAGCTCATTCGCCATCACCGAGGGAAGGCCCTCGACGCGAGCGATACCGTCGGAGGCCGATACAACTCGACCCACCTCAACACGTTCTGCATTGCCGGGTTCGTAAGACGCTGCAAACTCGTTCAGCGCATTACGGACATCGTCGGCATTGATGGTCAGTTCGGCCATCTTGTGTCCCTGCTCTCTCATTGTGGTTACGTTCCATCAACGGAACTAACCGAAACTTGCAATCCGGGTTCAACGGGCGGGCCATGCCGCCTCCGCGTTGGAGGAGGCATACGCCGCGCACCCGCCTACCCGAGGTATCTTCTAAATCACCGTTGCGACGAACGGTTCAGCGTCGCTAGCTTGAGCCGCTAGCCGATGGAACGAGACAGGTCGGACATACGGGTCTCGACGGTACCGTCGATCACCTCGTCGCCCACCTGAACACGCAAACCGCCCAGAACGGCGGGATCCACCGAAACGTCGAGCTTCAGCTCGCGGCCGTACACGGCGTTGAGTGCGCGACCGAGACGTTCAAGCTGTGCCTGCGACAGGTTGATTGCGCTGGTAACGCGCGCAATGTAACGGTTCTGTCGCTTGACGATGATTTCTGCGAACTCGTCGGCAGCCCGCGCGGCGTGAAGGCCACGAGGATTAGAGCCAACTCGTTCGAGCAGAAGCACACCCTCGGCGGTGGTGGCGGGGCCACCGAGCGCCACGGCGAGCTTCTTCTTTGCTTCTTTGCTTGCCTGATGGTCGGACAGCGCTTCCTGCGCCTGAGCGTTGGAATCAACGGTACGCACAAAGGTGAGTAGTTCGTTGAGTACCTCGTCCAGGGCATCCACGCCACCGCGAGACTGAGCCGATGCGATCACGGCGAGCACCGCTGCACGTTCCAGGGCATCCGACAGATCGGAATCCTCGGACCAGCGCTGAGCCACCGCATTGGTGAGCACAGCCATGGCCTGGGAAGAAATCTTACCGTCGAAAACGGAATTGACGATTCCCTGGCGGGCCGCTGCGTCACGCGAAGAATCGGTGACGGCGCGGCGAAGGGTGCCGTTATGGTCGAGCACGTCGACCAGTGCGAAAAGCTCGCCCGCAAGCTTCAGAGGCTGCAGGGAAGCGTGGGCTTCCAGAACCTCTTCCACCTTGCTCAGTGATTCAGTAGATACTCCTGCCATTACCGAGCCGCACCTGCGTTCTGCTTCTCGGTTTCAAGGTCAGCAAGAAAACGATCTACCACACGGGCCGATCGCTCATCATCGTTGAGGGCTTCGCCCACAATCTTGCCGGCAAGGGTGGTAGCCAGAGTGCCAACCTCGGAACGGAGGGACACTGCTGCTGCCGCACGCTCTGCCTCGATAGCCTTCAGCGCGTTATCGCTAATGCGCTGTGCTTCAGCGGTTGCACGCTCGCGAGCGTCGGCAATGATTGCCTCGCCCTCTGCGCGTGCCTCTTCACGAATCTTCTGAGCCTCCAGTCGAGCGCTTTCGAGCTGCTGGGTGTACTCATCGCGAGCCGCTGCAGCCTCTGCCTGTGCCTTCTCGGCCTTGGCAAGGCCACCTTCGATTGCTTCCTTACGGTCCTGGTAGATCTTCTCGAACGCCGGGACGACGTACTTAGCAACGATGTAGTAGAGGATCAGGAATCCGATGAGGGTAATGACAATTTCCCCGACGTCGGGAATGAGGGGGTTCGAAGCTGCCTCCGCTCCCCCTTCGCTTGCCAGATAAATCATGGAGGGAATCCTGTTCTATGGGATGGGTCGTTTAGGATGTGGCGGAGCCGGTTACTTGATGAAGACGAGAACCAGGCCCAGAATTGCCAGTGCCTCGACCAGTGCGAAGCCCAGGAACAGCATGGGCTGCAGAGTCTTCTGAGACTCGGGCTGACGAGCAACGCTGGTCATGTAAGCCGCGAAGACCAGACCCACGCCGATGCCGCCGCCGATAGCTGCCAGACCGTAGCCAACCGCAGTGATGGAACCAACCATTATTTTTCCTTTCAACAGTGCTCAACCGGGAACATACCCGAACAGAGCAGAGTTTGATTTGAGTTATAGCCCGCACAATGAACGTGTGGGTTGCTTTATTCTTATCCGGAGCCGGTACCCCAGCCCCGAACGCGAAAACCTAATAAAAAATCTAAAGTGTCAGCGAGCTGACTAGTGGCCCTCAGACACCGAGCCCTGCAGGTACACAGCCAGCAGCAGAGCGAACACGTACGCCTGGATACACTGAATCATGAATTCCAGGAAGTACAGGAACAGGCCCAGGGCGCCGGGAGCGATGGCGGCCAGGTAGCCGATACCGCCAAGAGCCTCAACCATGTAGGTCACCATGCTGGAGGCAACCATCAGCGCCAGGTGACCACCGAACATGGTGGCGAACAGACGCAGTGCGTGGGTTGCGGGGCGAATCAGCATGTTCGAGAAGAACTCGATCGGAATCAGAATGGGGTAGATCCAGAACGGCAGGCCCGCAGGCATGGTGATGTCCTTGAAGAAGCCGCCCAGGCCCTTGCGCTTGATGCCCACGCCAACCCAGGTCAGGTATGCCACGCCAGCCAGCGCGTAGGCGCTACCGGGGTGGGAGAAGGAGGGCAGCTGGATGAACGGAATCGCGCCGTAAAGGTTGTTCACCAGAACGAAGAAGAAGGAGGCGAACAGAATCGGAACGAAAGGCTTGTAGTGCTGAACGCCCAGAGTTTCCTTGCCCAGAGAGTTGCGTGCAAACAGGTAGCCGGATTCAGCAATGAACTGAGTCTTTCCGGGAACCATGGCACGCTTGCGTGCTGCGGTGAGGAAGAAGACCGCAATAATCACCACGGAGAGTAGCACCAGCACGTTCTGCTTACCAAAGGCGAAATCACCAATGGTGAAGAAGGGGGGAAGATGCATGTCTTCCGGGTTCGGCGGAACATAGGCTCCGGCTTCCGCGAGGATCAACCCGTTCTCGATCAAAGCAAGTCCTTTCTTGCTGCTTGTGGCTATCAAGAGCCCATGTCAGCTCTTGCGTGACTGACATGCTAACTACATGGATGAATGTGTGACCTAGCGGTCCGCGTTCAATGACCTAGCGGTCCGTATTCTGCCTGGTCATATGGGTGAAGACGAGGGTTAAACCCCCGATGGCGCCGATTAAGACGCCAACCCATACCATCCAGGTGGTGGAGAAGACCAGGTCACCGAGGTAACCAATACCTCCCCACACCGCAACGCCGATGATCAGGTAGAGAATTGACATCACGGCGCCGGAGAGACCTCCGCCGGATACCAATTCTCCGGTGGTGCGGAGCTTTCGATCTCCGTCCCACCACTTCTTCTCCTCGGCCAAACGTATATTCCTTTCAAACACCTATCGTGTTACCGACCATGGTCTTCCGAGTCGGTGTCGAAATACAAAATTCTCAATCGTGCAATGCTGACTGTCTCAATAACAATCCACAGAATCACGCCGGTGCATGCGCCTGCGAGAGTCCAACCGTGCCTCAGGTTCTCTGGGAACGGAACAAACATCAACACCAGACCGAGCAGGGCAATCTTCACAAGGTAGCTCACCACCAGCGATTTGGGTACGCCCCAGTCGAAAATGGGAGCAAGCAGCATAACTAATACGCCCAGAGTGAAGCATATATAGATTATCAGAAAGCCCAATGTTATTCCTAGCGCGCCCACGGGGCCCGCGAACAGGTACGCACTCATCATACCGCCGAACCAAGCCAGCAAAGAGCATGCCGATACCCTGTAGAACAAAAATTTCCAGGAAAGCTCTTGACTCTCGTAAGAAGATGCCCTCAGTCCTACCCGGGCACGCTCTCGGCGACGTTCCCGTTGCCTCCTACGCTCCGCGGGTGGATACCACAGAACATCGGCCACGCGCCTCCAGACGGGCTCTGCTACAGCTTCCTTTTGAGGTTGTGGCGACCTAGACACCATTAGTGTTTCTCCCCACGGTTCTGTTTCGACTGAGGCGCAGAAGAGCGCTCATTAGAAGGCTGCTCCGCGCGATCTTTCACCGAGTCCGGAATGATGGGCGCGGGATGCAGGGAGGTCGGCTCCACCCGCTCCGGGGTTGCGGGAACACCGGTCGCAGAAGAAGAGGAGGTACCCCGACCCGCCTTCTTCGGGGCTGCCGGCTGCTCCGCGGGAGAAGCCGACGAGGGGGTACCGACCTCGGCAGAGGAGCCACCCTTCGCTGCCTTCGTCAGGTCAATCGTCGAGCTGGGGGCTTCGCCGCCAAAAAGCTGCGGCATACGCAGGTACACGGCCAGCACGGCGAGCGCCACAAGCACCACGCCGAGCGCGGCGAAAGCGGCACCCGAGGTGTACAGATCCGAGGCAAAGGCCAACAGGACCCACACCAAAATCGTCACGCCCGTGACCACTGCTGTCGATCCCAGGTGGCTGAAGCCGACATCCGTCAGGCGCTGATACACGTGGGTGCGGTGCGGCTTGTACCACTGCTCCCCCGCCATGAAGCGGCGAAAGAGAGTCGAACCGGCATCGGCCAGGTAGGTGACGAGAGGAGCGAAGGCCAGCAGCACCGGAACGTCAGCAAACCAGGCGCCCACCGCCAGAGTGCCCAGGGCCGTACCCAGCACGTAGGAACCGGCATCCCCCAGAAAGACGTTCTTGCCCGGGCGCACGTTCCACGGCAGAAATGCCAGGTACGCGCCGGCCACCGCCACGCCCCCCATAGCCAGCCAGGGCAGGTTGACCATCCAACCGGTCAGCGCGTACGCCAAACCGGCCACCAGGCCGTGAGCACCCGAGATGCCGTTGATGCCGTCCATAAAGTTGGCCACGTTAATGTAGCCCGCGATGAACACGGCACCGACCACCACCAGCAGCGGGTTGGTACCCTGAACCGTCGCGAAACTGACGCTCACCAGCACACCGATGACCAGCTGCAGGGCAGCGCGACGAACGATACTCACGCCGCGAATATCTTCGAGCCAGCCCAGGGCCAGGGAGAAAAGCATGGCGGCGGCAATCGTGATGGCCAGCTGCAGGGACTCAGCGGAGCGGTAGGTCCAGCCCAGCAGGGTCGCCACGAGGAAAGCCAGCAGGGTCGCCGCGGCCGTCGCCAGGCCCATGCCGCGGTAGGTCGGCGTGGTGTGCGAGGACCGTTCGTTGGGGATGTCCACCATGTTGTAGCGATGCAGAATCGGACGCACCGCAAAGGGCAGGAGGGCACCGGCAATCACCGCAAGAACGAAAATGCTCGTTAGCTCGGGAAAGGAGGTCATGATGGCTCCTGGTCGTACTGTCTCGTGAATGTGTTTATCGTATGGCTCCGCCGACCCCGGGGCGCCGGGAAGACGCTCCGATAGGGGCGGCGTCGAAGAGCCGGTCGGTTAGAAGGTCTGCGCGTTCTCCAGGGTGCGCGGATCGGGCGCGCGCTCCAGGCCGTGGCGTTCGTAGCCGCTGTGCTCGCGGTAGTTCTGAATCCACAGCTCGTAATCCAGCTCGTCCGGGTTCAGGGCCGGCGCGCTCGAGCGTGAAATGTAGCGGTTCTCCTTGCTGGGCACGAGCTTCTCCGTATCGCCGAAGAGCGTCTCGTCTAGCTTCTCGCCCTTGCGCAGGCCAATCTCCTTGATTTCAACGTCGTAGCGTTCGTAGGCCTGGCGCATCGCCTTGGCCACGTCCAGGATCTTGACCGGCTGGCCCATATCCAGCACCATGACCTCGCCCGGACGGCCAATCGCACCGGCCAGCATCACGAGCAGGCAGGCATCCGCGATGAGCATGAAGTAGCGGGTCGCGCGCTTATCGGTCAGGGTAATCGGGCCGCCCGAGAGAATCTGCTTGGTGAAGAGCGGCTTAATCGAGCCGCGCGAACCAAACACGTTGCCGAACCGCACCGACACGTAGGTGTTGCCGGTCTTCTCGCCAAAGTACGCGGTCAGGCGCTCCGCCACGCGCTTGGACTGGCCCAGGGCCGTCTTCGGGTCCGCCGCCTTATCGGTCGAAACGTTTACGAAGGTCTTTACGCCCACGGCCTCGGCGGCACGCAGCACGTTCAGGGAGCCCAGGGAGTTCGTCTTCCAGGCCTCCTGCGGGTAGGCCTCCAGCGCCGACACGTGCTTCAGCGCGGCGGCGTGGAACACCACCTCGGGGCGGCGCTCCCGGAAAATCTCCAGCAGGGTATCGCCCTCGCGAATATCCGCGAGGATGATGCGGTCGTCGTCCAGGCTTGACTCGTGCGTAATCGACACCTTGGTGTCCATCAGCAGAGTCTCGTCGTGGTCGAGCATCATCAGGGTCTCGGGCTCAAATTCGCTAATCTGGCGGCAGAGCTCAGAACCAATCGAACCGCCAGCACCCGTCACCAGAACGCGCTTGCCGTGCAGGTACGAACGGAGGATATCGCGATCGATATCGTAGTTAATCTCACCGCGGATTACGCGCATCAGGTCGTTATCGCTCGCGTTCACCAGGCGCTCACCCATCAGGCGGGCGTTCGCGCTGCTGATACGCTGCACCTCAACCTTCAGGCGACGCATGCGCTCGCAGAAGGCCTCAAAATAGTCCTCCGGCATATCGGAAATCGTGACGATCACCTTGTGAGTGCCCGATTCGCGAATCGCTCGCTCAAGCTCGCGGTAGGTCGTAATCACCTGGATACCGTGGAACTTAGTGCCGGCCTTCAGCGGGTCATCGTCGAAGACCGCCACGGGGCGCAGCTTCGCCTCCTCATCGTGCAGCATGGAATCCATCACCATGCCGCCGATGAAACCGGCGCCGTACACGATCACCGGTTCGCCCGTCAGCTCACGCACCGCGCCGCGCTCGGTATAGACGCGCTTGGCCATGCGGGCACCGGCCATCATAATCAGGCTGAACGCCGCGGCAATCGCGGGCACACTGTGCGGAATGTGCGGCAGGCCAACAAGCTCATCCACAAAGGAGAAACCGGTCAGCACCACGCCCGTGCTCAGCGCCGCCGCCGCGGCGCGCCACGACTCGTCAAAGGATCCGTAGGAGTACACGCCGTTATAAATCTTGGCTGCCGCCAAACCGAAAATCAGCTGTAGCAGCACCGCCCCGGCGGCCGTAATCGTCAGCGAAATGGGGTGGATGATGTCAAACACCGAGCCATTGCTAAGTAGCACGCTATAGCGCAGCATGTACGCGAACAGCACCGCAAGAACCCAGGCGCTCGAGTCAATCAGCGCCTGCGCAATCAGCCACCACGGCTTGCGCTCGTACAGACGATTCACCAGAACGGCTCCGGAATCGCCCTCCGTCATCAGCGTGCCGCGCTGAGCAGCACGTCGTACCGCCTCGTGGGCGTCAGATTTCAGCTGGGCCATTAAAAGCCTCCTTCAGATGTGGCACCGGTGAAACGGTCCGAAGATGAGCGAGTAGAGGATGCGCGTGCGGCCACGGTGGACAGCGCGCGGAAAGCATTTCGGCGCAGGGCCTCGGGCACGAAGCGGTACACGCTACGCACCGCCATGTTCTGCGCCCAGCGGGCCTTCGAAATGGCGTGGCCCGTGTACAGTCGGCGTTGAATCGCCCAGTCCTGCTTCCAGGCGTCCACTCCCCCGCGCTTCGTGTAGGCGCCGGCGCCCACGCGGTAACGCACGAGAGGTGTGGGCAGGTTGCCCAGGCGGTAGCCGGCGTCGCGCAGGCGCATCCACAGCCACCAATCCTCGGCACCGGGCACGTACTCGTAACCGCCGAGGGTCTGGACGGCACTCTTACGGAATGCCACCGAGGGGTGGTATATCGGGTTGCGCGAATCCATGGCGCGGAGCAGCCGTTCGGGCTCGACGATGGCCTCGCGAACCGACTCGACCGCCGAGTTGTTCTCGTTGACCTCGAGCATGGCCGAACCGAGCAGCGCGTAGCCACCCGCGGCCAGGGCCGGAATCAGCTCTGCGAAGCGGGTGGGCTCGGAAATATCGTCAGAATCGGCGCGCGCCACCAGCTCGTAGCTGCAGGCCCGCAGACCCGCGTTCAGTGCCTCGGCCAAACCCACGTTCTGCGGTAGCTCCACGAGCTGAATCGGCGGGCAATCCAGGTTCTCGGCGCGGGCAACCCAGCGGTCCACCACGGTGCGCAGCTCGGGGGTGAGCGGACCGTCCAGAACCAGCACGAGCTCGGAGGGGCGCAGGGTCTGGTTCAGCAGATTCGATTCCAGCGCCTGTTCCAGGTACGCGGGGTTCTCCTTCGCGTACACGCTCATGAGCACCGAGAAGTCGGGGGCGGAGCTCACGCATCCGGCGGCCCCGGCGTTTCCAGTCGCGACCGGCGCGGGGTTCGAGGCCGGAACGCCGTAGCGCCCCGGGAAGGTCAGCGGGTAGATGCCCTCCAGCACCCGGCGGTTCGGGGCGGGCGGGCGCAGGCCGTCACGCAGACCGTTCAGGAAGTACCCCAGGTAGGTCCGGCGGTCGTCGGTACGAAGCAGGGTGGAGACCCACAGGCGGGCCGAAGAACCACCGTAGAGCAGCTTTTCCAGCGGGTTCAGGGTACGCGAGCGCGTAAACACCCACAGCTTATTGCGCACGTCGTTATAGAAGCGCGGGCCGGGGTTAGCGTTCGTCGTGCCGAAGGTCTTGGTGTGGTGCTTCGCCACCGAGGAAGGCACCGCAATGCCGTCGCGGTGGTGAATCAGGCGGGTCGAGAATTCGAAATCGTCGTTCCAGATGAAGAATTCGGCGATGGGCAAACCGCCGTTACGGCGGATGGCCTGCGCGTCCATGAGAATCGAGACGAAGGAGGCGCTACGAATCGGGCGGGCCCCCACCGCGAGGGCGCGGGCGTGACGCCGCTCCCCCGCCGCAAACATCGTGCGAGGGGTGTTCATGGGGTGGTCCTCACCGTTCGTCCATACCACGCGAGAGGCCACCACCGCGGGGCGTTCGGCGGGAACCTCAGAGTAGCCGAGCCACGCTTCAACGGCCTCGGCAAGGGTGTTTTCGGTCGGCTCGGTGTCATCATCCATGACCCACACAAGGTCGGGGTTGTGGCGTTCCAGGGCGCGGTCGATACCCACCGCGAAACCGCCGGCGCCGCCCATGTTCTGCCGCAGGGTAATGCGGTCCACCGGCAGCTCGTACTCCAGGGAGTCCAGGTATGCGGCGGTGTCATCGGTGGAAGCGTTATCGACGATGACCACGGCGACCGGGCGCATCCGGCCCGAGGCGATGCCTGCCAGGGTCTTGGGAAGCAAATCGTGGCGGTTGTAGGTTACGACCACCGCGACGGTGCGGGGTTCGTGCTGACCGTCATGTTCGGCGGGGTGCTGGACAGGCGCGGGTCGGTCGCTGTGCTGTTCTGCCATAGTGTTCTCCCTCCGCGGCGCCGAGGCACCTTATCCGTTCAACGTTGAGGCATATCCTTCTCCGTGCGGGGACCGGGTGTTTCGGCGGTGCCCGCGACGCTCATGAATGAGGATATACCTCTCCAAAGTGACCATTTTACCGGGGTCTTCATCTCGAGGTGAATCTTCCCCCACTAACGCACCCATTATGACGCATATTCAACCTCAACCGGTTGTTTTTTCGCATGTCGGACGGGGCCGAACCCGCAATAGTTCACCCTTCGCCAGAGGGTGAATAACCTCTAAGGATTAGGTGGAGACGCAGGTTACGAGTTGGTATTACGGCCCGCGGCGAAGCAAAGTGCCGTTCAGCCAATGTTTTCAAGGCTGTTTTCGATGGCTCCCCTGTGCCCGAGCTGTGCCCGTCGTGCGAAAAAGCGACCAAAAACCGGTCACCGCCCCAACAATTCACCATAACCGGTGCAAATATGCGAAAGTTGAAATGACCCTGTTTTTCCCCGCACCGACCGCGGGCTTTTGAGAGGTAAAGACATGTCCGAATCCAGGTGGAAAGTCATTGGCGCCAGCGGCTTTGTTGGTTCCGCCATCGTTGCGCGTCTGAACGCAGAGGGTATCAGCGTCGATCCCATTGAAGCGCCCCGCCTCGCCACCCGATCCCTTGACGTAGACAGCATTATCGACGAGGCAGAACAGCTGGAAGGCATCATCGATTCCCTCGCCGAAGCCTTCGCCAGCGCGCAGGTCGTGGTGAACGCCGCCGGCCTCGCCGCCCCGAACATGCAGGACCTGCCCCCGCTCATGGGTGCGAACGCCCTGCTGCCGGCCGTCATCGCGATTGCCGCCCAGCGCACCGGCGTGCGCCGCGTCATTCATCTCTCCTCCGCCGCCGTGCAGGGCCCCCGCCCCGTACTCGACGCATCCGAGGAGACCGCCCCCTTCAGCGCCTACTCGTTCTCCAAGACCCTTGGCGAAGAGGCGCTGCTCGACCTGCAGGACTACTTCCTGGATGAGCACCCCGAGAGCGCACCCGAGCTGTGCATCCTGCGCGCAACCAGCGTTCAGGGTCGCGGCCGCCGCACGACCGAGCTCTTTGCCAAGATGGCTTCCTCCCCCTTCGCATCGGTGGCCGGTGCGGGCCAGGGCAAGTCCCCCGTCTCCAGCGTGTACGCGCTGGCCGAGTTCGTGGTGATGCTCGGAACCTTCCCCGGCGAGCTGCCCACCATCGTGCTGCAGCCCTGGGAAGGTGCAACCGTCGCCTCCGCGTCGCTGGATGCGGGCCGCCGCAAGCCCCACCACCTGCCCGAATGGTTCTGCCGTGCGGCCATCAAGGCCGGCTACAAGGTATCGGAGCTCATGAACGATAGGTTCTCCGGTTCCGTGCGTAAGGTCGAGGTCATGTGGTTCGGTCAGGGTATTGACGATTCCTGGGCCCGCAAGAACAACCTGCTACCCACCCCGCGGGTGCGCGAGGTGTTGCGCACCGCCCACACGGCACTGGGCAAGAAGAAGGATCGCCGCTTCGCCAATAGCTAGGTGGCGCCGCCTCCGGCGAGAAAACCGCCTAATGCGCGAGAGATAGCATAAGGGAACGCCCGATATATCTGCTGATATATCGGGCGTTCCCTTAAGTTTTACTCCTGAGTTTTAACCGTGGCCGGGCCTACAGGTGATCTTCGGTGGCTTCCGGGGCCTCGGCCTTAGCTTCAGGTTCGGTCTTCTTCTGTTCCGCCTTCGCTTCAGTCTTCGGGGCGGCGGGTGCCTCGCCAAAGACCAGGGCGCGGGCAGTATCGGCGGGGACAGGCTGGACCCGCGGCTCATCCGCGTGAATCGGCTTGGGAGTGTTGTCGCGGTAGCCGCGCGAGCGCTCCTGGTCCACCGAGCTGATGCCGAATCCAGAACCCAGCGCGCTCGTAGCGCCCAGCAGGGAGGCGGCAATCGAACCGGCCGCGGGTGCCTCGGCGCGGCGGGCGGGTTCGCCGCTCACCGTGTGGGTGCTGTCCCACTGCTCGTATGCTTCGTCCAGGCCCTCCTGCTCGTCCAGCGCCTGCTGGGAGGCATCCGAGGTGTTCGACGCGCTCTGCGAGGAGGCCTGCGCCTCCTCAACCTTGCGAGCCGCCTGTTCGTCGGCCTCGGCGCGGGTCAGGATCGAGGGGACCACCTCACGGAGCTCCTCAACGGGAATCGCGCCCTCGCGCACCACCACGTAGGGGAACGAGGTGCAGTCCAGGATGGTCGAGGGAGCCGGCTCGCGTTCGGTCACCACAACCACGCCGTCCTCGTTAGGCTCGGACTCGTGCGGCTTCGGGCGGGGGCCACCGTCAATAACCACCGCGACGTCCTCGCCCAGGGAGTCCATGGCGGCCTGGGCGGTCGCGGCCGCCTCCTGGCCAGTCTTGTTAGCGCTCGAGACGGCCAGCGGGCCGTGCTCGGTCAGCAGCTTCAGGGCAAACTCGTCGTCGGGAACACGCACCGCGACGGTGCCTCGGGTCTCGCCCAGGTCCCAGCTCAGCGAGGGGTAGGCGTGAAGAATGACGGTCAGCGCGCCGGGCCAGAAACGGTAGCCCAGGTCGTAGATGTCGTCCGGAACGTCGTCCACCACGCCGGCGAGCGCCGCAATATTAAAGATGAGTACGGGCGGCGGCATGGTGCGGTCGCGGCCCTTATCTGCCAGCAGTTTGGCAACGCCCTGATGCGAGAAGGCATCGGCGGCAATACCGTAGACGGTATCGGTGGGCATCACAATCGTGTCGTGCGCCTTGAGGGCCTCGCGGGCGGCGTCCAGCGCCTCGCGGGTCTCGGTTTCAGTCGTTACGGGGTACAGCTTTGCAGTCACGGGTTATATTGTCTCACGTTTTATGGATTGCGGCGATACGCCGGGGAGGGTGCGCGTCACGGGGTTGACGCGTCGCGCCTCGTCGGCGGCTGATGCGACGGTTAGGATGCGCGGCGGCTCCGTTCGGTGGCCCCGCCCGGCTCGGAGGCTCTAGGAGTCGGCCCCGATGCTAGGAGTCGACCCGGAGGCTAGGAGCCCGCGGCGGCGGGTTTGTAGCCCGCGCTGTGCCGGGGCCTGCCGTTCAGGTCCCGCACCGGGTAGCACCGCTCGAAGCCAACGCGCGCCAGGAGCTCGGCGACGGCTTCTTCCTGGGTGTCGTCGTGCTCCATCATGAAGAACCCTCCGGGGGCCAGCAGCTCGTAGGCGCGGGCGGCGATGGCGGAGGGCATCTGCATGCCGTCTTCTCCCCCGCCGTACAGCGCCATGTCCGGGTCATGCAGGGCGGCCTCCGGGTCGGCGGGCACGTTCGCCGGCGGAATGTACGGCGGGTTGGAGAGCACCGCATCGAAGCGGCCGGCCAGCTCGGTGAGGGCGGTGAGGGCGTCCCCCTGCACCAGGTGCACGCCCAGCGGCTCCAGGTTCTTGCGGGCGTAGGGGATGGCCTCTTCGGAGAGCTCCACCGCGAACACCTGCGCGTTCGGAAGTTCGCTCTTGATTGCCGCCGCAATGGCGCCGGACCCCGTGCACAAATCGACGACACGCAACGGACCGGTCGCCGGCTCAACGCGTGCGCTCAGCACCTTGAGGGCTTCTTCGACGAGTAGCTCCGTCTCGGGCCGGGGTACGAATACGCCGGGCCCGACGGACAGCTCTAGGCGGTAGAAGGGAGCGGAGCCGGTGATGTGCTGCAGCGGTTCGCGGCGGGCGCGGCGGGCGATCAGCGCCTCGTACTCTGCGACCTGCGCGGGGGTGAGCCGCTCCCCCATGAGTGCGGCGTGCTGTAGGCGCGAGCGCGAACCGTCGTAGAGCAGGTGCGCGGCGAGGAGCTCGGCGTCCACGCGGGGGCTGGGCACCTGCGCCAGGGCCGCGGTGGCGCGCGCAAGTACCTGCGCGAGTTCTTCCCCGCGCGGGTCGTGCACATTCACCTTCATGAGCTCTCCTTCTTCTGTACGTTCCCCCGCCAAAGACGGGAACGGAGTTCGGGCTACCGAGCCTCGTAAATGCGGATGGGGCCATCGTGTGACACGATGACCCCATCCTACGTTCAGACGACCCACCCGCTCCTACGGGCTGGGCGTGCGGAACTACTTCTGTTCCTGGCCCACCTGAGCGAGGCGGTGCGCCTCGTCCATCTCAATAGCGGACTGAACCACCGGCTCCAGGTCACCGTTCAGCACGGCGTCCAGGTTGTACGCCTTGTAGCCGGTACGGTGATCCGCAATGCGGTTCTCCGGGAAGTTGTAGGTACGGATGCGCTCCGAACGGTCCATAGTGCGCACCTGCGAAGCACGGTGTGCCGCGTTCTCAGCGTCAATCTGCTCCTGCTGGTGAGCCAGCAGTCGCGCACGCAGCACGCGCATCGCGGCTTCACGGTTCTGCAGCTGAGACTTCTCGTTCTGCATCGCCACGACAATACCGGTCGGCAGGTGGGTAATACGCACCGCCGAGTCGGTGGTGTTCACCGACTGGCCGCCGGGGCCCGAAGAACGGTACACGTCAATCTTCAGGTCGTTCTGGTTAATCTCGATTTCCTCGGGCTCGTCCACCTCGGGGAACACCAGCACACCGGCAGCGGAGGTGTGAATACGGCCCTGAGACTCGGTCGCCGGAACACGCTGCACGCGGTGCACGCCACCCTCGTACTTCAGGTGCGCCCACACGCCCTCAGCCGGCTCGTTCGAGGAGCCCTTAATAGCAATCTGGGCGTCCTTGTAACCACCCACGTCGGTGCTGGTCGACGAGATGATCTCGGTCTTCCAACCCTTGTGCTCGGCGTAACGCATGTACATGCGCAGCAGGTCGCCCGCGAACAGGGCGGCCTCGTCACCACCGGCACCGGCCTTCACCTCAAGAATGACATTACGGCCATCATCCGGGTCACGCGGAATCAGCAGGCGACGCAGCTTCTCCTGGGCGGCCTCCAGTTCCTCCTCCAGGCCGGGCACCTCAGCGGCGAACTCCGGATCCTCCTCGGCCATCTCGCGGGCGGCCTCAAGGTCGTCCTTGAGCGAGGTGTACTTGTTGTAGGCGGTCACGATACCGGTCAGCTCCGCGTAGCGGCGACCCACTCGGCGTGCCTTACCCTGGTTCGACTGCACGGCGGGATCGGCCAGCTGATTCTGCAGGTCAGCGTGCTCGTCCAGCAGAACCTGAATAGATTCAAACATTCTGTTCTCTCTTCCATCTCCCGCACTTTACGCCGCACGGGCGGGCACTAGAATTCGTCACTCCCCTGACGGGGCGCCTCGCTGGGAGGCACGGGTGAACGCCTCACGCGCCCCACCGTCGTACCGGGGTGGGGCGCGTGAAACACGGGTCTTAGTCGACCAGGCGCAGACCGTTCTTCTGCACCGTGAGCAGGAACTCCACGTTGCTTTCGGTCTTGCGCAGCTGGTTGGTCAGAACGCCCAGGGCCTGCTCGGGCTCCATGCCGGCCAGGGCACGGCGCAGACCCCACATGATCTTGATTTCGTCCGGGGAGAGCAGGTTCTCTTCGCGGCGAGTACCGGAGGCGTTGATGTCCACGGCCGGGAAGATACGCTTGTCGGCCAGCTGGCGGGACAGACGCAGCTCCATGTTACCGGTACCCTTGAACTCCTCGAAGATCACTTCGTCCATCTTCGAGCCGGTCTCGACCAGGGCGGTAGCCAGAATGGTCAGCGAGCCGCCCTCTTCAATGTTGCGGGCCGCACCGAAGAACTTCTTCGGCGGGTACAGTGCGGCGGAATCCACACCACCGGACAGAATACGACCGGATGCCGGAGCAGCCAGGTTGTAGGCGCGGCCCAGGCGGGTCATGGAGTCCAGCAGCACGACCACATCGTAGCCCAGCTCCACCATGCGCTTAGCGCGCTCAATGGCCAGCTCGGCAACCGTGGTGTGATCCTCGGCGGGGCGGTCGAAGGTCGAGGCGATAACCTCACCCTTGACGGTGCGCTGCATGTCGGTCACTTCTTCAGGACGCTCATCCACCAGGACCATCATCAGGTACACGTCGGGGTTGTTCACGGTAATCGCGTTTGCGATGGACTGCAGCATGAGGGTCTTACCGGCCTTCGGCGGCGAGACAATCAGACCGCGCTGGCCCTTACCGATTGGGGACACCAGGTCCACAACGCGGGTACCCAGCTTCTTCGGGGTGGTCTCCAGGCGCAGACGCTCCTTGGGGTACAGCGGGGTCAGCTTGGAGAAGACGCGGCGGTTAGCGGCCTCTTCAACGCTCTGACCGTTGATAGCCTCAACCTGAACCAGGGCATTGAAGCGCTGGCGGCTGTTCGACTCGCCCTCGCGCGGCACGCGAATCGCGCCGAGCACGTGGTCGCCCTTACGCAGGTTGTACTTCTTCACCTGGGCCAGGGAGACGTACACGTCGTTGGTGCCCGGCAGGTAGCCGGTGGTGCGCACGAACGCGTAGTTATCGAGGATGTCCAGCACACCCGAAATCGGTGCCAGCACATCGTCTTCGTTCAGGCGGGGCTCGTTCTCCTCGCGGCGGCGAGCCTGCTTCTCTGCGCGCTCCGCCTGGCGGTCGCGCTTGGAACGGCGCTCGGTGCGTTCAGAATTCTTACGCTCGGCACGCTCTGCGCGCTCGGCCTGACGGTCGCGCTTGGAACGGCGCTCGGTACGCTCTGCGCGTTCGGTGCGCTCGCCATCCTGGTCGCGGCGACGCTCACGGGTGCGGGTGCGCTTGGAGCTCTTCTCGCCGTCAACGGCGCCGAAGGTCATGTCCAGGGCAGCGTTCAGGCTGTCCAGGCTTGCGGTGCCATCGGCGGTGGAGGCCTTCAGCTCGGAGGAGTTCGGAGCCGAATCGCCCGGCTCGGAACGCTCAGAGATACGCTCTGCGGCCAGCTCGGCGCGCACATCCAGCGGGGGAAGCTCGGCGGGCTTCTCGTCCTTGCGGCTACGGCGGGTGCGCTTCTCGGGCTTCTCACCCTTCTCGGAGGCCTCGGGGGCGTCCTGGCCCTCGGCGGCGCGGCGAGCGCGGGCACGCTTCTGGGCGGGGGTCTCGTAACGCGAAGAGCGGGTGCGCTTCTCGGACTTCTCAGACTTTTCGGAGCCCTCGGACTCGCTCTTCTCTGCCTTCTCGGCCTGTGCCTCGGCGTCCTTCTGAGCGCGGGTACGGCGGGTGCGGCGAGTCTTCTGGACGGGCTCGGAGTCCTTCTCACCCTCGGCGGGAGCCTCAGCGGAGGCCTCGGCGGCCTTCTCCTCGGCCTTCGCGGTGGGCTTTTCGGAAGTCTTCTCGGCGGGGGTCTCGGCCTTCGGAGCGGCCGGGGCAGCTACGGCGCCACCACGCTGGTGCTCCTCCAGAGCCTGAACCAGCTCCGCCTTCTTCAGCTTCAGGTAGCCACGAATACCCAGCTGCTGAGCCAGGACGCGCAGCTGCGCGACCTTCAAATTTGCCAGTTCCGGCGCGGTCGATGCCGTGCCGAACTCATCGGTGACAACAATATTTTTTGCCAACTACAATTCCTTTGGTTGTAAGCCCTGAAAATCTTCAGAATAAAGATCGGGCGGGCGCTATAGCGCGGTCAAAGGTTCCTGCGCCGCCGCAGAACGCGGCGACCTGCACCTTCGACTCCCTCGAACCGCGCTGGAGGCGGTTCGCGTCTCTTACCGTACCCGCCGATTCAGACACGGCGGGCACACACGGAAGATAAGGCGCTCTATCATTATGCGTGCACCCCTCATTCATCGGACTCGCACCTGGGGCCTGGGGCCGGCGGGTCAAGAATGAACGGTCGGAGGGTTCAATCGCCGTGACCGAGACCGTCCCTTCACGTCGACACCCTGCGGGTGAGGCATTGTAGAAGGTAAGCTCCCCTCCGAGGCCCAACCGGGTACAAGGTCCGGAAAGGGGCGAAACGGGGTGAGGTACAGAACGTACCCGCGAGGAAGCGTCAATTACGGTCGTCGTCGAACGGCGGGTAGAACCCGCGATAGGACGTTACACGTCCTACTGAGTAACTATAACACCTTCAGTATCAATTTCAAGAGGGAGCACGCGCCACTTCAGACGACGGTCCTCCACCTCGCTCGCGGGGCTCTGCGCCTCGAACTCGGCAATAGCCTCGGCGGCCTGCTGCACCTGCTCATCACCGCGGGCGAAGGTCAGGACGGTCGGGCCAGCGCCCGAAATCACGGCGGCCAGGCCGCGCTCGCGCAGGAAGGCAACCAGGGCGGCCGACGGCTCCATGGCGGGAACGCGGTAGCCCTGATGCAGGTAGTCCACCGTCGCATCCATGAGGTACTCGGGAGCATCCGAGAGCGAACGCACCAGCAGCGCGGAACGCGCCGAATTGGCCGCGGCCCGAGCGTGAGGAATCTCCGCGGGAATCAGGGAACGGGCCAGCTTCGTGGACACCTCGTAGTCGGGCACGGCCACGACCGGACGCACCTGCGGGTGCACCGGAATAATCAGGGAGTGCCACTCCCCCAGCTGTCCCCAGGACACCGAGAGGTTACCGTAAATCGCAGGAGCCACGTTATCGGGGTGACCCTCCATATCGGAGGCGACCTGCAGCATACGCTCGCGGTCCAGGCGGTGCTCCTCGGGCAGCAGCGCGCTGGCGGCCGCCACGCCGGCAACAATCGCGGAGGCCGAAGAGCCCATGCCGCGCGAGTGCGGAATCTTGTTATCCGCAATCAGCTTCAGCGGGGGTAGATCCTCCAGGCCGGCCGCCTCAAAAGCCGCCTTCATGGCGCGAACCACCAGGTGGTTTTCGTTGCGCGGAACCTCGGCGCTACCCTCACCCGTCAGCTCAAATTCCAGGCCGGACTCGATGCGCTCAACCCTCAGCTCATCGTAGAATCCCAGGCCCAGGCCCAGGCTGTCGTAGCCGGGACCCAAATTGGCGCTCGTGGCGGGCACGCGCACGGTGACGGATGCGCCCACGGGAATATCAGAAAGGTTCAGGGAAGACATGTGAAGAGGTACCTCGCGATCGGTGACGGAGTGAGCGAGCGGGATGCTGATAATCCGCACATCCGCCATAACAATGGGTGGTGGCGGGGTACGGGCCCCGCCATCATGCAGGTGCACCCCGCCCCGAAAACCGGGACGGAGTGCACCTCGTAGTACGAATAGGCTAGTGCAAATCGAGAATATTTGCCACAGCAACCACGTCGAAGGGAGCCTTGGTCGGCTCGACCTTCACGCCGTTCACTGCCTCCAGGGCCCACTGCGGGTCCTTCAGGCCGTGGCCGGTCACGGTGATGACGATGGTCTTACCCTCGGGGGCCTCACCCGCGCGGTGCTTCTTCAGCAGACCCGCCACACCGGCGGCCGAAGCAGGCTCCACGAACACGCCCTCGCGCGAGGACAGCCAGCGGTGCGCCTCGAGAATCTCCTCGTCGGTCACGGCCTCAATCACGCCGCCGGACTCGTCGCGGGCGGCCTCGGCCTTCTCCCACGAAGCGGGGTTACCGATGCGGATCGCGGTTGCAATGGTCTCGGGGTTCTCGATGGGGTGACCCGCCACAATCGGGGCGGCACCGGCGGCCTGGAAGCCCCACATGATCGGGCGCTTGGTGGCCACGGGCTCCAGAACCTCGCCGTCACGGTTGGTGTAGGGCTCGGAGTACTCCTTGTAGCCCTTCCAGTACGCGGTGATGTTACCGGCGTTGCCGACCGGCAGCATGTGGTAGTCGGGGGCGTCGCCCAGGGTGTCGACGACCTCGAAGGAACCGGTCTTCTGACCCTCGATACGGTAGGGGTTCACCGAGTTCACCAGGAACACGGGGTAGTTCTCGCTGAGCTTGCGAGCAATCTCAAGGCAGTTGTCGAAGTTGCCGTCAATCTGAATGATGTCGGCACCGTGAGCAATCGCCTGGGAGAGCTTACCCATGGAAATCTTGCCGTCCGGAACCAGCACTGCACAGCGCAGGCCGGCCTGCAGCGCGTAGGCTGCGGCGGAAGCGGAGGTGTTACCGGTCGAAGCGCACACCACTGCCTTCGCGCCGTCACGCTTAGCGGCGGTCATGGCGCTGGTCATGCCGCGGTCCTTGAAGGAACCGGTCGGGTTCATACCCTCGAACTTCAGGTAAACGGTGTTGCCGGTCTCGGCGGACAGCGCCGGGGCGTGAATCAGCGGGGTGCCACCCTCACCCAGAGTCACGACCTGAACGTCCTCACCGAAGGGCAGACGGTCACGGTATTCCTTGATAACGCCCTGCCACACGTGTGCCATTGGCTTCTCCTTTAATCTTGAGGCGCACCGCCCGCCGGGGTCCTGTGACCCCGATAGCGGGTACGCGGGTTCGTCAGTGAGCGAGGGGCCTCGCGGGTTGCCCTCGCAGGTTTAGTGCGGCGCATCAGGCCGCGGGATTGGATAGTCTTTCGACGTGCACCTAGTGCTTCTCGGACTCCACGCGAATCACGGAGTTCACCTCGCGCACCGTATCGAGCGCGTCAATCACGGCGATGGCGCGGCGCAGGTCGGAGTCCTTCGCGGAGTGGGTCACCATGCGAATCTGGGCTGCGCCCTCGTGCGAAGCAGACTGACGCAGCGAATCCACCGAAATGCCGTGCTCGGCCAGGATGCGGGTAATGTTCGCCAGAACACCCAGACGGTCCTCCACCAGAACGCCCACCGAGTAGCGAGAAATCACGTTGTCCAGGCTGGTTGCGTGCAGCTGAGCGTGGGAGGTCTCGGGAACACCGGGGCCGCCCAGCACGAGGCGACGAGCCAGGGACACGAAGTCACCCAGAACAGCCGAGGCGGTCGGGGCGCCACCCGCACCGGGACCGTAGAACATCAGCTCACCGGCGTTCTCAGCCTCGACGAACACGGCGTTGAACGCACCGTGCACGCCGGCCAGCGGGTGCTGGCGCGGAATCAGGGTCGGGTTCACGCGAATGTTCACACCGTCTTCACCCTCGCGCTCGCAGATAGCCAGCAGCTTGATGACGTAGCCGTCTGCATCCGCTGCCGCGACGTCATCGGCGGTGATGGCGGTAATGCCCTCGGTGTGCACATCGTCAATCGTGAAGTCCGAGTGGAACGCCAGCGAAGCAACAATAGCGGCCTTCGAAGCGGCGTCGAGGCCCTCAACATCGGCGGTGGGGTCGGCCTCGGCGTAGCCCAGCTTCTGGGCGTCGGCCAGCGCATCCGAGAAGGAGGCGCCGGTGGTGTCCATCTGATCAAGAATGTAGTTGGTGGTGCCGTTCATGATGCCCAGAACGCGGGTCACGCGGTCACCGGCCAGGGAGTCGCGCAGCGGGCGCAGAATCGGAATCGCACCGGCCACGGCGGCCTCGTAGGACAGCTGCGCGCCGGATGCATCGGCGGCGGCCTGCAGCTCCACGCCGTGCTTGGCCAGCAGGGCTTTGTTGCCCGAAACGACGGACTTGCCGGCGTTCAGCGCGCGCAGGATGCGGGTGCGGGCCGGCTCGATGCCGCCGGTCAGCTCGATTACCACGTCGGCGGCGTCAATCAAAGCTTCGGCGTCGGTGGTGTACAGCGAGGGGTCGGCATTCCAGTGGCGAGTTGCCCGAGTATCACGCACGGCAATGCCGATCAGCTCGACGGGCGCACCAATGCGCTTCTCAAGGACGGCGTTATCCTCTATCAGGATGCGTGCCGCCTGGGAACCGACGTTACCGGCACCCAGCAGGGCAACTTTGATTTTGTCAGCCACGATAGTCTCTTTCTACGGTCGTTCCGGGGCGTTCCCCGGGGTCTCTTCGGGCTACGGTGCGGCGCGCTACGCGGAGCACGCACTCAACACCACTTTATCAAGAGGCGGGATGAAGCCATCGGCCTCAAGCTGCGACTTTTATTCTCTGAGATGAGGCATCCCTCACAATCATGAGGTGATCCTTATCGTCGGCGGAGTCTTGAACGCGCAATACCGTGAAGCCCCGCCTGCAACCGCCGCCTCACGGCGTGCAATTCAGAGACGGGGACTTCACGGTTTCTTAGATTCTGGGATGGGGTTCTTAGATATCCGAACCCATATCCAGGGCGAGCATGTCGTCCTCGCTCTGGCGGCGAATCATCACGCGGGAGGGACGACCCTCGGCGGTCGCAATCACCGGCGGGCGGGTCAGGAAGTTGTAGTTCGACCCCAGCACGTAGCAGTACGCACCCGTCGCCGGAACCGCCAGAATATCGCCCGCCTGCAGGTCGGCTGGCAGGTAGCAGTAACGCACCACGATATCGCCGGATTCGCAGTGCTTACCCACCACGCGGCAGAGCACCTGCTCCCCCGCCGGGGCGCGGTTCGCCAGGGTTGCCGAGTAGTCCGATTCGTACAGCACCGGGCGGGCGTTATCGCTCATGCCGCCGTCCACCGAGACGTAACGGCGCACGCGAATCTCGCCGTTTTCGTCCTCAATGCTCACGTTCTTGATGGTGCCCACCGTGTACAGGGTCGCGCCCGAGGGGCCCGAAATCGAGCGGCCCGGTTCGAAGGACATGTGCGGAATCGCCATGCCCAGGCGCTCGCAGGTGGCCGCAACCGAAGCGGCAATGGATTCGGTCACCTCGGCGATGGAGCGGGGACGATCGGCCTCGGTGTAGGCGATGCCGTAGCCGCCGCCCAGGTCCAGCTCCGGCAGGGTCACGTCCAGGTCACGGTTGAGGCGGTTCATGAATTCCAGAGCGGTGGTTGCCGCCTGCTCGAAGCCCTCCGCCTCAAAAATCTGCGAACCGATGTGGCAGTGAATACCGCGGAAATCCAGGGAGTCGGTCACATTCAGGATTGCCGCCGCCAGCGCAGCGTAGGAATCGGAGGCCTCCACGCCCCAGTGCTCCAGCTCTGCCTCGTCCAGGCCGGCAAGCGCAGCGGTACCGGGCTGCAGGGACATGCCGAACTTCTGGTCCTCGTGAGCGGTCGCGATCGACTCGTGGGTGGAGGCGTGCACGCCCGGGGTGATGCGAATCAGCACCGGAACGGGCGGGTAGGGCTCCTCGCCCTCAGCCACGCGCTCGGCGGCCAGCTCGGCGTACACCCGCTCAATCAGCTTGATTTCGTCCACCGAATCGGCCACCACGCGGCCCAGGCCGCTACGAATCGCGCGGGCGATTTCGGCTTCCGACTTGTTGTTGCCGTGCAGGGCGATGCGCTCGCCGGGCATGCCGCCGCGCAGAGCCAGCGCCAGCTCGCCACCGGAGGCGGTGTCCAGGCACAGGCCCTCCTCACGAACCCAGCGAACAACCGCGGTGGAGAGGAAGGACTTGCCGGCGTAGTAGACGCTCACCTGCGCGCCATGCTTGGCGAAAGCCTGCTCAAAAGCGGTGCGGTAGGCGCGGGCACGGGCGCGGAAGGTGGTCTCGGAGAAAACGTACTGCGGGGTGCCGTGCTCGGCGGCCAGCTCGCTGACGGTCACACCGTCGATGCAAAGCTCACCCTCCGCATTGCGGGTGAAGGAATCGGTCCAGATGCTTCGGGACAGGTCGGCGGGGTTCTCAGGCTGGGTCAGCCATTCGGGGCGGTAGAGGGAACGGGCTTCGCTCATCGTGTCTCTTTCTCATGCGCTCGGGTGCGCTACTGCGCCGGGGTTCAGCGTAAGGGGATGCAGTGTAGCGGCGGGTCAAAGTCTGTGCAGTTTCAATATCTGTGCACTGTGCCGGGTTGGGCAATGAAGCCACCGGCGGCGGCATACGTTCAACCCCCGCCCCGGTAGCACCGGGTCGGGGGTTGAAACGAGAGTATTACATGCGCTCGGGTGCGCTCACACCCAGCAGGTTCAGGCCGTTAGCCAGCACCTGCTGTGCCGCGTTGTTCAGCAGCAGGCGGGTACGGTGCAGGTCGGTGACCTCCTCGTCGGCCTTGGGGGTCACGCGGGAGACGCCGTACCAGCTGTGGTAGGCCGAAGCGAGCTGCTCCAGGTAGCGGTTCACGCGGTGCGGCTCGTAGAACTTCGCGGCGTCGCGCACGGCGGCGGGGAACTGGCCGAGCACAGCCAGCAGCTCACCGTCAGCGGCGGAGTCGAGCAAGGAGGTGTCCACGCCGTCCTCAATCTTCACGCCGGCCTCCGCGGCGTTGCGTGCCACGGCGGCGGTGCGTGCGTGAGCGTACTGTACGTAGTAGACCGGGTTCTCGTTGCTCTTGGAGGTCAGCAGGCCCAGGTCAATGTCGATGGGGGTGTCCACCGAGTAGCGGGTCAGCTCGTAGCGGGCGGCGTCAACACCCACAGCCTCAACCAGGTCCTCGAGGGTGACCACGGTGCCGGCGCGCTTGGACATGCGGACGGGCTTGCCGTCCTTGACCAGGTTCACCAGCTGACCAATCATGACCTCAATCTGGTCTGCGCGGTAGCCAAGAATCTGGGCGATGGCCTTCAGACGGCCCACGTAGCCGTTGTGGTCAGCGCCGAGCATGTAAATCGCCACGTCGGCGGGGTTTACTGCACGGGTCATCTTGTCCTGATAGTAGGCGATATCGCCGGCCACGTAGGCGTGGTTGCCGTCGGACTTAATGACCACGCGGTCCTTGTCGTCGCCGTAGTCGGTGGTGCGCATCCACCAGGCGCCGTCGGCCTCGAAGAGCTGGCCGTTCTCGCGCATGGTCTCGAGCAGGGCGTCCACCTTGCCGCCTTCGAACACGGAGTTCTCATGGAAGAACACGTCGAAGTGGGTGCCGAAGGCCGCCAGGGACTCCTTAATCTGATCGAACATCAGGTGAGTACCGATTTCACGGAAAATCTCTTCGGGGTTCTCAGCCTCAAGCGCGTCGGGGCGCTGAGCCAGAATCTGGTCCTTAATGTCCACAATGTACGCGCCAGCGTAGCCGTCCTCGGGGGTCTCCTCACCGCGGGCGGCGGCAATCAGGGAGCGCACGAAGCGGTCAATCTGGGTGCCGTGGTCGTTGAAGTAGTACTCGCGCACCACGTTAGCGCCCTCAGCCTCCAGCACGCGGGCGAGCGCATCGCCCACGGCGGCCCAGCGGGTGCCACCCAGGTGGATGGGGCCGGTGGGGTTCGCGGAGACGAACTCAAGGTTAATGGTCTTGCCGGCGAACTTGTCGCTGCGGCCGTATGCTTCGCCAGCCTCAACGATGGTGGCGGCGAGCTCACCAGCAGCTGCGGCGTCCAGGGTGATGTTCAGGAAGCCGGGGCCCGCGATGTCAACGGATGCCACGCCGGGGATGGCGCCGATCTTCTCGGCCAGAAGAGCTGCTGCCTCGCGCGGGTTCTTGCCCACCTTCTTGGCGAGCTGCAGAGCGACGTTGGTGGCCCAGTCGCCGTGCTCACGGGACTTGGGGCGCTCCACTCGGACGGCGGGCAGTTCAGCGCCCTCCACGAGGGTCAGCTGGCCGGAGGAAATGGTTTCTTCTAGGGCAAGCGCAATGGCTTCGGAGAGTTCTTCAGGAGTCATAAGAACCTATTCTAGCAAGCATTGGGCCGGGGCTGACCGTTTATCCGACGCATATCTGATACCATGGTGGGGTTGCCTCTGTAGCTCAGCGGATTAGAGCACCAGTTTCCGGTACTGGGGGTCGAAGGTTCGAATCCTTTCAGGGGCACGATGTTCTTATTCGAGAGGGAACACGGGAGCCGATACTCGCCCAGCGGGTGTCGGCTCCTTTTTATTTCTGCTTTATATCTTGGGTTACATCTCTGGCAGAAGCATCAGAGGCTGGACGCCTCCGCTCCCCTGTTGTCCCGGAGGCCTCGTAGTTGAGAGAATAGGGAAACGCGCACACCGTTCAAACAAGCACGACAACACCACACCAGCGGAGGTAAACCGTGACCACCATGCGCCAGATTCAGCTCACCGAATGGGGCGACGAAAGCGTTCTGCACGAGGCGAACGTGCCCATCCCCTCCCCGGTGCGCGGTCACGTGCTCATCAAGACGGTTGCCGCGGGCGTGAACCCCATCGATCTGACCACCCGCAAGGGCCTGGGCCCCGCCGCGCAGCTGGCCGACCCCGCCTATAGGCCCTTCGTACCCGGCTGGGATGTGGCCGGCACCGTGGTCGCCACCGCCGGCGACTACACGGGCTTCAACGTCGGCGACGGCGTTTTCGGTATGGTGACCTTCCCGTACCCCGGCGGCGCGTACGCCGAGTACGTCCTCGCACCCGCCTACCAGCTGGCCAAGGTTCCCTCCGACGTTCCGTGCGCCCAGCTCGGCGGCGCACCGCTTGCCGGGCTCACCGCGTACCAGTCGCTCTTCGAGGTGGCGCGTCTGAAGGAGGGCGAGCGCGTGCTCATTCACGCCGGTGCCGGAGGCGTCGGCCACCTCGCCGTGCAACTGGCCGCTCAGGCGGGCGCGCAGGTTTTTGCGACCGCCTCTGCCGCGAACCACGAGTTTGTGCGCTCGCTGGGGGCCCAACCCATCGACTACCGCTCCGAGGACTTCCGCGCGGTGCTGGGTCAGACCATGGACGTGGTGCTCAACTCGACCGGCAGGCAGACCTTCCTCGATTCGCTGGAGGTGCTGGTCCCCGGTGGCCGCATTGTCACGCTGACGAACCCCGACCCGCTGGATGTGGCCCGCGAGCGCGGGTTTGAGGCGCAGTGGCTGACGGCCCATCCGGACCGTACGCAGATGCAGGAGATCGCCCGGCTCATGTCTCTGGGCCTGCTGAAGGTGCATGTGGAGAAGATTTTCCCCCTCGCCGAGGCCGCCGCGGCTCAGGAGCTTATGGCCTCCGGCCACACGCGCGGCAAGATCGTGCTGGTTCCCTAAGAAATTTAGAGACCAAAGAGCTAAGAAACCTAAAGAACGGGCTGATTCATGCTGAATTCCGAGGCCGCGCAGAGCGTCGACGAGTACCGCTCCGGTTTTTACCGCCCCGAGGGGTTTTTCGACGGCTTGTCCCTGCCGGGCTACGGGGCCGAAACGCCCGTCACGCGGGAGGCCTTCGCCTACGATTTCTACCCCGCGCGCGCTGCCGAGGGGTCCGGTTCTGTTGAGGAGTCGGGTAGCGCTGGGGTCGGTAGTACCGAGCCCGCTCCCCTGCTCATCTGGGTGCACGGCGGCGCCTGGCGCTTCGGCACGAACCGGGGCCTACGCGATGTAGAGATCATGACCCCCGAGGGGCCGCGCACGAACCGGCAGACCCTCATACGCCGCGCCCTGCAGAAACAGGGCTGGGCGGTCGCAACCATCAACTACCGCTACTCGCACCAGGCGATTTTCCCGGGCGATCTGCACGATACGAAAGAGGCGGTGCGCTTCTTCCGCGCTCGTGCCGCCGAGTTTGGTATCGACCCCGGACGCATCGCGATTGCCGGAGGAAGCGCCGGCGGGCATCTGAGCATGATGGTGGCGCTCGCCGGTCCCGATGCAGCCGGCTACGCGAGCGGGGATCCCGAACTGCACGAGTACTACGAGGGGCGCGCCTCCAGCAACTACCCGGGGGTGAGCTCGGCGGTTGCCACGGCCGTTCCCTTCTACGGGGTCAGCGACCTGCGCACCATCTTCTCCGACCGTCCCCTGGCGGGGTACTCGCTGGTGCATCCGGACGACGACGGTGCCGAGTGGCGCCTGCTGGGATGCGATTACCCCGTGCGCGAGGAGCGTGAATGGGTGGAGCGCGTGCCCGGCATCGACCGGGAGCGTGCCCTGCAGAATTGGGAACGGGCGAATCCTCTGGACCTTGCTCGCGGGAATTTTGCGCGCGGAGTGTACGCCGGCGGCTCTGCCGGCGAGCCCTCTCGCAAAAACTCCAGTGAAAATCAGACTGAGGAACAGGCTACGAGCCGGAAGTGTGCACCCATCATGCTGGTGCACGGCATTGCCGATTCGTGCGTGCCGTACCAGCAATCGGTGCGGGTGTATCAGGCCCTGCGCACGCGGCAGGTGCCCACCGATATGGTGCTGGTTCCGGGCGCCGAACACGGAGATTCGCGCTGTTTTAGCCCCGAGATTATTCAGCGGATGCTGTCTTTCCTGAACGCCACGATGAACGCCACTGTGTAGGCGGCCCGTTACCTATCGTTAGGGCCGCGAATCGTGAGCGCCGCTCGGCTCAGTTCGACTCGGCCTATCGAGCGTTCAGCCTATCGGTTTCGTCGGCTGACGTGCTCGTGGTCGAGGCGGTAGCGTTCCAGGTCGTCGAACGCCACGCGACGGTGCGTGTTGATGCGTTCGAAGGGAATCTCGCCGCGCTCGAGGAGTCGCACGATGGTCGGTCGCGATACCCCCAGGTAGTCGGCGGCCTCCTGGGTGGTCATGAGGCGGTCCTGGCGGACCACGCACACGTCCTTGCGGTCGGCGAAGGCCCGTGCCACCGAGGTGATGGGGCCGTACATTTCGGGGGAAATCTGTACCCTTTCCCCGTCGCCGGTCACCAGGTACAGGGTTTCGGCGGAGCTCAGGCGTTCAAAGTGCGTGCGAAGACTCGCGTGGACGAGGGCCTGGAACAGTTCTTCGCTGCGGTGGTGGATTTCTTCGTGGCGTGCGTCCTCGCAGCAGTCCAACACTGGAGTGCGTGAGGAGGTGTACGTCTTGGGCGTTGGCATAGTCACTCCTTCGTTACTGTGTTATACACCACTGTAACACCTGAACGAAAGTATCGAAAGAAAGCCGAAAAAGATACTTATTTCGCATCCGTCATACTTGAAATATTAATAACCAATTTATTGGCTTTTTTAATAATTTTGATGCTTTTTGAAACGTCTTGAGCTCGATCTTGCTCGCGCAAAGATGACGAGCCCTCCCTTTCGAGGGGTGCAACCCGCCCAAATATGACGCAATATTCGCCCGGTGCATACTCCCGTTCCCCGCCGCGAAGGGGGCGAGTACACTGGATAGGATATGTCTGAGCAGAAAACCCATCACGCAGATAAGACCTCCCGCGCGCCTAAAACCGGGGCGCCCCGAACCGCCCCCACCATGGCGAGCATGGCCGCCGCCATCCACGCGGCCAAGGTGCGCGCCTCCGAAAAGAACGCTG
Organism: Rothia sp. HMSC072E10; assembly: GCF_001813965.1. NCBI lineage: Bacteria > Bacillati > Actinomycetota > Actinomycetes > Micrococcales > Micrococcaceae > Rothia > Rothia sp. HMSC072E10. The sequence goes on along the minus strand of NZ_KV814491.1, from coordinate 108,369 downwards.
AAAAGAACGCTGAAAAAAGCACCGAAAAACCCGCCGGCAAAAGCACCGAGAAGAACGCGGTAAAGAACGGCGCGCAGAAGAACAACGCAGACCGCAAGAACGCCTCCCGCTCCAATCGACGCGGAGGCGGCACCGGCCGCGCCCGCAAGCAGGGTAACAGCAAGGGCAACCAGCAGGGCGGTAACAAGGGTAACCAGCAACAGAACCGCCCCGCCCCTCGCCGCTACGAGCCCTTCATTCCCGAGGTCATCACCTACCCCGAAGAGCTGCCCGTCAGCGAACGCCACGACGACATCATGAACGCGATCCGCGACAACCAGGTCGTCATCATCGCGGGTGAAACCGGCTCCGGTAAGACCACCCAGATTCCCAAGATGTGCCTCGAGCTCGGCCTGGGCGAGAAGGGCCTCATCGGCCACACCCAGCCGCGCCGCCTCGCCGCGCGTTCCGTGGCCGAACGCATCGCCGAAGAGCTCGGCCAGAAGATCGGCGAAACCGTCGGCTACCAGGTGCGATTCACCTCCGAGGTCGGCGAACACAGCGCCATCAAGCTCATGACCGACGGTATTCTGCTCGCCGAAATCCAGAACGACAAGCTGCTGCGCCGCTACTCGACCCTCATCATCGACGAGGCGCACGAACGTAGCCTGAACATTGACTTCATCCTCGGCTACCTCAAGCGCATCCTGCCGCAGCGCCCGGACCTGAAGGTCATCATCACCTCAGCGACCATCGACCCCGAGCGCTTCGCCCGCCACTTCTCCCCCAGCTACGTGCCGGGTAAGGGAATCGTCGACGAGAACCTCAGCGACGAAGAACGCGAAATTGCCGAAGCAATCCTGCCCGACGACGCGCCGCCCATCATCGAGGTCTCCGGCCGCACCTACCCCGTCGAAATCCGCTACCGCCCCCTCGAAGGCGACGAGCTCTACCTGGATGACGAGGAAGTGGCCGAAGACCGCGACCCCACCGACGCGATTCTCGACGCCATCAAGGAACTCTCCAAGGAGGCACCCGGAGATATCCTCATCTTCTTCTCCGGCGAGCGCGAAATCCGTGACGCCAAGGACGCAATCGAGGCCATGGTTCTCAAGTCCCCGCGCCTGAACTACGAGGTGCTACCCCTGTACGCGCGCCTCTCCCTCGCCGAGCAGCACCGCGTGTTCTCCCCCGGTTCCCGCCCGCGCATCGTGCTCGCCACGAACGTCGCCGAAACCTCGCTGACCGTGCCCGGCATCAAGTACGTCATCGACACCGGCACCGCCCGCATCTCGCGCTACTCCGCGCGCACCAAGGTTCAGCGCCTGCCCATCGAGCGTATCTCGCAGGCCAGCGCCAACCAGCGTTCGGGCCGATGCGGCCGCGTCAGCGACGGTATCGCCATCCGCCTCTACTCCGAGGAAGACTTCAACTCGCGCCCCGAGTTCACCGACCCCGAAATTCTGCGCACCAACCTCGCCGCCGTCATCCTGCAGATGATCGCAATCGGCGTGGTGCGCGAACCCGGCGACATCTCCCGCTTCCCGTTCGTGCAGCCGCCCGCATCCCGCGCTATCAACGACGGCGTGAACCTGCTGCGCGAACTCGGCGCGCTCACCGAACGCACCCGCCGCAAGGGACGAGGCGGTAACAACAGCGCAACCCTCACCGCCATCGGCCGAGCCATGGCGGCCTTCCCTGTGGACCCGCGCCTGGCCCGCATGATTATCGAGGGTGGCCGCCGCGGCTGCGCCAAGGAAATGATGGTGCTCGCCGCCGCCCTGACCATCCAGGACCCGCGCGAACGCCCCGCCGACGTGCGCGCAGAAGCCGACGCGATGCACGCCCGCTTCGTCGACGACACCTCCGATTTCTCCTCCTTCCTGCTGCTCTGGGACTACATCAACGAGCAGCAGGCGGCGCTGTCCTCCTCTCAGCTGCGCAAGATGTGCCACCGCGAGTTCATCAACTACCTGCGCATCCGCGAATGGCAGGACCTCTTCGCCCAGCTGCGCGAAATGGGACGCACCGCCAACATTCACGCCAGCGGCGGCAGGGACATCAACGCCTCCGCGCACGAGGTAGACATCCACAAGAGCCTGCTCACCGGCCTGCTCTCGCACGTGGGCGTCAAGGAAGAACGCGAGAAGGACTCCAAGGGGCGCACCCGCGGCCCCCGCGAATACCTCGGCGCACGCGGCACCAAGTTCGCAATCTTCCCCGGCTCCGGCCTGTTCAAGAAGGGGCCCGACTGGGTGCTCTCCGCCGAACTCGTCGAAACCTCCCGCCTGTGGGCGCGCACCAACGCCGCCATCGAACCGCAGTGGATCGAAGAGGTCGGCAAGCACCTCATCAGCGTGCAGTACTCCGAACCGCACTGGTCCCTCAGCTCCGGTGCGGCAGTAGCCTACGCCAAGGGCACGCTCTTCGGCCTGACCGTCTACGCCGACCGCCCCGTGCAGTACGCCCGCGTGGACGCCGCCGCGGCCCGCGAAATCTTCATCCAGTCCGCCCTCGTCGAAGGCCAGTGGCACACCCAGCACAAGTTCTACCTGCGCAACCAGCGCGCCCTTGCCGAGGTCGAAGAGCTTGAGGCACGCCTGCGCCGCCGCGACCTGCGCGTGGACGACTCCGTGCTCTTCGCCTTCTACGATGCCCGCATCCCCGCCCACGTGACGGATGTGCGAGCCTTCGACAAGTGGTGGAAGCAGGCACGCCTCGAAGACGACAACTTCCTGGATTTCAACCCCGAGAAGCTCATCAACGAGGAGGCCGCCGACTACGACGACTCCCAGTTCCCGCGCCAGTGGGTGCAGCGCACCGACAGCGGCGAACTCACCCTGGACCTGCGTTACGAATACGCCCCCACCGCCGGTGTGGGAGGCGCCCGCACCGAAGCCGCCAAGCGCGACGGTGTGGCCGTGCAGGTGCCGATTCTCTTCCTCAACCAGCTGAGCCCCGAACCGTTCCGCTGGCAGATTCCCGGCCTGCGCCACGAGCTCGTCACCGCGCTCATTAAGTCGCTGCCCAAGGCGATTCGCCGCAACTTCGTGCCCGCACCCGACGTGGCGCGCGCCGCCTGCGCCGCCCTCGAGGAGGACTACTCCCCCGCAACCGACGAGCTCATCCCCTCCCTGGCACTCGTACTACGCCGCCTGCGCGGCGTCGTTGTCGAGCCCGAAGCCTTCAACTGGGACGCCGTGCCCGAACACCTGAAAATGGGATTCCAGGTGCGCAACGCACGCAACAAAATCCTGGGCGAAGGCAAGGACCTGCGCGCCCTGCAGCAGCAGCTCCACAAGGAGATTCGCGGCGCCCTTGCCGACTCCCTCGGCGCATCCGACGACACCATGGCAAAAATGGTGGCACTCGCGCAGGGTGGCTCAAGTAGCTCAGGCGGCGCGGGCAGCTCGGGTAGCTCCGCGGCTTCTGCCAAGAAGGGCGCGAAGAACGCTCAGAGCGGCACCGCTCAGGTAGCCGATGCGCACGGTTCGCAGGTACGCGAAATCAGTGGCCTCACCGAATTCCCCGCCGACCTCTTCCCCAACGGAGAAATCCCCCGCAAGGTACAGCGCATCATCGCCACCCAGGCAGTCAACGGCTACCCCGCCCTCGTCGACGAAGAAACCAGCGTAGGTCTGCGCATCTTCCCCACCGAAGCCGAGCAGCTCCACGCGCAGCGTCGCGGCATCATCCGCCTGCTCCAACTGCAGGTGCCCTCGCCCGTGCGCTACGTGAGCGAACACCTCTCCCACAAGGAGAAAATCGTCTTCACGCAGAACCCGCACGGCTCCATCGACGAGCTCATCCGCGACTGCACCGTCGCGGCGCTCGACCACCTCGTGCCGCACACGCCCATCTTCACGCACGCCGAATACAGCGAGCTCTACGAGCACGTGCGCGCCGAACTCATCGAGACGGTCTTCGACGTGACCAAGCTCGTCGCCGAAATCCTCTCCGAAGCCACCGCGCTGAAGAAGGCAATCAAGAAGGCAACCTCGCTGACGACCATGCACGCCGTCTCCGACGTGAAGGCTCAGATGGAGAACCTGGTCTACCCCGGGTTCGTGGCGCAGACCGGCTACGACCAGCTGGTTCACCTGCCGCGTTACCTGAAGGCCGCCCAGGTGCGCCTGACGAAGCTCGGCCCGAACCTACACCGCGACAACCAGCTCATGCTCACGGTGCAGGACCTGGAAGACTCCTACGATAACGCGGTCAAGTCGCTACCGGCAGGCACCATCGTTCCGGATGCGCTCCGCCGCGTGAACTGGATGATTGAGGAGCTGCGCGTCAGCTTCTTCGCCCAGGAGCTCGGTACCGCCTACACGGTGTCTGAGAAACGCATTGCGAAGGCTCAGCGTGAGGCGCTGGATGCTATCAAGCGCTAGCTTGCGAGCTTGCGGACGGCGGTGCTCGTCCTCGCTCTTACTCAGGTGTAGGTGCGCCGCATGTTTCCTCCGCGCCTACGCAGGGGCACCCGTCACCCGGACGCTCCGTCCTCTCCTTGCTTCGCTGCGGAGAGCGTCCGGGTTGACACCCTGAGGGCGCTTCCGGAAAACACGGCTGCACCTGCAGCACAAGCAAAGAGCCCCCACACGAGGTAATCGTGTGGGGGCTCTTTGCCGTTCGCAGCGCAAGCTAAGCCGGGAACCTTGCGCGGAAAGGCGGTGTCGTCCGTAGCGACATCAGGGTGCCCGAGCTCTGCGAGGGCGGGTGCCCCTGTAGGAGCGAGGACGAACACCGCCTCTCAGCGTGAGAAACGGTTAGGCAGCCGCCTCGCAGAAGGTCACCGTCACGGAGCCGTTGCCGCGGTCGTGCATCCACTGCGGCGCGTTCTCGGCCGAGGCGATGGCGCCGTCGCTCACCGACGGGGCGAGGTACGAGCCGCCCGCGCCACCGGCGCCGCCCTGCATCGTGTAGCCGAGGCCCTGTCGCACGCCGGTCGGGCTGTTCAGCCACTTCTGGGTCAGCACAATCGAGGAGACGGACTGGGCCGCGCCGGAACCGCCGCCGCCGTAGCCTGCACCGCCACCGCCGGACACCACGGACTGGTAGCCATTGAAGTTCTGCGCGTACGCGCCCTCGTCGTTGTAGACGTCCAGGTCCCAGCTGCGGTCCTCGTAGGTGCCCTTCTCATGCACGCTGGCGGGGTTCTCGTCGAGCTGGTAGGAGTACGCGCCCGCGCCGTCGCCACCGTTGCCCGCGAAGCCGCTCGTGCCCGCGTTACCTGCGACGAACTGGCTGAACAGCACCTGGTTGTTGGTGGTCTCGAAACCGATGACGGGGCCGCTGACCGGCAGGGTACCCGCCGCACCGCCGGCACCGCCCGCACCCGCCGCGCCGCCGGAACCGGAGTTGTAGGTCAGCACCTTGGAGCGTTCAGCCCTATAGATTTCGTAGCCGGGGGTACCGTTGGAGCCTGCCGCTGCGGAGGCGCTACCCGCCGCGCCGAACTGCGGGGATGCATCCGAGCCGAGGGCCGCCACGCCGGCGTCGATCTGGCCGTCGAGGTTGGAGTACCAGGGGTCCGCGTAAGACACGCCGGAGCTGGTCATGCCCGCGCCGCCACCGCCGCCGGCAACAGCAACAACGGTGCCGTCGATGAGCAGCGCGGAGGAGCCGCCACCGGATGCGGCGTAGACCTGGCTCTTGGAGTTCGCCGGATCAGCGTACTTTGCGTCGACCTGCGCGGTGACGTTGGCGGGGATCGTGTAGGCGGGCACGGAGCCGCCGTTGCCGTAGCCTTCGCCGCCGGCGGTGGGGGTGAGCGAACCGTCGCCGATGCCGCCTGCGGCGGCCACGATCTGCACGGTAGAACCGGGGGTAACCGCGACAACGCCGGTGACCTTCGCGCCGGATCCCGCCGGGGTCATGCGGTTGTTGGTGCCGCCCGCGCCGCCTACCAGCTCGAAGCGGAGCTTGTAGACGTTGTTGGGGACGGTGAAGGTCTTGACGGTCTTGGCGCCCTCGTCGGTACCGGAGATGCTGTACGCCGGGCTGGCCGCCAGGATGCAGTCGTTGGTGGCGGCGACGGATGCCGCGTAGGACGGAATGGTTGCCGAGGCGGCGACGACCGGTGCCGCCCAGGCTACGCCCGCGACAAGCTTGCGGCGGGTCAGGGATGAAGACATGGTATGCCCTTTAGGATGAGGAAAATATTAGGTGGTGTGCGGCGCGACGGTATCTGAATCCAAGCAAGCATCGAATTGCTTGCTTTGGAAAGAAACTCGGCGCCGTTCAAAAGAATACCCTTAACCTCAGCCTTAACATAAATCCCTAGCTCGAGCACAGTATGGGAGCTCTTGGCTGCCTCGCGCCGCTCTCTTCCTGCGCTCCTGCAGGGGAACCCGCCACGCCCGGACGCTCCACTCTTCCTAGCTTCACTGCGGAGAGCGCCCGTGCGGGCACCCTGATGTCGCTTTCGGAAGATGCGAGTTTATGCGAGCCGCAGGTTCCGTCCGCGTACGCAACGCCAGCAGAGGGTCTGCAAGTTTTCGGGCTCATTATTGCCGCCGTTAGACAGCGGAACCTTGTGGACAACCTCCAGGACGAGGATTCGTTCACGCATGATGGAGTTGCCGCATCCGGGGTTTTGGCAGGTGTAGTTATCGCGTTCTTTGATGCGTTGGCGTAGCTGCGCGGTCATGAGGGTGCGTTCGCCGCCTTCGGGCCATGCCCAGCGTATTTTGCGTTCTAGGGTTTCGGAGAGCGCGTCTAGGGTCGGGGTGTCGAGGGTGACGGTGACGGCGCGGTTTTCTTTACCATCTGCTGAGGTGTATTCGAATCGGTAGACGGGGTACGGCACGCTCAGCCCCACGTGGTAGACGTTGAGTTTTTTCCAGAATTCGTCGGCGTACTGCTTGATGATGAACGGGGGCGGGTTGATGTGTGCGATCATGTCGTCTTCGCGGCGTCGCACGTTGTCAACAGCCGTTTCGAGGCGCGCGATATCGTCGGAGAGGCGCTGCACGTCTTTGAGGGTTTGCAGATCGGCTTCGATGTGGAAGTACTTGGTGAGGCTGCCGATGGGGTCCCGTTCGGCTTCGAGAACGACCTGTTCAGAGGATTTATAGATGTGCGGGGGACGTTCGTCAGTTTTCTTCCGCAGCAACGTCTGCCAGGTTTTGGGTTGCTGAGCCTCGACGGTGGCGAGGTGACCGTACATGCCGTTGGTGGAGGTGCCGAGTTCGTAGATTCCGCGAGTGTAGATGTCGTGCACGTAGCTGGCGATTTCGTTGTATTCACTGGCGAGCGTGGCGGTGCGTTGCCGGTGCATCTGGAATTCGGGGGATGCGAAGTACCGGTTTTTGCGGATGGTCAGGACAATGCCCACGATGACTACGATGATGAAGGCGCCGAGGATGACGTACCAGAGGGAGAAGGCGAGGCATACGGCGAAGAAGATGCCGAACCCTTTGAGGAAGGATTTCACGGGTGTTCCTTTGCGACACGGCGGTGTATCTGTGAGTGTAGATTTCCTCCATTAGGGTATCGGAGGTGCTCGCGGCATGCAAAGCGTTTGGTTACGTCGGGGAGTCTTAGAGGGCTTGGCCGCAGACTACACCTTCCGGAAGCGCCCTCAGGGTGCCCGAAGCGAAGCGAGGGCGGGTTCC
>NZ_KV814491.1:33298-100674 GCF_001813965.1 Rothia sp. HMSC072E10 | reverse complement strand
GGGTGCCCGAAGCGAAGCGAGGGCGGGTTCCCTGCGACGGCGCGGAGGAAGTGTGTAGGCGCAGGCCTCACGAAACAGACACGGCGGAGCCAGCAAAAGGCCAAAAGGGCGACAGCCCCCTCCCCCTCCAGTTCGTTATGCCGGTATCGCGCACCCAAGCCTAGCCCTTTACGGAACTGGAGCTGAGTGTTTTACATGCGGGCGGAGGGATGGTACCCTCCGTCGTGACATCGGGGACACGGAGCGGGGCGAGCGTCACAAAACAGGCTTGGCGGAGCCAGCAAAAGATTGAGAGGGCAACAGCCCCTCCCCCCTTAAGTTCGTTATGCCGGTATCGCGCACGCAAGCCCTGCCCTTACTGAACCGGGGTCGAGTGTTTTACCTACGGGGCAGAGGGATGGTGTCCTCCGTCGTGACATCAGGGTGCCCGAGCGAAGCGAGGGCGGGTCCCCTGTAGGAACAAGGAGGGCACTATCCCTCTGCAAACCAAGAAAATGAAAACTTAAACACAAAAGCCCTTAGCTCGAAAGCTAAGGGCCTTATCTGTGCGCGATACTGGGATCGAACCAGTGACCTCTTCCGTGTCAGGGAAGCGCGCTACCGCTGCGCCAATCGCGCTCACAAAACAGTTGTTTTGTTGCGAGGTGAGGACGGGATTCGAACCCGCGTACACGGCTTTGCAGGCCGCTGCCTAACCACTCGACCACCTCACCGCATACGCTCCCCGAGGGGAACGCGTTCGAACTCTTGGAGTCCTTACGAGCGGTTGACGAGACTTGAACTCGCGACATCCACCTTGGCAAGGTGGTGCTCTACCAACTGAGCTACAACCGCATATCAGCGTATTCAATTTGAATCATTCCGAGGAGTTTTTCGCTCCGTCGTGCTGACAGGTAAATACTATACGGGGTTTTTGAGTGTTTGCCAAATCCTTCGCACAACACCCCGCGTTCCGCGAAATTCCGGGCTAAAACAGGGCATTTTGACTCATTTTCGACGGGGGTCAACAAAATTTATTTTCATGGTGCCAGTCACATTTATGCATTTCGAGGCCGGAGCCGTTCTGCCCTCACCAACACTCGATGCGGAACACTCGCGGAAAATTCTGTCACCTCGAAAGACTTCTGTGGGGCGCGTAAAAGGGGCGAGGAACCAATTTTGATTCCTCGCCCCTCCCATATGAAAACCGCAGCAACGAAAATATCAGGCTGGTTTTTCTAGGATTCGTTCCTTTCTAGGCCTCGTCAAAGAAGAGCCGCTCGTAGACCTTGCGGGCGTTGCGGGTCTGGCGCAGGTAGTCCTCTTCGAGGGCGCGGGCGCTGCCGGCGGGGTATCCGCACCAGCGCGCGATGGCCTCAAGGTCGGCGCGACCCGAGGGCAGGGTGTCGGATTGGCGCACGCCGCGTAGCACGTTGCCGCCGCGAATCTTCGTGGCGAGCAACCATGCGCCGCTGAGCACCTCGGCGTCCTCGGCGGTGACCAGGCCCGCCTCGACCGCCGCATCCAACGCTTTCAGCGTGGAGGTGGTGCGCAGGCCCGGCACCGCGTGCGCGTGCCGCAGCTGCAGTAGCTGCACGAGCCACTCAACGTCCGACAGGCCGCCGCGGCCCAGCTTGAGCTGGCGGGTGCGGTCGGCGCCGTGAGGCATGCGTTCGTTCTCCACGCGCGCCTTCATGCGGCGAATCTGCTGCACCTGCTCGGGCGTGAAGGTGGCCGGGTAGCGGTACGGGTCGATGAGCTCCACGAAGGCCTCGCCGAGCTGGGGGTCGCCGCCGATGGGGCGGGCTCGGGTGAGCGCCTGGAACTCCCAGGTTTCGGCCCAGCGCTCGTAGTAGGAGCGGTAGGAGTCCAACGATCGCACGATGGCACCCTGCTTGCCTTCGGGGCGCAGGTCGGCGTCCACTTCGAGGGGGCGTTCGGCGCGAATCGGGGGCTTGACGGGCTGCTTGAGCAGGGCGAGGGTGCGGTTCACGATGCGCGCGGCCTGTTCCTGCGCGGCGTCCTCGTCGACCCCTTCGAGAGGTTCGTGTACGAACATAACATCCGCGTCGGAGCCGAAGCCGTTCTCGGCCCCGCCCAGGCGACCCATGCCGATGATGGCGATGCGAGTAAGTAGTTGCTCCCCCGCCGTCTCCCCGGCTTCGGATTCTTCCGCGGTGCTCTGGAGCTCGCGCAGAGCAATCCGCAGCGCCGCGTCAATCGTGCACTCGTCAATGGCGGCCAGGCCGGCGCAGGTGTCCTCGATGTCGACGATGCCCAGCGTCCAGCCCATGGCCGTACGCAGGGTTTCGCGGCGGCGCAGGTAGCGCACGGCGCGCATCGCCTCGACGGCGTCCTCGTGGCGCGCCAGCAGCGAGGAAATCTCGGATTCAAGGGCCTCCTCCCCCAGCGCTTTGAGGTCGTCGACCTTGTCCAGCCAGGCGATGGAGGCGGAGGCATCCTCCAGCAGGTCGGTCATGAGGCGCGAGCTGGAGAGCAGCTGACTCAGGCGCTCAGCGGCGGCCGGCGAGTCGCGGAGCATACGCAGGTACCAGCTGGTGCTACCGAGCGACTCGGAGACGATGCGGAAGCCGAGCAGGCCGGCGTCCGCATCCACACCGCGGGCGAACCAGCCCAGCAGCACGGGCATGAGGTGCCGCTGAATATCTGCGCTGCGGGAAAGCCCCGTGGTGAGGGCCTTGATGTGGCGCATGGCCCCGCGCGGGTCGCGGTAACCGAGGGCGGCCAGACGGTCCTGTGCCGCCTGCTCGCTGAGGACCACCTCGTCACGGCTGAGCGTGGAGACGGCGGCGAGTAGCGGGCGGAAGAAGATCCGTTCGTGCAGAGAACGGACGTTTCGTTTAATTTTCTGCCACGCCTTGAGCATCTGCTCGGCAGAGAGCGTGCCGTTGCGTTCCGGAGAGAGAATCGAGCGGGCAAGAGCGCGCTGTTCGGCTTCCTTATCGGGCATCAGGTGGGTGCGGCGCAGCTGCTGCAGCTGGATGCGGTGCTCCAGCACGCGCAGCTTCTTGTAATCGCGGCTGAACGCCTCGGCGTCGGTGCGGCTGATGTAGCTGACCGCCGTCAGCGCTGCGAGAGAGTCCACCGTGGACTTGGTGCGCACCGCGGGGTCGGTGCGGCCGTGCACGAGCTGCAGCAGCTGCACGGTGAACTCGATATCGCGCAGGCCGCCCGGGCCCAGCTTAATCTGGCGGTCCACCTGGTGCGAGGGGATATTGTCGGTCACGCGGGCTCGCATGGCCTGCACGGATTCCACGAAGGATTCACGGGCGGCAGACTCCCAGACGAAGGGGTCGATTGCGCGGGCGTAGCGGGCACCCAGCTGCGCCGAACCGGCGATGGGACGCGCCTTGAGAAGCGCCTGGAACTCCCAGTTTTCCGCCCAGCGCTTGTAGTACTGAACGTAGGATTCGACGGTACGCACGAGCGGGCCGTCCTTGCCCTCGGGTCGCAGGTTCGCGTCGACCTCCCAGAGGGCGGGCTCGGGCGCGGGGCCCATGATGGCGCGGGTGAGGGCGTGCACGAGTTCCGTGCCGATGGTGGAACATTCGTTCTCGGTGAGCTTGAGCGGGGCGCTCTCCCCCTCTGCCCCGGCGCTGGGTGCGGTGCCAGCGGCGGCGGGTTCCACGGGCGCAACCACGTACACCACGTCAACGTCGGAGATGTAGTTCAGCTCGCGGGCACCGCACTTGCCCATGCCGATAATCGCCAGGTCCAGGGCGTCCACGGCCTCACCGCGGCGAGGAGCCGCCAGGCCCGGGCCCAGCCCCTCCGCCACCTCGGTGCGCGCGATGGCGAGCGCACCCTCCAGCGCGGCGGCGGCCAAATCGGCGAGGTGGCGGCCGATGGTCGGCATCATCTCTACCGGGTCTTCGCAGCACACGTCAATCATGGCGATGCGCGCTAGGGCGGCCCGGTAGGCCACGCGCAGGGTCACGTAGCCGTCCTTGCCGGTCTGTTCGGCGGCCGCGCGCGGACGCTCCGAGTGCGGGTCGGCGCCCAGGGCGGTGAGGATATCGTGGCGGTAGGGGGTGTCCAGCGGAGCGATGGGGGTCAGAAATTCCCCGTCGGTCTCCGGCAGAATCGAGGCCGGATGCTGGGAGCGAATCAGGGCGCTCTCGGCCGGGTACACCTGCGTGTCGAAGAGCGGGTCGATGAGCTCGGGGCGGCGGTAGAGGAAATCCCCCACCGCCTGGGAGGCGCCGAGTATGCGGTACATGCCGAATTCTTCCTCGCCGCGGTTGGCGCGCTCGGCCACTGCCGGATGCTTCTCGATGAGGCGTACGAGGGCCGGTAGCGCGGTGTCCGGGGAGGGCGAGAGGCGCAGGCCGCTCAGGAGCGCATCCTGCGAGACCGAGGCCAGCTCGGGGGCGTTGAGCCAGCGTTCGGCTTTGGAGGGGTCGTGGAAGCCCGCGGCAATCATGCGGGTGCGCAGGCGCAACTGGGCCTTGCGTTCGGCTTCGGCGCGCTGGGCTTCGTCGAGTACCTCGGGGGCGATATCGCTGATGGGTTTGGGTTCCTTGGCCGGGTCGACGATGCGAATCAGCCCGGTGGGCGGGTAGTGGGAGCTGTCAGTCATAGCGTGAGAACTGTGGGTAGAAATCCGTGGGTAGAAAACCTTGAGTGGAGGGTAAAGAATCGGCGGTAAAAATCGGCAGCGAAAAGTGAAGCTGATAGGCCTGCGGGCGGTACCCGCCGGTATGTCACCGGTAGCGGGTACCGCCCTGTTCCGTCAGCAGTCACTCAATTTAGAGGATTCCGAGGTTGTACTTGAGCTCGTAGGGGGTCACCTGTGCCTGGTACAGATCCCAGTCGGCACGCTTGTTGCGCAGGAAGTGGTCGAAGACCTGCTCGCCCAGGACCTCCGCCATGAATTCGGATTCCTCGGTGATGTTAATGGCCTCGCGCAGGGATGCGGGCAGCGGGTTGTAGCCCATCGCGCGACGCTCGGCGTTGGTCATCGCGGCGAGGTCCTCGGTCACGGCGGGCATGAGCGGGTACTCGTTTTCGATACCCTTCAGACCGGCAGCCAGGATCACGGCGTAGGCCAGGTAGGGGTTGGAGGCCGAATCGAGACCGCGGTACTCGATGCGGGCGGACTGCATCTTGTTCGGCTTGTACAGGGGCACGCGCACGAGGGCGGAGCGGTTGTTGTGGCCCCAGGAGACGTAGGAGGGTGCCTCGCCGCCGCCCCAGAGGCGCTTGTAGGAGTTGATGAACTGGTTGGTCACCGAGGTGAACTCGGGGGCGTGCTTGAGGATGCCCGCGATAAAGTGGCGCGCGGTCTTGGAGAGCTGGTACTCGGCGCCGGCCTCGAAGAAGGCGTTGGTGTCGCCCTCGAAGAGGGAGAAGTGGGTGTGCATGCCGCTGCCGGCGTACTTGGTGAAGGGCTTGGGCATGAAGGTGGCGTACATGCCCTGCGAGTAGGCGACCTCCTTGACGACGGTGCGGAAGGTCATGACGTTGTCCGCGGTCTGCAGGGCGTCGGCGTGGCGCAGGTCGATTTCGTTCTGGCCGGGGCCGGTTTCGTGGTGGCTGAATTCCACGGAGATGCCGACCTCTTCGAGCATGGTCACGGCCTTGCGGCGGAATTCCTGCACGATGCCGCCGGGGGTGTGGTCGAAGTAGGATTCGTGGTCCACGGGCACGGGGAAGCCGTCGGCGCCGAGCTTGGAGGACTCCAGCAGGTAGAACTCGATTTCGGGCGAGGTGTAGCAGGTGAAGCCCATCTCGGCGGCCTTGTTGAGCACGCGTTTGAGCACGCCGCGAGTGTCAGAGGCGCTGACTTCGCCGTCGGGGGTGAGCACATCGCAGAACATGCGGGAGGTGATGTCTTCCTCACCACGCCAGGGCAGAATCTGGAAGGTGGAGGGATCGGGCTGCAGTAGCATGTCGGATTCGTAGACGCGGGAGAAACCCTCGATGGAGGAGCCGTCAAAGCCCAGGCCCTCGTCGAAGGCGCTTTCAACCTCGGCGGGTGCGAGCGCGACGGATTTAAGGGTTCCCACCACGTCGGTGAACCAGAGGCGGATAAAGCGGATGTCGCGTTCTTCGATGGTGCGCAGTACGAATTCCTGTTGGCGGTCCATGGGTGGCCTCTCGCTTGGGGTGCCGGTGCGTCGGGGTGCATCCTTGCGGGGCGCGAGCACCGGGTGTCTGTTCCTTGTCTCTCTAGCCTATCGGGTTCGGCGGCGTAAGGGGCGGGCGCGAGGTTTCGTTTGTGTAAATTCTCGTAGCGGGGCTCTCCAGTCAAGGCCCGGTGCCTCGTGCGCTCCCCTCCCCCGTTCGGCCCGTCTCTTCCGGTTTTCCCCTTCGGGGCTCGTCCGAAATACCGGCAGATGACCGTCCGCGCGGTGCCCCCACGTTCCCCTTGCCATAATGGACGTATGCTACATTCCCTTCCTCTCTCTTCAGTCGCGCAGATTCCGCTGGCGGCCGGCATCGTGGGTGCCGATCCCACCGGTTTAGAGTGGCTGTTGCTGGTCGCGGCACCGATTGTTTTCTTCGTCATCTACCTGGCCTGCCTCATGGTGATTGCCGCGTTTGGCCCGCTGGTCATGAGGAACAACAAGTCTGGCGGCACGACCTACCTGCTGGATCGCCCCTCCCGCATCGCGTTTAAGACTCGTACCGTGACGCTGTTCGCGCTGATTGGTGCGGCCGTGGAGCTCTATTGGCTCGGTTACACGGGTCGCGTCGGGTCGAGCGCCGTGATCCCCATTGTTCTCTTCACCTGGTCGTGGAAGTTTGCATTCTTCTTCCTGCCCCTTCAGCTGATTCGCTCCTGCTACGTGCAGGCGACGCGCGGCAAGTACGACGCGCTCTCAGCTGAGGGCGCTCAACGCCGTGAGAAGCTGAACGGGAAAAGCGCCTACGCGGTGTCGAAAATGATTCAGCGCAACCCGCAGCAATTCGCGATGAACAAGGAGCTGCATACTCAGGCGCGCGCCCAGAAGATTGCGGCGGTGCGTCCTTTCCAGAATCTTGACGAGGCGGGCAAGAAGCGCCGCACGAACTACACGGTGGAGCTGGCGCTGGCGCAGATGCAGCTGCGCCAGATGAACCCCGGCAAGATTCCCTCGGAGGCCTTTGGTGAGAGCATCCTGGGCATCGGCACACCTGCCTATTCGCCGAAGTCGGTGGAGCAGACCTGGCTGACGCTGTGCACGGAGCGAGTGAACGCGGTGGATGCGCCGAGCTACCCAGATTCTCTGTACCCGGTATCGGCCCGTTTCTCGCTGTTTACCACGATGTCGCTGCTGCAGCCGCTGATGAGCCGCCCCTATTCGCCCTTTGCCGCCGAGGACGCCCGCCGTTTTACCCCGCGCGGTTTCTCGGCGAATACCGTGCGCCTGAAGACCGGGGAGCTGGGCCAGAAGGCCCTGGCGCAGAGCGCGATTTTCCGGCAGATTCACGAGCGCCTTCTGCCGCTGCATCAGCAGCAGCCCCAGCTGGTGGATCGCCGTGCTTTGGCCTATTGTGGTGCCCTACTGCTGAGCGTGGCGAGGGCTGAAGCGGAGAGTCAGCGCTTGACGGCCCAGGTGCTGGCGGCGGTGGCTTCGGAGCGAGGCGTGCTGCCCTACGGTCTGTTCTCGCAGGTAGCCGAAGACTACCAGCGTGTTCAGCGCCTACTGAATCTGATGGTGAAGGCTACGGCCGACGTTCAGCGCTTCGTGAATTCCGTGGACGCCCTCGTGCAGCTTTACGCGCAGTCGGCGCGGCCCTCCGGCATGGCCCACGAGAAGGCGCAGATGGAGTACATCGCCGCCCTTCTGGACGTTATTGTCTTCTCATCGCACGCCCCGCTGGCCGGTTCGATTCAGGCATCTTACGCCCTGCTGAAGGCAGACTATGAGGCGTTTACTTTCAACAGTTCGGATGAGCTGAGCCGCAGCTACTGGTTGCAGTACTCGAAGAACGCGGTGAGCGCCTGCGATAAGGGCCTCTCTCAGGGCTACGAGGGGTTCTTCGGTCCGGAGGATGAAGCATTGAAGGCGTGGGAATCGTACGCCGCGGACGTGGTGCAGGAGGTCTGCAACTACTCGGTCATGCAGGTCTACTGGGATGCCATGGTGCAGCAGGCGCTCCTTCAGCGCGATTTGCCGCGCGAGTTCGAGGAGGCCGCCCTCGCCATTCCGGAGCTTCTGCGCAAGAACACGAATGCGTCGTTCCCGACCTACTACATCAACCTCATCTGGAACTAGGCGTGCTTCCTGCACGGTGAGCGGTGCGCTAGGTTGAGGCCGCGCAGGGTTAGAATAGTCAGCATGACTACTGAGCGTTCTTCCGAGATCTCTTCGCCCTACGCGGCACAGTCCGCCGCTACCTCCGCGGCTGCTCCCGCGCCCGCTTCTGCATCGAAGCCTTTTGACCTCGATACCGTCAAGAAGGTGCGCACCGTGCACCTGGCGCAGGCGAAGGCGGCCGGGCAGAAATTCTCCATGCTGACTTGTTATGACGCTCTGACGGCGCAGGTCTTTGACCGCGCAGGTATCGAGATGCTTCTGGTGGGCGATTCCGCGGCGAACGTGGTGCTCGGTTACGAATCGACCCTGACCATTACCCTGGACGAAATGATTCCGCTGGCTGCGGCGGTTTCTCGCGGTGCCTCCCGCGCCATGGTGGTCGCAGACCTGCCGTTTGGCTCCTACGAGCAGTCGCCGCAGCAGGCGGTGGCGAGCGCGGTTCGCCTCATGAAGGAGGGCGGCGTGCACGCGGTCAAGATTGAGGCGGATGCCTCGATGACCGAGTGGGTTCGCGCCCTGGTGCGTACCGGTATTCCGGTGGTGGCGCATGTTGGTTTCACCCCGCAGTCGGAGCATGCCCTGGGTGGCTTCCGCGTGCAGGGTCGCGGCGAGGCCGCCGAGCGCGTCCTTGCGGATGCCGTTGCCCTGGCTGAGGCCGGCGCGTTCTGCGTGCTCATGGAGATGGTGACCGCGGAGGTTGCGCGCCGCGTGGATGAGGCCGTGGGCGCGGTGCCGACCATCGGTATTGGTGCTTCGAACGTGACGACCGGTCAGGTGCTGGTCTGGCAGGACATGATGGGCCTGCGCGAGGGCCGCGTGCCGCGCTTCGTGAAGCAGTTCGCGCAGATCGGCAAGGTCATGGAGGACGCCGCCCGCGCCTACCGCGATCAGGTGCGTTCGGGCGAGTTCCCGGCGGCCGAGCACACCTTTGAGTAGGCTTGAGGTTTAAAAAAGCTTTAGAAGAAAGACCCCCGTACCCGGTGTTTCCGGGTGCGGGGGTCTTCTGCTAGGTGCAAGCGCCCGGGACGTTCAAGAACCTGAGCGCTTGAGGGGTGGAGCTGCGTTTTAGAGCAGGCCGCCGTCCTTGTCCCACGCCTCGTTGCGTTCGCGGGCGCGGTCCATGGCGTGGGCGGCTTCTTCGTAGGTCTTGAAGGGGCCCCAGAGGGAGGTCACGGCGCTCTGCTGGCCGCGCTCAACCTCACCGGTGGCGAGGTTGTACCAGTACTCTTCGCCCCGGGGGCTGGTAGCTTCGGTGGCGGCGTTCAGGGTCTTTTCGACTGCCGATTCGATGGCTTCGCCCAGGTGGTTTTTGCTCATGGTGCTCCTTCGACGGTATTGATTCAGTATGTCTAGCATCTCACACGCGTACGCGTGTAGCAACGAGGCAGGGGCGGCCTCACGCACCGCGCTTCCATGGCCTCTCCCGAGTTCCCTGTCCCGGCGCCGGCAGCCGTGAAATTTTATTCACAATCTGGGAAAAAGGTACGGGTTTCGGTTCGCCCGATTTTCCGCGTCCCCGCACCGGACAGATACCCCTTAAGCCCGGTAAGATGAAGCTATGTCTTCAACCAAAAAGAATACTTCGCACAACCTGCCCGCCGAACCCGGTCACGCACCTGTCGGTTGCCTGACCCCCGGACGCGTCAGCCCGATGCGCCCGGTCCCCTCGCACATTGTTCGCCCCGAGTACGTGGGTAAGCCCACCGCCAACGAGGGTAACGACTCGAACATGTACACCCCCGAGGAAGTTGAGCGGGTCCGTGCCGCCGGCAAGATTGCCGCCGGCGCCATCGTTGAAGCATCTAAGATTTGCGTGCCCGGCACCACCACCGACGAGATTGACGTGCTGGTCCACGAGTACATCTGCGATCACGGCGCCTACCCCTCGACCGTGGATTACCGCGGCTACCCTAAGTCCGTGTGCACCTCCCTGAACGAGGTCATCTGCCACGGTATTCCGGACACCACGGTGTTGGAGGACGGCGATATCCTCAACCTGGACGTGACCGCCTACCTGGACGGCATGCACGGCGATACCAACAAGACCCTGCTCATCGGCAACGTGGACGAGGAGTCCCGACTGCTGGTCGAGCGCACCGAGGAGGCCCTCAACCGCGCGATTAAGGCCGTGAAGCCCGGCCGCCAGGTGAACGTCATCGGCCGCGTCATCGAGAAGTACGCCGCCCGCTTCGGTTACGGCGTTGTCCGCGACTACACCGGTCACGGCGTGGGTCGTGAGTTCCACTCGGGCCTCATCATCCCCCACTACGATGCGGCCCCCGCCTACGACACCGAGATTCGCGAGGGCATGATTTTCACCATCGAGCCCATGCTCACCCTCGGCACCATCCAGTGGGATCTGTGGGATGACGACTGGACCGTCGTCACCCGCGACCGCAAGCGCACCGCCCAGTTTGAGCACACCCTCGTGGTAACCGCCGACGGCGCGGATATCCTGACCCTCCCCTAGGTCAGCCCAGTTCTTTCGGCGAACGCGCCGAATCGATTCATTATCACTCGTTATCACAGACACGTGCCTCCGCGAGCGCGGAGGACAGAAAGGGAAATCATGGCTAACTACGCCGAGCCCGGCGTCATCACCGAGCTGCCCGCCCCCACCCCCAAGGACCTGCAGATTGGTGTGGACATTGGAGGCACCGGCATTAAGGGCGGCATCGTTGACCTGCGCACCGGCGACCTCGTGTCCGACCGCTTCCGCATCGACACCCCCAAGCCCGCAACCCCCGAGGCTGTGGCCGAGGTCGTACGCCGCGTAGTCGATGAGCTGCAGGGCCGTGACCTGGCTCCGGATCCCGAGTCGGCCGTCGGCATCGACTTCCCCGCCGTGGTGAAGAACGGCATGGTCTTCTCCGCAGCGAACGTGGACGACTCCTGGATTAACACCGACCTGGAGCAGGTCATGAGCGAGGCGCTGGGCGGCCGCACCGTCTACGGCCTCAACGACGCTGACGCAGCCGGTCTGGCTGAGGCAACCTACGGTCAGGGCCGTAACCGTGACGGCCTGATCGCTGTCATCACCCTGGGCACCGGCATCGGCTCCGCCCTCATCAACGACGGCGTGCTGATCCCCAACACCGAGCTGGGTCACCTGGAGCTCGACGGCCACAACGCCGAGTCTCAGGCTTCTGCCCGCGCCCGCGAGGTGCACGAACTGTCCTGGAAGAAGTACGGCAAGCGCCTGTACCGCTACTTCGAGCACGTTCAGATGCTCTTCTCCCCCGACCTGTTCATCATTGGCGGTGGCATCTCCAAGAACCCGGAGAAGTTCATGCCCTACTTTGAGGATCAGATTCGTACCCCCATGGTCATGGCTGCCCTGCGTAACAACGCGGGTATTGTGGGTGCGGCGCTGTGGGCCGGCGGTATGTTGCCCGAGCGTAAGCGCCGCGGCGAGGCGTAAAGTGTAGCTACAGCTAAAGGGGCTGTTCCTGAGATAGATATCTCGGGAACAGCCCCTTTCTGTATGCCGCCGCTCATGTAGCAACGGCTGAGCTCATTAGTTGCTGGGCTGGGCTAACTAGTTACTCTGCTAGTCAGTTACTGGGCGATGCGGTCCTCACGCAGACGGGCAATTGCCTCTTCAAAGTCCTCAAGGTTCTCGAAGGCCTGGTACACGCTCGCGAAACGCAGGTAGGCGACCGCGTCCAGCTTCGACAGCGGCTCCAGAATGGTCAGGCCCACCTCGTGAGCGTTAATTTCCGCCAGGCCGCGGGCACGAATCAGCTCCTCGACCTCCTGGGCCAGCTTGGCGAGGTCGTCCTCCCCCACGGGGCGGCCCTGGCAGGCCTTGCGCACGCCGGCGGCAATCTTGGAGCGGTCGAAGGGCTCGGTCACGCCGGAACGCTTAATCACCGAAATGGTGGTGGTTTCGACCGTGGTAAAGCGGCGAGCGCAGGAGGTGCACTGGCGGCGGCGGCGAATGGCGGCGCCGTCATCGGTGGTGCGGGAGTCGACAACGCGCGAATCGGTGTGCTTGCAATAGGGGCAGTACATGCGTTTCTCCTTGGCTGGGCGCGCGGTGTGGCGCCCGTATATACAGCGCTCAAGAATATTTATACCCATTCTAACGCGATAGACGGCGGTTGAGCCGAATAGTGACGTTGAATATACGCAAATATACGCTCAGGGTGGACTCCAACGTTTAAGAACGTTCGGAATCCGCCCTGAGCGTTGCCCGCCCCTCGCGGAGGTCTTCTTCTTTTAGCGACGAATACAGCTCGGGCCGAAAATCGTCTTGATTTCGCCGAAGAGGCTCGGGTTCGGCTCCACGCGCACGCTCGAATCCAGCAGCACCAGCTGTTCCTTATCGCGGGTACGGATGAGCATGCGCACGTCCGCAGTACCCTTGTGGTCGCGCAGGGTCTCCTTCAGCTCGCGCAGCTTCGCCTCGGTCACCAGGTACTCGGGCACCGCAATCGTGATGGGTGCGGCGCGGCCGTCATCGCTGATTTCCAGGATCTGCAGTTCCTGGGCGCTCATGTTCACGCTGCCGTCGTCGCGGCGCTGCACGCGGCCACGAATCGAGCAGATGAGGTCGTCCGCCAGAGCGGCCCCCATCGTCTCGTAGGCGCGGGAGAAGAACATGACCGTGATGGTCGCGCCCGAGGGGTCCTCCAGCTCCACCGAGGCGTACTGGTTACCGCTGGACTTGGCGATGCGGCGCGAAACGCCGGTGAGCATGCCGGCAATCGTGACGGTTTCGCCGTCGCGCACGTGCGAGTCCTCGCTGATGATGTCGTGCACCGAGTGCGAGGCGGCATCCGAGAGGGCGCGCTCCAGGCCGCGCAGCGGGTGGTCCGAAACGTACAGGCCCAGCATATCGCGTTCGAAGTTCAGCTTCTCGCGGCGATCCCATTCGGGCACGTCCGGGATGGTCACGGTCAGCTCGTCGCCCAGGGCGTCGTCCATGCCGAGGGAGCCGAAGAGGTCGAACTGGCCCGCCGCCTCCTTGCGCTTGACGGCCACGGCCGCATCCACCGCCGCCTCATGGATGAGGGACAGCGAACGGCGGGTGTGGCCCAGGTCGTCAAAAGCGCCCGCCTTAATGAGCGATTCGATGGTGCGCTTGTTGCACACCTGTAGCGGCACCTTCTTCAGGAAGTCGTTGAAGGACTCGTAGCGGCCCTTCTCCTCGCGGGCGGCGACCATGCCCTCGACCACGTTCGCGCCCACGTTGCGGATTGCGCCCATGCCGAAGCGGATATCCTCACCCACGGGGGTGAAGGTCAGGGCGGATTCGTTGACGTCCGGGGCGAGCACGGTGATGCCCATGGCGCGGCACTCGTTCAGGTACAGCGCGAGCTTGTCCTTGTTATCGCCCACGCTGGTCAGCAGCGCGGCCATGTACTCCTGCGGGTAGTGCGCCTTCAGGTAGGCCGTCCAGTAAGACACCAGGCCGTATGCGGCGGTGTGCGCCTTGTTGAACGCGTAGTCCGAGAAGGGCAGCAGAATATCCCAGAGGGCCTTCACGGCGCCCTCGGAGTAACCGTTAGAAATCATGCCGTCGTGGAAGGTGGCGTACTGCTTATCCAGCTCCGCCTTCTTCTTCTTACCCATCGCACGGCGCAGCAGGTCTGCCTCACCGAGCGTGTAGTTCGCGACCTTCTGGGCAATCGCCATCACCTGCTCCTGATACACGATCAGACCGTAGGTGGTGTCGAGGATGTCCTTGAGCGGCTCGGCTAGCTCGGGGTGAATCGGCTCGATCTCTTGCTTGCCGTTCTTACGCAGCGCGTAGTTGGTGTGCGAGTTCGCACCCATCGGGCCGGGTCGGTAGAGCGCGAGCACTGCCGAAATGTGCTCGAATTCCTCGGGTTCCATGAGCTTGAGCAGCGCGCGCATGGGGCCGCCGTCGAGCTGGAACACGCCGAGGGTGTCGCCTCGGGCCAGCAGACGGTAGGATTCGGGGTCATCCAGCGAGAGGGACTCCAGCTCCAGGTCGATGCCTCGGTTATTCTTAATGTTCTCGATGGCGTCGGAAATAATCGTCAGGTTACGCAGACCCAGGAAGTCCATCTTGATTAGGCCCAGGCCCTCGCAGGTGGGGTAATCGAACTGGGTGATGACCTGGCCGTCAGCCTCGCGGCGCATCACGGGAATCACGTCCACCAGATTCTTGCTGGACATAATCACGCCCGCGGCGTGCACGCCCCACTGACGCTTCAGGCCCTCCAGGCCCTTCGCGGTTTCGAACACCTGGCCGTAAATCTTATCGACCGGGTCTTCGATGAGGGCGCGTAGGTCGGCGGCCTCGGCGTAGCGTTTATCCTCTTCGTTGTACACGTTGGCCAGGGCGATGTTCTTACCCATGACGTCCGGTGGCATCGCCTTGGTCAGGCGCTCGCCCACCGAGTACGGCTGGTCCATCACGCGGGAGGCGTCCTTGAGCGCCTGCTTCGCCTTAATGGTGCCGAAGGTGACGATCTGCGCGACCTTGTCCTCACCGTACTTATCGGTCACGTAGTCGATGACCTCGCCGCGGCGACGATCGTCGAAGTCCACATCGAAGTCGGGCATGGAGACGCGGTCGGGGTTAAGGAATCGCTCGAAGATCAGGTCGTGGTCGAGCGGGTTCAGCTCGGTGATGCGCATCGCGTACGCCACCATCGAGCCCGCACCCGAACCACGACCGGGGCCCACGCGAATACCATTGCGCTTGGCCCAGTTGATGAAGTCCGCCACGACCAGGAAGTAGCCGGGGAAGCCCATGGAGGTAATGACCCCCACCTCGTACTCGGCCTGCTTGCGCACCCTATCGGGAATACCCTGCGGGAATCGGTAGTGCAGGCCCTTCTCGACCTCCTTCACGAACCAGGATTCCTCGTTCTCACCCTCGGGCACGGGGAAGTTCGGCATGTAGTTCGCCTTGGTGTTGAACTCCACGTTGCAGCGCTCGGCAATCTCGAGGGTGTTCTCGCAGGCACCGGGAATGTCACCAAAAATGGAGTACATTTCCTCGGGCGAGCGCAGGTAGAAGTTATCCGCGTCGAACTTGAAGCGCTTGGGGTCGGTCAGGGTCGATCCGGACTGCACGCACAGCAGCGCCGCGTGGGCGGTGTGGTCTTCCTGCCGGGTGTAGTGCAGGTCGTTGGTGGCCACGTAAGGCAGGTTCAGCTGCTTGGCCAGGCGGTGCAAGTCCTCCTGCACGTTGCGTTCAATGTCGAGGCCGTGGTCCATGACCTCGCAGTAGAAGTTGTCCTTGCCGAAGATATCGCGGAAGTCGCTGGCGGCCTGCAGCGCCTCGTCGAACTGGCCCAGGCGCAGGCGCGTCTGAATCTCGCCGGAGGGGCAGCCGGTGGTTGCAATCAGTCCCTTCGAGTAGGTCTGCAGCACCTCACGATCCATGCGCGGCTTGTACAGCTGCCCCTCGAGCGAGGCGATGGAGGAGGCACGGAAGAGGTTGTGCATGCCCTCGGTGGTCTCGGCCCACATGGTCATGTGGGTGTAGGCGCCACCGCCGGACACGTCATCGCGCGAGCCATCGCCCCAGCGCACGCGGGAGCGGTCGGTGCGGTGCGTGCCGGGGGTCAGGTACGCCTCCACGCCGATGATGGGCTTAATGTCGTGGGCCTTGGCCTGGCGCCAGAAGTCGAAGGCGCCGAAGAGGAAGCCGTGGTCGCTGGTGGCCATGGAACTCATGCCCAGCTCCTTGGCGTAGCTGAAGAGGTCGCCCAGGCGCGCGGCACCGTCCAGCATGGAGTACTCGGTGTGCACGTGCAGGTGCGCAAAGTCTTTGGTTGCCACGGATATCTCCTGAAGGTGTGGGGGTGTTCCGACCGATTCGTTTGACGGTCGGCGGGGCGGGGCGGTCCCGGGGTAAGCCGTGCGGTCCCGGGGTAAGCCGTGCGGCCCCGGGGTGAGCCGTGCGGTACCGGGGCCCGGACGGCTCTCTTAACTCAGCTAGGTATGCGGTACCTACCCGAGCTGCACGCGGCCCTCGCGCAGGGCGTCAAGCGCGTAGGCCAAATCCAGCGGGTACTCGCTGGTGAAGCTCATGCGCTCACCGGTGGCAGGGTGGTCGAAGCTGAGGCGGTGGGCGTGCAACCACTGGCGGGTCAGGCCCAGCTCGGCGCTGAAGCGCGGGTCGGCGCCGTAGGTCAGGTCGCCGCAGCAGGGGTGACGCATCGCCGAGAAGTGCACGCGAATCTGGTGGGTTCGTCCGGTCTCCAGGTGCACCTCCACGAGGGAGGCCGGGCCGAAGGCCTCGATGACGTCGTAGTGGGTGATGGAGTTACGGCCGCCCTCAACCACCGCGAACTTCCATTCGTTGCCGGGGTGACGGCCAATCGGCGCGTCAATCGTGCCGCGCAGCGGATCGGGCAGGCCCTGCACCAGCGTGTGGTAAATCTTGTCGACCGTACGTTCCTTGAAGGCGCGCTTGAGCTCGGTGTAGGCGCGCTCGCTGCGGGCCACGACCATCAGGCCGCTCGTGCCCACGTCCAGGCGGTGCACGATGCCCTGGCGTTCGGCCGCGCCGGAGGTGGCCACGGAGATGCCCTCCCCCATCAGCGCGGAAATCACGGTGGGGCCGTGCCAGCCGGGTGAGGGATGCGCCGCAACGCCGGCGGGCTTATCCACCACGACGATATCGTCGTCCAGGTACACGATGCCGAAGCCGTCCACCTTCTCGGGTCGAATATCGGCCAGGTCGCGCGGCGCGGGGGCGTCCACGACGACCAAATCTCCGGCGGAGAGCTTGTAGGATTTGCCGACCTTCACGGCACGCCCACCGTTGGTGATGCTCACGTGCCCGTCGCGAATCCACCCGGAGGTGCGGGTGCGGGGCGCGTCGAGGGCTCCGGCGAGGGCAGCGTCCAGGCGCATGCCGGCCAGGGCGTCCTCAACGGTGAATTCGGCGCTGATGCGCTCCGCGGTGGTTTCCTCGCTCATGATTCTCTCCTCGCGCTGCGGTCTGTGCTGTGGTCTATGCTGTGGGTTGGCGGTCTGTGCTGTGCGTCGTGACGTACCGTTAGGCGCCGGTGTTCTCGCCGTCGGCTTCCGCGCTCTTTAGGGTCTTAGCCTTCTTCGAGGCGCTCTCCTGCGGAGCCTTCGTGCCGTTGAGGTTCAGGCCCATGAAGTTTAGGAGCACGACGAGCGCCATGCACACGCAAATCGCCGAGTCCGCAACGTTGAAGATGGCGAAGTTCGGTACCGAGATGAAGTCAACCACGTGCCCGGAACCGAAGCCGGGCTCGCGGAAGAGGCGGTCAAAGAGGTTGCCGCAGATGCCGCCGAGCAGGCCGCCCAACGCGAGGGTCCAGGACAGTGAGCGCGTGCGGCGCAGCAGGTAGAGCACCACAATCGCGGCGGCCACCATGACGAGGGTAAAAATCCAGGTCACGTTCTCGCCCATGCTGAACGCGGCCCCCGAGTTGCGAATCGAGTACCACCACAGCAGCCCGTCGATCACGGTGATGCGCTCCCCCAGCTGCATCTGGGTGACGACCAGGTACTTGGTGCCCTGGTCGATGGCGAACACGACGGCGGCGAGCACCAGGGCGCTCAACCAGGCGGTGCGTCCGCTCAGGATGCGCGATGCGCGGCCGGTGCTCTCGGTAGCGGTTTCCGCGGTGCGTACGGGGACCGAGGATTCAGCGTGATTCGGGGTGGTGGGCAAGGCTCTCCTCGGGTCGTGTGAATAGTGGCGCCGACAGCGGGGCGGTCCCCGCGACGACGCACTACGGTGCCCCTCTAGCTTAGCAAATGAGGGGAAATTCTCGTGCCCCGCCCGTCGCCTCGCGAACGGGGTCCACGGGGTTTCCGAGCCCTCCCGAGAGCGCAAAATACCGCCCGGTTCCTTATCCGCGGCTTAGGCTGAACCCGGCAAAACGGGCCGATAAGAATCCGGACGGTAGCGCCCCTCGGCGGGGTCGCGCGGTGCTTTAGGCGGAAGCCTCGATGGACTTAAGGTTCTTCAGCTCCTCCACCTGGTTGTTCAGGTGGTCCAGCAGCTTGGTGCGGTAACGGCTCTCGAAGCCGCGCAGTGCCTCCACGGCAATCTCCAGCTCTTCCTTCTCGTCGGTCAGGCGGGCCAGAACCTCTTCGCGCTGCTGGCGAGCCTCGCTCACGAGGGCGTCGGCCTTCTTCTCTGCCTCGTCCAGCAGCTCGGCCTTGGCCTTTTCGCCCTGGGCCACGTAGTCGTCGTGCACCTTCTGGGCCATGGCCAGCAGGGCTGCGGCGTCCTGGGCGCCGGCGGCGGAGGGAGCCTCCTGGGAGACGGCGGCGGCCGGGGATGCGGGAGCCGAGACGGAGAGCTGCTCCACCTGGCGCTCCAGGGCATCGCGCTCGGAGTACAGGGCACGCAGGTCAACGACGAGCTCGTCCAGGAAGTCGTCGACCTCGTTGCGGTCGTAACCGGACTCCTCGGTCACAATCTTAAAGCTCTTCGTAATCAGGTCTTCGGGGGTGATGGCCATGTGGCTTCTCCTCTAGTACGGGTTGGGTTCGAAGTTGAGTGCGCCGATGGGGCAACCCGGCGGGAGCGTTCGGCCCCCGCATCGGGCGCGGTGTGCCGCATCGCGCAGACAGTCGTTGGCACCCATTTTACTATCATTGGACCTCGGCTCCGGGGTTTCTGTCGTACAGACAACAAAATATGCGCATGGCGCAACGGCCCCGGCCCCCGCTCCCCCGGAGCGTTTGCGCACGTCCGTGGCCCATTAAGCGCGTGTATCCCGTTAAACGTGTGCGCCCCGCGGAATGTTGAGTAACATTCCGCGGGGCGCATCCAGGCTCCGGTCGTTAGGAGAATCGGGCGGTCAGGCTCATCATGGGGCCCAACAGCATCGAGACGACCACAATCAGGATCAGAAAACCGGTATCCAGCGCGACGTTGCCCACACGCACCGGGGGAATCACTCGGCGCAGCTTCTCCATGGGCCAGTCCGTCACAGCGTAAACGGCGCTTGCGCACAGCAGGGCAATCCCCTTGGGACGCCAGCCGGGTGCGAACATGCGTACCCAGTCGAAGAGCATGCGCAGCAGCATGAAGACGTAGAACAGGTACAGCGCAATCGTCACGAGAGCGAAAAGATAACCCATTAATCAGTCCTTAGCCCTGGTCGAAGGGGAATTCACCCTCGGAGTTGAAGTCTGCGGTGTTCTCGGAGTTGGCGACGCCCAGCACCTCGAGGTTGGAGGGGGTCAGCAGGAAGACCTTCGAGGTCACGCGCTCGATGCGACCCTCCAGCGCGAAGGCCAGACCGGAGGCGAAGTCCACCAGGCGCTTGGCGTCGGCGTCCGGCATTTCCTCGACGTTCATAATCACGGGGATGTTCTCGCGGAACGCCTCACCGATAATCTTTGCGTCATTGTAGGAGCGGGGGTGGATAGTGGTAATACGACGCAATTCGTCCTCTTCTTCCTCGTAACCGTAGGTGTATCCGTTGGTCTCTTCGGGCTCGTAGCCCTGGTCGTAGTAGCCGTCGTTCGAGTAGGTGTCGGCGTACTGCTCGGTGTATTCGGTGTTCGGCACCGGGGCGTCCTCCCAATGGTCTGCGGGTTCGCTCGCGGGCTCGTGCCGGGGCTCATCGCCTCGGCGATCCTCGCGGGGTTCCTCCGCCTCGTCTGTGGTTTCGGGTGTGTACGGGTGTGCGACTGCGGGCGCACCGTGCTCGGATGCGGTGTGCTCCCCCAGCGAGCGGTCTCGCGCGGCGCGGTCGTCGGCTCGAGGCTCTTCGGCGCGGGCCTCTACACGGTGGGCCTCCGCGCGGTGGTGCTCCCCGCCGCGACCCGACTGCTCGTGGGAGCGGGGCTCCTCGGGCGCGGTATCCGCGGTGTTGGAGTCCTGGGCGTCAGAGTCCTTGGCGTTGTAGGGCTCCAGGCCGAGGAAACCCGCCAGGCGGCTTTGCTTCGGCATGTTTCTCTCGCTTCGCTAGGGTACAGGGACAGGCTACTGAACGCGGGCGGCCGCCTGTTGCGGCGGTGCCTCTCGAGGAGCACCGCGGGCGGGCCCCTCGTTCAGAAGGTTCGGTCGCACGTCAAAACGTCGTGCACCGGCATGTATATATTACCAGCGTACGGGCTCTTCCAGCCGGTATAACAGCGTCCGGCTTCTCACAGCGCGGCATATCCGCCCGCCGCTTTAGCGTGCGGGGCGTCGGCCCATGATGTCGCTGCCCACGCGCACGCAGGTGGAGCCCCAGCGAACAGCCGCCTCCAGGTCGCCGCTCATGCCCGCCGAGATTTCGGTCGCGTGCGGCAGGTGCTCGCGCAGCCGGGCCGCCAGTCCATAAAGCTTCTCGAAAGCGGCGTCCGGGTCCGCGTCCAGGGGTGCCACCGCCATTACGCCGGCGCACCGCAGGTTCGCGTGGTTCTCGATGCGTTCGGCCAGCTCCAGAAGCTCCGAGGCGCTCGTACCGCCTCGCGCTCCCTCGGCGGCGTGGCCGGCCGTCGCCTCCTCGGCCAGGGAGACCTGCACCAGGCAGTCCAGACCGCTGTTTTCCAGGGCCGCGGGGGCCGGCGCCTCCCCCGCCTCGTAGCGGGTCAGCTGGTTCGCGTAGGCCTTCGCCAGCGCATCGGCCAGGGAGGGGCGGTCCACCGAGTGAACGCTGGAGGCGTACTTCACCACGGACTTCGCCTTGTTGGTCTGCAGCTGACCGATAAACGCCCAGTGCGGGGGCTGTACCGCACGCTGCTCGCAGTAGGCGGCCAGCTCGCGGGCCTTCGCGCTGGCCTCCTGGTCGCGGTTCTCGCCGAAGAGGGTCACGCCGCCGTCCAGCAGGGCCGCCGCGTCGGAGGCAGGGAAGAACTTGGTCACCGTCACCAGGCGCACGGGCGCGCTCTGCTCGGTGCGCACCCCGCTGCGGTCCTGCTCCGCCGCTCGAATTCGCTCGAGTACCCGGCGGTAGTTCTGCAGCAGCTGCTCGGCGCGCTCGGGAGTGTACTTCAAATCCTGCGCTTCGACGTTCACGTCAGGTCCCTTCAGTTCAGACATTTTGTTCTCCTTCAGCGACTCTATTCGGCGGGTTCCGCCAGCTTCTCAACCCACACCAGACCCGCGATGCGCCCGGGCTTCTCGCCGCGATTCGTAAACCCGCGGTGCGAGTACACGCTCGGTTCCTCGTACGTGCAGCGGGCGCACTCCGTGGATACCTCCACTCCGGCGGCCTCCAGCACCGCGCGAGCGCCGGCCGGCAGGTCTAGACCCGGGGTGTTCGCGCCCGTCACCGAGTGAACCTGCGGGATCAGCTCGGTCGATTCGGCTCGCATCGCCTCGGGCACCTCGTAGCAGGCACCGCAGATGCTGGGGCCCAGCCACGCGGTGATGTGCGCAGCGCCCAGCTCCCGCATGCGCGCCACGGTGGTCTGCAGTACCCCGTCCAGCAGGCCGCGGCGGCCCGCGTGAGCCACCGCCAAAACGGGCACGGTCTTCTCACCCTCGACGGAACCGACCAGCACCACGGGGATGCAATCGGCCACCATAATCGCCAGCGGGCGACCCTCGACGCTCACCGCGGCATCGGCCACGGGGGCCAGCTTCGCGATGGCGCGGGCGCGCTCGACGGTGCGTTCTGCGGGGGTGCCCGGCGCGTAGGAGGCCGGGTCGTAGTCCTCGGGGCGAGCCACCTCAACGCCGTGCACCTGGTTCAGGTAGAAGAACGGTCCCGCACCCAGCACCTCCTCGAGCGCCGCACGGTGGTTGAGGGTGCGCACCATGGAGGCGTCCATGCCACCACCCAGCTCGTCGTCCACGTGCAGGCCCAGGTTCCCCGCCTCGCGGGAGGTAAACCCCACCCGCACGCGCCAGGGACCCAGGATGCGGGTGTCGGCGGTGGCCAGCAGCGGAGTTTTAGGGGCGTTGCTCATCATTATGTCTTTCTCGGGGCTGTACGGGGTGCTCGGAGCAAAAGCGGGTAGAGCGAAGGGGAGCTGAGAACAGTTGGACTATTCTCAGCTCCCCTCCATCAAAACCCTACGGGGCGGCGTGCTGACGCACGCGGCGCGACTACTTCAGGAAGTCGGGGACGTCCAGGGTGTCGCGGCGAGCCGGTGCTTCCTCAACGACCGGGGGCAGATCAACGTCGAAGCCAGCGGCGCCGGTGGAAGCCGGAGCGGCGGCGGGAGCGTTGAAGCCGTAGCCGTTAGAAGCCGGAGCGGCAGCGTTCGAGCCGCCGAAGGAGCCCTGTGCACGCTGGGGCTGAGCGGAAGCCGAAGCGTTCGAGTTGGTCTCGGGGTTCACGGCGTCAAAGCCAGCGGCAATCACGGTCACGCGAGCCTCGTCACCCAGGGCATCATCAATGACGGCACCGAAGATGATGTTGGCGTCGGGGTGAGCCACTTCCTGAACCAGGCGTGCAGCCTCGTTGATCTCGAACAGACCCAGGTCGGAACCACCCTGAATCGACAGCAGCACGCCGTGCGCACCGTCGATGGATGCTTCCAGCAGCGGGGAGGCGATAGCCAGCTCGGCTGCCTTCACGGCGCGGTCCTCACCCGAGGCCGAGCCGATACCCATCAGAGCCGAACCGGCACCCTGCATCACGGACTTAACGTCTGCGAAGTCAAGGTTAATCAGGCCCGGGGTGGTAATCAGGTCGGTAATGCCCTGAACACCGGAGAGCAGCACCTGGTCGGCGGACTTGAAGGCGTCCAGCATCGACACGTTGCGGTCCGAAATCGACAGCAGTCGGTCGTTCGGGATCACAATCAGGGTGTCGACCTCGTCGCGCAGAGCGGCAATACCGGTCTCGGCCTGGTTAGAGCGACGACGACCCTCGAAGGTGAAGGGGCGGGTCACAACGCCGATGGTCAGAGCGCCCAGGGAGCGGGCGATGCGTGCCACGACGGGTGCGCCACCGGTACCGGTGCCACCACCCTCACCAGCGGTCACGAAGACCATATCTGCGCCCTTGAGGACTTCCTCAATTTCCTGCGAGTGATCCTCGGCTGCCTGACGGCCAACCTCGGGGTTTGCGCCCGCGCCAAGACCGCGGGTCAGCTCACGACCGACGTCCAGCTTGACGTCTGCATCGGACATGAGCAGAGCCTGGGCGTCAGTGTTAATAGCAATGAACTCAACGCCGCGCAGGCCAACCTCAATCATTCGGTTGACTGCGTTGACGCCACCGCCGCCGATACCAACGACCTTGATGACTGCCAAGTAGTTCTGGGGAGTTCCAGCGTCCATGTAATCCTCGATTGTTCCGTGTTCCAGCTTCGGAAGACCCCCAGCTCAATCTAAGCCTAAAGGTTTCCTCTAAAGAATGACTTTATCTGTTAGGATACCAAACTGTTTTTGGTGGTTCCTAGCTACACAGCGCAATTACCCCCTCTTTTTGCGGAATTCACACAAAAAGGGGAGGGAAAGCGCCCATTGGTAGTTCCCCTAACGGGTCACCGGTACGCGCGGGGCCGACACGTCATAGACGGTCACCTTCTGCGCCTGGGCACCTGAAGAGGCTTCTTCCTGAGCCCGTTGAGCTACCGCCTGGCGGAGCGACAGAAGCACCTTAGCCTTCAGCTCGCTCTCCTGGGCGGTACCCCACTGCACCGTCGTATTATCCCGCAGCGTGAGGGTAATACTCGAGGTTGAGGTCGCGCTCGCTTCCTTTACCTGAGCCAGAAGCTCAGCCGGCATCGCTGACAAGGCCGTCGAAATCGTGCGGAACTCATCCGAATGCTGCGGGTCATCACCATTCAATCGTACCAGGGGAACCGAGGTGCTCGGCTCGGAGGAAGACTCCATCAGGCTCACCCCGTCGGTATCCACTGTATGGTAGGTCTCCCCCACCTTGACGATTGCAATGGCGGCGCGTTCCTTCAGGGTCACCACCAGCTCGTGCGGCGGGCGGCTCTCCACCTGAACGCTGCGAAGCACATTGTCCTGACCAATCAGCTCGCGCACGCGCTTCTCGTCGATGCGTGTCAGCGGAACCCCGCGCAGGGGCTCCAGCTTCTGCTCCACCTGGGTGGTTTCCAGCAGGGAGGCACCGCGCACCGTGATGGTCTGAGTGGCCAGCAGGGGCGAGAAGAAGACCAGCACCACGTACAGCACCGCCACGAGGGCCAGCGCAATCGCCGTGTACAGCAGCTTGCGGGCCCGGGTGAGCGGGGTGCGCTCCTTGCGCGGACGCTCCTCGGCACGCAGGCCGTCCAAGCCGGGATCCTTCAGGATGCGCTCGTGCTGCGCCTCCCGGCGCTCGCGCTCGCGTTCCTTCTCGATCTCGGCGGCGCGCTGTCGTTCTCGCTCCACGCGCCAGCGGCCGAAGCGGCTTGCGGGGCGGGCCTGCTCGGCGGGCTCTGCGGGCTCGGTCTCAGCGGAATCGTCCCCCGCCGACGGGGAGTCGGCGGAAGTCTTCCGCTCGGAAGAAGCATCACCGTCGCCGGTCTTTTCGGCCCGGTCGGCGCCCTTTTCGGTCTTCTCGCCGTGCTTATCGCTGGGCTTCTCCCCCGCCGCGTCCTTCGCATTTTCAGTCCGCGCGCTTTCAGCCTGCGCCGACCGACCGGATGCCTTCTCGGTCTCCTTGGGAGAATCTTCGAAGGCCTCCACGTCGAAGAGCTCCTGCGAACCGGAGGTAGCCGCGGGCACGCGACGAATCGCGCCGTCCACAAGGGCCACGCTCTCGGCACGAGCCGGGCTGGTGGGGCGAATCGTAGCCCCCGAGGGGCGACGACCCACGGTGGAGGCAGTGCCTGAGTGAGAACCAGAGGTCTGAGACTCAGACCCGTGAGATTTCTTCTGCTCGGGGACACCGGCCGCGGGGGTCTGCGCGTCAGCAGTGGGCTGCGCCTCCGCCGTGTGCTGAGCCGCAGGCTGTTCCTGCGCAAGCTCCTGAGCGCGCCGACGAGCACGCGAGCGCGGGGCCTTCGGCGCGCGCGAATGCCCCTCCGACGGGGGCATGGGACTCATCGGCACAGCCTAAGCCTCCGACTTCTTGGTCAGGTCGCCGTCGTGACGAATCTGCAGGGCCTCCAGCAGGCGCGGGCCCAGAGCCGTCACGTCGCCGGCACCAACGGTCATCACAATGTCGCCACTCTGAGCGTACGAGGCGATGTCCTCGATAGCGTTCTCCGCGGTCGCGTAGCGCACCTCGGAGAAACCGGCGCCCGTAATCAGCTCGCTGGTCACACCCTCAATGGGCTGCTCGCGAGCCGGGTAGATATCCAGCACGTAGGCGCGATCGGCCATCGACAGAGACTCCGCGAACTCCTTCGCGAACTCGCGGGTGCGCGAGAACAGGTGCGGCTGGAAAATCACGTACAGGTTGTGACCATCGGCAACGGTGCGGCCGGTCTGCAGGGCACGGAACACCTCGGTCGGGTGGTGTGCGTAGTCGTCGAAGACCTTCACTCCCGCGACCTCGCCGCGCAGTGTAAAGCGGCGATCAGCACCCACGAACTCGCCCAGGGCGGCGGCGATTTCGGGGCCCTGAGCACCGGTCAGCAGCGCGGTGATGAAGGCGGCCGCGGCGTTCAGCTGATTGTGGATGCCGGGAACCTTCAGCGCCAGCTCCTGCTTGCCCTCGAAGCGCTCACCGCGACATTCGAAGGACCACTCCACCGTCGACGAGGAGGAGGAACCCGCGCTCGTAATCTCGCGGATGCGCAGGTCGGCATCCTCGGACTCGCCGTAGGTCACGACCGGCACGCCGGCCGCGCGGGAACGGGCGGCTAGGGAGACGGCACCGGCGTCATCGGCGCAGGTCACCAGCACGCCGCCGGGGGCCAGCGAACCCACGAAGCGGTTGAACGCCTCAAAGACGCGCTCGTCGGTCTCGTAGAAGTCCAGGTGGTCGGGCTCAACGTTCGTCACCACGGCAATAGCCGGGCGGTAACGCACAAAGGAGCCGTCCGATTCGTCGGCCTCGGCCACAAAAATCGAGTCGGGGCCCTGCGCGCCCAGGTGCGCGTTCGTGCCGCGACCGGCGATCACGGTGCCCACAGCGAAGGAGGGGTTGCGGCCCAGCTGATCGAACATCACGGAAATCATGGAGCTGGTCGTGCTCTTACCGTGGGTACCGGCCACCGCCACCACCTGCGAAAGCCCCATCACGGCGGCCAGCGCCTCGGAGCGGTGCAGAACCGGAAGGCCCTGCGCGCGGGCAGCGGCCAGCTCGGGGTTATCCTCGCGAATCGCGGTGGAAATCACCACGGTATCGACGTCAACGATGTTCTCAGCAGACTGGGGCACGCTCACGTGGGCGCCGGCGGCACGCAGCGATTCAACGGCCGAAGATTCCGCGCGGTCCGAACCGCTCACGGTCACGCCGGCCTGCAGCATCAGCGCGGCGATAGCGCTCATACCCGCGCCACCGATGCCGATGAAGTGCACGCGACCCAGCGCGTCCATCGCGTGGCGCTCGGGGAACGGCGGGTTCAGGGGTGCCGGCAGCACCATCTCAAGATTCATCAGTTCAGTCATTAGTTCTCAGCTGCCTTCAATACTGCTTCGGCCATAACGCGAGCCGCGTCACGGATACCAAGTTTATAGGCTGCAGCGCCCATGCGCTCCAGTTCTTCGGGGTTTGCCATCAGCTCCGGAATCTCACGGGCAAACCACTCACCGGTGACTTCTGCGTCCTTCACCAGCAGGGCCGCTGAGGCCTCCACCAGGGAACGAGCATTCAGGGCCTGCTCACCATTACCAATGGGAAGCGGCACAAAAATAGCGGGCACACCCACCGCGGCAACCTCACTCACCGTGGCCGCACCGGCGCGCACCAGTAGCAAATCGGCGGCGGCGTACACGTCCTGCATGCCGTTGCTGAACTCAATCTGACGGTAGTTCGGGGCGCTCAGGGGTTCGCCGTTCTCGTCCAGAACGGTCTTGCCCTTACCGGTGATGTGCAGAATCTGGAAGTCCCACTCTGCGAAGCGATCACGGCAGGCCGACACGGCGTTGTTCAGGCTCAGCGCGCCCAGCGAACCACCGGTCACGATAACGGTGGGCTTCTCCGGGTCCAGGCCCAGGTTGCGGCGGGCTTTCGAACGGTGCGCGTCGCGGTTCAGGTAGGCAATCTCGTCCTTCATGGGCATGCCCACCAGGGTCGCGTGCGGGAAGGGTGTATTGGGGAAGGCCACACCCGTAAACTTCGCGAAGCGGCCACCCAGACGGTTAGCCAGGCCGGGCTTCGCGTTCGCCTCGTGAATGACCACGGGAATCTTAGCGCTCAACGCCGACAAATACGCAGGCGGGCACACGTAGCCGCCCACGCCAACAACCACGTCTGCATCTACATCCTTGAGGATGCGGCGGGTCTTCGACAGGCCACCAAAGAACTTAGCGGGGAAAGCCAAAGCGGCACGGTTAATGCTGCGGGGGAACGCCGCGCGAGGAATGAACTCAATATCGAAGCCGGCCGCCGGAACCAGGTCGGCTTCCATCTTGTCGGCGGTGCCCAGCATCAGAATCTTGGCGTTCGGTTCAAGGTCGCGAACGGCGCGGGCAATCGCAAGCATCGGATTAATGTGACCGGCGGTGCCACCACCGGCGAAGACTATAGAGGGTGCCTTCTTCGTCATAGGTCTCTCTCCCAATACATCGGTACAGCATCATTTTACGCTATCGTCCCGCACCGCAGAGCGCGGCGGAACGCCCCCGACCACGAGCTGTAGCTCAGGTCGGGGGCGCTTTGAAGGAACGCGGGGCCGAGAGGTAAGGCCGTTCTCGTCCGCTGTCCACCTCGGAAAATCTCTCTACCGCTCTCCCCCACCGGGCTGACGGCGCGACGACTGACCGTGCTGACGCTGCTGACGCTGAGCTCGGCGGGCGCGGTCCTCGGGATGCAGAGGCTGCAGGCCGGCGGGCAGACCACCGCGCTGATTCTGCGGACGACGACGCTCCCCCTGCCCGGGACGCCGGCCTCGGGTCTGCTGTTCCTTCGAGCCCTGCTCGGCCGGACGCTGAACCGGGCGGGCGGGTCGGGGCTGCTCGGCGTTGCGGGGTGCAGCCTTGCCGGGGGCTCGGCGCTCTCGGGCCTTCTGCTCTCGGGTTTCCCTCGTGCGGGCCGCCTTCTCGCGGTCCGTCTTCTGCCGCTCGGCCTCCTCCAGGGCCTTCTGCCGCTCGGCCTCCTCACGGGCCGCCTCCTCACGGGCACGGCGAGCCAGCTTCTGCCGCTCAGCCTTCTCACGGGCCGCTTCCTCACGAGCCGCACGGGCCTCCTCACGAGCCGCGCGGGCCTCTTCGCGGGCGCGCTCCGCCTCACGCTGCTGTTCGATGCGCTTCAACTCGCGACGCTGCTCCGGATCAAAGCCCAACCAGCGCCGGACAAAACCGCTCAGGCTGCCCAGCTTCGACAGCGGATGCTGCTCCTGCATCAGGTGGCCACCGGCCTCGGCACGCTCCGCGGCCTCCTGCTCCACCACAGCCTGCAGGGGCAGGCGGCGCTTCCAATCGGCGTTTGCGCGGCGAATCTCGCGAGCGCTCTGGTTCTCAACGCTCGACGGGGCCGTCGCGCCTCGCAGGGGCGTCTGCCGGGCAAAGGCCAATAGTAGGCCCGCCGCGCACAGCGAAGACAGCAACGAGGAACCACCGTAGGAGACGAAGGGCAGCGGCACGCCAATCACCGGCAGAATACGGGACACCATACCCATATTGATGATGGCCTGAGAGGTCAGCCACACCATAATGCCGCCCGTCGCCAGGCGCACCAGCGGATCGGCGGTGCGCAGCATGATACGCACCGCACAGTACACCAGACCCACGTACAGCAGTAGAACCGCCATCGTGCCCAGAAGGCCCAGTTCCTCGCCAATAATCGCGAAAATGTAGTCGTTGTGGGCCTCTGCCAGGTAGTTGTACTTCTGGCGCGACTGGCCCAGGCCAACGCCCAGGAAGCCGCCGGTCGCCAACGCCACCTCACCCGAGTTCGCCTGATCACAGTTAGCGTTCGTGCACGAACCCCAGATGCCGAAGATACGGGCCACTCGGTTCGGGCTACTCAAAACGCCCAACAGGGCCAGCGCGGCAACCGCGCCGCCAATCTGCAGCATTGACCGACGTGAGGCACCGGCCATCCACATCATGCCCAGGAAAATGAAGCCGTACACCAGGGCCGTACCCATATCACCGCCGACCATAATCAGCAGAATCAGGGCGCCCACACCGTAGATGGAGGGGAACAGGGTACGCCAGAGGCTCCGCGAAATATCGCCCTGGCGGTTATACACCCACGCCAGCCACATCACGATTGCAAGCTTCGAGAACTCCGAAGGCTGCATCTGCACGGGGCCCAGCTTAATCCAGTTACGGTTACCGTTCACCTCGACGCCGATAACCACCACCGCCAACTGCAGCACCAGGGCCACCGCAAGCATCGCGTTCACCACGACCTGCTTGTGATACCACCCCACCGGAATATTCGTAATGACGGCCATCGCCACCACACCGAGCACCAGGAAGAGAATCTGCGAGGACACCTGAGAGAACGGTGACTGGCCCTGCGAAATCATGGTGACGCTCGAAGCCGAGAGCACCATGATGCAGCCGAAAATCGCCAAACCCAGGGTCGTCACCAGTAGCATGACCGGCACATCCCACAGGTCAGCCTTCAGACCGCGACGGTACAGGCGCTTGCCAAACGAACGGGCCGGTGCCGTCATCTCCTTCAGGGCAGTCCACGGGGACGAGGCGTGCCCGGTCTGTTCGGAACGGCCAGCCCGCGAAGACGCAGAACGCTTCGAGGATGCGCTGGTACTCACATGCCCTCCTAAGGCTTGGAACGCCACAACCCACAGCGATGAATCGCGGCGGCGATAACAATTGAGAAAAGAGGCGGGGGTGGAACCCAAAACGTCCCACCCCCGAGAGCGCGGCTTAGGCGGCACGGGCCGCGAACGCCGCTACGCGCTAGGGTACCGGCCGGGGCCGAATAGGCTACGACTGGGCCAGCTGATCGGCCACGGCGTTCGCAAACGCCTCGCCGCGCACCGCGTAGTTCTTGAACTGGTCCATCGATGCCGCGGCCGGTGCCATCAGCACCGTATCACCCGGCTGAGCGATCTCGGCGGCCTTCGCCACCGCGGCGTTCATGACGGCGATGCCGTCCGAGGGGTCGGCCACCGAGGCGGTCAGGTTATAGGTCGGAACCTGCGAGGCGTGGTTGGCCAGGGCAGCCTTGAGGCCTGCGGTATCCGTGCCGATGATGAGCACGGCCTTCAGGCGCTTAGCGTGATCGGTAATCAGCTCGTCGTACTCCACGCCCTTCGACAGGCCACCGGCAATCCACACCAGCGAGGGGTAACCGCTCATCGAGGCGTTGGCCGCGTGCGGGTTCGTGGCCTTCGAGTCGTTCACCCACATGATGTCGTTGGCGTACCCCACCAGCTGGTTGCGGTGCGCACCGGTCTTGAAGGAACGCAGACCCGCACCCACGGCCTTCGGATCGACGTCGGCGGCACGGCACAGGGCGGCCGCGGCCAGGGCGTTCTCGACCGTGTACTGGGCAGGCATCTTACCCGGCGCGGGGGCCAAATCCTGCACGACGCCCAGTTCGAGCGCCTCGTTGTAGCGGTTCTTCAGGAAGGCGCGGTCCACGATGATATTCTCAGCCAGGCCGAGCATCGACACGGCAGGCATCTGGGTGGCGCTGAAGCCAATCGCGCGAGCGCCCTCCACCACGTCGGCATCCTCCACCATGCGCAGGGTGTCGGCGTGGTCGGTGTTGAAGATGCAGGCCACCTGGGTGTTCTCGTACACGCGGGCCTTATCGGCCTTGTAACGCTCGAAGGAACCGTGCCAATCCACGTGATCCTCGGCAATGTTCAGCACGACCGAGGCGTAGGGCGACAGGGAGAAGGTCCAGTGCAGCTGGAAGCTCGACAGCTCCACCGCGAAAAACTCGTAGGGCTCATCGTCGGCAATCGCGTACACAATCGGCATGCCCACGTTGCCCACCTGAATGGACTTCTTGCCCGCGGCCTTCAGAATCGAATCCGTCATGCCCACGGTCGTGGTCTTGCCGTTCGTGCCGGTCAGGCACAGCCACTTGGGGCTGGGGCGGCCGGCACGGTCGTTGAGGCGCCAAGCCAGCTCCACGTCACCCCACACCTGGATACCGCGCTCGTAGGCGTCAAGCATCACGGGGTGGTCGGGGCGAATACCCGGAGAGGTCACGACCAGCTCGGGGTCCTCGCCCTCAATCTGCGGCAGGGCGAGCATGTGCTCGGGGCCGAACAGGCCGCTCACCGGTCCGTACGCGTTACGGTAAACCTCGATGCGCTCACGCTTCTCGGGGGTGTCTGCCCCGTCGATAACCGTGATGCGCGCACCCAGCTGCGCGAGCACATCCGCGGCGGCGTCACCGCTGGTGCCCATCCCCACGACCACGACGCGCAGACCGGCCCAGGGGGCGTCCCAGCTGGTCAGCTGCGCGAGGCGCTCGTTCTCGTACACCGGGTTGACGGCAATCGCCTGGGCGTTTGCCTCGCGGCGGGCGCGCAGTGCGTCCTGTTCCATAGTTGACATTAGTGAATCACTCCAGAAGTCTGAGAGAACCAGTCGCCGAAGAAGAGAGCCAGGGCCACCAGCACGCACAGGGCGTTGACAACCCAGAGGCGGAACACGGAGTTCACCTCGCCGCTGCTGACGGTGCCGGGCTCCAGGCCCTTCTTATCGATTGAGTACTTGCCGTTCAGACCGGTCTTCTCCATGTGGTGGTGGAAGGGGGTCATACGGAAGTAACGGTGCGCGTGCAGGGGCTTCTCCCCCGCCGCAACCGAGCGCTTGCGGCTGACCTTGAAGACAAACTTCTGAACGATTACGGAGAAGACCTCCAGCACCGGAATCAGTGCCATGACCAGCAGCAGGAGCTCGGTGCGGGTGAACAGGGCGAAGGCAACCATCGCACCGCCCAGGGCCAGGGAGCCGGAGTCGCCCATGAAGATCTGCGCCTTCGAGACGTTCCACCAGAGGAAGCCGGCCAGGGAACCGATCAAGGATGCGGCAATCAGCGCCAGTGAACCTGGGTCGCGCACGTCGTAGCAGGCGGTGCCGGCGCCCGCGGTGCAGGCGTGCACGTACTGCCAGATGCTGATGGTCAGGTAGCCCGAGAAGATCGTCATCATCACGCCACCGGCCAGGCCGTCCAGGCCGTCGGTGAAGTTCACGGCGTTCGTGCCCGACAGGGAGATGAGGGTAATCCACACGGCCACCAGGATGGACCCAAACACCGCACCGGCGGCAAAGAGGTCAATCGGCAGGTCGCGCACAAAGGAAATCGCGGTGGATGCGGGGCGCGCGCCAGACTCGTTGGGGAACTGGAAAGCCAGGAAGGCGAAGGGAACGGTCACCGCGAGCAGGCCGATGGTCTTCTGACGCTCGGTCAGACCCTCGTTGCCCTTGTGCCGGAACTTCATGATGTCATCCGCAGCACCCACGCCAAGCATGCCCAGGGTAAAGGCGATGGTCAGCCACGCGGTGGCGCTCGGCAGTGGCGAGGTACCGAAGAAAACGGCGCTAATGCCCATGGTCAGCAGGTACGCAAGAATCGCCGCCGGGATGAAAATCAGGCCTGCCATGGTGGGGGTGCCCGCCTTGTACTGGTGGGCGGCGGGGCCCTCATCGCGGATCAGCTGACCGAGCTTGAGGGACTTCATCTTCTTGATGAACACCGGAAGCGCGGTCAGGGAGATAAGGAACCCGAGGATTCCTGCAATCAACACGGTAATCATGAAGCGTTACCCTTCGTTGGTGGTCTGTGCGGAGGTGCTGGACTCGGTACCGTCCAGGTGGGCGGCCAGGTGCTCGCTCAGGTCGGTAGCCTCAACAAAGTCGCCGGCGGAAAGCCAGGTCGGGGCCTCGTCCTCGGCGGAGCCGAAGCTCTCCTCGGCGAAGGCGAATTCGTCGCCCAGCAGGCCCAGCTTCGCGCCGTTCGAGGACTTGAAAAGCACGATATCGCCGGGACGCAGCTCGGCGCGCAGAATCTGGGCGGCCTCCTGCGGGGTCTGAACCCAGGTCGCCTCATTACCCCAGGAGCCTTCCAGGTGCGCGGCGTTGTAGATGGGCTTAGCGATGTCACCGACCGCGATGAGCTTCGAAATGTTCATGCGCACCACGAGGCGGCCGAGGTGATCGTGTTCCTGAACGGACACATCGCCCAGCTCCAGCATGGCGCCCAGCACGGCCCAGGTGCGGTGCGGCTGACCGGTCGCCGGGTCCACGGTGCGGCCCAACTGTGCGAGGGTGCGCAGCGCCGCCGCCATGGACTCGGGGTTGGCGTTGTAGGCATCGTTAATGACGGTCACGCCGTCGGCACGGTCGGTGCGGGCCATGCGCCACTTGGAGGCAGCCGCCGCGCCGTTGAGCGCGCGGGCAATCTTCTCACCCGCAATACCGCTGTTGTAGGCGACAGCCGCAGCGGCCAGCAGGTTGTGCACGTGATGCTCACCGATCAGGCGGGAGGAAATCTCGTACTCGCTACCGTCAGGCAGGCGCAGAGTGAACTCGGGGCAACCGGCATCGGTGGTGCGCAGATTCAGTGCCGCCACGTAACGCTCGTAGGGCTGACCGTTCGCGCCGGTCTTCTCGCCCACGCCGAAGTACGTAATGGGTGCAACCGAACGCGACGCCATGCGTAGCACGCGCTCATCGTCAGCGTTCAGAGCCAGGGAGCCGGTCGGCTGAACGCCCTCAGCCAGCTCACCCTTGGTGCGCTCAATATTGTCCACGCCGCCGAACTCGCCAGCGTGCGCGGTACCAACCTTCAGGATTGCGCCGTGATCAGGGTGCGCAATATTCGCCAGGTACTCGATGTTGCCCACGTGGTCGGCCCCCATCTCAATGACCAGGTAGCGGGTGGACTCATCCGCACGGAAAACGGTCAGGGGCACGCCCACCTCACTGTTGTAGGAACCAACCGGGGCAACGGTCGGGCCCTCCGGGGTGAAAATGGCGGCAAGAAGGTCCTTCGTCGTGGTCTTACCGGCAGAACCGGTAATACCGATAACGGTCAGCTCACCCTGAGCACGCATCTGCTCAATGGAGTAGCGCGCCAAATCACCCATCGCCAGCACCACATCGGGCACCTGGATGCTCGGGTAGGGCATGCCCTGCTCGTCGAGTACTTCACGCTCGACCAGCGCCAGGGTCGCACCCCTCTCAAACGCCATGGGGATGAACCTGTGACCGTCAGTGACCGCGCCGGGCTTCGCCACGAACAGGGTACCGGTCTGCACCTCACGGGAGTCGGTGGTGGCGAAGTCTGCGTACACCTGATCCTCACGGCCCTCCAGGCCGATAGCGGTGCCGCCGGTTGCCTCAATAATCTGGGCGGCGCTGAGCTTAATCATTCTTCACCATACCTTCAGCGGTCTTAGAGTCACTTTCATCGAGCATGCGCTGGTAGTCAGGCAGAATCTCGAAACCGTGCGCACGCAGGGCACGGGCGGTTTCAACGCGGTCGTCCAGGGCGATATCCACGCCGTCAACATCCTGTTCGGTTTCGTGGCCGCGGCCAGCAATCAGGATGGCGTCATGCTCGCCCGCC
This sequence comes from Rothia sp. HMSC072E10, assembly GCF_001813965.1. NCBI lineage: Bacteria > Bacillati > Actinomycetota > Actinomycetes > Micrococcales > Micrococcaceae > Rothia > Rothia sp. HMSC072E10. The sequence continues at coordinate 65,984 of NZ_KV814491.1, read as the reverse complement.
AGGGCAATTGCCGCATCAATAGCGGCGGCACGCGGAGAAATATTCAGGATCTGGGTGGCTCGGCGGTTCTCAGCCTTCTGCGCGCCCTCCTCAACGGCGGCACGAATCGGCTCGGGCGCCTCACCGTGCGGATCGTCATCAGTCACAATGACGATATCTGCGTACTGTGCCGCAATCGCACCCATAATCGGGCGCTTGAGCTGGTCACGCTCGCCGGTCGCACCGAAAACAATCATGACCTTGCCGTCGCCGGGGCGATCCATCGCCTCCAGGGCACGGGTCAGGCCGTCAGGGTTGTGGGCAAAGTCCACAATCGCGTGCGGAGCCAAAGAAATCAGCTGCATACGACCCGGCACCACCGGGGTCAGAGCCGAACTGGACGCCAGCTCAGGCAGCAGACGCTCACGCTCAGCGGAGTCAGTGTCCAGGTACGCCATGAGAGCCGCCAGCGCAGCATTCGAAACGTTAAAGTCAGCGGGCAGACCGGTGTAGCATTCAACGCTCTCACCGGCGCCATTAGCCACGTGGAATCGGTGGCCCAGACCCTCACGCTGAACCTTCACCACAGCCCAGTCGCGGGCACCAAACTCTGCGGGCACCTCAGCCAGACCGGCACCGCGCGCAGTCACCAGGCGGTGCACCTGCTCAGCGCCCATCTGCTCGCAAGCGGCGGAGAACATCTTCTCGCCCCACTCGTCATCAGCAGTAATCACCGCAAGCTCAGCACGTTCGGGGGTGAACAGCTGCGCCTTCGACTCAAAGTAATGCTCCATGGTGCCGTGCAGATCCAGGTGGTCTTGGGTCAGGTTCGTGAAGCCAGCAACCGCATACTTCACGCCGTCCACACGGTGGTAATCAATCGCGTGCGAGGACACCTCCATTGCGGCGCAACGCACCTGATGCTGACCCATAATCGTCAGCAGAGAATGCACGTGAGGAGACTCCGGGGTGGTCATCTTCGAAGGAACCGACACACCATCAATCAGAATCTGAATAGTGCCAATCAGACCCGTCTTCACACCCAGGCCGGTGCGGAACACCGACTCCAACATGTAGGTGGAGGTGGTCTTACCGTTCGTACCGGTCACCGCGTAACGGTGAGTAGCGGGGAACGAAGCCGAACCATAAATCAGCGCAGCCAACGGACCGACATACTCGCGCAGGTTCTCAGTCACCAGGACAGGCACCGGCGCCTCACCCAGCAGCTGCGCACCGGCAGCATCCGTCAAAATAGCGGAAGCACCCAGATTCAACGCGGCCTCAGCAAACTGCGCACCGTGCACCTTCGCACCGGGCAGAGCCACGTACAGGTCCTGCGGACGAACACCTCGGGAGTCCATGCTAATACCGGTAACCTCAACAGAATCACCGGATTCAGAACCCTGAACGCCACTAGCCAGCTGGGAACTCACCTGAGCACCCAATCCCTGCAGATGTTCGCGAAGGTGCGCCAAACTCACCGGGCGCACAGAATTCGGGCGCAGAGTCTGAGCGTCGCCGCCCAGCAGGTTCTGGCCGGGTGCGTGAGATGCGGTATCCATCGTCCTTCTTTCCTCTCCGCTGTCCGAAGCGGTGAGCTCTGTATGGTCAATGCGCTCAAGGCACACAGGGTCATTCAATATTCTACGGGCTTTAGGCTTCGACAGGTGTTCAGTCCCGGGGCTTCTTCATCACGAATCAGCTACCGGGAACCTCTCCCCCGCTCGCCTTTAGCTCGTCTTATTGGGGCTATCCTCAGCAAAAAGCGGAATCAACTCCGGTTCACCGGTAGAACGCGGCACATTATAGGTGTGCAGGGTCTTCTCCATAATCTTGGAGAACTCAGCCGTCGTACCGTTCGCACCCACGCTACCCTCAGGACGCTGCATGGTCACCGCCACCAAGAACTGCGGGTTCTCAATCGGCGCCACACCAATAAAGGACGTCGTGTTGCCGTCGTAGCCGCCCTTCTCACTCGGAGTTTCCGCAGTACCGGTCTTACCGCCCACGCGGTAGCCGGTCACCTTCGCCGGACGGGCGTGGCCTTGCTCCACCACATTCTCCATGAGAGTCAGGCAGGAAGCGGCAGTCTCCTCGCTGACCATGCGTTCGCCAGGCTCTACGGCACGCTTATGTTCGGTACCGTCGGCGTCAATGATCGCGTCCACAATGCGCGGCTTCAGACGAACGCCCTTATTGCCCAGCGCCTGGAAAATCATGGCGGTCTGCAGCGGAGTCTGCGCAACACCCTGACCGAACAGCACAGTGTACTGCTGACGGCCATCCCAATCACGCCAATCAGCGATTATACCCTGCTCCTCACCGGTCAGCTCAATGCCGGTAAACTCGCCGACGCCGTACTTCTTCAACCAGTTGTAGCGCTCTTCCTTGCTGAGCTTCTGACCGACCAGCACCGTACCGGTGTTCATCGAGTCATGAATAATGCCCGAGAAAGTACGCCGCTGCGCCCCGTGCTCAAACGCATCCTTGAAAGTCTGGCCGTCAATCGTGAGGGTCGCGGGCACATCATACACACTAGTCGGAGTCGTCAGGCCCTGCTCAATCAACGCCGAAGAAGTCAGCATCTTCTCGGTCGAACCGGGCTCCACGTTCTGCGAAATAGCGCGCGGAGTCATATCCGCCGCATCCTCAATGGTTGCCGCACCCGGGTCCATCGTAGAGGAATCAGCGAGAGCCAAAATGGAGCCGTCACGCACATCCATAACAATGGCGGTACACCATTCAGCCTTCAGCTCCTCAGCGCGAGCACGTACCACCTGCTGCGCAAAATACTGCACATCACGGTTAATGGTCAGACGAATATTCTTACCGTCCACCGCCAGGCGCTGCTCTTCCTTCGCCACGGGGATACGCACACCATCAGCACTAATCTCGTAGGTGCGCTCACCGGGGGTACCGGCAAGCTCCTTCTCAAAGACACGCTCAATGCCCACCGAGAAGTTACGGGACACCGTGCCACCCTTGCCGTTGCCGTCAGCCTCTTCAACAATGTTGTACTTGCCGACCACGGAGCCACCCACACTACCGTTGGGGTACAGGCGCTGCGAGAAGGCCTCGCCGTAGATGAAGGGCGCGCCAAGGTCGTCAATCTTGTGGAAAATCTCGGGAGAAACGTCGGTCTTGATGACCGAGTACTTGGAGGTGCCGTCCAGCTTCGACTTGATGAATTCGTCGGTGATGCCCGGGTCCACGCTCTTGAGGATATCGGTCATCTCGTAGACCAGCTGGCTCGGGGTCACCTCAATCTTCTCGGTGCGGTCCTCGTTGTAACGCTTGAAGGTCGCCACAGCGCTCTGATCTGCGGTCAGGTTATAACGCTGCACGGTACGCGCCATAACGTTACCGTTGATATCGAGAATCTGCCCGCGCACGGCGGGAAGCACCTGCGAGCGCAGACGCTTCTGACGGGACGCATTCGCCACCGCACCGGGGTCAAAGCCCTGGCGGATAAACAGGTTCGCACCGATAACGCCCAGAGCGCAGGTGGCTGCGGCGCCTGCCAGGAAGCCTCGGCGGGTCAGGTCCGGCTTCCCGGATGCCGGTTCGTTCGCGTGATGGCGCGCGTCGAAGCTCATTCGGGGATATCCTTTCGCGGTTCTCGTGCTGTGTGGGGTGTCGGTTGGGGGCGGCTAGCGGGTGGCCTGGCCGTTCTGTGCGGTGCCGTTAGCGGCACCGTTGTTCGTGTTCGCGGCGTTATTGGCCGCGGCGGGGCTAGCCGTTGCGCTCGCCGAGGCGCTCGCGGTCGCGCTTGCGTGACGTTGCTGGGTGGTCTTATCCGCATCCACCACGCTCTTGGCGTAGCTCTCCTCGGAGCCTGCGGCCGGGGGCGCAATCAGGTTTTGTTCCTTGGTCGCGGCCTTGCCGGTGGGGCTGGCCACGGGGGCGGGGGTTCCCTCAATCTTGGAGGTCTGCAGGTTCAGGGTGGCCTGCGAGGAGCTGGCGAACATGCCCAGGGCGCTCGCGCGCACCGCCAGGTCCTGGGGCGCCTCCTTGAAACCGATCTCCTGCTGCAGGGCCTGGTTCTCCTGCACGAGACGCTGTTCCTGCGCGCGCAGGTCCACCATGTCATACTGTCGGGTCACGATTAGCACGTTGAGCAGCAGGATAAAAATCAGGGTCAGCGGGATAGCGGCAAAAACGGCCAGCATGGTCGGCGGGCTCAATCGGCGGGCGCGGCGGGTCACCGCGGACAGCGGCGTGCGTCGGGTGACGACCTCTTCCTCGCGCGGTTCCTCGGTTCGGGCCGCGGCACGTACCGGTCCGGGAACGTGGCCCGCGGTGCGCTTACCCCCGTGGGAGGCTGCGGTGCTTGCCGGGCGAACCACGGGCTGAGAAGCGGTAACCGGATCCACCCGCGCGCTACGGGTACGGCCGGAATGTACGCCCTTGGAGGTGCGGGTCACGCCCGCACTGTGCGAGGCGTTCGAGGAGCCCAGGCTCGAGCTCAGAGCGCCGGATGCACCCGCCGAGGGGCGCGAAGAACCGGCGCGTCGAGTCCGCGGGGTACCCTGGGCGCGGGTGGGGCGCTGGGATGCGTGCTGGGTGCTCATTCGCTCTCTAATCTTCGTCTTAGGTGGTTACTAGCGTCTGTCGCCTGCGGGCGGGCAAATCGCTACTGGGAGGGGATTCGAATCTTCTCGGCTGCGCGCAGCTTGGCGCTGGCCGCGCGAGAGTTTTGCGCAATCTCTTCCTCGGTGGGCGGCTCCGCGCCGCGGGTAATGATCTTGATCGTGGGCTTATGTTCCTCGAGTTCCACAGGGAATCCCTTCGGCGCCTTGGAGGTCGCCTCGGCTGTGAGGGCGCGCTTCACGATTTTGTCTTCCAGGCTGTGGTAGCTCATCGCAACGAATCGGCCGCCCAGGTTCAGCGCATCCAGGGCCGCGGGAACGGCCCGTTCGAGCGCCTCCAGCTCGTGGTTGACCTCGATGCGCAGCGCCTGGAAGGTGCGCTTGGCGGGGTGGCCGCCGGTACGCTGGGCCGCGACGGGAACCGCCTTCTGAATAATGCGCACGAGCTCGCCGGTAGTCTCCAGGGGCGCGTTGGCGCGGGCAGTGCAGATGGCGCGGGCGATGCGCGAGGCGAACTTCTCCTCGCCCCAATTACGGATAATGCGGCGCAGCTGGTCCTCGCTGTACTCGTTGACCACGATGCGCGCGGTGAGCTCGTCCTCGGAGTTCATGCGCATGTCCAGGGGCGCGTCGTAGGAGTACGCGAAGCCACGGGCGCGTTCGTCCAGCTGCATGGAGGAGACACCCAGGTCCAGCAGGACGCCGTCAATTCCCTGCACCCCGGCGGTTTCCATGGCGCGGTCGATTTCGTCGTAGACCGCGTGTACAGGCACAAAACGCTCGCCGAAGCGTGCCAGACGCTCCCCCGCGATGGAGTGGGCCTGCAGGTCCCGGTCGATACCGATGAGCACCAGGTTCTCGAACCGCTCCAGCAGCGCCTCGGAGTGGCCGCCCATGCCCAGGGTTCCGTCAATCACGTAGGCGGTTCCGCGTTCCTCCACGGCACGCTCAATGCCGGGTGCCAGCAGGTTGATGCAGCGGTCCAGCATGACGGGCACGTGGCGCTCGCTGGCGTCACGCTCGGAAAGGTTGTCGATGGAGGCGCCGGTGACCTTCACCGAGGAGCCGGAGGTGCCGGCTTCGGGGGCGCGTTCTACGCTCATGGGTGCTCCTGTGTGAGGTAATCCTGCGTGGTGGTGAGTGGTGTGTCGATAAAGCGTGTGGGGGGCGCAGACCGCGCATCGGGTCCACACCGATTTACCGCCCTGCCGGCTCGGCGTTCCTGTCGTCTCCGTGTCTCTGCCGATTCGACGAGCCGTCGAGTCGTTAGAGCAGGGGGCTGAAGGGGTCTTCATCCAGGGCCGCGAACTCGGCTTCCGTGCGGGCCAGGTACTCCTCCCAGGCGGAGGCGTCCCAGATTTCCGCCCGGGTTCCGGACCCGATGACCACGAGCTGGTCGCCAAGCCCGGCGTACTGCCGAAGAATCGGAGGGATGGTGATGCGCCCCTGTTTATCGGGTAGCTCATCCGAGGCTCCCGAGAGGAATACTCGCAGGAAGTCGCGGGCGGCTCGCCCCGGCAGGGGTGCGCTGCGCATCCGCTCGTGGATGCGCTCGAATTCCGCGGAGGGGAAAACGTACAGGCATCGTTCCTGACCGCGGGTCAGAACGAGGCCTGCTGAGAGTTCCTCACGGAATTTGGCGGGGAGGATGATGCGCCCTTTGGCGTCCATTCGTGGCGAATAGGTTCCCAGGAACATTCGCGTCACCTCCCCCGTGTGTGCCTGATGCTGAGCCTGTCGTGCGCCCTCGCCTCACGTCCCTTCCGATGGCGCTTGCGGAGCGAGCGGAAGAATACGACGTGCGCCCTGCACCACAGCGGAAACGGGTGCGGAGCACGGCTGAGGGAGGGGGCTTCAGCCTTCTCCTCCACTTTACCCCATTTTCCACCACCTCCCCCACCTCGAGGAAGGTCTTTTAGGGTTTTTATTCCTTCTTTTGCATTTTTTATCTCAGCGCACAGCTTCTACACAGGTTAGAGCCGTTTAGCGGCAGAACTTAGATACACAGCAGCAGAGTGGCACGAGGCACACATAAAAGGAGTTAGCGCCTATTCCGGGCGGGCTATATATGCCTTCACCCGGGGCAACCAGCTTGCCATACGCAGAAGGATTGAAAGCGAAGCCCACAAGCCCCCAAGCAAGAAAAGGCCACTTGGAGAAAGACACCGGGCACGAAAAAGCGGAGGCGAGACATACGTCTCGCCTCCGCTTGGGAAAGTCATTATGAGTTCCGGCTTGAACCCTTCAACTCGGCATCCCTAGCCAGGTATTTTCACCTCGGTATTTTCACCTCGGTATCTTCGGTCCGAAACCTGCTGTCCCGGGCCATCAGCGGGTTTTAGTTCTGACCGTTGTTGCGCTCGTCCCAGCGCTCCTCCAGGCGGTTCATGAAGGCCGAGCGCTCCTTCTGCTCGCGGGAGCGGGCGCGGGCGGCACCGCCGGCTTTGCCTCCCAGGAAGGAATCCACGGGGGTCTTCTTGCTGGTGCTGGCGAAGTACACGCCGAAGGCTGCAAAGAGGAAGCCGAGCACGCCCAGCCAGATGAGGTGAGAGGCGACGGCACCAATGATAATGCCCAGACCGATTAGCACGCAGAGAATTCCGAGCGCCAACTGTCGAGCGCTAAATACGGGAGCAGTATTGCCGGTGGAGGACATGGACGAGGCAAAGTTCGGATCCTCATTGCTCATGAGTTCTTCGAGCTGCTCAAGAACTTTCTGTTCACGCTCGGACAGTGCCATCGTGTTCTCCTTTGTCTTTCTGACAACGCGTTCGCGCCGGTATCCGCAGCGGGTTGAAACGCATCCCGTGGCGCGTGCGCACTCTTTGGTTCCATCCTACCGCGCAAGGCGCGAGCAACGCACTATTTTTAGCCTATCAGCTACTTATTTTACGAACCATTTTGGGGCTATTTCGACACGTGGATGCGACGGGGCCGGGGAACTCACCAGCCGCCCGTTTCTTTCAGCCTTCGCTGCTGCGATGGTCCACCGATTCTCCTGTCCCTCTATCCGTCACGAGCCTCTTCCGCGGAGCCCGCCTCGGCCCCTCCCGAGCGGCCGTCGGCCTTCCGGTCGGGTAGCGCAACCCTCGAGGCCGGTTTGATGCTCTCGGCCGAGTACTTCCGCTGAATCGCGTCCATGACGTGCTCAACCTCGGACCAGCGACCGGCCTTCACGAGCACCGCCTCGGTAGCCTCCGGCGCGAGCTTCGACGATCGAGAGTTCAGATCCCCGAGGTTCACCGCACCTCCGCTCCCCCAATTCCTCGACCCCCGCCCGGCGGGCTTGTACTCGATGGATTCGAAGAGAGCCTGCTGCACCCCGTCCTCGGCGCGAGCCAGCTTCTCGGCCCGCACGCCAACCAGGCGGATGGGTCGCGGTGCCTCGTCCCCGGTCAGGATCCCGTCGGCCCGCAGCGCCTCCAGCGCCAGCTCGGCGATGCGCATCCCCGAATCCAGGGGCGAGCTGAGGGGCACGGATCGAGTGCGGGTCTCGAAACCCGCATAGCGAATTTTCAGGCTCAGCCGCCCCGCGAGGCGACCGGATTCGCGCAGACGCCGCCCGAGCTTGAGACTCAGCTCGCGCACAACCCCGCTGATGGCGGCGGCATCGGCGGTATCTTCGGAGAAGGTATGCTCGCCACCCATGCTCTTCTCATCGCGTTCGGTCAGGACGGGCCGGTCATCAATACCCCTCGCAACAGTCCAGAGGTATTCCCCGTGGGAGGTGCCGAAACGGTCCCGAAGCCACTCGATGCTCATGGACCGCAATTGCGCAATGGTCTGGATTCCGTAGCCGGCCAAAAGCTTTGTGCTTTTCGAGCCCACGCCCCACAGCGCCGAGACCGGGCGCGGGTCGAGGAATTCCTGCACGCGGCCGGGCGGCACGACCCATAGGCCGTTGGGCTTACTGCCGGTCGAGGCCATCTTGGCCAGCAGTTTATTGGGAGCCACCCCCGCTGAGGAGGGCAGGGAGAGTTCCCCTGCGATGCGCTCACGCGCCCGCTGCGCCAATTGCACGGGGTCCTGCCCGTGCCGGTGGGCGCCCGTAAGATCCACGAAGGCCTCATCCACGCTCACCTGCTCTACCAGCGGGCTAAGGTCACGCAGAATACCCATGACGGCTCGGGAATAGTACCGGTAATCCGCGCGCAGGGGAAGGACCGTAGCGTGCGGAACCTCGGAGAGGGCACAGCTGAGAGGCATGCCCGAATGAACCCCGTGGGCGCGCGCCTCATAGGAGGCCGAGCATACCACTGAGCGAGGGCCCGTCGGCGCAACGATAATGGGCTTACCCTGAAGCGAGGGGTTCTCGAGGAGTTCGACGTTAACAAAAAAGGCATCCATATCGAGATGCATAATGACGCGCGCATTATCGCGGCCCGGCTTACTCACCCCTCAACCTCCCTTCGATAGCTTTCACCACACCCCAAATATAGCACACGTCTACGAATTAAGCTCCCAAATATTAGTAAACATATTCGCAAATACCCCGTGTGACGCGTTTCTCCACTAAGCTAGAGGGGTGCACACCGCACCCATGCCCATCGTCCCCACGTACACCGAGGATAGTATGACGACCCCTTCCCCCGCCGGAGGCTCCGCAGAGCTACCCGCAGGCATCGCCGAGGCTCTCGAACATGAGCAGAGCGCCTACCTGAACGCCTTCAATACCCTGATGGCCGAGTTCTTTGCCGCGCAGCGCGAACTATTGGAGGGCATCTCCCCCGAGACCCTCCCCCTGCTGGAGGCCATCGAATCCCTTTCTACCGGCGGCAAGCGTCTGCGTGCCCTGCTGAGCTATTGGGGTTGGCGCGGGGCGGGAGGCGCACCCGTGACCGAGAACCGCGGCACCTGGTCCATCGTGAAGGCCGGCATGGCGGTGGAGCTATTCCAGACCTCCGCGCTCATTCACGACGACATCATCGACCGCTCCGACACCCGCCGCGGCGCCCCCTCCGTGCACAAGCGTTTCGAGGCCGCGCACGAGCAGAATAACTGGCGTGGCGACGCCTTCAACTACGGTCTGACCGGCGGCATCCTGGCCGGCGACCTGACCCTCGTCTGGTCGGCGGAGGTCTTTGCGTCCTTGGGCGAGGGCGCACTATACGGTTCCCCGGCGCGCACCATTTTTGACCGTATGCGTTCTGAGGTTCTGGCCGGGCAGTACCTGGACGTCTACTCCGAGGTGCTCGACACCGAAGATGCCAGCTCGGCCCTGCAACGAGCGCTCAACGTGATCCGCTTCAAGTCCGCCAAGTACTCGTGCGAGCACCCCTTCACGATCGGTGGGAGCCTGGCGCTGCAGGCGCGGGCTTTGGAGAGCGGGGCCGGCGCAATCAGCGAGGAGCATCCGGTGCTGGCAGGCTACCGGGCCTTCGGTCTGCCGCTCGGTGAGGGCTTCCAGCTGCGCGACGACGAGCTGGGCGTTTTCGGTCGTCCCGAGGTGACCGGCAAGCCCGCCGGTGACGACCTGCGCGAGGGTAAGCGCACCGTCCTGGTGGCGCTGACCTCCGCGGCCCTCAGCGAGCAGGAGGCAGCGCTCCTGCACGACAGCCTGGGCAACCCCAACCTGAGCGATGAGCAGGTGGAGCGCATCCGTGAGCTCATGGTGTCCTCGGGTGCTTTCGCCGAGCACGAGCGGCTGATTGAGCAGAAGTCCCATGCGGTCTTTGAGGCTCTGGATGCGCTGGAGCTCGACGAGCTCGTGCGCGCGGCGCTGAGCGATATCGTGGACCGCGCGCTACGTCGCAAGTCCTAAACGGGCGTGTTTTCAGCCCGCGGGGCGTGAAAAAGACGTAGGAATAGCGGCGAGGCGCAGCGAAGAGACCGTTAAACGACAGCGGATGGGGTAGCGTGAACGCTACCCCATCCGCTGTTTTATCAGTTGAGTTCCCGCCGTGCGAAGAGCACCCGGGCCAGCGTGTTTACCGGCCCCCTGCGCCTCCGCGTTGCGGCGCTACCCTCCGGTGCTACCAGGCCAGGGCCTGGGCGCGGCGACGAATCTCGGTCTTGCGGCCGTCAATCAGTGCGTCGATCGGGCGGCCGGGCAGGGATTCGTCCTCGGTGTACAGCCAGACGATGGCTTCCTCATCGCTGAAGCCGGAGTCCTTCAGCACCACGAGGGTGCCCTTGAGGGATTCCAGCACGCGCGAACCGTTCAGGAACAGCGCGGGAACCTTGCGCACATTGGTTTCGGGGTCGCGCAGGGCGATGAGCGTACCGTCAGAAATCAGGTTGTGCACGCGGGTCACCTTCAGATCGAGGGCCTGCGCAATATCGGGAATAGTGACCCAATCGCCGACGAGGGCGAAGGTCTGAGCAATATTTTCGTTAGTCACCTTTTAAGAGTGCCAGAGCCGACTCATATTTACCACTTTCGACCCGCTCAGCCGCGCGGAGCGTCACATTCTGCTCAGGCGGTTGCCTTAGAATCAGCTGAGTATTGCCCTCCCGATAACCTTTTCCCCGCCGCGCGATTGGGCCGAGCGATAAGATAGAGGCCGTATGAATATTCCCCTCCCGCGCCCCCGTTCTTCCGCGCACACTCACTCATCGCCCTCGCATCCTCCCGCCTCTTCTACTGTTCCTCCGGCCACCACCGCGCCCGCACAGGGTGCCACGGTCGGCTCTTCGGAGTGGCTGAGTGGCGCCATTATCGAGGGACACTACCAGGTGGGCTCGCTGATTGGGCGGGGCGGCATGAGCGAGGTCTACTACGCGCTGGATCTGTGGTCGAACAATCCTGTGGCGCTCAAAATCCTCTCCCCTTCCCTGGCACAGGACGCCGCCAACCGGCAGAAATTCCACCGCGAGGAACGCTCGATGCGCCAGGTGGGCGGCGGACACACGGTGGGTGTCATCTCTTCGGGCACCGAGTACGTGGCCGGGCAGATGGTCATGTATATCGTGCTCGAATACGTGCACGGATGCACGCTCAGCCAGCTATTGCGCACGCGGCGCGCCCTGAGCCTGGGCGAGGCGCTGGATGTTCTGCTGCCGGTGGTGGATGCCCTCTCGGAGGTGCACGCCAACCGCTACCTGCACGGCGATATTAAGCCGGGCAATATTCTTCTGGACGCCAACGGCCAGGTGAAGCTGACGGACTTCGGTCTGTCACGCCGCGACGATCAGGTGGATTCCGGCGCCCCCATGGGTACTCCCGCCTACGTGGCGCCGGAGGTCCTGGACCCGCAGGTGAAGGTGGGCGCGCAGGCCGATATCTTCGCGCTCGGCGTCATGATGTACCGCATGCTGGCGGGGCGACTGCCCTTCGTGGGTTTGGAGAACGACCAGCAGGTGCTGTATCACAATGCCAATATTGAGATGCCCCCGCTCGGCGATATCGCCCCGGGTATTGACCGCGACGTGGCCGGAATTATTGCCTGGTGCACCCGCAAGCAGCCGCAGGCCCGCCCCGAGGACGCCACCGAGCTTTTCGCCTCTCTCAAGGAGGTTGCCGAGTCTCTCGGCGAGTCCGAGCTGTCCTGGCGCGCTCCGAGCGTCCCGGAGCCTACCTCAAGCCTGTGGGAGGCGGTGGCCGAGATCGCCGAGCGCAGCGGCGCGGGGCAGATGGTGCGCAACACCCCCATCAGCGCGTTTAGCGATGCCGGAGACCTGCTCGCCTACGACGTTTATTCTCCGGATAGCCTGCTCACCGGTTCCCGAGAGGAGGTGCATCTGGCCGACGTGGACGCGGAGGACTCGGTGCTCAACCCCGAGGGTATTCCCCCGCTCAAGAGTTCGGCACCCGAGGCTTCGGCTGCCTCCGATGGCGGCGAGCCCAACGAGGCCGATGACTCGCGGGGGTCGAAGGGGCTTCAAAGCTCCGGCGCCTCATCCGATGCATCCGATGCACCGTCCGTCGGCATCGGGCCGCAGACCGAGCAGGAGTTTATCTCGACCTTCGGTGAGTACGCCCCCATCTACGCCGAGCGCGCGCTCAACGCCTACCCTGACTACTCCGATGCCGCGCAAAGCCCGGACGGGGCGCACACCCCTGATACTTCTCGGCGGGATTCCGGCGGGAGCACCGGTTCCACCGATTCCTCCGGCTTCACGTCGCGGGATGCTCTCCACCGCGACCGCCGACTGCCGGTACGTGAGCTCACCCCTCCCCCCTCAGGCGCGGCGATGGGTGTGTGGGCGCTGATGGTGATTCTGCTGGGCATGAGCGCCAGCTTCAGTGGGTGGTGGCTTGCGACCTCCATCCTGCAATCGGAGTGGTGGAAGAACTTCGCGAGCTTCTTCGGCCTGGGCTACTAGATGCTCAGCCGCCGGGATTCATCGGGAATCGGGGTTCATCGGGATCCCGCCGGGGACCAAACCGTTAGGAGCTCAGAATCTCTCCTCACCCCAGGACGCTCCAAGCACCCTCGCCGCTAAACGCTGTCTTCGCTAAGCGCCGTCTCAGCTAAGCGCCGTCTTCACTAAACGATACGGGCCCGGCCCCTCACTCTTGAGGGGCCGGGCCCGTTAGTACGTCGCAAGGGCGTACGAGAAGCGATGACGCGAAAACGTCCTTAGCCGCGGCTACCGCGGTTCTTGAGGTACTCGGAGACCAGGAACGCGATTTCCAGGGACTGCGAGTGGTTCAGGCGCGGGTCGCACAGGGACTCGTAGCGGTCAGCCAGTGCTGCCTCGTCGATAGCGTCGGAGCCGCCCAGGCACTCGGTCACGTCGTCGCCGGTCATCTCCACGTGAATACCGCCGGGGAACGAGCCCAGAGCTTCGTGCACCTCGAAGAAGCCGCGAACCTCGTCGAGCACGTCGTCGAAGCGGCGGGTCTTGTAGCCGGAGGGCACGGAGATGGTGTTGCCGTGCATCGGGTCGGTCACCCACACGACCTTCGCGCCCTCGGCCTGCACGCCCTCGACGATGGAGGGCAGCTTCTCGCGAATGTTCTTCGCGCCCATACGGGTGATGAAGGTCAGGCGGCCGGGCTCGCGGTTCGGGTCGAGCTTGTCAATCAGCGCGAGTGCGTCCTCGGTGGTGGTGGTCGGGCCGAGCTTCACGCCGATGGGGTTGCGGACCTTGGAGAGGAAGTCCACGTGGGCGTCATCGATGCCGCGGGTGCGCTCACCAATCCACAGGAAGTGTGCGGAGGTGTCGTAGGGCAGCTGGGTGCGCGAATCGATGCGGGTCAGGGCGCGCTCGTAGTCCAGAACCAGGGCCTCGTGGCCAACGTACATGTCGGTGGTCTTGAGGGCCTCGAAGTTCACGCCGCAGGCTTCCATGAACTTGAGGGCGCGGCCGATTTCGTTGGCGGTCTTCTCGTAGCGCTCGTGGGCGGGGTTAGAGGTGAAGCCCCGGTTCCACTGGTGCACGGCGCGCAGGTCTGCGAAGCCGCCCTTGGTGAAGGCGCGCACCAGGTTCAGGGTGGAGGCGCTGGTGTGGTAGCCGCGCAGCATGCGCTTGGGGTCGTGTACGCGTGCTTCGGGGGTGAAGTCGAAACCGTTGACGGTCTCGCCGCGGAAGGAGGGCAGGGTGACGTCGCCGCGGGTTTCCATGTCTGCGGAGCGCGGCTTGGAGAACTGGCCGGCCATGCGGCCCATCTTCACCACGGGCATGGAGGCGCCGTAGGTGAGCACAGCGGACATCTGCAGGATGGTCTTCACGCGGCCGGAGATCTTGTCGGCGGTTGCACCCGCGAAGGTTTCTGCGCAGTCGCCACCCTGCAGCAGGAAGGCGCGACCTTCAGCCACCTCGCCGAGCGCCTGGCGCATGGCGTCCACCTCGCCGGCAAAGACGAGCGGGGGAACCGAGTTCAGCTCTGCGATGGTGCTGGCGAAGTCTTCGTGCTCGCTCCAGGTGGGCTGCTGGTCAATGTGCAGCTCGCGCCAGTTATCCAGACCGTGGTCGTCGGTCTGCGCGGTGTTGAGGTTCTGGGTGCTCATCATTCACTCCGTTGGGATGGTCTTGTGCGTCGTCTCTCGACCCCGCGCGGACGGGGAAGAGATGGGTATATTGTACTCTTACGGTGTTTACGAACGCCCCGGGCCGGGGCTTCATCTCAGGATTCAGATAACCCCTAGTCGGCCCGTGTGGCCGTGCCGTCCGCCTATGCCTTCTAGCGTTTCTCGTTCTGCAGTCGGGACACGGCCTCGTCGGCGCTCAGGTGCTCGTCGGCCATGAGCTTCTTGACGCGATCCGCGTAGACGTCCACGTACTCCTGCCCGCTCAGGGCGCGAATCGCCGCGCCGATGGTATCGGCAACCTCGCGCTGGGAGCGGTAGCTGATCTCGACGTCGGCGGTGTACTTCTCGAAGGTGAGGGGCTTGCCGATGACGGTGCGCACGCGAATCGGCTCGCCATCGTGGCGCAGGTGGATGCGGTTCGAACCGGAGGGCTGAATCAGGTCGGTGCCAATCTGCCCGATGGGAACGACGGGCACCCGTGACTCGAGGGCCAGGCGGGCCACGCCCACCTTGGGACGGTAGCCGCGGCCGTCGGGGCTACGCGTTCCCTCGGGATAAATGCCGATGATGCCGCCCTCGGCGAGAACCCGCGCGCCGGCGTCGAGGGATTCCTGGCTCTTCTGACCGCCGGAACGGTCCATGGGCAGCTGGCCCACCCCGCGGAAGAATGCGGCCATCGCGCGGCCCTTGAGCCCCGGGGTCGTAAAGTAGTCGCTCTTGGCGAGGAAGTTCACGGTGCGGGGCAGCGCAAGCGGAATAAAAATGGAATCGCAGAACGCCAGGTGATTGCTGGCGACGATGAAGGGGCCCTTGGGCAGGTTCTCTAGCCCCGTCACCTCGTGGTGGTACAGGCCCGGCAGCAGTGGCGAGCCAAGAATCTTGAGGCTTCGGTACAGGGCGGTGGTCGGCATGGGGATCTCCTCTCTGAATATTCCCGGCTCAATTCTAGCCTGTCTCTGCGGCTCTCCCCGACCGTCACCGTATTCGGCGTTCGTATTACGGCGAATGTGCGACACGAGTCGGCTACCTGCTCCGCCCTCCGCTGAATCCGTCGTCCTCCCCCGCCGGCAGGCTCACCTCACAGGTGCCGTCGAGGCGGGCGAGGTATTCTAGGGCCGAGGGGCGATGCGCGTCTCTCCCCCGCGCCGGCCGTTAGCCCGCGCCCCCGGCATTGTCTAAGGAGGGCCATGAGTATTTTTGATAGCTCGCTTGAGCCGATTAAGCGTATGCGGCGTAAGGCCCGCGAGCGCCGCCTCCTGGCCACCCGGGAGGTGCGAGAGATGCTGGAGCACCGTTTCGGGGGCGACCCCAATGTTTTCGATCATTCCCCGCTATCCTTCCGTCCGGAGCCCCAGAGCGCCGAAGGTTCCCGCGGGGTTGGGGCCTCTGAGCCCGGCGTGGGCATCCTTATCGTGCACGGTTTCACCGGTTCCCCGCACAGCATGCGCCCCATCGCCGAGCGTTTCGCGGCGCTGGGCTACCCCGTGGAGATGCCGCTACTCGCGGGGCACGGTACCCGCTGGCAGGATATGCGCCTGACGGATTACCGCGACTGGCTGAACTCGGTCGAGTCCGCCTACCGTCGCCTCACCGACGAGGGCCTTCGGGTCGTCGTCATCGGCATGTCGATGGGTGGCACGCTGGCCGTGAACCTCTCCGCGCGTCTGCCGGTGCTCGGCACCGCAGTCATTAACCCCTACATGGTGGATGTGAACCCGCTGATGCGCCACGCCGGGGTCGTCTCGAAGCTTCTGCCGGCGCTTAAGTCGGTGGGCTCTGACATCGCCATTCCGGGCGTGAGCGAGGGCGCGTACCGGCTGACGCCCACCGCCTCGGTGTACCAGCTACACCTGCTGGGGGCCGAGACCCGCGAGCTGTTGCCGCGCCTGAAGGCGCCGGTGCTGTGCCTTCGCTCGTTAGGCGATCACACTGTGTCCGATAGCTCCCATAAATATTTTCTCGAACATTGTTCAGCTCCTGTAGAATTTAGATGGCTAACCCGTAGCTACCACGTGGCGACGCTCGACTACGACGCCGAGTACGTGCTCGCCTCGCTCCAGGATTTTGTCACCGAAATAGCCCACCGCCCTGCTCCCGCGGACCGCATCACCCCGTAGGCGCAGTACCGTATTCCACCCCGCGACTCCCGTAGAGCCGCACCGGGACCGTGCAGAGGCCGCCCCAACCGAAAGGCGCATCATGAAAGTCTTTTCTTCCCCCGCAGAGGTCATTGTCGACCCCTCGTTGAACCTCACGAGCCTCGTTGAGCGTCACCGCGCCAACAGCGCGGACCCCGTGCTGTACCGTCGCCAGATGTCCCCGGGCAATTGGCAGCCTGTACGCGCCAGCGAGTTTTACCGCATGGTGGCCGACCTGGCGAAGGGCATGATTGCCGCGGGTATCCGCCCGGGTGACCGCGTGGGCATTATGAGCCGTACCCGCTTCGAGTGGACCGTAATCGACTTCGCCATCTGGTACGCCGGTGCTATCTCCGTGCCGGTCTACGAAACGAATGCCCCCGCCCAGGCCTCCTGGGCGCTCTCCCACTCCGAGGCCACCGCGGTCTTCGTCGAGGATGAGAAGCTGCTGGCGCGCATCGCGGAGGCTGAGGAATTCGCCTCCACGACCGAAGAGCCCATGCAGCTGAAGCACCGCTGGGTCATCGAGAACGGCGACCTGGATGAGCTGAGCGCCCGTGCTTCCGAGGTCAGCGACGAACAGCTTGAGCAGGCACGCACCCGCGCCACCTGCGATGACATCGCGACCATTGTGTACACCTCCGGCACGACCGGCCGTCCCAAGGGTTGCCCGCTCACCCACGGCAATTTCCTGAACCTGAGCGCCAACACGCGCTTCGTGGAAAGCGAGATTGCAAACCCCCGCAACTCGTCGATTCTCTTCCTGCCGCTGGCCCACGTGCTGGCTCGCCTGATTCAGGTGCTGGCCCTGGACGCTGGCCTGGTCATCGGCCACTCCCCCAACATCAAGAACCTCGCGGCCGATCTTGATAGCTTCAAGCCGACCATGCTGCTGGTGGTCCCCCGAGTCTTCGAGAAGGTGTATGAGGGGGCCAAGGCCAAGGCCGAAAAGGGAGGTTCTCTCAACAAGGCTCTTTTTGACCGCTCGGTGGACATCGCGATTGCCTGGTCGAAGGCGAAGGTCACCGGCCATGTATCTTTCAAGCTCGCGGCGCAGTACGCCCTGTACGACCGTCTCGTGTACTCCAAGCTGCGTGCGGCCCTGGGCGGGCAGCTACACTACGCTGTCTCCGGAGGCGGCCCGCTGGGAGAGCGCCTCGCGCACTTCTTCCACGCGGTGGGCGTGCAGGTCATTGAGGGCTACGGCCTGACCGAGACCTGCGCTCCCATCGCGGCCGGGCGTATCAACCCGTATCAGATCGGTAGAATCGGCCCGCTCCTTCCGGGTGCCGAGGGCACCATCGCCGAGGACGGCGAGCTGCTGGTGCGCGGTGTGGGCGTCATGAAGGGGTACTACAAGAACCCCGAGGAGGATGCTCAGGCATTCACCGAGGACGGCTGGTTCCGCACCGGCGACCTGGCCGAGTTCGACGAGGCCGGGTTGCTGAAGATTGTGGGACGCAAGAAGGAAATCATCGTCACCGCCGGCGGCAAGAACGTCATTCCGGGCATTGCGGAGAACCATCTGCGCACCTCTCCCCTGGTCTCTCAGGCCATGCTGGTGGGGGATGAGAAGCCCTTCATCGCGGCCCTCGTGACCCTGGATCCGGATACCCTGCCCGAGCAGCTCGAGCACCTGGGGCTGCCGCGTTCACTGTCCATCCCGGAGGCGGCCGTGCATCCGGCGGTACGCGCCGCCGTGCAGCGAATTGTGGACGAGGCGAATCAGCTGGTCTCGCGCGCCGAGGGTATCCGTGAGTTCCGCATCATGAACCGCGACCTGACCGAGGAGGACGGCTATCTGACCCCCTCGCACAAGATTCGCCGCGCGAAGGTGCTGCAGGATTTCTCCTCCTACGTGGACGAAATGTACGGCCGAGTTACCGCCACCACCTCGGATTCGCTGTCCCGCCTGCAGGACTACGCCGCCGAGCAGACGGAGCGACTCGTGGAGCTGCGCGACCAGGCAACCGAGCGCCTGGCCGAGTACGCCGATCAGCAGGCCGAACGTCTGGCCGGGTTCCGTGACCAAGCAACCGAGCGCCTGGGCGAGCTGCGTGAGCAGGCCGTCGAGATGATTCAGGAATACCAGGAGAACCGTGCGGTAGCCGCCGGGGATTCTGAAGAGACTGAGGAATCCGCGGAAAGCACAAAAAACGCGAAGGGCGCCGACACGTCTGCCGAGACCGCAGAAGAGCCGGGTTCGAAGGATGCTCCGCGGGCAGAAGCTCAGCGCGAAGAGAAGAAGCCCGAGTAGCGGAGCTAGGGCCGCACCGCTCTAGTCCTGGCCAAAGCAATAAACGCAAGTAGGAGGGGGTCGCACCGATTCGGTGCGACCCCCTCCTTTGCTGTTTTACACCCAGAGATTCAGGGCTTCAGAGGCGTTCCGTGTGCCCGGGCGTTAGGCCTGAGCGGGCTCGTCGAATTCCAGGCCGAGCAGCGCGTTCTCAATGATTTCGGTCAGGGCCGGGTGAATCCAGTACTGACCGCGGGCCAGGGTGCGGGCATCCTGGTTGAAGCTCATGGCCTGAATCAGCGGCTGGATGAGCACGGAGGATTCCTCACCCACCAGGTGCGCACCGAGCAGCTCGCCGTTGTCCTTGCGCGCGATGAGCTTGCACAGGCCAATCTGATCTTCCATAGCCCAGCCGTAGGCGGTATCGCCGAAGTTCTGGGCCTTGACGGTAATCTCGAATCCTTCGCGAGCGGCAGCCTCGCGGGCCTGCTCCTCGGTCATGCCAACAATGGCGATCTGCGGGTTGCTGAAGATCGCGCCCGGCACGTAACGGTGATCGCTCGCACGCAGATCCTCGGGGTGGCTGAGGTTGTACTGCACGACGCGCGCCTCGTGGTTGGCCACGTGCTTGAGCTGGTAGCGGCTGGAGACATCGCCCAGGGCGAAGACGCCGGGGACGGGCGCGCCGTTGTAGAGCACGCGCTGGTACTTGTCGACGCTGAGCAGGCCGCCGTCCTGCACGTCGAAGTAGTTCTTTGCGTTGAGGGTGTCGGTGTTGGGGCGGCGGCCGGTTGCTACGAGCACCGCATCCGCCGGGATTTCGAGCAGCTCTTCACCGTTCTCGGAAGCACGCTTCGCCACGACGGTCACGCTGCCGTCGGCGTTCTCACGGATTTCGGCGAGGGAGGCTTCCTTGACGATGTTCCACTGCTTGCTTGCGGCTTTCTCGAAGCGTTCCACGACCTCCGCATCCACCCCGCGCAGCAGGCGGGAGGAGCGGTTGAGCTGGGTGACCTCGGTACCGAGGGCGGAGAAGACGTGGGAGAACTCGGCCGCAATCACACCACCGCCGATGACGACCATGCGGGCGGGTAGCTCGTCCAGGCGCATGACGTTGTCGTTGGTGTAGACCTTGGAGGAGTCGATACCGGGCACGGGAGGCAGCACGGCGCGCGAACCTGCCGCAATGACAATCTGGCGACCCTGCAGGCGGGTGCCGTCGGTCAGCTCAACGGTGTGGGAGCCGACGAAGCGCGCGTACTGGTCGTAGAAATCGACGTTGGGCAGACCGGCACGCCATTCGCGGCCGCCTTCAACAATCTGGTCAATGCGAGAGGCAAAGATGCGGTCACGAATCTGTGCCCAGTGCACGGCATCCACGTGCGCGTCAATGCCAAGGTGCTTAACCTCGCGAGTCTTCTGGGCGATGGTGGCCGGATAGACGAACATCTTGGTGGGAATACAGCCCACATTCAGGCAGGTTCCGCCAAAGATGCCGCCGTCGACCAGTGCAACCTTCTTATCGTCCCATTCGGGGCCGATAAGGGTGTTGCCCGAGCCGGAACCAATCACGATGAGGTCGTACTGGGCTACCCCGTCGATGCGTTCCAGGTGTTCGATGCTCACGATGTTCTTCTCTTTCTCCGTCTTACCTGCGGCACGACCGCGGCCCTGTACAACGTTCGGGGATTCCTGCGAGCGTGCGGCTCTTTTACTGCTACTATAACGCGTCGAGGAGCACGGCTATTCCCGCAGAAGTACATATCGCCAGAGCGACCCGGAACACGATGCGGCACGCAACTCGAACGTTCACCTCTTCGCCCGGTCGACAATCCGGTTGACGGCCTACAGGTCGGCCATGAGCCCAACCAGCAGTCGGGTAAAGTCCACGGCGGGTTCGACGGATTCTTCGTCGGGCCAGAAGTGAATCGGGTAGGCTGCACCCTGAGCGCGCTGCAGCACGGGGCTTTCTCGCAGGACGGGTTCGGCCACGAGGTCGCCAAAGAGCGAGCGCATCTCGTCTCGACGGTACTGGTGCTCGCTGTCTTCCGGGCGCATCTTGTTGATGACGACCCCGGCCCCGTCGATACTTGTGCCGCTCTCCTGCTGGAAGCGCAGGATGGCGCGCAGGGTGCGTTCCGTGCCGGCCACAGAGAAGAGGGAGGGCTCGGCCACGGAGAGGATGCGCTGGCTGGCGGCCCAGCCCATCGAGGAAAGCGTCCCCAGGAAGGGCGGGCAGTCAATCAGAATCACGTCGTAGGCGCCCGCCGCGGCGTCCACCATGCGCTTGAATCTGCGAATGAACGGTGCGGCTTCCTGACGGTCCACGAGGGTGGAACGTGCCGACCCGCGGGCAACCCGCACGCTACCGGTGTCGACGGGGGTGTTGGTTAGCAGGGTTGGTTTACCCACCAGCCTGTTCCAGGCGGACTCTCCGGCTTCATCGGCGAAGGCTCGTTCATTGGTGCTGGCAATCAGGGATGCCACGTCGGGGATGCTTTCGTCGACGGCTAGGCCGGTGCTGGCGTCTCCGTGAGGGTCGAGGTCAATAACGAGTGCGGAAAGGCCGCTGTGTAGCGCCGCGGAGGCGAGCCCCAGGGTGATGGAGGTTTTACCCACGCCGCCCTTGAGGCTACTGATACTAACGATTCGGGACATTGAGAATCCGTGATATGAGTGAGGTGTAATGCTCCTTCATTCTAGCGAATCCGTGTGCTTCTTCCGGACCTGACAGGGGGTAACGTGAGTTTTTTCTCAACCTGTCCTTGAATATTTGCTCGTTATGCCCACCATGCGGTCTCGATGCGCCTTTTTGGACCCTGAGTGTTCTTACCCTCTCCCCCGAAGATAGCGTTCTGCCCGCCCATGCATCGTTGGTGCTCGGGCGGGCAGAAGAAAAAGTATGGGTTTATGAGGCTGGACCCCCGCAACTATGACCGACGGGTCAGACGGGTATTAGGCCTGGGCGCGGCGGGCGCGGCGGGCGGCGAGTTCGTCACCTTCGAAGGATTCGTGCATTTCCTCGCCGGGCTGGCCATTGAGGTTCATCTCGATTTCTCGCCACACGCGACCGATAGCGATGCCGAAGACACCCTGACCGGCCTGTACCAGGTCGATGACCTCGCTGGGCGAGGTGCACTCGTACACGGTGGTGCCATCGCTCATGAGCGTAATATCGGCCAGGTCATCCAGGCCTCGGCTTCGCAGGTGCTCGATGGAGAGGCGAATCTGCTGCAGGGACACACCGGTATCGAGCAGGCGCTTCACGATCTTGAGCACGAGAACGTCGCGGAAGCTGTAGAGGCGCTGGGTACCGGAACCGGATGCGCCGCGCACGGTGGGAACCACAAGGTCGGTGCGGGCCCAGTAGTCGAGCTGGCGGTAGGTGATACCGGCTGCCTTGCAGGCGACAGCACCACGGTAACCCAGGTTTTCCTCCACCACAGAAACGGGGTCCGCAAAGAGCACGCCCTGTTCACCGCGAGGAGGCGGTGCCGCGGGAAAGAGCGCGTCGAATCCGTCCAGGGGCTGGTCGAAGCTCGGGTACGCCTCGTCAGTGCCTGCGCTCTCGCCGGTCTGGTGCTCCACCACGGCCCCTCCTTTTGTGTCCTCGTATGCGGCATCCGCAGAATGCCAGTCACGCGTCTTAGCTAGTTTTCGCCCGGTTCCCGGATGCCCGTTGGGCGTAGCGGGAGCCGTTAAGCGATACACCGCGCCCCATCAATCGGCGGCCGGTATCGCCCCGAATACGTCGTTCCGCTGGAGAACGATTCGAGGGTCGACAGAGCGACCGGTGCGCGATAGGCGCGGCTCATTCACTCCATTTTAACCGATACGGTGCCCTACTTAAAATCGAACGCACCGTGAGAGTCGTTCTTTCTCCTCTCAGAATCCGCTCAGGATGCCCCTCGCGCCCCCACAGCAAGCCCACGATATCTGCCCCAGGTAATCTCGGGGGTCGTCCCGAAGGCGAAGCTGCCACCGAGTTACAATTCTTCGTCGGGTATCGAGCCCACGGGCCTCCGCTTCCGCTCTCTCCCCCTCCCCCGGCCTTAAATAGCGAATGCGCGCCAATCCGGAGATTGGCACGCATTCACCGCTGAGTTAAGTGAATAGCCTTTGGCAGGCCGGGAGCCCCTGGTATAGAAGCTCTTCGTGTTGGACGAAGGGGTAGAAATCCGCGTTTTAGAAGCGGCATCGTCCAAATCTTGGGGGTTACCATCCGCGTACGGACGGTAACCACGGGCTTACGCCACAAAGGGCGTATCCCCGGGGAAAGGGCAGATAACACCACCCGGTCGCGACCGACTCTTTGAGGAACCGCGCCGCGGAGTCGCCCTCCTACTCGTAGGTGGGCATGGCCGACTCGACGAGAGTCGCATGCAACTGCAGGCAGAGCTTGCGAATCTTATCGGCTCGGTCCTGTGCCTGGGCCTGCGACGCCGCATCGCGACGAGAGGCCAGAGGGGCCACAGCGATTTCCACGAGGGAAATCTCGCGATCCGCGGCCGACTTGAAGGCGCGCAGGTGACGAGGCTGAATACCGTGCTGGGTCAGTTCCGCGCTAACGCGGGCAATCAGCACATCGTAGTCGGTGTACTCGTGGTCCGCTCCGTCTTCCAAAAGACCGAAGTCAATCAGGTCACGGATGAGCTCGGGAGTGGTGTTCGCGTACTCGGCCAGCTCGCGCAGGGTGTAGGTACGACCCTCCTGTGCGTTGGTACCGAGGACGCTGTCCAGGACTTCCTCGCTGACGGTGGTCGGCATGGAGTTCAGGACTCGACCGGCCTCCAGGTCATCCAGGTGCTGACGGATTACCTTCAGCGGCATGTAGTGATCGCGCTGCATGGTAAGGATGTAGCGCAGACGCTCGATATCCGTCTGGGAGTACTTGCGGTATCCGGTTTCGGTACGGCTGGGATGCACCAGGCCTCGCTCCTCCAGGAATCGGATCTTGGAGGCGCTGATCCCGGGGAATTCCAGGTCGAGCTGGCTTAGAACCTGACCGATGGTTCGGCTCTTCACCTCGCGCGGGTTACGGTCAGAGGCACCGTGCTCCGCGCTGTCCAGTGCGGCTTCAGACTTGCTGAAGCCATCATCGATGCGTGAGGTCATCTATGTCTTTCGGGTATGTACCGGCCGATTACGTTACGCACCGAGTTGAGTGAGTAGTGCGCCCCTTCGAGGAAAAGGTATCGCTTCGTGCCGGTTGTCTTTGCTTCTTGTGTTGAGAGTGTGATAGATCGGCTCATTTGTTTATCACGAAATGATAAACCGTGAACCTTCCAGATAATCTTATAGCCTCACAAGGCATTTCGCTATTCAGAAGGGTCATTTCAAGCCCTTCTGGAACCCAAAAATAACCACAAATTCAAACACAATTCCGCAGTAACGGTACCAATTTTAGCAAGAAACCCGAAAGCTAAACATAACCTCCAAATATTGGACTGCTTTACAAGGAAAATTTTATCTTCTCGCGATGGTTGAAGTTTTCATCACATTTAACCTCAAAGAGCCCCCCACTTGGGGTTTAGCACTATTTCACCCTCCTTCAATGACTTCAGAAATCCTCGCAAAGAACCTTAAAGATGCCCGTTTATTTGCGTTTGTGTGCACCTACAAAGAAAAGCGACGAGACCAATTTGGTCTCGCCGCTTTAACTCTAGACACCCCTACAGGGGCGGGTTCTTAAGGCTTAAAGCTTGTCCAGCTCTGCCTGGTAGCCCTCTGCAGTCAGCAGGTTTGCCAGGTCATCAGCGTTCTCGGGACGAATCTCAACGATCCAGCCCTCACCGTAGGGATCGGAGTTCACCTGTGCGGGGTCGTCCTCCAGGCCCTCATTGACGGCGACAATCTCGCCGGAGATGGGTGCAAAGAGATCGGAGACAGACTTGGTGGACTCGATCTCGCCAAAGCTTTCCTCGGCGGCCACGGAGTCGCCAACGCTGGGAAGGTCAACATACACGACGTCACCCAGAGCGTCCTGAGCGTGGTCGGTAATGCCGACGCGGACGGTGCCCTCAGCGGTGAGAGCAGAGACCCACTCGTGCTCGGAAGTGTACGAGAGTTCTGCGGGAACGTTGCTCATAGCAGCGGTTTCCTTTCAGTGTGTTCTTGCGTGGCGCGGGCCTTCCCGCGTCCCGGTCCGCTCCGCACGTGGGATAGCGGAACGTTGTATCACAATTATCACATAAGAAGTAACGCGGGGCACGTTCAAACACCCCGGTACCGCATCAATGACACCATATTTCCAGGCCGTGCATCGGAGCGAGCTCCGTCCCCTCCACCGTTAGACAGTGGCCTCCCGCAGGTCGCGCCCGTTAACAGCGATGAGCCCCGCATCCACGAGGGATGCGGGGCTCATCGCCCGAAGCCGGTGCCTAAGCCTCTCTTACAAGAGGCTCAGAGCATCAGACCTTAGCGGGAAGAAATGACGCGCTCGGAGAAGCGGTTCGGGTTACCGAAACGGTGTGCGGTAATCGAAACAGCCTGCTCGCGGAGGAAGGGCAGCATCTCGATGCGGCCAGCCTCGGTGACCGGTGCGAAGTACACTGCAACATCCGGGCGACCACCCAGTGCCGAGTAGATGGACTTCACATCGTTGCCGATGTAGCGGATGCGGGTACCTTCCAGCGGGGTACCGGCCAGTGCGCGAACCGGGGTCTTAGCGTTCGAAGCCAGGTACTCGCGGAACTGTGCATCCGACTTGACCTCGTACTTGACACCCTTGTTCTCCAGGACGCCGCGGACGTCGACCGGCAGGTCCTTACCGACGGACAGAGCGACCGGTGCGTTAGCTGCCAGGCCGGCGAGCACAACGCGCAGGGTCTCTGCCGGGGATGCGGACTCGTCGGCACGAACCAGAACCTGGGTGGGAACGTAGCGCAGAATGTTGCGCTCGACGCCCAGCTTCGAGGGGTCGTGGCCGAAGCCGAACTCGGTGTCCCAAGCGTGTGCGTCAGAGGAGACACCGCGCTTGATGAAGGCGAAGTCATCGCGCTTGCCCAGCTCGGAGTTCTCGATGGTAGCCAGAGCCTCGCGAACGGTCACCGAGTGGGTGGTTGCGGTTGCGGTGGACTGGACGGGCTCCCAATCGGACAGAGCGATCAGGTAGCTGGGGCCACCGGCCTTGGTACCCGAACCCACGGTGGACTTCTTCCAACCACCGAAGGGCTGACGCTGAACGATTGCACCGGTAATTGCACGGTTCACGTACAGGTTACCTGCCTGGACCTTGGAGAGCCACAGCTCGAGCTCGTCGGCATCCAGCGAGTGCAGGCCGGCGGTCAGACCGTAGTCGGGTGCGTTCTGCAGCTCGATTGCCTCTTCCAGGGTGTCAGCGGTCATGATACCCAGGATGGGGCCGAAGTACTCGGTCATGTGGTACTCGGAACCGGGCTTGACGCCTTCGCGAACACCGGGGCTCCACAGGCGGCCGGTCTCGTCCAGTTCCTTCGGCTGGATGAGCCAGCGCTCGCCCGGGCCGAGGGTGGTCAGACCGCGCAGCAGCTTCTCTTCGGGCTTCTGAACGACGGGGCCCATCTGGGACTCGATGTCCTGCGGGTGTGCCACGTGCAGGGAGTTGACCGAGTCGAGCAGCTGGCGACGGAAGCGCTCGGAGTGTGCCACGGAGCCCACCAGAATAACGGTGGAGCCTGCGGAGCACTTCTGGCCTGCGTGGCCGAATGCCGAGTAGACGACGTCCTTGACGGCCAGGTCGATGTCAGCGTTCGGGGTGACGATGATCGAGTTCTTACCCGAGGTCTCACCGAACAGCGGCAGGTCATCACGCCAGGAGCGGAAGAGCTCTGCGGTCTCGTAACCACCGGTCAGGATCAGGCGATCCACCTCGGGGTGCGAGATGAGGACCTTACCGGCCTCGCGGTCGACAACCTTGACCAGCTTCAGAACTTCCTTGGGGACGCCTGCATCCCACATGATCTCTGCGATCAGGGCACCGGTGCGAGCGGTGATGGTTGCGGGCTTGAAGATCACTGCGGAGCCGGCTGCCAGACCTGCCAGAACACCACCGGCGGGAATAGCGGTCGGGAAGTTCCACGGGGGAACAACCAGGGTCAGGTCCACGGACTTGGGCTTTGCGCCGTCAATCTTCTCGAGGTCCTCGGCCAGCATTGCGTAGTAGTATGCGAAGTCGATTGCCTCGGAGACCTCGGTGTCGCCCTGCTCCAGGGTCTTGCCAGCCTCAGCTGCCATGACCTCCAGCAGATCGCCACGACGCAGGGCGATAGCCTTACCGACCTTACGCAGAATCTCTGCGCGCTCGTGGCCGGAGAGCTTGCCCCAAGCCTTGCCTGCTTCCTCGGTTTCCTTGATCAGCTTCTCGGCCTCAGCAACGCTGGTCAGCTCGTTAGCCTTCAGGGTGTCGATGCCCAGCTTGGTGGTCTTGGAGCGCTCGAGGATTGCGCGGCCCCACTCGCGGTTACCTGCCAGTGCGGGGTCGGTGTCGGGGGTGTTCTCGAAGCGGCCAGCCGGCACGAAGACGTTGTCCTCGTTCTCGGTCAGACGGTTCTGGGTGCGCTTGGATGCGGGAACCTCGTCGGTGACGGAGTTCAGTGCACGCATGAAGCGGTCCTCTTCGCGCTTGAAGATGGACTCGTCGGTTGCCAGGTCGAAGATACCGGACATGAAGTTCTCGGAGGAGGCGTTCTCCTCGAGACGACGGATCAGGTATGCGATAGCAACGTCGAATTCCTTGGGGTTCACGACGGGCACGTACAGCAGCAGGTGACCCACGCGGCGGCGGATAATCTCTGCCTGCTGCTCGGCCATACCGATCAGCATCTCGAACTCGACGCGATCCTTCACGCCGCGGTCCTCAGAGAGCAGCAGTGCGAAAGCAACGTCGAAGAGGTTGTGGCCTGCGATACCGAGGCGGATGTTCTTCACGTGCTCGGGGCGCAGTGCGTAGTCCAGAACGCGCTTGTAGTTGGTGTCAGCAGCCTGCTTGGTGTCCCAGGTGGTCAGCGGCCAGCCGTGCATGACGGCTTCCACGATCTCCATGGAGAGGTTTGCACCCTTCACCAGGCGGACCTTGACGCCGGAGCCGCCAGCCTCAACACGCTTAGCAGCCCATGCCTGCAGGCGCTGCATAGCGCCCAGGGTGTCGGGCAGGTATGCCTGGAGCACGATACCGGCTTCCAGGTCCTTCAGGTGCGGCTGGTCCAGAATCTTGGTGAACACCTCGATGGTCAGGTCGAGGTCCTTGTACTCCTCCATGTCCAGGTTGATGAACTTCTTGGGGGAGGAAGAAGCAGCCAGCTCGTACAGCGGGGTCAGGCGGCGAACAGCGGTCTCAACGACCTCGTCGAATGCCCAGTGCTGGTGGGGGCCGGAGACTGCGGACACCTTGATGGAGACGTAGTCGACGTCGTCGCGAGCCAGCAGACGCTTGGTCTCGGACAGGCGGTGCTCAGCTTCCTTGTCACCCAGCACGGCCTCGCCGAGCAGGTTGACGTTCAGGCGGTTACCACTCTTGGTCAGCTCTGCGATAGCGTCGCCCAGCTTCTCCTCGGAAGCGTCGACAATCAGGTGGCCAACCATCTCACGCAGAACGCGGCGTGCGACGGGAACGGTGGGCCAGGCAACCTTGCCGGCCAGCTTGCCGCCGAAGCCAACGGCGGACTTCATGTACCAGGGAAGGAAGGACGGTGCCAGGCCAGCGATGCGGGACAGGTTACGACCGGAGACGTTGTCGTCCTCGGGGCGAATCACGCCATCGACGAAGCCGACGGTGAAGGGAAGACCGTTCGGGTCCTTCAGAACGCCTGCCAGCTGCTCAGCCGCGAAGGTGGGCTTAATCGACTGGGACTCGTTCACCCACTGACGAACAAGCTGACGAGCTTCCAGAGCCATCTTCTGGTAGTGCTCAGATGCGAAAGGATGGGTCATCCTTGACTCCTAACTAATTTCACTGTGTGCGGTACACACCACGTTTGGCGATGTCTCTATTTCACCACAAAAGAGTGCTGAACACCTCATTAGAAAAACTGAATGTTTTTTCCAAAGTTTGTTTAGATTTTCTAAATAAACCCGAGAGATGATTCCGCCCGCTCCCCTCACAAAACACCGTGTTCAGCGAGGACAGGCAAAAACGATAGCGACACCGCTATCCATCCCTCCCAGGCTAGCACTTCCGGGGCCAAACGACGAACCTAGAACGTAACAAACGAACACATCAAAAACAGAATCAAAAACACCTCGGAAAACCCCTCACAACCCGCCAAAAGCCCCGGACAAGACACTATCCGCAAGCTACTCGCCCGGAACGACCCTCCCCCGAAGCAATTCCCCCACGAAGGCGACGTATTTTTGGCGTTTGCCGAGCGCGCTACTATGGACGAGAGTCCACTATCAGAGACGCCCAGCCGCAAGGAAATTGACCCGCGCACAGCGTTCCCCCGCCGAAACGAAAACCTCGACGGGAGCACTCACGGGAGAAAGCAGGAGTACACCGTGTCCATCTACGACATCCGACGCATGCAGATGCTCCTCGAAATCCAGGAGCGGGGCACCATCATCGCCGCGGCAGAGGCGCTCAGCCTCACCCCCTCCGCAGTCTCGCAGCAGATTGCAGCCCTCGAAAAAGAAACCGGCACCGCACTCCTGCAACGCATCGGACGGCGCGTGCAGCTCACCAGCGCCGGGCTCATCGTCGTCGAAAGCGCCCGCAGCATTCTGCGCGAGCTCGATCGCATGCAGACCTCCGTCGCCAACCTCACCGGAGAACCCGCAGGACGCGTGCGCCTGGCCATCTTCCAATCCGCGGCCTTCGCCCTGCTGCCAGCCGCGCTCACCTACCTCGCCGAGCACGCCCCCTCGCTCACGCTACAGGTGCTGCAGATCGACCCCGAAACCGGCACTTCCCTCACCCGCAGCCGCGAGTACGATATGGTGCTCTCCGAGGCATACCCGCACCATCACATTCCCGAGTACCCCGAACTGCACTCCGAGCTGCTTACCGAGGACCCGCTCAGCCTCATCGTGCCCAGCGTCTCGAATATCACCTCCCTCGAGGAGGCGCACGCGCTGCCCTGGGTGCTCGAGATGGAGCAGAACACCTCGCGCATCTGGGCTATCAACCAGTGCCGCACCGCCGGCTTTGAACCGGTCATCCGCTACAGCGCCAACGACATGATTACGAACTCTAACCTCGTCAAGGCAGGATTCGCCGTCACCATCGTGCCCGGGTTCATCCTCTCCTCACTCTCGACGACCGAGGGGTTGCGCATCGTCGAGCTACCCGGCAAGCCCTCCCGCAAAATCTTTACCGCGGTACGCCGCGAATCCGCCGCCAACCCGGCCATCGCCATGGTGCGCGAGGCGCTCCACCACGCGGTCAAGGTGGCCTTCGGCGAGCACGAGGCCGACGGCGGACGCCAGGGCCGCGACTAGGCAAGCGCCGCGACCACGCCCGGGCTCTGCACCTCGTGGAAGCCCCGCGACAGCCCAGCCGCCGCCATGTCCAGGGAAGCCGAGCAGTGCACGCCCTTCAGGCGCGAGGCGCTCACCCCCGAAGCGACCGCGTAGCGCAGGCGCACCTCCAGGCGGTGACCCGCCGGAATGGCCACGCGTAGCTCCAGCACGCTCTCCCCACCCGCTCCGGCCGCACCGTTCAGCTCATCGCGGCCCAGGGCCTGCAGGCTGAGGGCGTCCGCAGGAGGCACCAGGACCGAGGGGCCAGACCCACCGGCCGCAACCGCCTCGCCGCCGGAGACGACCAGGCTTGCCTCCGGGGTGAGGAGCAGACCGGTCGCCGGATTCTGAGCGCGAGCGCGAATGAGCAGGCGCGTGCCCACCGGCAGAGTCGTATTTCCCTCGTTCACGATGCCCATAAGATTCGGCAGGTTCCGCAGGTTCAGGGTTCGGGCCGGCCGATCCTGCAGCGGCACCGGGCTGACCGCCTCGGGGTTCTGCGCGCGCAATTCCAGGCGCACGCTCGGTTCGGTAAACCGCACCGGGACCCGCGTCAGATAAGCCGATGCGGCACCCCCACCGGTTCGTTGCGTCACCGGTCGCGGGCTCGCCGAGCGACGGCCACCCGAACGGGTTGCGGCCTGCGCGCCCTGGGCGGCTCCGCCGGCCACCAGCATCGCCGAGGTGCCGGCCACCTTCAGGGCGGTACGGCGGGAAGTATTCATTGCGTGTCGTTCCATTCTTCTGCCCTTCCTAAGCCTTCGCGATGCGGTACACACCGCTAATCGTGCCCTGCCACCAGGTGCCAAAGCGATCAATCGTGCCCACCATCTGCAGGGTATCGCCGCCACCGAGCAGCAGGCTCACGTGCTGCGGCAGGCGTTGCTCGTGCACCGTGCGGCCGGTCTTCATATCCAGGGCCACCGCCCAGGCGTAGGCGCCGTTCGCCGCCCCCGCCGGGCCGCGGCGACGCTCACACGTATAAATCAGCCCGTCGGCCGCCGAATAGCGCGGAACCGCCGAGGAATACACATCCTTGCGGTCCCAAATCTTGCGCAGGCCGCGGTCGGTAATATCCCAGCGCTCCATGCCGGGCGCAAAGAGAGCCGTCGCCGGAACCGAGGGGCCCGCCCCCTCCGGATACTTGGGGTACGGATAGCCGTAGGTGTTCGCGCCCACCATCGTGTTCCCCACGCCAATCATGGAGTTCTCGGTGCCCGAAGCACCCGCGGTGAACAGCCCCGCACTCCCCACCTTCGAACCGTCCTCGGTGCGGTACACGATGACCGACTCCTGAACGTCCGCGTTATCGGTCAGCATCACGTAGTCCGAGCCGTTCGGGCCGAAGAACGTCGGGGACGCGCCCGAGCCCCAGGCGAGCTTGCCCGGCTTGCGGGCCGTGCCGCGGTCGTAGGCGTGCCACCAGCGCAGGGTCGGCTCACCCGCAGCGCTCGCCTGCAGCATGTAGATACCGTGTGAGGTCACAACGCTGACCCCGCGCGGGCAGGCCGAAATCGAGTTGTCGATGCGCTCGCCGGCCACCGCCGCCCTGTTCAAGCGCATGGAACGAATCGTGCCGCGCTCCGCATCAACGACCGCGACGTAGCCGTTCTTCGTGGCGACCCAGATGCGCCCGCCCCAATCGGGCACCAGGCCGACCACCGCGTCCTTGGGGCTCTGGGCCAGCATGCGGCTCAGGTCGATGCGCTCCTCCACGCGAATACTGCGGCCGTCGCTCGAGTGCCCCAGCTTCAGCAGGCACTGCGAACCGTCCACCAGAACCATGCGGTCCTTCGCGTCAAGGTAGGCGTACACGCCTCCCAGCAGGGCCCCCTTGGGTATGTCCAGGTGCGAAAGCTCGCGGCCCGTGTGCGGGTCAAGAATCGAAAGCTTCGGGGTGATGAATTCTCCGTGGGCAAAGACCTGGGTGCACAGTACCTGGATGAAGCCGTCGCGCCCGGCAAGGATCGTCGGGCAGGCGCCGCCAAGCTTGGTTCCGATGATGCGCCACTGCCCCGCGCCGGGGCCGGGCAGAGGGGTCGCGTCGGAGGACTGAGCCTCACCGTGCATGGTGGTGACGCCGGGAGCGCCCAGGTGCGGGTTCCGCTGGGCGTTATAGGTGATGTTCATGTGGCTGGTTCTTTCAACGGTGAGTGACTCGCCAATTCGTACGGTGCGCACGTAAGCGGTAGACATCGGTGTTCTGTATCGGTGTTCTGCAGGCGAATGTTGCATCCGCAAGCAAAAATTTGCACCGAGTGCAGTGCAAACGACTCACATTGTACGTCTAAGAACCGCCTCACGACGACACTCAGTGTCGCCTTGAAGCATCATTCAGGCCGAGCTCGAATAATTCGCGGCGGTCGAGGAGTCCCCCCCCCCCCCCCCCCCCCC
>NZ_KV814491.1:0-33198 GCF_001813965.1 Rothia sp. HMSC072E10 | reverse complement strand
CCCCCCCCCCGAGAAAGCTACCTATCCATCAGAACCTTGGCGAGCGCATCGTCCAGCACCAAATCCGTAATCGCGCCGGTGCGCAGAGCCCCGCGGAGCGCCCTCGCGCGGTGCACCCCCGAAGCCACGCAAATACGCCGCGGGATACGCGCCAGCTCCTTGGGAGTGGGCCCCGAAGCGCGCCGGTTCAGCTCCAAATCGGCCCACGACCCATCCTCGCGCAATAGCACGGTGCACATATCCCCCACGACTCCCAGCTCGCGCAAGCGGTACTGCTCCTCCGCGTCAAAATACCCGCCCGAGTACACGTGCGAGGGAATCGGGCCGCCGAACGCACCCACGCCAAAGATGGCCAGGTCCACGCTCTGCTGCACCCGCAGGCTTGCCTGCACGCTGCGCTCGCGCCACATGGCTTCCTTCGTCTCGGCGTAGTCGAAGAAGGCGGGAACCGGGAAGTGCACGGTCTGCGCCTCGTAGGCGTTGGCCAGCTGCCCCAACAGAGAACCCAGGTACGGAATACCCGAGTGGTGCGCGTTGCCCGCGCCATTGAGCTGCACGACCTTCACGCCGGTCAGGGGGCGGCGCGGCAGGTGCCGAGACACCTCGGTCATGGTGGAGCCCCAGGCCACGCCCAGGCGGGTGCCGTCGTCGATGAGCGAATCCAGCAGGGAGGCGGCGGTGCGCGAAACCCGGCTCATGCGGGCAATCGGCGTGGCGTCGGCACGCACGTTCACCAGGGTCACGCGCACCTTGTAACGTTCGCCGATGCGCCGCTCCAGCTCGCTGCGGGTACGGAAGGAGTCGTCCAGTCGGATCTGCACCATGCCGCTTTCGCGGGCGCTTTTGAGCAGCCGCGAAACCGTGGCTCGCGAGACTCCCATGCGGCTCGCGATGGCATCCATGGTCATGTTGTGGATGTAGTAGAGCTCCGCGGCCTCGTAGGTGTGGCTAGCGCGTTCGTTCATGGGCAAAGACCCCCTGTGAAAATCCGTTCATTCTACTTGGTAATTATTTCATTACCGGGTTTTACTAAGTCAAGACGACAGGCAACGCCGCCCCGTAGCGGCTCTCACAGAAAAGAAGAGAACAGCACATGAGCTCCCAGCACTTTGCACAGCAGTCGCAGCTGACCGCTGCATCCCGCGCCCAGGCTCTCAAGAGCATGGCCAATGAAGAACTCGACGTCCTCGTGGTCGGCGGCGGCATCACCGGCGCCGGCATCGCCCTCGACGCCGCAACCCGCGGCCTGCGCACCGGCATCGTCGAAGCCGGCGACTGGGCCGCAGGCACCAGCGCCTGGTCCTCCAAGCTCGTGCACGGCGGCCTGCGCTACCTCTACAACCTCGACTTCAAGCTCGTGACCGAGGCCCTCACCGAACGCGGCCTGCTGCTGAACAAGATTGCACCCCACCTGGTGCACGCACAGCCCTTCCTCTGGCCCCTGAAGATGCCCGTCATCGAGCGCGCCTACTCCGCCATCGGCATCGGTATGTACGACACCCTGGCGTTCCTCGGCTCCCGCGGCAACAAGGGCGTTCCCTCGCAGCGTCACTTCACCAAGGCCGGCACCAAGACCGTCTTCCCCGACATCAAGGACTCCGCCTTCACCGGCGCAATCCAGTTCTACGACGCACGCGTTGACGATGCGCGCCTCGTCATCGACGTCGTCCGCACCGCCGCAGGCTACGGCGCCCTGGCCGCATCCCGCACCCAGGTCATCGGTTTCGACAAGGACGCATCCGGCCGCGTCATCGGTGCGCAGCTGGCAGACCTCGAGAGCGGCGAGCGCCTGAACGTACGCGCCAAGCACGTCATCAACGCAACCGGCGTGTGGACCGAAGAATCCGAGTCCCTGGCCAACCCCGACGGCGGCCTGGAGGTGCTCGCATCCAAGGGCATCCACATCGTGGTTCCCCGCGACCGCATCAACGCGACCAGCGGTATCTTCACCAAGACCGAAAAGTCCGTGCTCTTCATCATCCCCTGGCAGCGCTACTGGATTATCGGCACCACCGACACCCCCTACACCGAGGACCGTGAGCGCCCCGTCGCCACCAGCAAGGACATCGACTACGTGCTGATGCAGGCGAACAAGCTCATCGCCAACCCGCTGACCCGCGAGGACATCATTGGCACCTACACCGGTCTGCGCCCGCTGCTGCAGCCCAAGGTCAAGGACGGCGCCGCGTCCACCAAGGTTTCCCGCGAGCACACCGTGACCGAGGTTGCCCCCGGCATGAGCGCCATTGCGGGCGGTAAGCTGACCACCTACCGCGTCATGGCTGAGGACGCCGTGAACTTCGCACTGGGTGAGCAGGCCAAGCAGAACCCCTCCGTGACCGCAAACATCGGCCTGGTCGGCGCAGACGGCTACCACGCAATCGCTGCTAACCGCGCACGCTACGCCGAGCGTTACGGCTGGGATGAGGACCGCATCACCCACCTGCTCGAGCGTTACGGTGCACAGATTGAGGACCTCGGCGCTCTCATCGACGCTGACCCCTCCCTCGGCGCTCCCCTGGCTAAGGCACCCCAGTTCCTGCGTGCAGACGTTGTCTTCGCGGTCCGCTACGAAGGTGCCCTACACCTGGAGGACGTGCTGGTCCGCCGCGTACGCCTCGACCTCGAGCAGCGCGACCGCGGCCTGGCTGCCGCCGATGAAATCCTTGAGATTCTGCGCTCCGAGCTCGGCTGGGACGACAAGAAGGTCAAGGAGGAGCGCGACCTCTACGCCGCACGCGTGCAGGCTATCCGCGAGGCGGAATCCACCTCCACCGACGCCGAGGCATCGGCCAAGATTGAGGCCGTCCCCGCGGTTGATCCCCGCATCAAGCTCTAATCGCTAGAGATTCCACACCCCTCGTAACCGATTATTTGGTACGAACCGACCGTTCGCCCCTCACCGATATGGGCTAACTCAATATTTTTCGGTGAGGGGTGGACGGACGGTTAAATAACCGTTTACGATAAATCCCCTGCATAAGAAGCAGAGCGCTAAATACGGGGCTAACCCACAGTGCAATCTGCTTCCCGTTCAGACACTCAACCAACATTTTTTGTAGCAACCGCTACACATTTCAGCACAGCGTTGTGCCCCGACCCGTTACAACGGCAAAGGTCGCACTGGATACGGCACGCAACGGTTCGCGAGTCCTTCCGAACGCTTCGTCTTCAAGGAGCATCAATGTCTCTTCTTGCTTCCGCAGGAACTGTACTTGCAGCCGGTTCATCCGCACTCGTGGATGCATCCGGGGCCCCCACCCCCCTCGGAATCTTCGCTTCCGAATTCTTCGGCACCTTCATCCTGATTCTGCTCGGTGCCGGCGTATGTGCCGCAGTGACCCTCAAGAAGTCCTACGCTAAGGACGCAGGCTGGGTCGTTATCACCTTCGGCTGGGGTCTGGCAGTGTTCACCGCCGTGTACCTCTCCTTCCTCTCCGGTGCACATCTGAGCCCCGCTGTGACCGTTGGCCTGGCGACCGCAGGCAAGGACCTGGCAACCGGCGTTCCCGCAACCCCGCTGAACATCACCCTGTACATCGTCGCTCAGATGCTCGGCGCAATGGCTGGTGCAACCGCAGCCTACCTGACTTACAAGAAGCACTTCGATGAGGACCCGGGCGACCGCCTCGGCATCTTCGCAACCGGCCCCGCCATCAAGTCCTACGGCTGGAACTTGCTCACCGAGATTATCGGCACCTTCGTCCTGATCGGCTGGATTATCGCATCCGGTAAGACCCCCGCCCAGATTGGCCCCTTGGCTGTTGCCCTGGTCGTTGTTTCTATCGGCATGAGCCTTGGTGGCGCAACCGGTTACGCTATCAACCCCGCCCGTGACCTCGGCCCCCGTATCGCCTACACCTTCCTACCCATCCCCGGTAAGACCGGTTCCAACTGGTCTTACGCATGGGTTCCGGTTGTTGGCCCGATCATCGGCGCTATCCTCGCTGGCCTGATCGTTCCGGCAGTTCTGCCCCTCTAAACCTCTCAAAAACTCCGTTCTTTTGTTCTAAGGAAAAATCAATGACGACTTCTCTGCACTCCGCAACCCTCAACGTCGAGCGCAAGTACATCCTCTCCATCGACCAGGGCACCACCAGCTCCCGCGCGATCCTGTTCAACAAGGCGGGCGAGAACGTGGCTCAGGGCCAGCTCGAGCACGAGCAGATCTTCCCCAAGGCCGGCTGGGTCGAGCACAACGCAACCGAGATTTGGCAGAACGTCCGTAAGGTCGTAGCAACCGCCATGGCGAACGGCGAAGTCAACCACCACGAAATCGCTGCAGTCGGCATCACCAACCAGCGTGAAACCACCGTCGTGTGGGACAAGAACACCGGTGAGCCCGTCTACAACGCAATCGTTTGGCAGGACACCCGCACCCAGGAAATCGTTGAAGAGCTCGCAGGCGAAGAGGGCGTTGGTAAGTACCACGACATCGTCGGCCTGAACCTCTCCACCTACTTCTCCGGCCCCAAGATCAAGTGGATTCTGGACAACGTCGAGGGTGCACGCGAGCGCGCCGAGCGCGGTGACCTGCTCTTCGGCAACACCGACACCTGGCTGGTCTGGAACCTGACCGGTGGTGTTGACGGCGGCGTTCACGTCACCGACGTAACCAACGCATCCCGTACCCTGCTGATGAACATCCGCACCCTGCAGTGGGATCCGCAGATTGCCGCAGACATGGGCATCCCCATGAGCATGCTGCCCGAGATCAAGTCCTCCTCCGAGGTGTACGGCTTCGGCCGCGCAACCGGTCTGCTCAGCGGCACCCCCATCGCGGGTATTTTGGGCGACCAGCAGGCTGCAACCTTCGGCCAGGCCTGCTTCGAGAAGGGCATGGCGAAGAACACCTACGGCACCGGTAACTTCATGCTCATGAACACCGGCGCCGAGCCCGTCTTCTCCGATAACGGTCTGCTGACCACCGTCGCCTACAAGATTGGCGATGCGGCACCCGTGTACGCGCTGGAAGGCTCGGTCGCGATGAGTGGCTCCCTGATTCAGTGGCTGCGCGACAACCTGCGCATGATTGAGAACGCCGCAGAGTCTGAGAGTCTGGCTACCTCCGTTGAGGATTCCGGTGGCTGCTACGTGGTTCCCGCGTTCTCCGGCCTGTTCGCACCGCACTGGCGTTCCGACGCTCGCGGCGTCATCGTGGGCCTGACCCGCTACGTGAACCGCGCACACATCGTGCGTGCGGCGCTGGAAGCAACCGCATTCCAGACCCGCGAGGTTCTCGATGCAATGAACGCCGACTCCGGTGTTGAGCTCTCCGAGCTGCGCGTGGACGGCGGCATGACCGCCAATGAGTTCCTGATGCAGTTCCAGGCTGACATCCTGGGCGTTCCCGTGATCCGCCCAAAGGTTGTCGAGACCACCGCCCTGGGTGCGGCCTACGCCGCGGGTATCGCCGTTGGTTTCTGGACCGGAGAGCAGGACGTCGTGGACAACTGGGCCGAGGACAAGCGCTGGCTGCCCTCCATGGAGCCCGCCGAGGTTGACCGCCAGTACCGTCTGTGGAAGAAGGCTGTCTCCCGTACCCTCGAGTGGGTTGACGAGGACGTTCAGACTGCCTAAGCAATCTGGAGCGCTGGCGTTCGTTTAGCGCTCTTTCCCTCAAGCATGTGCTAGGGCCGGGCACCCGCTACGGGTGCCCGACCCTTTCGCATACCCCTTCAACCGTGGATGGCGCCCCGCACTGGGGCGTAGCGCCGAGAGAGCGGCCGATGTCCCAGTGCCTCAGCGCCAGACCTTTTATGACATAGCGTTTAGCGTTTGTTGCGAGGTAATTTCTAATATTCTCAATACCGTTGTAACGTTAGTGAATGTAGATGCAGTATCTTCCGGTGATTACATAATGCTGCGCTGTTCGTGAGGTGTCAGTGCCGCACGGGTCTTTTGCATGGTTTTCATGCGTTTCCCCGCTGGATTCACCGGTTCGCGCTATTGCTGCATGTACAGCTCCTATCGCCGTCCGCCGCGCCGTCTCGTACGCCGCGGCGGACGGGTCTTTAACCGCCCGGCCGGCATCACCCCGGGCAAACATTCCGCCTTCATCTTGCGATACGGCCTGCCGCAACGGCCCGTCGTTGCCCGCCTTCTCTGTCTATTGAAAGCGCCGTACAATGGATATATCAGCAGATAGGGGCGCGCTCATGGTCGTCGATAACGATAGGCGCGCACACGATGCATACCGATGTTTGCCGTAGCGGAGCATAGGCTCCCGAAAGGAGGAAGCGGCTTAGGCCGCGCCACCCATGGTCGATGTTCGTCGCCGCAAGCTTGCTATTATCGCCATGAACGTTTCGGTTCTCGCCGCCGCGCTATCCTGGCTACTCGTTATCTTCTCGCTGATTTATTCCGCCGCGGCCGTACCCTGGGCCCTTGGCGTGGCTATTGTTCTGAGCGTGATTGGGGCTTACGCCGTCTACCGCTATTACTCCGAGTACTCGCATGTGCTCCCCGTTGAGGACCCCGATGCGCACGACGTGCTCGGTCACGATCTGCACTCGACTCACCTGCCGCACCTGCATCATGAAAATAAGGATGCGCAGCCCGAACGCTAGGATGACGGCGTACAGGTGCCCCTCCCCTATGATGGATGGAGGGGCACCGCCCTTTAACCGCGCCCGCAAGCCCACCGAGGAAGACCATGACCGAAGCGACCGCATCCCCGCACTCGCAGGATCCCCAGCCCGCCGATCTCCCAACGGGTGAAGCCCCGTCAGTCGAAACCCCACCCGCCGAGATTCAGCCCCCGCACATCGCGCCGCCGGCTTCGGAGGAGGAGGGAGCCACCCGGTGGTACACCCGGCACGACAGCCCCGTCGGCACGCTCTACATCGCGGCCAAGGCCGACGCCATCACGGGCCTCTGGTACGAGGAGCAGAAGCACTTCCCTCTCCCCCACGAGCTGGGCACGCTCATCGACAATCCCGAGGCTTACCTGCGAGAGCACGGCACGGCGGAAGATGACGAACCGGCCGGCGAATACGCCGCCGCACAGCTACTCGCGCTGGCTTGTACGCAACTGGACGAGTACTTCACCCGCGAGCGCACATCCTTTGACCTCCCTCTCGACCCGGAGGGCACGGACTTTCAGCTCATCGTCTGGGAGCATCTAAAGACCGTCCCGGCCGGGTACACCACCACGTACGGTGCCATTTCGCGGGCCGTGGGTCCGGGAGCCCCCGCGCAGGCGGTGGGCCAGGCTGTGGGCCGCAATAAGATTTCCATCATAATCCCCTGCCACCGCGTGGTAGGTGCCGACGGTAGCATGACCGGCTACGCCGGAGGCGTGGACCGCAAGCGTTTCCTGCTGGCCTTGGAGGAGCCCGCTGAGGTGCGGGAGGCGCGGCTCTTCTAACGCCAGCTGCGTTCGTCGGGCGAGACAGGGCTGAAGAAAGAATCCGCGCAGAGGGTGGGATGCATGCCGTCTATCGGTGGGCACCCCACCCTTTTTGCGTACCAGTATTCCTACACTCGTATTCGATTCCAATCCCTCACCCAAAACTATATCGAATATACTTGCGAAATTACCGCGCGGGGTGGTAGTGTTTAAGTAGAACATATTTCCGGAACAACTTTCGGGGCGCGCGAATTGACCGAGATTCTCAGAGAGGAGCAATCATGATTTCGCAGGTTCCCAATAACGTCACCGCCAAGAGCTGCCCGAGCTACCCCGCGTGGGTCACCGATGAGCTCCTGCGCGACTACTACGACACGGAGTGGGGCGTTCCAGTCACCGATGAGCGCGGGCTCTTCGAGGCTCTCAGCCTCGAAGCGTTCCAGGTGGGTCTCTCCTGGCGTACGATTCTTGCGCGACGTGAGGCATTCCGACGAGCTTTTGAGGGGTTCGATCCCGAGCGTGTGGCTTCCTTTAACGAGCAAGATGTTGCGCGACTGCTCGAGGATGAGGGCATCATCCGTAACGAACGCAAGATTCGGGCGGTTATTTCCAATGCCAAGCTCACCCTGCAGATGCGCGAGCTGGCCGCAGCTTCCGATAGCTTTCCCGCCGAGGGGATTCCGCTCCCCCTCATCGCATCTTCCTCCGCCCCCAACGAGGCGGGCCGCACCGAACCTCCACAGGCCAAGGTACCGCGCACGGTTCGTCGCCGGGGCCGAATGCTAAGCATTGAAGAGCTGGAACGGATGCGTGAGCGCACCCTACCCGACGGTACGCGCGTTCCGGGTGGGCTCCCCGCATGGCTGTGGTCCTTTGCGCCGAACGAGACCATTGCACCGCGCACTCTGGAGGAGATTCCAACCGATACCGCCGAGTCCGCGGTGCTCGCCAAGTCTTTCAAAGCGTTGGGTGGGGTCTTCCTGGGGCCGGTGACCGCGTACGCGCTCATGTGCGCGGTGGGCATGGTGGATGCGCACCTGCTCGATTCGCACCGGCGCGGATGCTCAGGCCTCTTCAACTAGCCGCGCCTCTACACCCATGGTGCAATCAGCCGTGGCGCGACCGCGGAGGGCATAGAAAAACCGCGCGTCGCATCTTTCGATGCAGCGCGCGGCCTGGAGATTAGCGTTCCTCTGCGAGTCCGACAGGTCTTAGCGGATGGTCACGAAGAGGAAAATCAGGGACAGCAGCGGCGGAACCAGCTGGATCAACGCGGGCTTACGCTTAGCAGGGGAGGTCAGGAACAGGTAGATGCCGGCGATAGCCATGGCGCCCAGGCCCGCGAAGAGCAGAGCCACACCAACCTGCGGGGAACCAAACCAGAAAGCCAGCAGGCCGGTTGCCGCAATCCACGCAATCATCAGGTTGTACAGGCCCTGGTTGGCCGCCATTTCCCTGGTGGATTCCGCGAATTCCTCGGTCATGCCGAAGATTTCACGGCCCTTGGGCTTGGTCCAGAGGAAGGACTCAATAACCCAGATGTAGATGTGAATTGCGATTGCCACGAAGGCGAAAACGGTGGTAACCGTTGCAAGGCTCTGCATCGCCGTCTCCTCATACTAGTAGGTCGTCTGTCAGGTGTGCATCCATCGCAATATACGGGCGGGTAACTGTCTGACCGGCAGCCCGGCGGCCGCCTCCGCACGCGTCGTCTTCGGTGCATGGGCACAAGCATCTATTTTACTCTTCCCCGGTAATGCCTGCATTGCACCGCCGCACATGCTCAGATTCGGACATCCGAGCATACGGCGAACGCCCGCCGCTACGGCGTGTAGCAACGGGCGCTCGAGAAGCCTTCAGCCCTCGTACTTCTTCAGAGGAGAAGTCGGGGACGGGCTAGTGCATGAACAGAGAGAGGAGGTAGGTCCAGATGCACAGTAGCACCAGCAGGAAGAGGCTGTACTTGATGGTAATTGAGGTAACCTTCGACTCCTGACCGGCCTGGTTCACGGCGGCCACCGCCACCGCAATCGACTGCGGGGAAACGATCTTACCCATCACACCACCGGAGGTATTGGCGGCCACCAGCATAGCGGGGTCCACGCCAATCTGCTGCGCGGTGCTTGCCTGCAATCCGGCAAAGAGCACGTTGTTGTTGGTGACCGAACCGGTCACGAACACACCGACCCAGCCGATGGCGGGAGAGAAGAGCGGGAAGAATGCACCGGCGGAAGCTACCGCAAGCGCGATAGAAGAGGTCATGCCCGCGTAGTTCATCAGGTTTGCCACGGACATCACCAGGCAAATCATATAGATGGGCTTCTTCAGCTGCTGCCAGGATCCGTTGAGCTCCTGCAGGGTCTCACGCACGGTAATCTTCGAGGTCAGGGCGGAGAGCAGAGCCGCCACCAGAATCGCGGTACCCGCGGCGCCCAGAATGTTCCAGTTGAAGATCGCGTGAATTGCCAGGCCCTCGCCATCACCAATCTGGTGGTGAATACCGGGCACGTGGAAGCTAAGGTTTGCAAAGCCCAGCGGCCCATTAGCATCGAAGACGGGCTTCAGCACGGTGGACCAGAGCAGGATGGTCGCGGAAAGGAAGATGAAGGGGCTCCAGGCGTTGGCAATTTCACGCAGGCTGTAGGCCGGGTCCTTCTTCCCCGCCAGCTCCTCCAGGGTCGGGGCGGTGGGCTCTCGGTAGATGTGCTTGGGTTGCCAGAAACGCATGACAGTTGCCAGGAAGACCAGACCGACCAGCGGGGGCAGAATACCGATGAGCTCGGGGGCCTGCAGGACCCACAGCATGATGCTCTGCAGGCCGGAAATCACGATACCGGTAGCCAGAGCGATCGGGCCGACCTCTCGGACGCCCCGCAGGCCGTCCTGAATGGCGATCACGAGTACGGGCACGAGGGCCGCGAAAATCTGCAGAACCCAGACCATCTGGTCGGAGAGATGTCCCAGGTCCACGTTACCGATGGCGGCACCGGTGGTCACCGGAATACCGACCGCACCGTACGCGCCCACGGTAGCGTTGGCGACCAGGGAGAGCATGGCGGCCTTGAGCGGGTTGAATCCCAGGGCTACCAGCAGTGCCACCGAGATAGCAATCGGGATGCCGAAACCAGCCGCACCCTCAATAAATCCGGCAAAGCAGAGGGCAATGAGTAGCACCTGGATGCGCTGGTCCGGTGAAATAGAGGAAACCGAGGCTCGCACGACGGCAAACTTTCCGCTACGCACCGTGATGCGGTAAAGCCACACAGCCATGAGCACAATCCAGCCGATGGGCCAGAACGCGGAGAGGAAACCATAGAGGATTGAACCGGCCGCCGCCGTCACGGGTAGCCGGAAAACACCCAGTGCAATACCCAGGGTGAGGACAAGGGTAATCAGGGCTGATTTAATGCCGCTGAGCTTGAATACCGTAAGGCAGAGCAGAAAAAGAATGATGGGGGATGCCGCCACGAGTGCCGAAAGCACCGGGGCGTTAAGAGGGTCATAGGTCTGAGACCACATATGCTGTCCTTCCCCGCCGCAGGAGTACCTACAGCGGCT
The DNA here is from genome assembly GCF_001813965.1 of Rothia sp. HMSC072E10. NCBI lineage: Bacteria > Bacillati > Actinomycetota > Actinomycetes > Micrococcales > Micrococcaceae > Rothia > Rothia sp. HMSC072E10. Next base: position 22,289 of record NZ_KV814491.1, on the reverse strand, counting down.
TGGATGTCGCTGTAAGGTACGCCCGTTTACCCTTTTGGGGTGTGCGGAGACGCAACCTCACGCCGCCTCTGCTACTGCGAGTTTCGCCCGGAAGGCGTAGCAACATCGTGTCTGTGTGCTGGGCCCTGACGGAAGGCGCAGCGCGGGAAAGGATATGCACGATACGGGGCATCGGTTCTCTCGCCGGAGGCCTCGAGGCTAAAATCTCTCAGTCCGTAGCTCGCCTTCGGCGCCAATGCCCATATAGAAGGTTATCACCATCGTTTGTTGAATGTTAGGAGCTTTTACAGAGCGAAATACCATTTGAGTATCATTATCATTTATTGATTATCTATGTTGATTATCCATGCTCTGTATTCCGCGTCCCCGGGCTGGGAGGACAGCGCAAGCGCAATGGAGGCTTGAGCCGGCGGCTCCGCACCTCCACCCAACCCGGGGCGGTCGCCTCCGAGCTCTAGGTGCTTTTGACTTTATCCCCTAACGCTAACAGGTCTCATGGGCTACTTCAGGATAGGTTTACCTTAAGTCTGCACAGATGGGGCACATCCGCATTTTTACGCCCGAATAGCCCCTGGTTTTCCTCTTCATTTTCTTCCCCACCGGGTGCTCAGCAGATATGTCCGCGCTCGCCAGAAATACCCCTACTCCCCCACCCGTGTACGGGCAATAATCCTCCAATACGCGGGCGAGCCCCCGTCCACACAGGTGGACGGGGGCTCGCACCACGATTCGGGGTTCCCGGCAGGGGCACCCGAGCCAATATTAGGAAGGCATAACCAACGACAGGACGTAAACCCAAACACAGGTGACGACCAGCAGGGCTGCACTGTACTTGATTGCCATGGAGGTAATCTTGGATTCCTCGCCGGAGCTGTTCACAGCAGCGGCGGCAATTGCGATGGACTGCGGGGAAACGATCTTCGCCATCACACCACCGGCGGTGTTAGATGCAATCAGCAGGGTCTGGCTGACACCAATCTGATGTGCGGTGGTAGCCTGCAGGCCAGCGAAGAGGATGTTGCTATTCACCACAGAGCCGGTCACGAACACGCCGATCCAACCGATGATCGGGGACAGCAGCGGGAAGATTGCGCCCACAGCGGCAACAGCCAGTGCGATGGAGGTAATCATACCTGCGTAGTTCATAACGTTAGCAACGGACATGACCAGGCAGATCATGATGATCGGGGTCTGCAGCTGCTTCCAGGTTGCACCGAGTTCTTCGATAGCCTCGCCCCAGCTGATGGAGGAGGTCAGGATGGTGATGATTGCAGCGACCAGAATTGCGGTACCGGAAGCACCAATGATGTTCCAGGTGAAGACCACATCAAATGCCTTGGGGGTAGGAACAATCGGTGCAGCCTGCTGGATGCTCTGGTGCACCCACGGAATGTTGAAGCTCAAGTTGGTAAAGCCAAGCGCGCCCTTAGCAGCGAAGAGCGGTTTCAGCGCGGTGGACCAGAGCAGGATCACGACGGACAGGTAGACGAAGGGGCTCCATGCCTTGAGGATCTTGCCACCGGAGTGCTTGACGCTCTGCTGAGCCTGAACTTCCTCCAGGGAGGGAGCGGTGGGCTCGCGGAAAATGTTCTTGGGCTGCCACTTCTGCATGATGAGTGCCAGGGCGATCAGAGCCAGCAGCGGCGGGATGATGTCGACGAGCTCGGGGTTGCCGAGGCCTGCGAGCAGAACGGACTGGCCGCCGGAGTAGACGAGGCCAACGATCAGTGCGACCAGACCGACCTCGCGGATACCGCGCAGACCGTCCTGAATTGCGACGAGCAGTACGGGAATGAGAGCTGCAATGATCTGGATCACCAGAACCAACTCGGTGGACAGGCCGTGCAGGTCCACGCCACCGCGGGTTGCTGCGGTGGTCACGGGGATACCGATAGCGCCGTACGCACCGGAGCTCACGTTAGCAATCAGGGCGAACATTGCGGCCTTGAGCGGGTTGAAGCCCAGGGACACGAGCAGTGCAGCACAGATAGCAATCGGAATACCGAAGCCTGCAGCGCCTTCAAGGAAGCCACCGAAGCAGAATGCAATCAGCAGCATCTGGATGCGCTGGTCGGTAGAGATGGAGGAGATGGAGGAGCGAACGATTTCGAAGCCGCCGGAACGCACGGAGATGCGGTAGAGCCACACTGCCATGAGAACAATCCAGCCGATGGGCCACATGCCCGAGAGGAAACCGTAGAGGATGGAGCCGGCACCTGCGGTGACGGGCATACCGAAGATAGCGCAACCGATAACGAGTGCGAGCGCCAGGGAGATGACGGCAGATTTAATACCGCTGAGCTTCAGGACGGTGAGGCCCAGAAGGAAGAAAATAATCGGGACTGCTGCCACGAGTGCGGAGAGCGCGCTCGAGTTCAGCGGGTCGTAGACTTGCTGCCACATAGTGTATTGCGTTCCTTTCCGCGCCCGGAGGGGCGGGATCGTTATGCCGTAAACCTGCCTGATTCCCTGCCCTGCGGGATATACCGAGAGCGTCCTTCTCGTCGTGCCAGAAAGGTACTGTGCGAAGAGGTGTCTTTGCGTGGGTTTATGTTGGTTTTACGGCTGTGAATTCTGAGTGTGCCAGACCGTGTTTAGGTCACATAAACCCAAATATTCCTTGATATATCAAGGAAATCTAAACCCCTGAAGGGTGGTTTGCATAACTTTAAACACGGTTCCTTGGTATCCAATGTACCATCGAATACCCACATATTCAGATGTATTCCAACATTTAGATTCAAGCTCATATTTACATTTCTACCCAAACTACCCATCCCATCGGCAGTTTCGCGGCTCGGTCCATCCCTCCCCCGTCCAAATCCGCGCCCGAGGGAGGTAATATAACGCAACAGACACTTGGCACGCAGGTCAGCTAGGCTCTCACCGGGAGAGATTGCTCAGCGGTTCCTCGGGCCTAGCCCAGGGTTCCATCAACGCGTGGAACACGCGCAAGGACTTTCTAACCGCCAGCGAGCGCACGACCGCGTCAGCCGCGCCAAACAGCCGATACTCGCGAATCGGATAAATGGCCCGTATAAGATTCAGAGCATACAAAAGCTCCGGAAGGAAAATCCTCCCGGAGCTTTATCTGTCGGGTTGACAGGATTTGAACCTGCGACCCCTTGACCCCCAGTCAAGTGCGCTACCAAGCTGCGCCACAACCCGATTCGTTATTCACGATTAGCCCGGGGTTTCCCCCGAACACTCGAATAACTATACCGGTGTTTTCGGCACCTCGCAAGCCAGATTCACAATTTTTAGAAAAAATCTTAAAAATCTTTTGGACGCATCTGCTGTCGGTCCGCCGACCCCGTTCTCAAAAACGCAACCGGCGCCGAACGCGCCGTGCGCCGGGGCCACGGCACAACCCGTCACCCCGGCACACGAACCGTTCCGGTCCTAATGAGCCAGGCCTCCGCTAGCGGCGTCCGCCCTTACCCTTCTTAGCCTTCGCGCTCTGGCGCTCCCCCAGGGTGCGGCGCTCACGCACGCGCATCGAAATCTCAATCGGGGTGCCTGTGAAATCAAAGGTCTCACGCAGACGACGCATAATGAAGCGGCGGTAGCCCGGATCCAGGAAGCCGGTCGTAAACAGCACAAACTTCGGCGGGCGCGAAGACACCTGAGTACCGAACAGGATGCGCGGCTGCTTGCCACCGCGCAGCGGGTGCGGATGCGCGGCCACAATCTCACCCAGGAATGCGTTCAGGCGGCCGGTCGGAATACGCGAATCCCACGACTCCAGCGAGTGCTCCAGGGCCGGGACCAGCTTGTCCTTGTGCCAACCGGTCTTCGCCGAAATGTTCACACGAGGAGCCCACTTCACGTGCGCCAGGTCGCGCTCAATCTCGCGCTCCAGCATCTCGCGGCGATCCTCGTCGAGGGTATCCCACTTGTTGAAGGCCAGAACCATCGCGCGGCCCGAGTCAATCACGGTCTGCACGATGCGCACATCCTGCTCAGAAATCGGCTCGGAAACATCCAGCAGCACCACGGCAACCTCGGAACGCTCCAGGGCGGTCTGGGTACGCAGCGAGGAGTAGAACTCCGCGCCCTTCGCCATGTGCTGGCGACGGCGAATACCCGCGGTATCCACAAAACGCCAGGGGTAGCCGCCCAGCTCGATGATCTCGTCAATCGGGTCGCGGGTGGTACCGGCCAGGTCGTTCACCACGGCACGCTCAGAGCCCGCCAGCTTGTTCAGCAGCGAGGACTTACCCACGTTCGGGCGACCCACCAGAGCCACACGACGCGGGCCGCCCAGCGCCTCCGGCTGAGCGAACTGCGAGTGCTCCGGCATGACCTCAAGGATCTCGTCCAGGGCATCCGCCAGGCCGCGGCCGTGCAGACCCGAAACGGGGAACGGCTGACCCATACCCAGCGACCAGAGGTTATAAATCTCCGGCTCCAGGTGGGCGTCGTCAATCTTGTTGGCAATCAGAATGATCGGCTTCTTCACACGGCGCAGCATGCGCACAATCTGCTCATCCGAGGCGGTCACGCCCACGCGGGCATCCACCACCAGGACCACAACATCGGCCTGCTCCACCGCAATCTCGGCCTGATCGGCCACCTGAGCATCAATGCCGCGGGCGTCAGACTCCCAGCCACCGGTATCCACCAGGGTGAAGCTCTTGCCCAGCCACTCGGCCTTGTAGGACACGCGGTCGCGGGTCACGCCCGGCTTATCCTCCACCACGGCCTCGCGGCGGCCCAGAATACGGTTGATGATGGTCGACTTACCCACGTTCGGGCGACCCACAATCGCCACCACCGGGTCGGCCAGCTGCTCTTCCTCTTCCTCAATGTCGAAGCCCCAGGCACCCAGCAGGGCGCGGTCCTCTTCATCCAGGTCGTAGTCTTCCAGACCCTCCAGCAGGGCCTGGGCGCGCTGGTCGGCGGTTTCGTCGTCAATCTCAGCCAGACGCTCGGTAACGTCGTCCTCGCCACCGCCCAGGTACTTCTCTTCGTAATCGTCGCGGATAGCGTCCTCAGCCATGCACGCTCCTTTCTCTACCCGCACCGCGGCCAACCCCTCGGTCAGCACGCAAGAGCGGCTCAACGTCTTCTCGGGAGCGGATTCCCCGCTCCCCCCGGCGTTTCCACGGAACCTAGCCCGCGCGCTTCGCCTTCAACTGGTCGTTCACGGCGTTAATCACCGCGGAGACCGTCTCATTAAAATCAAGGTCCGAGCTGTCCACCAGGGTCACGCCCTCGGCGGCCTCCATGAAGTTATTGACCTTCGCATCCTTCGCGTCACGCTCGGCGATCTGCTTGCTCAGATCACCCGAAGCGCCGGACTTCTCGGAGTTCTCCAGGCCGCGGCGAGCCATGCGTACTTCCTCGGAGGCGGTCAGCAGGATGCGTGCGTCAGCATCGGGAGCCACCACGGTCGTAATATCGCGGCCCTCGGCGACCATACCGTTCACGGCGTGGTCAATCGTCCAACGCTGCAGACCGATGAGATACTCGCGCACCGCCGGAACCGAAGCCACGGCAGACACGGCCGAAGAAATACGCTCGCTACGAATCTCCTCGCGGATATCGGTGGAGCCCATCATGATCTCTTCCTCGTTGATGTTCGTGCCGAACACCAGGGGCATCTCCTTGACGGCCTTCGCGATGGCCTCGGCATCGTTCAAGTCAATGCCGAGCTCCAGCACACGGTAGGTTGCGGCGCGGTACATCGCACCGGTATCCAGGTAGGCCAGGCCAAAGTGACGGGCCACTTCCTTAGACACAGACGACTTGCCGGAGCCGGAAGGTCCGTCGATAGCAATCGTCAGTTTAGGGTTCTCGTGCATCTGCACTCCTTTAATTCGTCTCGCTCCATGCCGGAAAATACAGCATTAACTCTACTTCACCACGCGCCAGCCGCGGGCCGACAAATCGCGGACCAGCGACTCCAGAATCGAGGGGTTGACCGAGATTTCAGCCATACCCACCGGAGCACCCGTCGAGTGCTCCAGCCGCAGGTCCTCAATATTAGCGCCCAACTCACCGATCTCGGCGAGCAACCGGGCCAGGGTGCCGGGGGTATCGTCCACCAGCACCGTCATCGTCGCGAAGGCCGCCGGAGCCGTACCGTGCTTACCCGGGATGCGGGCGACACCCGCATTACCCTCGCTCATCAGCTGCGCCAAATCCAGGCGAGCGCCGGAAGCCGTCGGATCCTCCAGCGTCGAGATGAGCCGGTTCAGGTCATCGCGAACCCCGTAGAGGGTCTGCACAATCGGCTCGGAATTCGCCGCAAAGATCTGAACCCACAGCGTCGGGTCAGAAGCCGCGATACGCACCGTATCGCGTAGCCCCTGACCCGCCAGGGACAGCGCGTACAGCGGGGTATCCTGCAGGCGCGAGGCCAGCAACGAGCTCATCGCCTGCGGAACATGCGAGATGAGAGCCACCGTCTGATCGTGCTCCTGCACGCTCAGCGCCGTCACAATCGCGCCCAGCTCCACCGCCACGGAACGCACCAGGCGCACGCACTCGGGGCGAACCGAATCGTGCTCGCAGATAATCCACGGACGCGCCTGGAACAGCTCACCGCGGGCCGCCACCGGCCCGGACTTCTCGCGACCGGCCATCGGATGCGAACCCACGTAGCGCGATGCATCCGCGCCGGAGGCCAGCACATCCGCCAGGGGCCGCACCTTCACCGAGGCCACATCCGTCACCGTGGCACCGGGGTAACCGGTCTCGGGACGCGGCCCGTACGTCCGCAGGGCCTGCGCGCACACGGTGCCGGCCACATCCGGAGGAGCGGCCACAACCACCAGCTGCGGCTCAAAGCGGGCCCGCTGGTCGTCCGTCAGGGAAGAGAAGCTCGTGCCGGCGCCAATATCCTGCGCCACGGCCTCGGCGGTGGGTGAAATGTCCTGAACGTACACGTCCTCGTACCCGGCCGCGTGCAGGCCCAAGCCAATCGAGGCGCCCAGCAAACCCGAGCCGATAATGAGCACCGGACCGTTCAGGGTTGGGCTCATCGGCAGCTCCGGCGGAAGGGATGTCGTAGAGGGGCTCATGACACTCTCCTCGGGTTCCTACATATCCACCGAAGCGAGCAGGTGACCGATCTCCACCTTGGAAAGGTTACGAATCGTGCCTTGCTTCTGCGAACCGATGCGGATCGGGCCCATCTCAACACGGACCAGGCGCTCAACCGGGTAGCCGACGGCGTCAAAAAGGCGGCGCACGATACGGTTCTTACCGGAGTGGATGGTCACCTCAACGAGCACGTGGCCGGGGGTGGAATCCACCAGCTTGAACTCGTCCACGCGGGTCACGCCGTCCTCCAGGCGAATACCCTTCTTCATGGCTGCGCCCACGCCAGGCTCCATGGGGCCGGGCACCTGCACCAGGTAGGTCTTAGGCACCTCGTAGGAGGGGTGGGTCAGGCGGTTGGCCAGCTCGCCATCGTTGGTCAGCAGCAGCAGGCCCTCGGTCTCGACGTCCAGGCGGCCCACGTGGAACACGCGCTCGCTCATGGAGGAACGCAGGAAGTCAGAGATGCAGGGGCGACCCTCGGGGTCTTCCATAGTGGAGACCACGCCGGCGGGCTTGTTGAAGGCCATGTAGACGAGCCTGTCGTTGGTCTGCACGGTCATGCCGTCCACCTGCACGGTCACCTTGGAGGGGTCAACGCGCACACCCAGTTCGGTCACGACCTCACCGTTGACGGTGACGCGGCCCTCGGTAATCATTTCCTCACACACACGGCGGGAGGCCACGCCGGCCTGAGCCAGCAGCTTCTGCAGGCGCACGCCGTCGTGGTCGTAAAACTCGTAGTGGTCGACTGGCGCGTTGCGGGGGCGGCGGGGACGGTGCGGACCGGCGTAGTTGCTGACGCGGTACTCGCCGCGCTCGTGGGCGAAGGCTTCGCCGGAGCGGTAGGGGCGGCCGGGTGCGCGGCGTTCGCGCTTGGGCAGTTCGGTACCGCGGCCGCGACCTGCACGACCTGCGCCGAACTTCTTCTCGCCAAACTTCTTGTCACCGAACTTCTTCTCGCCGAAGCCCTTTGCGCCGCCCTTACCAGCGCCGTTCTTCGGTGCGCCGGGGCGACCGCCGCGTGCGCCTGCGCCCTTAGCGCCGGGCTTGCCGCCCTGGCCGGGACGGCCTGCACCGGGTCGGCCACCGCGGGAGTTCTGGGGGCGACCGGATGCAGAGCGGCCGCCGCGGGAGGAGTTTCCATATGCCATGGTGTTCTTCTCTTTTCTGTCGTATAGTGCGAACGTTTCAGGTACTTCCCGAACGTTCGTTCGTCTTATTGATTCGTTGTCTTAGTCGTTGCCCTCGGCGAGCACTGCGGCTTCCGTGTCATCGGGCAGGAAGGGCGCGAGCGCCGGCAGCTCCTCCAGGGAGTTCAACCCAAGCTTTACCAGCAGCAGGTCCGTGGTTTCGTAGAGGGTCGCACCGGTTCCGGCTTCTCTCCCGGCCTCGCGAATCAACTGCCGTTGCAGCAGCTGGCGGATGGCCGCATCCGCGTTTACGCCTCGAATGGAGGCTACCCTCGCCCTGGTCACCGGCTGCCGGTAGGCAATCACGGCAAGCGTCTCGTAGGCGGGCTTGCTCAGGGTCGCGCTCTTGGAGCGAGTCACGAAGCGCGCCACCCAGGGGGCGAAGTCGTCGCGGGCGTAGAGCTTCCAGCCACCGGCGATGCGGCGCAGCTGGAATCCGCGCGGCTCGGGTGAGATGCCTTCCTCGCCGTATTCCGTCTCCTCGCCGTTGTACTCGCGGTACAGCTGATCGAGGGCGTGTTCGACGGCCCGCTCGCTCACGATGAGCGCGGCAGAAAGCTCGCGCACGCTCACGGGGGCCTCGGCGACGGCGAGGATTGCTTCGATGGCGCTTTTGACGCCGCCGGGGATAGCCTCGACACGCGAGAACTCGGCGTCGGGGTCGACCGCCACGCTGGGTGCTGTGGAGGGCCCTCCCGCGGGTATTTTCGCCGCGCTCTTCTCTGCACGAGGTGCAGGTTCCTGCGGTGCTTCCGGGCTGTCGGGTGCCTCCGCCGTTTCAGGCTCTTCCGGTTCCTCGGCGGGTTCAGCCGATTCGGCCGCTACCAGCTCCCGGTTCTCAGCTACCGGTTCGACCGCGGGTGCGACCGCGGACTCGACCGGCGTCGAGGCGGCCAGCCCCGTATCGTCCTCAGCGTTCGGATCCCAGTAACCCAGGTTCACGATGGCCAGGTCATCGGGGGTGAATTCGCGGTTGAAGCGCGATCCGTTCTCGGGGTTAGTCACGTTCCTCCTCCGGGTCGATGCCGTTCTCGGTGAACTCCGCCTCCGGGGTTTCGCGGGCTTCCGCGCTCTCGGGGAGTACAGGCTCCGAGCCGTCCCGCGCTGCGGGGAGAGCCTCGGGGCGAATCACGAAGCTTCCCGCCGTGGCGCTGGCTCGCACCAGAATCTCGCCCAGGGGGTGCTCCTGTTCCACGTGCAGAGCCCCCTCCTTGTAGAGCTCCAGCAGGGCCAAGAAACGAACCACCGCAATTTCCAGGTCGCCCGCGCCCCGCACAAGTTCGTCAAAGCGCAGTTCGCGCCCGGAGGCGTCCAGCAGGGTGTGCAGCAGATAGTGTTCTTCGGCGGCGATGGTGGTGACCGGAACATGCAGGTGCTCGTTCAGCTCCTCCACGATTTCTTCCGCGGCGGGCTCGGGTTCGGCGGGCTGCCGGCTCAGCGCGGCGGCCGCAATGCGCGCAAACTCTTCAGCGCCTCCGGCCAGAACCAGTTCGGGTAGGGCGTGGGCAAAGCGTTCTTCGAGGGCGACCGCGCGGGGAAAACGCCGCGCTTCCTGCGCCCAGCGTTCGGCAAAGATATCGGCGACCTCACGGTAGGCGCGGTATTGCAGCAGACGCGCAAAGAGTAGGTCGCGGGCCTCGAGCAGGGCGACATCTTCCTCAAGGGGTTCGCGGTGCTGCGGTAGCAGGCGCGCGGTCTTGAGCTCGAGGAGGGTTGCGGCGGTGACCAGAAATTCGCTGGCCTCGTCCAGGGCTCGCTCCGTGCCCTCGGCGTAGAGGGCCTGCAGGTAGGCGAGGAACTCATCGGTCACTTCGGCGAGCGCAACGTCGGTAATGTCGAGTTTGCGGCGCGAAATCAGGGTCAGCAGAAGGTCAAAGGGGCCCTCAAAATTACTGAGGGTGAGGGTGAAACCGCGTTCCGGGTTCTGCAGGCCGCGGCCCTCGGATTGGGCGTTCTGGGCGGCCTCTGCGTTCGGTGTCGGTACCCTCACGGCAGCGACGTGTGTGGTCATAAAGACCTGTTCTCCTTATGTGTTTTTCCGTCCCGCGGTCTGGGCGTTACATCCGGTCGATGCGCCGGGTAAGCCTGCCGGTATCGTGAGGCTCGCGTTCTCGGCGATTTCTCAGCGATTTCTCGGCGGCATCTTCGGCATCTTCGGTCGTTAATCGGCGAAGTAGCCGGTGCGGGTGGGAATGAATCCCCATAATTATACGCCCCCTACCGGCGCGGCTCAAGGGGTCGCAAGCCGCATCGGTAGGGGGGCGCATCGAGGGAAGGGCTAGCGTGCGCCGCCCTTGTAAATCAGTTCGCGAGCAACCTGACGGTACGCCTCGGCACCGGGATGGCTCGAGGCGTAGCTGAGAATCGGCTCAGCAGACACCGATGCGTCCGGGAACTTCACGGTGCGCTTGATGACGGTGTCGAACACCTTGTCGCCGAAAGCGTCCACGATGCGCGCCAGAACTTCCTTGGAGTGGATGGTGCGCGCATCGAACATGGTAGCCAGCACGCCAACAATCTCGAGGTTCGGGTTCAGGCGGTCCTGCACCTTCTCGATGGAATCCACGAGCAGGGCCACGGCACGCAGGGCAAAGAACTCACAAATCAGCGGAATAATCACGCCGTCGGAGGCGGTCAGCGCGTTGACGGTCAGCAGGCCCAGGGAGGGCTGGCAGTCGATGAGGATGACGTCGTACTCGTCGCGCACCTTGCGCAGGGCCGAAGCGAGAACCTGCTCGCGAGCCACCTCATTGACCAGCTGCACCTCGGCTGCGGAAAGGTCGATGTTCGCGGGCAGCAGGTCGATGTTCTCCACGCCGGTGGGCAGGATAACGTCCTTAATGTCGACCTTGCGGTCCATCATGACGTTGTAGACGGTCAGGTCCAGCTCGTGCGGGTTCGCGCCGAAACCTGCGGAGAGGGCACCCTGCGGGTCGAAGTCGACCAGCAGCACCTTGCGGCCACACTCTGCCAGTGCCGCGCCTAGGTTAATGGTGGAGGTGGTCTTACCCACGCCGCCCTTCTGATTCACCATAGAAATAATGCGGGCGGGACCGTGGCTGCTCAGCGGAGCCGGGTCGGGGTACACGCGCAGGGGTCGACCGGTGGGGCCGAGTTCTTGTGCCTGAGCTTCAGTCAATGGTTCACCTTCATCAATGAATTCGAAGTTTTAAGTTTAAGCGTTGTCTATAAGGTTACCTCAAGAGCGGCTGTTCCGCGGATTGGCGGGGTTTTATCCCCGCTCGTGGGCACGCGGATGCGCCATCCGGTAAACCTCCATGAGCCCCTCGGGAGTGACCTTGGTGTACACCTGCGTGGTCGCGATGGAGGCGTGCCCCAGCAGCTCCTGCACCACGCGAATATCGGCGCCGCCCTGCAGCAGGTGGGTTGCGAAGCTGTGCCGCATGGAGTGCGGAGAGAAGTCCGCGCTGAGGCCCGCCGCCTCGGCGGCTTCCTTAAGGATGAGCCACGCACCCTGGCGCCCCAGCCTACCGCCTCGCCCGTTGACGAAGAGCGCGGCGGCGCCTTTGCCGTGGGCCACGAGCGCGGGCCGCCCGCGCACCAGGTAATCCTGAATGGCCTTGTGGGCGTAATTTCCGAGGGGCACGAGGCGTTCTTTGCTCCCCTTGCCGAAGAGCCGCACGTACCCGGGGAGGGTGATGTCGTTGCCGTCCTCGTCGGTCAGGGTTTCTTCGCTGTGTACGTCGTCGATATCGGCGTTGAGCATTTCGCTCACGCGGGCACCGGTGGCGTACAGGAATTCAAGTATGGCGCGGTTTCGCAGGCCGATGGGAGTGTCTCGATCCGGTACGGCGAGGAGGCGCTGCATCTGCTCCACGGTAATAGCTTTGGGTAGGCGCTTGACGTTTTTGGGCGGCGTCACGGTCGCGGCGGGGTCTTTTTCCACCAGAAAGGCAGAAACCCAGAAGGCGTGGGCTCCGCGCACGGCGGCCATGGTGCGGGCGATGGAGTTAGGGCCCAGTGGCAGCGGGATGCTTCCCTCGCCGCTCCCCCGCTCCCCCGGCTCGGTACCGCGACCCCCGTCGGCGGCGATGAGGACGGCCAGGGATTCTGCGGCCTCTTCGGCATCCACGGAGTTCTCTTCCTCCGGCTGCTTTTTAACTGGGACGGCCAGACCGAGTAGGGGCACGGTGGGCGCGGCAAGCTCGCGCATAAATGAACGTACCTGCGCGGTCGTAATGCGTTCGGGGTCGATTACCCCGAGGGTGGAGAGGTACGCGGCGTAGCGACGCAAGTCTCGCGCGTACGAGGCGATGGTGTTCTCGCTACTCCCCCGCTCGACCCGCAGATGCACCAGGTACTGGTCGATGGCCCGCTCCAGGGGGGTCTGCTCGCCGGTCCCCTCAACCGCGGGGGTAGCGCCCTTCAGCGCGGGCTGTGCCATATCTCTTCCCTTCTCACGCGGTCGTTCGGGTTTGTTCGGATGCGCACGGTAGCGCGAAATGCCTCTTCGAGGGATCAGGCGAGAAGACTCCGAACCCTAACGGAAGGTCTGCGGCTTCTGTCGGCGATGCCCCATGTAGGGGTGGAATTCCCAGCCGCCGGCGGCTTCGCGCAAGCCTTCGAAGCCGCGCGCTGAGGCGGCGTAAGTGGCCAGAATCGCCTGGATGGCCAGCGCGTTGTGCACTTTACCGTCCAGAACAAACTGCACCGCATCCTGCAGGGGAACCCAGCGGTAGGTCATCTCCGCCTCTTCTTCGGTGCGTTCGGTACGTTCCTGGCGGGGCAGCTCGCTCAGGTCGCGGGCCAGGTAGACGCGACCCGCCTCGCTGGTTGCGCCGGGACTGCTGAAGTAGTCGGTCAGGGCGTGCCAACTGGCGGCTCGCAGGTCGGTCTCCTCGGCGAGCTCGCGCTGTGCGGCGTGCAGAGGGTCCTCACCGTCGATGTCGAGCAGGCCGGCGGGCACCTCCCAGAGGTTCATGCGCACCGGGTGCCGGTACTGGTTGAGCATCAGCAGTTCGTTGCGTTCGTTGAGAACCGCTACGGCGACGGCACCGGGCATCTCCACGACGTCGCGGGTGAGTACGGTGTCCTCGTTCAGCTCGTATTCCTCGACCGCGGTTTCGATGACGTATCCGCTGTATTTGACGGTCCGGGTGCGAATCGTACGTTCTGAGGGTTCGTCGATAATATGCTGGTTTTCGCTCATATTTCTATTCTAGAGGGTTCGTTTCGGAACTCCCTCGCGCGTCTCCCCGTTACTCGGCGCCTCCCCCGATGGATTATGACGGTTAAACGGCGAGCGCCCCAGCCGCCGAGGGGACGGATGGGGCGCTCAACGCGTTCGGTCGCCTTATGCGCCGCGGCGCTCCAGGGCAGCCTTAATCAGGCCTGCAAAGAGCGGGTGCGGGCGGGTCGGGCGGGAGCGATACTCGGGGTGTGCCTGAGTTGCCACGTAGTAGGGGTGAACCTCTGCGGGCAGCTCCACGTACTCAACCAGCGAGGAGTCCGGGGAGGTACCGGAGATCACGAGACCAGCCTCTTCGAGCTGCTCGCGGTACTCGTTGTTCACCTCGTAGCGGTGGCGGTGACGCTCTGCAACCTCGGTGGCGCCGTAGGCCTTAGCCACCTGAGAGCCGGGCACCAGGTTTGCCTTGTAGAGGCCCAGGCGCATGGTGCCGCCCAGGTCGCCGGCACCCTCGACGAACTGCTTCTGCTCTTCGATGGTGGCGATAACGGGTACGGGGGTCTCGGGGTCGAACTCGGTGGAGGACGCCTCGGGCAGACCCAGCACGTTACGCGCGTACTCAATCACCATGGACTGCAGACCCAGGCAGATACCCAGGGTCGGGATCTTGTGCTCGCGTGCGTACTTGAGGGCGCCAATCTTGCCGTCCAGGCCGCGGATGCCGAAGCCGCCGGGCACCAGGATGGCGTCCATGCCGCGCAGCTGGTGGTCTGCGTCCTCGTCGGTTGCGCACAGGTCGGCGGCAACCCACTTGATGTTGACCTTCACGTTGTTTGCGAAGCCGCCGGCGCGCAGAGCCTCGGAGACCGAGAGGTATGCGTCGGGCAGGTCGATGTACTTACCGACCAGGGCCACGTTCACCTCTGCGGCGGGGCGGTGCACTGCGTCGAGCAGGCGGTCCCACTGGGTGAAGTCGGGCTCGGGTGCCTCGATGCCGAAGTAGTCGAGGATGTAGTCGTCGAGCTTCTGGCTGTGCAGGGTCTTGGGGATGTCGTAGATGCTGGGGGCATCGGCGCAGGAGATGACGGCGTCGGTGTCCACGTCGCAGGCGTTACCGATCTTGGAGCGGTGCGATGCGGGAACCTCGCGCTCACAGCGCAGAATCAGGCCGTCAGGCTGAATACCCAGGCCGCGCAGTGCTGCGACGGAGTGCTGGGTAGGCTTGGTCTTCAGCTCGCCGGAGGGGCCGATGTAGGGCACCAGGGAGACGTGCAGGAAGAAGACGTTCTTGCGTCCGACATCGCGGCGTACCTGACGTGCGGCTTCCATGAAGGGCAGGGATTCGATATCGCCAACGGTGCCGCCGATTTCGGTAATGATGATGTCGGGGGCGTTGTCGATTTCCGCTGCGTGACGTATGCGGGACTTGATTTCGTCGGTGATGTGAGGAATCACCTGGACGGTGTCGCCGAGGTATTCGCCGCGGCGCTCCTTCGCGATAACGGAGGAGTAAACCTGACCGGTGGTCACGTTAGCGGACTGGTCGAGGTTCTCATCCAGGAAACGCTCGTAGTGTCCGATGTCCAGGTCGGTTTCTGCACCGTCGTCGGTGACAAAGACTTCACCGTGCTGGAAGGGGTTCATCGTACCGGGGTCGACGTTCAGGTAGGGGTCGAACTTCTGCATGGTCACAGAGAGGCCGCGAGAGCGAAGAAGCTGACCGAGGGAAGAGGCCGACAGGCCCTTACCGAGAGAAGATGCAACACCGCCGGTCACGAAAATCTGGCGGGTTACCTTGTCGTTAGAGGACGCGTTCTGAGCGTTATTTTTTTCATTCACCACGGAATTCAAGCCTACCATTTTCTTGTCTGCTATCCAAGCAGAGAACTACGCCGCGAGATGATTCTCGCAGGCCGGAGCTCTCCCCTCGGGTTCTGTCTCCACTGTAACGTCTGCGGGGGTTTATATTCCCGCAACTCCGTTCATAGATTTTCCTCAAGTACCCCTTGAGTATCTCATACCCTCCGCCCCACGTGCGCCGGGTTTGGTCGTCCGGCACGCCCGTTTTCAGGCGATGGATTTCGAGGTACATTACTTGCGGTTCGGGGTGTTTCACCCCTGGTTCTGGGATACCTGCCGCCCGGCTTCCAATAACTCCCGAGCGTGCTCGCGAGCCGATTCGGATTGGTCGTGACCGGAGAGCATTCGCGCCAACTCCACCACGCGCTCTTCCTCCGTGAGCACCTGCACTTTAGACAGCGAGGCGTCGTCGTTCTTGAGCACCAGGATGTGCTGGTCGGCGAAGGCTGCCACCTGCGGCAGGTGGGTCACCACCAGCACCTGAACGTGCCGGGCGAGCATGGCCAGTCGGCGACCAATCTCGATGGCGGCTTTGCCGCCCACGCCCGAGTCGACTTCGTCAAAGATGAAGGTGGGCACGGGATCCACTTCGGCGAGTACCACTTCGAGGGCGAGCATCACGCGGGAGAGCTCACCGCCGGATGCACCCTTGCCGAGCGGGCGGGGCACGGCGGTGCGGTGGGGTGCCAGCATGAAGGTGACGGTGTCGCGGCCGTGTACCGAGAATTTCTCCGCCTCGGCAACTTCCACCACAAGGGATGCGTTCGGCATGGCCAGGGCGGTCAGCTCCTCGCTCACCGCATCGGCAAGTTTTTGGGCGGCCGCGCGGCGCAGGGTTGTCAGCTCTTCTGCCTGTTCCCCCAAGACTTTGCGCAACTGCACGAGTTCCGTTTCGAGAGTTTCCTGGCGCTGCGGGTCGTCAACGAGGGTGTCCAGGCGGGCGCGGGATTCCTCGGCCCATTCAAGCACCTCGGCGATATCCGCCCCGTACTTGCGCATGAGCGTTGCCAGCTGGGCGCGGCGGGTCTGCACCTGCGCCAGACGCTCGGGCCCCTCCACATCCAGGGAAGCCGCATAGGAGGAAAGATCCGAGGCGATATCGGTGGTCAGGATCATGAGCTCGTTGACACGAGCTTCCAGGGCGGCAAGCTCTTCATCGGCAGAGGCCTGTCCCTGCAGGGCGCTACGGGCGGCATCGAGCAGACCCATAACGTTGGCTTCCTCGCCGCTCGAGTATTCGCTACCGCTCAGCGCGGTCAGGGCGGTCGCGGAGGCAATCCGCAGAGCCTCAACGTTCATGAGCTTCATCATTTCGGCCTTGAGCTCGTCCTCTTCACCCGCGCGGGGGTTGACGGCGGCGATCTCCTCGAGCGCCCCCTGCAGGCTCTGCGCCTCTAGTGCGCGAGCGCGAGAGTTCTCCCGAACTTCCTTGAGTTCCGCGGCAGCGGCACGGTAGCGTTCGTAGTTCTCTCGATACTTCTCCAGTAGGGAGGCCAGCTCCTCCCCCGCATACAGGTCGAGGGATTGGCGCTGTTCTGCGGGCGATTTGAGGCGTAGCTGGTCCGACTGGCCGTGCACGGCCACGAGGCTCTGCCCAATCTGGGCGAGAGTGCCGATGGGTGCGGAGCAACCGCCGACGTGGGCACGCGAGCGTCCGGAAGCGTTGACGGTGCGAGCCAGCAACAGCTCCGAGCTCTGTTCGTCAATCTCTTCGGTGGTTCCGCCGGCTTCTTCGGCCAGGGCGAGGGCACGGTGGCCTCGCGGCAAGCGGATGACGGCCTCGGCGAGCGCATTCTTGGCGCCGTTGCGCACGCTGGAGGCGTCCGAGCGAGCGCCCAGAAGCATTCCGAGGGCGGTGACAACCATGGTTTTACCCGCACCGGTTTCACCGGTCAGAACGGAGAACCCCGGCTCGAGGGGGAGCCTCGCATCGGTAATGATGCCGAGGTCTCGAATATGAATTTCCTCAATCACGAACGTTCATTCCTTTTCTTTTGACCGTCTCGAACTTTTCTCGCCCCCCTCTGTAGAGGTGACAATTGCCGTCGCGCAGCGAATATTGTAAGTAGCCTCCCCTACTTGGAGGACTGCGTCTCAGCCTCCTGCGGACCGCGCCAGCCGCGGATGGGCAACTCAAATTTGCGCACCAGACGCTCCGAGAAGGGCGCGGGGTGGATGCGGGCCAGCAGCACGGACTTCTCGGATCGACGCACTTCAATACGCGAGCCAGGGTCAAGCTCCACAGTGCGGCGACCATCGCACCACAGCACACCGGAGGCACCGTTTTCGGGCATGAGCTCTACCGCCAGGGTTGAGGTGGGAGCCGCCACGAGCGGGCGCGCAAAGAGCGCATGGGCCGAGAGCGGAACCATTAGGATCGCTTCAACCTCGGGCCAGACCACCGGACCACCACCCGAGAAAGCGTAAGCGGTCGAGCCGGTGGGGGTCCCCATGACCACGCCGTCACAGCCGAAGGTACTCAGCGGCCGGCAGTCTACCTCGATGATGACCTCGATCATCTTTTCCCGGTTACCCTTTTCGACGCTGGCTTCGTTCAGTGCCCAGTCGCTATGCACGCGCTTACCGTCGTTCCAGACTTCAACGTCAATGGCCATACGCTCTTCGACCGTGTACTCGCTGTTAACGATGTGACGCACCGTCTCACTCAGGTCGCTCTCTTCGGATTCAGCGAGAAAGCCGACGTGCCCCAGATTCACGCCAATCAGGGGAATACTGGTTCGGCGCACCATCTCGGCGGCACGCAGAATCGAGCCGTCGCCGCCCAGCACCACGCCAAGCTCAATATCGATAAGGGCAACCGATTCATGCACCACCTGCACGGGAACGGGCTCATCCCAGTTCTCGCTCAGGGTTTCCAGATCGGAGCGAGTCATGACGGGGGTCAGCCCGGCCTTATAGAGCTGAGCGCAGGCCTGGCGAGCGGCATCTCGTGCTTCTTTGCGTCCCACGTGCGCAAAGACCAAGATCTTTCGCCCGCGATTGACCGAACGTTCCGCCGCGTGATGCTCGCCCTCCGACTGCACCTGCGCGAGAGCAGCTCCCTTTTCTACATGGCTCTTTTGTTCTGCCATAACGACTCTCTCCCATTCATGGTTGGGGTATTGAGTTGGTGTATCTACACCCATCATACCGAATATGTTCTCGAAAATTTTCTAAAATACTCTATTTTTAGAAAATTATTTCGAATAATCTGCGGAGGCCCGTTGCCAAGGCACCTCGATAGCGCGATAGCCCGAGAAGTCCCCGGCCGTAGCGCTTTACTCACGCTCGATTGGAGTCCTCTCAGACTATCTCAACGCTATTTATTTTCTTTTCGACACCATAGGAAGTACTCCACGTTGCCGTCCTGACCGGGGAGCGGGCTGGGCTCCATGCCCATCACCCGCAGCCCGTGACTGACGGCGGAGGTTTGTACCTTTTCCACCGCTTCACGGCGGGCGGATTCTTCGTAGACCACTCCCCCGCGTCCGATGCGGTGCTTGCCGACCTCGAACTGCGGTTTGACCATGAGCACCAGATCACCGCCGGTTTCGGTGGCGTTCGCTAGCGCCTCCATGACCAGGGTCAGCGAGATGAACGACAGGTCCGAGACCGTCAGCTCAACCTGTCCGCCAATATCTTCGGGCTTCAGGTAACGAACGTTGAGGCCTTCGTACACGCCAACTCGGGGATCTTCGCGTAACGCGTCCACGAGCTGTCCGTGCCCCACGTCCACGGCCGCCACATGCCGGGCCCCTCGACGAAGTAGCACGTCGGTAAAGCCTCCGGTGGATGCTCCCGCATCCAGGCAACGCTTGCCTTCAACCTCGATATCGGGGAACGCATCGAGGGCACCCGCGAGCTTGTGGCCTGCGCGGCTGACGTATTCGGTCAGTTCGCTCTGACGCACGTAGAGGGTATCCTCCGGTCCCACGAGCCTGGACGCTTTGCGCGCGGCCTTGCCATTGACCTGCACGTCTCCAGCGGCAATGAGCTTTGCGGCGAGGGTTCGGGAGCTCACGAATCCGGCTTCGACCAGGTACTTATCGAGGCGCGCGGTGTCTTTGCCCATATCTTCTTTCTGTCGTCGTGTAGTGCCGTGAACCCTCAGAACATTACCGTCTGTGGGCTCACCGCCGCGAGGTTAGGAGAGATTCTCGAGATCCTTTTCCAGTTGCTCGCTCATCGTTTCGAGACGTTTGACGCGTTCTACCGGGTCCATGGCGAGGGTCGCCGCCAGTTGCCGCTCAAATTCGGCATCCGCGATAGAACGGTCGGTGGTCTCGGCGTTCATAGTTTCGTTCTGTTTAGGCACCGGGAAGACCCTTGATGACGGGCACGGCGGCCTGCTCGGGGTTGGCTGCCCACCAGGCGGCGTAGGCGACGCGCCAGGCCTCTGCTTCGCTCTCGCTTCCGGCGAAGGTGCCCTCGTCGAGGTTCTCGGGGCCTGTGAGAATCAGGTTCTCGCCTCGCACCCGTGCCTGCCAGGTGGGGCCGGTCGCAATCACCTCGTAGCCTTCGAAGAGCACCTCAATCTCGGGGTAGGGTGCGAAGAAGTCGTCCAGGGTACGCAGCACGTAGGTCGGGCGCTGTTCGGGTACGGCTTCGATGACGTCGCGGTAGGTCTGCACACCGGTGAGCACGAGCGCGCCGTCCATCTGCGCGTTATTAGCGCCGAGAATATCGGTATCCAGGCGGTCACCCACGATGACGGGACGCTCGGAGTTCAGGGCCTGTGCTGCGGTGTGGAAGATGGGGGCTTCGGGTTTGCCCGCAACGAGCGGGGTACGGCGCGAAGCGGTTGCCACGGCTGCGACGAGGGTGCCGTTGCCGGGGGCCTGGCCGCGTTCCTTAGGGATGGTCTGGTCGGTGTTAGTGGCGATCCACAGCACCTCGGGGTTAGCGAGGGTGTAGGCGGCTTCCGCGAGATCCTCCCAGCCCATCTTCGGGTCAAAGCCCTGAATGAGGGCTACTGGCCCCTCGGCCTCGGTGCGTACGGGTTCCAGGCCTGCGTAGCGCACACAGTCGGCGAGGGCCTCGGTACCGGTAATCAGCACTTTGGAGCCCGCAGGAATCTTTTGCGCGAGAAGCTTTGCGCCGGCCTGTGCGGAGCTGACGACTCGTTCTGCCCGGGTGTGCACTCCAAGGTCGCGAAGGTGTTCTGCGACGGATTCTACCGAACGGGAAGCGTTGTTAGTCACGAAGATGACCGGTACGTTGAGCTCTTCCTCCGCACGGTTGAGGGCTTCGGGAGCCCCCTCGATGGCGAAGGGGCCGGCGTAGACAACGCCGTCCAGGTCTGAGAGGAGCGCGTCATATCGGGCAAGGAGTGCGGTCGTGGTCATAGGAACCTCTTCCGGGGTCTGAGCGGCTAGTATTTTCCCTCTATCGTACCCGTTCCGCACTACCGGGGCCTATTGTTCGTCACGGGCAGCTCCTATTCGGACGGGTAGCCTCTCCGATATAGCGCGAACCGCCGGAGGCGAGCTCTCGGGGAGCCGCATCCGGCGGTTCGGTATGTACAGGCTATTACTCTACGTCAGCCTCGGCCTTTTCCTCGGCTTCAGAATCTTCAGGTGCTTCCGCGGCGGAGTCCTCGGAGGTATTCTCTTCGGAGCCGGTTGCTTCTGCCTTCTCGGAGGCTTCCTCATCTGCAGCCTTGACCGGGCGTTCTGCGGGCTTTTCTTCCTTCTCGAAAAGGTCTGCCTCGCCAAAAATATCGAAGATTTCGGGCTCCGCGAAGTTGCCCTGGCCCAGCGCTGCCTCAGCCACGACAGACAGGCGTGCCCAACGCTCGGCTTCCTGATCGCGGCCAGCGTTGGCAAGGGCATCGGCGTAGGCGCTAAAGAGACGCGGGCTGTATTCGAATGCGCGCTTGGGGTTCAGCTGGGGAATCTGAAGGGCTACCACGGCCTGGTTCTTCTTGCCCTGATCGGTCAGGATGCCGGACTCGACGATAGCCAGTTCCACACGCACCTCGGCGGGCAGCTCTTCACGCTTGAATTCGGCAATCATTTCCTGTGCCTTGGGCAGTCGTCCCAGTGCACGTTCGCAGTCCACCAGCAGCGCAAGGTGGTCCACGGAACCGCTGATGCGACGGTGAGTACGCAGCTCACGCAGGGCCAGCTCGTAGTCCTCTGCCACGTAGGCAGCGATACCCACGGCTTCACGCACGGCGGCGATACGACCGGCGCTACGGGAGGCAGCAACGGCGTGCGCCAGCGCGAATTCGGGGTCAATGTCAAGGTAACGACCCGCCATCACCAGATGCTTGGCAACGGTCTCAGCGTTACGAGGCTCCAGGGCACGTAGCTGACGATAGGTTGCACCGTCCAGTTCGCGACCGGTCACATCGCTGTCAATCTCGGGTGCTTTGGGCTTAGCGGGACGGTAGCCTGCACGGCCACCGATGCTACGTACCTCTTCGCGGGGTGCGTCACCCTCGGGTCCATTGGAGCGGGGTGCCTTCGAACGCGAGTCAGAGCGGCGACCGTCGAACTTTTTACCTCCGCGATCGTTACGCTTGAAACCGCCCTTACCGCCGAAGTTCTTGCCGCCCTTCTTGGAGCGGAAATCCTTGCCGCCGTTGTTCTTGCGGTGCTGACGGGGGCCGGAGCCGTTAGACTCGTGGCGGGGGGTCTCAGACATGAATCTCCTTGGGAGGTATCCGCTCGTGGCGGGTCGTGGATGCAGTCGGTCCGGACGGTCCGCTGCCTGAGGCATCAACTCTATGGAGGGGCGCTTGGCCCGTCTTTAATGCCCAATATAAGCCATACCATTCTAGTATAGAGGGCGGCTTTCGTGCACCTGTAGCGATGCGGATCCGCGGCCTCTCTAAGCGCCTGAGCGGCCTCGACCGTGGATGTTAGGGAGGAGAGGCACCTCTCCCCTATTATTCTCTGCCCGGAGTTTCTTCCACCGGGCGCACTACCCGTCAAGCAGAATAGTTTGTTAAACAAAAATAGCCCCGGCGAAGCCGGGGCTATTGAATAATAAAGCGGCAATAACCTACTCTCCCACACCCACAAAAGTGCAGTACC
>NZ_KV814490.1:27972-83729 GCF_001813965.1 Rothia sp. HMSC072E10 | reverse complement strand
GGGTGCCCCGGGTTTTCGGGGCACCCCGCCTTTTTATGGAATTTTTATTCTATTTTTTGCGTTTTGGGGCTCCACAGCTCGGAAGGTGCGCCCGGAAGGCGCGCGGAGCGCCAAAAAATTCGCTAGGATTAGGTTGTGCCTAAAGTCAGCGAAGAATACAAAAAGAACAGGCGTTCTCAGATTGTAGAGACCGCCCGCGAGTGTTTCATCAAGCACGGCTACCAGAAGGCCTCAATGAGCGAGATCATCGCCGCCACCGGCCTGTCTGCTGGAGCCATCTACAATCACTTCTCCTCCAAGGATGAGATTATCCTCGCCGCCGCGCGCATGGACCTGGCTCCCTTCGACCGCATCCGCGCCGAGCAGCCCTGGGACTACGTGTTTGGGTGCCTGAAGGTGCTGGACACCCCCAAGGTGCGCCGTCACCTGCTGGTGACCTGGGGTGAGGCGGTCTCCATGCCGCAGCTGGGTGCCGTGGTTTCCGAGCAGCTAACCTACCTGCGCGATCAGGCCCTGGAGCGCTACCGCGCCTGGGGCGCCGCTGAACTGGACTTCACCGATGAGGAGCTCGAGGAATGGCTGACCGTCATCGGCGCGGCTGTGCTCTCTGTGCTGACCGGTTACGTGGTGCAGACCCAGCTGGTGGCCGGCGGTAAGAAGGATAGCGCCCGCGAGGCCTACCTGGAGTATGCCTCCGCCATCCTGCGCCAGGCTTAGGACTCACCGACCTGCGCCGCCTTGCCGATAGGCCCGCCGGGGCGTGTCAAGCGTCCCGCACCGGTACCATACCGGCGCCGTAAAACTTCATCATGATGCATCCCAAAGCCCGTTTTCCTTTTCGAAGGAGAACGGGCTTTACGGTATTATGAGGTGTAGCTCATATTTTTTCATTCAGGGTTTTCAGCCGCAGACACTGCCGCAACCCCGATGATGAGCCACCGAAGATACCGTAAAAACACTCCCAGGAGCGTAATGACCGAGCAGAAGATCCTCGAGATGCCCCTCGCCGACCTCGACCCCGAGGTAGCAGAAGCCATTGAGCTGGAGCGCAAGCGCCAGCAGAACACCCTCGAGATGATTGCATCCGAGAACTTTGTCCCCCGCGCTGTGATGCAGAGCCAGGGCTCGGTGCTGACCAACAAGTACGCTGAGGGATACCCCGGCCGCCGCTACTACGGCGGCTGCGAGTACGTCGATATCGTTGAGGACCTCGCCATTGCCCGTGTGAAGGAGCTCTTCGGCGCGGAGCACGCGAACGTACAGCCCCACTCCGGCGCGCAGGCGAACAACGCCGTCATGCACGCGCTGCTGAACCCCGGCGACACCATCATGGGCCTGTCCCTGGCGCACGGCGGCCACCTGACCCACGGCATGAAGCTGAACGTCTCCGGCAAGCTGTACAACGTTGTCGCCTACAGCGTGGACGAGAACGGCTACGTTGACATGGAGCAGGTGCGCGAGCTGGCCCTGGCCGAGCGCCCCAAGCTGATTATTGCCGGCTGGTCCGCGTACCCCCGCCAGCTGGACTTCGCCGCATTCCGTGAGATTGCGGACGAAATCGGCGCGTACCTGTGGGTGGACATGGCACACTTCGCGGGTCTGGTGGCTGCGGGTCTGCACCCGAACCCTGTCCCGCACGCACACGTGGTTTCTTCCACCGTGCACAAGACCCTGGGCGGCCCCCGCTCCGGCTTCATCCTCTGCACCGAGGAGCTGAAGAAGAAGATTGACTCGGCCGTGTTCCCCGGCCAGCAGGGCGGCCCGCTCATGCACGTGATCGCCGCGAAGGCTACCGCGTTCAAGATTGCCGCATCCGAGGGCTTCAAGGAACGTCAGAAGCGCACCGTTGAGGGCGCGCAGATCCTGGCGAAGCGCCTGTTGGAGCAGGACGTGAAGGACGCCGGCGTTTCGATTGCCTCCGGCGGCACCGACGTTCACCTGGTGCTCGTCGACCTGCGCCACCACGCGCTCAACGGCAAGGAGGCAGAGGACCTGCTGCACGACGCCGGCATCACCGTCAACCGTAACGCCGTGCCGAACGACCCGCGCCCGCCGATGGTGACCTCCGGTCTGCGCATCGGCACCTCCGCGCTGGCAACCCGCGGCTTCGACGCCGAGGGCTTCACCGAGGTTGCTGACATCATCGCCTCCGTGCTGCTGCCGAACCCGAACATCGCGGCCCTGCGCGCTCGCGTGGATGCGCTCTGCGCCAAGTACCCCCTCTACCAGGGCAGCGAGAACTGGTAGACCCGTAAATAACCCCGTTCGCTCATCCGCCCGAGTGGCCGATGCGCGGACGGGGTTATTTCGCCCTCAGACCGCCGTCCCGGACCCGCTCTATCGGTGAGGCGCTGCGGGACCCCAAGAACCCAACACATAGACCATTCGTTTCGGCGAACCCGCCGCAATCTATGGAAGGAAAAACAATGCCCCAGATTCTAGACGGTAACGCAACCGCTGCCGCCATCAAGGCGGAGCTGAAGGAGCGCGTCGAGGCGCTGAAGGCTAAGGGCATCACCCCCGGCCTGGGTACCGTCCTGGTCGGTGACGACCCGGCATCCCGCTCCTACGTGGGCGCTAAGCACCGCGACTGCGCAGAGATCGGTATTAACTCCATCCGCGTGGACCTGCCCGGCGACATCACCCAGGAGGAGCTCGACGCAGAGATTGACAAGCTGAACAACGACCCGGCCTGCACCAGCTACATTGTGCAGCTGCCCCTGCCCAAGCACCTGGACACCAATCGCGTGCTCGAGCGCATCGCCCCCGAGAAGGACGCCGACGGCCTGCATCCGACCAACCTCGGCAAGCTCGTGCTGAACGTTTCGGAGCCGCTGGATTCCCCGTTGCCCTGCACCCCGAACGGCGTGATTGAGCTCGTCAAGCGCCACGGCATCGACTGGAACGGCAAGAACGTGGTGGTGCTCGGCCGCGGCATTACCGTGGGCCGCCCGCTGGGCCTGCTGCTGACCCGCCGCGAGGTGAACGCCACCGCAACCCTGGCTCACACCGGCACCCAGAACCTCGACGAGGTACTGTGCGAGGCCGACGTCATCGTCGCCGCTGTGGGTGTGCCCCATGTGCTGAAGGCTCACCAGGTCAAGGAGGGCGCAATCCTGCTGGACGTGGGTGTTTCCCGCGCCGAGGACCCCGAAACCGGCAAGAAGAAGCTCTTCGGCGACGTCTCGCCCGAGGCCGCCGAGAAGGCATCCTGGGTGTCCCCGAACCCCGGTGGCGTGGGCCCGATGACCCGCGCCGAGCTGCTGGTGAACGTGGTGGAGACCGCGGAGCGTCAGGCCGCGTAGGTCCCCGCGACGTTCGCATAGACCCGTAACGAAAGACCTGTAACGAAAGACCGGTAGCGAAAGGGCGGTGCCCCGGTAGAGCAATCTACCGGGGCACCGCCCTTTCGCGCGTCTCGTGCGGCCTCCTGCGTCAGGGGAGAGGCGCTAGAGAAGCAGCTCGTAAAAGTAGTGGTCCGAGAGGTACAGGGTCTCAGCGTATTCGACCGGCGTTCCCTCCTTGGTGTAGCCGGTGACGCACACCTTGAAGGCGGCCTCGCCCACGGGAACCTGCTGGTTGAAGGCCTCGGTATCGGCATCGGTGAAGAGGGCCGCGCCCGTGCGTACGCGGGCGTGCTTAATGGCGTTGGGGGTGTCGGCCAGCTGATCCAGGGAACTGGAGGAACCCGAGAGGCCGGCCATCATGGAGTCCAGGATGCTGCTGGCGGCTTCCTTGACAAAGTAGGAACGCTCGAAGCCGATGACCTCGTGGTTGGCCAGGCGCAGACGGCGCACGAAGAGGACCGACTCGCCCACGGGAACGGATAGTCGGGTCGAAATCTCCTCGGTGGCGTCCACCCAGCGGGTCGCGATCATGCGGGTCGAGCCTTCGAACCCGCGGCGGCGCATATCGTCGGCGAAGGTGTCCACGCGCGGGATGTACGTGGCTTCGCTGCGTTCGGCCACGTAGGTGCCGGACCCCTGCACGTTGTAGAGCAGGCCGCGCTCGATGAGGACCTTCAGGGCGCTGCGTACCGTCTGGCGGCTCACGCCGAAGTTCTGCTGAATCGTGCGCTCGGTCGGGAGCTTATCGCCGGGCTTACCCGGAATGATGTAGCGCTGCTCGAGGTAGTGAATCACCTGCTCGTACTTGGGTCCCGGAATCGGCGGCAGCTCATAGGTCTGGCTACCGTTGGGGGAAGTACTCGGGGAGGCCTGATCTGCGGCCTGAGCATCGGTGGAGAGCGAGTGGGCGGTGGGTTCGGGGGTATGTGAGGAGTGTGAATTCATCACCCAACATTTTAACCATCTGTGAAAGAAAAATGAATCACGGTGAATTTTTACTTCCGCGCATGCTGGCATAATTAAGACTATGCATTCTTCGATTCCTCCCGTTCCGCGTGAGCCCGGTCTGCTCCGCGTGGCGAGCGTCAACGTCAACGGCATCCGCGCCGCCTACCGCAAGAACATGGCCGACTGGCTGGCTGAGCGAGACATCGACATCCTCTGCCTGCAGGAGGTTCGCGCGCCCGACGCCATCGTGCGTGAGCTCCTCGATGAGTCGCAGTGGAATATTCTGCACGCCGAGGCCGCCGCTAAGGGCCGCGCGGGCGTGCTGGTGGCTACCCGCCGCACCCCGAACTCGGCTGGTGAGGTGCTGAAGGATCAGCCCGTGGCCACCCGCTCCACCATCGGCGAGGAGTACTTCGACGACTCGGGACGCTGGGTTGAGGCCGACTACGTTCTGCCGAACGGGCAGACCCTGACCGTGGTGAGCGCGTACGTGCACTCCGGTGAGGTCGGAACCCAGAAGCAGGAGGACAAGTACCGCTTCCTGGAGCGTATGCTGGTGCGTATGCCCGAGCTGGCCGAGCATTCCGATCACGTGCTCATCGTGGGTGACCTGAACGTGGGCCACACCGAGCTGGATATCAAGAATTGGAAGGCCAACCAGAAGCGTGCGGGTTTCCTGCCCGAGGAACGCGCCTATTTCGACCGCTTCTTTGGCGATATCGGCTACCGCGACGTGGCGCGCGATCTGGCCGGTCAGGTTCCCGGCCCCTACACCTGGTGGTCCTACCGCGGCAAGGCCTTCGATAACGACGCTGGCTGGCGCATCGACTACCAGATGGCGACCCCCGCCTGGGCCGAGCGCGCCGTGCAGGCGCAGGTTGATCGCGCCGCCACCTACGAGGAACGCTTCAGTGACCACGCGCCGCTGGTGGTGGACTACCGCATCGATGGCTAGAGCCTAGCGCCACCGCGCCCCGAACATAAGTTTTGAGATACACGCTGCACCGTTCGCAGCACCGCACAGGAAGAACTGCACAGGAAATAACTATGGCAGACGAAAAGAAGCAGGATAAGTCCCTCATCCCGAACGCCTCCCAGCAGAAGACGCGTATCTTCTCTGGTGCCCAGCCCTCGGCCGATTCGATGCACCTGGGTAACTACATTGGCGCCGTGAACAACTGGGTGGCCCTGCAGAACGACCCGAATAACGAATGTCTGTTCTTTATTCCGGATATGCACGCCATCACCGTTCCGCAGGATCCCGAGGAGCTGCGCGAACGCACTCGCCTGACCGCGGCGCAGTACATCGCCTCCGGCATTGACCCGTCCCGTGCGCCCCTGTTCGTGCAGTCGCACGTGCCCGAGCACGCCCAGCTGGCCTGGGTTCTGAACTGCTTCACCGGCTTCGGCGAGGCCTCCCGCATGACCCAGTTCAAGGACAAGTCGCAGAAGCAGGGCGCCGATAAGGCCTCGGTTGGTCTGTTCACCTACCCGATTCTCATGGCCGCCGACATTCTGCTCTACCAGGCGGACGGCGTGCCCGTGGGCGAGGACCAGCGCCAGCACCTCGAACTGACCCGCAACCTGGCCCAGCGCTTCAACTCCCGCTTCGGCGAAACCTTCGTGGTGCCCGAGCCGGTCATCCTGAAGGAAACCGCGAAGATTTACGACCTGCAGGAACCTACCTCGAAGATGTCCAAGTCGGCGGCATCCGATAAAGGCCTCATCAAGCTGCTGGACACCCCCAAGGTTACCCAGAAGAAGATTAAGTCCGCCGTGACCGACGACGGCTCCGTCATCGCCTACGACCGCGAGGCCAAGCCCGGCGTGTCCAACCTGCTCTCCATCTACTCCGCCATGACCGGCGAGAGCATTGACGAGATTGTGGCACGCTACGAGGGCAAGATGTACGGCCACCTGAAGGTCGACCTGGCCGATATTGTGGTGGACCGCCTGGCTCCGGTGCGCGAACGCACCCTCGAGCTGATGGACGACCCCGCCGAGCTGGACCGCCTGCTGGCCGTGGGTGCCTCCGCCGCCCGCGAGATCGCCACCGCCACGATCGAAAACGTCTACAAGAAGGTCGGCTTCCTGCCCTCGGTGAGCATCTAGCTACCGGGCGCTTATCAATTCCTCATCTTCAACGAACGCAAAGCGCACGACACCCATGACAGAACCCCGCGAGCAATCGAGTCCCTCTGAGGCCTCCGTATCACCCACCCTCAAGCCCGGTCGCCGCTACCTGAGCATTATTGCTCACGTGAGCGGTGAGAATGTTCAGCGCCTGGAGGAGTGGAAGCGGGAGACAACGGGGGTCCCGGCCGCGTCAATGAGCACCCACGTGACCGTGTACGTGGCGGAGCTGGATGACTCCCTGCTGGATACCGTGCGTTCCCCGCGGTTTTCCGAAGACCTGGGCGCCTCGCGTTTCGAGGCTCGCTGGGGGTCGGTGCACTCCTTCCGCCCGGTGACCGAGGTGGAGTACCTGAACCTGGAGGCGGGCAAGGCCGAATTCGAGCGGATTCACCGGGATCTTGTTCGGATGCTCGGTACGGGTGCGGCCCCCTTCCCGTACGTGCCGCACGTGACCCTGGGCCACGGTTTGAGCGAGGAACAGGTGGCCAGCGCCCGCGAGGCGTTTGACTCCCTGCCCGCGGAGCGGCGCACCTTCACGGTGGACCGCCTGCACTGCTACTCCTACGACGGGCAGAACTGGGAGGAAATCGGGGTTCTGCCGCTGCGGTAGTAGCCAGCCTAAAACGCTAAGAGAGATGCGACCGATAGACTATCGGTCGCATCTCTCTTTATGCTTTCACGTGGTTTATCTCAGCGTGAGATCCCTAGTGGGAGTGGCCCTCATGAGCCTCGCCGGACTCGTGCGCGTCAGCCGAAGCCGAGGAGGAAGCCGAGCCGTGAGCTTCAGTGCCGTGTGACTCAGCCTCAACCGGCGCGGCGTTCGCAGAAGAGACGCCCAGGATCTCGTTGGGGGTCTTGGGCAGTTCCACGCTCATGAGCTCCTTCGGAGCCGCCGGGTTCGATAGGGACACCGCGATGAGCTTCTTGGTGGCCGGGTCGGTCACGTAGGCGGTCTTGCCATCCACCCACAGGGCCGGACGCTCGTCCTGCCAGGTCTCAGACTCGGTCCACGCCTCCATGAGCTGTACGGAGCCCAGCTCGGCGCCGGTTGCCGGGTTGAAGACGCGCAGCTTACCGTCGGTGGTTAGCAGCAGAGCCTCACCCTGGGGGCCGCGAGCCAGCGATCGGAAGGTGTAGCTCACGCCAGAAGGCAGGGAGTAGACGGTGCGGGTTGCCGCGACGGTGTCGATGATGGAGAACTTCTCGGGGCGCTCCAGCTTAGCGTCCTTGTCGGTCTTGTAGTCCGCCAGAACGTACTGGGAGTCAGCCTTACCAGCCTGGTTACCGGAACGCGAGTACGGGTCCTCGGGGTTGGTGACCTTGGTGAACTTGCCGTCCTTGTAGACCAGCGCGCCGTCGGTGCAACCGATGGTGAACGCGCCGTCCTTGGCGATGGCTTCACCGTGCACGCCGGGGCATGCGGGGCTCTCGGTTACGGTCTTACCCTGAGCGTTCACAACGGCGGCACCGGTGCGGGTCTTGGAGTCGCCGACCGCCACCAGGTACTGGTCGTTGGGCAGGGGGA
Source organism: Rothia sp. HMSC072E10 (assembly GCF_001813965.1). Taxonomy (NCBI): domain Bacteria; kingdom Bacillati; phylum Actinomycetota; class Actinomycetes; order Micrococcales; family Micrococcaceae; genus Rothia; species Rothia sp. HMSC072E10. The sequence goes on along the minus strand of NZ_KV814490.1, from coordinate 75,773 downwards.
TTGCGAAGCCGTGGTGCGGCTTCGGCAGGGTGACGGTGGTGGTGTCCAGGGAGGCCGCGGTGCGCTTGTCGTGGGTCAGCTTCGCCGGATCGTACACGGCAAAGGAGCCGGTGCCGTCAGCGAAGGCCGCAACCCTGCCGTTGTCCTTGATGACGTGGCCGGTGTGGTCAGCGGCAAGAGACAGCGAAGACAGAGACGGGGCGGTGGTGTAGTAGTGCGAGTGATCGCCGTGCGCTACGGACCACACGCCGGTGTCCAGGAAGGTGTAGCTGTTGCCGTCGGCCACGACGAGATGGCGGTTATCGCCGGCATCGGAGAGGCGCAGGAATCCTTCCTTGGGAATATCGGCCAGCAGTTTCATGTCCTTGGCGTCATAGACGAGCACGCCACCGTCGTAGGTGATGGCAACGCGGCTGGCAGCGCCCTTGCCTTCGGTGATGGGTGCGGGGGTTGCGCTCGCAGAGGTGGAGGCGCTGGGGCTGGTCTGTGCGTTCTGGGTGGCCTGGGAACCGCAGGCAGTCAGGGCGAGGGCGGCCACGGCGCCGAGTGCGCCGGCGCGGGTGAGGAAAAACTTACGGGTCATGTGCATGACAGAATATTAACATGAGAATAATTCTCTATATGCATTGTTTTCTGGTGCGTGTCACACTCTGGAAGGGCCGGCTTAGGGCCGTGAAATTCCTCAAGCATGCCGCGGGTGCCTCACCGGGCAAAATACTCTGTCATTCCGTGCCGGAGCGGGGCGGGCACGGGCGAGCACAAAAAATCGGCCCCCTTCGCGGTGAAGGGGGCCGATTGTCTAGTTGAGTGTTTTATTGGGCGGGGTTGTATTCCCGTCCGGGTCAAAGATTTAGAGAAGGTTGTTCAGGCCTCGTGCCTTGATCTCGCCCACGGCATCCTTGACGGCCTGAGCCTTGGAGCGCGGTGCGACCAACAGGGCATCGGAGGTGTCAACCACGACGATGTCGTTCAGGCCAATGATCGAAATCTTGCGATCGGTATTGGCTACGACAATGCCGGAGCAACCGTGGTTAATGACGTTATCCTTCTCGCCAAGGATGGTCAGCTGCTCGCCGCTCTTCTCGGAGTTGAGGCGTGCCACGGCGTCGAAGTCTCCAACGTCATCCCAGCTGAAGGAGCCGGGAACCATGGCGACGTCGCCCGCGGCGGCGGCGGGCTCTGCCACCGCGTAGTCGATTGCGGTCTTGGGGAGGGTTTCCCACACCCGCTCCATGACGGCCTCGCGCTCGGGGGTGTCCCAGGCGTTAGCGATCTCCATGATGCCCGCGTACAGCTCGGGCTCGTTGGCCTCGAGGTGCTTGAGCATCAGGGCGGCCGGTGCCACGAACATGCCGGCGTTCCAGGTGTATTCACCGGAGTCCAGGTACTTCTGTGCGGTGGCGGTGTCCGGCTTCTCAACGAAGGTGTCCACGGCGTGCGCGTTGGGAGCATCCTCGATGCCCAGGGAAGCGCCGGCGTGAATGTAGCCGAAGGCGCTGGAGGGCTCGGTGGGGGTAATGCCGATGGTGACAATCTTGCCGGTGGCCGCGGTGATGACAGCCTCGGTCACCACGCGGTGGAACTCGTCCACGGGGCTGATGACGTGGTCGGCTGCGAAGGAGCCGATGATGGCGTCCGGCTCGCGGCGGTGGATGATTGCGCATGCCAGGCCAATAGCTGCAGCCGAGTCCTTGGGGGAGGGCTCCAGCACCAGGTCAGCGGCGCGCAGCTCAGGAATCTGCTGGGTGACCGCATTGGCGTGCGAGGTGCCGGTGACGACCATGACGGAACCGTCGCTGAGGTCGATGAGACGGTCGTAGGTGTCACGCAACAGGGAATTGCCCGACGAGGTGAGGTCGAGCAGGAACTTCGGGGCGTGCGCGCGGGACAGGGGCCACAAACGCGAGCCAACACCGCCGGCGGGAATCAGCGGGCGGAATCGAGTGAGTGCAGTATTCATCGCTTCAAGAATAACGGGTGAATTTGTCATATATCGAATTCTTTTAGGATTTGGCAGAAAATGTCAGGCGGCTCTCATTGGGGGAGGGGTGCATTGTTAGGTTAAGGTTACTTCCGCATCAACTCGGGGCAAATCGTAATATCGCAAAAAAAATATAACCTAATTCACGTTTATAGGCTGGGAAAAATCTATAAACAGTGTGTCAATAAGCTGTGAATTTACCTGATATCTTGGAAGTAACAGACGAACAAAGCAGTCGGCGAGTACATAGTCGTGACCGGCTCGCAGAGAGGCGCCCGGTGCCCCTTTGCGCCCCGAGCCCGCCGTCTCAGCAGGAGGTTATTCAGTGTTGAATGGTTCTAAGGGAACCCTCTACCGCGGCCGTTGGGGCATGTGGTCCTGGGTTGCTCACCGCATTACCGGTATCGCGATTTTCTTCTTCCTTCTTGTCCACATCCTCGATACCGCCGTCGTGCGCATCTCTCCGGAGGCCTACAACGGTGTGCTGGGCCTGTACAAGAACCCCATCATGGGCCTGGGTGAGACCGCCCTGGTCGCAGCCATCGTCTACCACGCCTTCAACGGTATCCGCATTATCCTCATCGACTTCTGGGGTAAGGCAACCAACGCACACGTGGAGCACATCCAGGCGAAGAACAAGGACGGCAACGTCGAAATCAGCCAGAAGGCAACCTACATGCACGTCAAGATTCTGTGGGTTGTGCTGATTCTCTGGGCACTCACCGTTGCCGGCTTCGCCGCCCGTCACCTGCCGATCGTTTTCTCGCACATTGGAGGTCACTAAACCATGGCTACTCCGCTTAAGCCCCGCACCTACGTACCCCGCCTGCGTGATAACCGCATCGACGGTGTGAAGTACAACCGCTCCTCCTCCAAGCGCAACAACTTTGAGATGTTCGCCTGGCTGGGCATGCGCCTGTCCGGCGTCGTGCTTGTGATTCTTATCTTTGGCCACCTCTTCTCGAACCTGATGGTCGGCGACGGCATCCACGCCATCGACTTCGGCTTCGTGGGTGGCAAGTGGGCCAACCCCTTCTGGCAGGTCTGGGACCTGCTGCTGCTGTGGCTGGCCATGCTGCACGGCACCAACGGCATCCGCGTCATCATCGACGATTACGCCGAGAAGGACCGCCTGCGCGTGTGGCTGAAGGTTATCCTCTTCGCCGCCTCCGCATTTGTCCTGCTGGTTGGTACCCTCACCATCTTCGCGTTTGACCCCTGCCCCTCGGGCGCAGCGGCCAACCTGCTCCCCAGCTTCTGCGCGGCACACTAACGACGACGTAACCGGCAGACAAATTCAAACATCGAAAACACAGAAAGAACATCATGCAGGTACATAAGTACGATGTAGTGATCGTCGGCGCCGGCGGTGCCGGTATGCGTGCCGCTATTGAGGCAGGCCAGCGAGTCCGCACCGCGGTTTTGACCAAGCTTTACCCGACCCGTTCCCACACCGGTGCGGCGCAGGGCGGTATGTGTGCCGCTCTGGCCAACGTCGAGGAGGACAACTGGGAGTGGCACACCTTTGACACCGTCAAGGGTGGCGATTACCTGGTCGATCAGGACGCGGCAGAAATCATGGCTAAGGAAGCCATCGACGCCGTGCTCGACCTGGAGAAGATGGGTCTTCCCTTCAACCGAACCCCCGAGGGCCGCATCGACCAGCGCCGCTTCGGTGGCCATACCCGCGACCACGGTAAGGCTGCCGTGCGCCGCGCATGCTACGCAGCTGACCGTACCGGCCACATGATTCTGCAGACCCTGTACCAGAACTGCGTGCGTCACAACGTTGAGTTCTACAACGAGTTCTACGTGCTCGACCTGATTCTGGTCAAGGACGAAGAGGGTAAGCCCCGTCCCGCCGGCGTCGTCTCCTACGACCTGGCAACCGGCGAGGTGCACGTCTTCCAGGCCAAGTCCGTGATCTTCGCATCCGGCGGCTGCGGCAAAATCTTCAAGACCACCTCCAACGCCCACACCCTCACCGGTGATGGCATGGCCATCGCACTGCGCGCGGGCCTGCCTCTGGAGGATATGGAGTTCGTCCAGTTCCACCCGACCGGCCTGGCAGGCCTGGGTATCCTCGTGACCGAGGGTGCTCGCGGTGAGGGCGGTATTCTCCGTAACGCTGACGGTGAGCGCTTCATGGAGCGCTACGCACCGACCATTAAGGACCTCGCACCCCGCGATATCGTGGCACGAGCCATGGCAAACGAGGTGCGCGAGGGCCGCGGCTGTGGCCCCCACAAGGACTACGTGCTGCTGGACCTGACCCACCTGGAGCCCTCGCACATCGACGAGAAGCTGCCGGATATCACCGAGTTCGCTCGTACCTACCTGGCCGTGGAGCCGCACCACCAGCCCATCCCGGTGTTCCCCACCGCGCACTACGCAATGGGTGGTATCCCCACCAACAACGAGACCGAGGTGTACCGCAACAGCGAAGAGACCATCCCCGGCCTCTACGCAGCCGGTGAGGTTGCCTGCGTGTCCGTGCACGGTGCAAACCGCCTGGGCACCAACTCCCTGCTCGACATCAACGTCTTCGGTAAGCGCGCCGGCCGCAAGGCCGCCGAGTACGCCGCATCCGCCGAGTTCGTTCCCGTTCCGGACGACGCAGCAGATCGCGTGCTGAACATGCTCAACGGCATCCTCGAAGGCAAGGGCACCGAGAAGGTCGGCGCTATCCGCGCAGACCTGCAGAAGGCCATGGAGGCCGACATGCAGGTGTTCCGCACCGAGGAGACCATCCGCGCCGCACTGGCCACCATCGAGAAGCTCGAAGAGCGTTACAAGAACATCTCGATTCAGGACAAGGGCAAGCGCTTCAACCTCGACCTGCTCGAGGCCGTCGAGCTGGGCTTCCTGCTCCAGCTGGCCAAGGTCATGTCCGTCGGTGCGCTACACCGCAAGGAGTCCCGCGGCGGTCACTACCGTGAGGACTACCCCAAGCGCGATGACGTGAACTTCATGAAGCACTCTATGGTCTACCTCGACCCCGAATCCGAGTTTGAGGGTGTGAAGGGCCTGCGTTTCGGCACCAAGCCCGTCGTCTACACCCGTTACGAGCCGAAGGAGCGTAAGTACTAAAATGGCTGAAAACGAACTTCCCGAACCGGAATCCGTCAAGCTATTTGAGGGCATGACCGGCGGCGATTCCGACTCCATCCCCACGTACGACGTGATTATCAAGGTGCGCCGCTACAACCCGGAGGTTTCCTCCGAGGCGTACTGGGACGAGTTCCCGCTGACCATGTACCGCACCGACCGCGTGCTCGACGCCCTGCACAAGATCAAGTGGGAGCTGGACGGTTCCGTCTCCTTCCGCCGTTCCTGTGCACACGGCATCTGCGGCTCGGATGCAATGCGCATCAACGGTCGTAACCGACTGGCCTGCAAGACCCTGCTCAAGGACCTTGACCTGTCCAAGCCGATTACCGTGGAGCCGATTAAGGGTCTGCCCTGCGAGAAGGACCTCATCGTTGACATGGAGCCCTTCTTCCAGGCCTACCGCGAAATCATGCCGTTCTTCATCAACGACTCGAACGAGCCTGAGCGCGAGCGCCTGCAGACCATCGAGGACCGTGCACGTTTCGATGACACCACCAAGTGCATCCTGTGTGCAGCGTGTACCTCGTCCTGCCCGGTCTTCTGGACCGACGGTCAGTACTTCGGCCCCTCCGCTATCGTGAACGCTCACCGCTTCATCTTCGACTCTCGTGATGACGCCGGCGACCTTCGCCTGGAGATCCTGAACGACAAGGAAGGCGTGTGGCGCTGCCGCACCACCTTCAACTGCACCGAGGCATGCCCCCGCGGCATCCAGATCACCAAGGCTATTGCCGAGGTGAAGCAGGCTATCCTGAGCCGTTCGCTCTAGAACGTTCCTTCTCGGATTCTTGAAGGCCAAGCGCCTTCTGTGACAAGCCGTCGCCCCTCACCGGGCGGCGGCTTGTCGCGTGTCCGGGGTGGGGGAGAAGCACACCCCGGACCCCCGCAGCCCTCGCCGCCTGCACCTCCGACGAACCCCCGAGCGGTCTTCAAAATCCGTCACAAAGTCACAGACATTCTTAAAGGGCCGGTAACGGCCGGGATGGATAGGAAAACCGTCACCGGGAGGGTTATTCTACTGTGTATGGTTTTTGCTAATTCTCGCTACGATTTGTCCACCCCCGTCTTCGACGATTGGGTGGAGCGCATGATGGGCACCCTCGTGCAATTCCGCCGCGAAGTGCATGCCAACCCCGAGCTTTCCTTCCGCGAGGTCGTCACGACCGAGCGCCTCATGAACCGACTGCGAGAAGCCGGCATGAACCCCATCGCGTGCGAAGGCACCGGTTGCTACGTTGACATCGGAGACGGCCCCTTCGCCGCGGCTCTGCGCGCCGATATCGACGCACTGCCCATCGTCGAGCAGACCGAGCTGCCCTACGCCTCCACGGTTCCCGGCGTGATGCACGCCTGCGGCCACGATATTCACCAGACCGTCATGCTGGGCGTGGCGTTGGCGCTACACGAGCTCAACGAGAAGACCCCGCTGGGCCGCAGCATCCGTATTCTCTTCCAGCCGGCCGAGGAGCAGCTGCCCGGCGGCGCTGTGCAGATGATTTCCCAGGGCCTGCTCAAGGATGTTCCGCGCGCTTTCGCCCTGCACTGTGACCCGAAGGTGGACCTCGGCCAAATCGGTACGCGCATCGGTGCGATTACCAGCGCCTCCGACACCGTGAAGATTCACCTGAGCGGCCACGGCGGCCACACCTCCCGACCCCACCTGACCGAGGACCTCATCTACGCGATGAGCCAGATTGCGGTGCAGGTTCCCGCCGTGCTGACCCGCCGCACCGACGTTCGTTCGGGCGTGCTGGTTGCCTGGGGCCAGGTCAGCGCGGGCGTCGCCCCCAACGCGATTCCCGCCGAGGGCTACCTGGCCGGCACCATGCGCTGCCTGGACGTTGAGGTGTGGCGCCAGGCGGGCAACCTGCTGGACGAGGTCATCGAACAGGTCGCCGTTCCCTTCGGCGTGGACGCCCGCGTGGAGCATATCCGCGGCGTACCCCCGGTCGTGAACACCGACCTGGAAACCACCATGCTCGAGAACGCCGCCCGCGCCGAGCTGGGCGAGGATTCCATCGTGCTCGTCGAGCAGTCCATGGGTGGCGAGGACTTCGCGTGGATGCTGCAGGAGGTGCCCGGCTCCATGTTCCGACTGGGTACCCGCGCCCCCGGCGACCCCACCTACGACCTGCACCAGGGCGACTACGCCCCGAGCGAGCAGGCCATCGGCATTGGCGTGCGCGTCATGGCCGCAACCGCCCTGCGCGCGGTGCGCTTCGAGCTGGCGAAGGCCGCGAAGGCCGCCAACCCGGTACGAGACGAGGCCCGATAGGCCCCCGGGGTACCGAGCCGCGCATCCCGCGTTCTGCCGGTGTGCGGGTGGCAGGTTGTGTCGTTTCATAGAGTTTCGCCTCGCTATCGGTCAGATAGCGAGGCGAAACTCTATGCACACGATAGAATTAAAGAGATTATGAGGACATCAGCGTTGTGCCCGTGAACCCGCGCGTGGTCGCGAGGGAGGTTCGGCGGGCACCGCGCGTATTCACGGCGCACGCCGAAGGAGGACGCCCAATGAGCTTCTTTGGGATCGGTAAGAAGAAGTGGGATGAACAGGCGCGCGAGGCGGAGAGCACCGCGGCACAGGACGGGCACGAGGAAAGCAAGCCGTCCCGCGGCTCGGGGCTGAGCGACAAAATTATGGAGCAGCAGCAGTGGGAGGATTCCCTGCGCCGTTTCGTGAAGTCGGAGGGCACCCGCCAGAACCGTGACGAGGAACGTTCCGAAGAGCATCGCGCCGTGGAAGATCTGAAGCGCGCCCTCCTGCATGATGACGAGGAGGCCCCCTCGTTCGCCGAGGGCTCCCTCTCGGATACCGGCAAGACCACCGACGAGGAGGAGCGTCGTAGCATCCTGGAGGCCCTGAACTCCTACCCGCACGAGGACTCCGAGGTCGCCGCGGCTCCCGAAGCTCGCGAGGAGAGCAACGACTCCGAGGCCGTCGAGGACGCCCCGGTTGCTCCTGAAACCCCCGCTTTCCTGCGCGACGATGAGGACGAAACCTCCGAGGAGGCCGAGGGCGACTCCTCCGCGAAGGCCGAGCCCTCAACCGACACCGCCGAGGATGCTCGCTCCCAGTTTGAAGAGCATCTGCGCGCCGTCCGTGCGGAGAGCTCCGCGGAGGAAAGCCCGGCTACCTCCGATGTCGACGACACCGACCATAACGCTGCCGCAGAGGAATACCTCTCGGCTGAGCAGATTCGCGAGGCGCGTACCCGCGCCGCCATCATCGAAGCAAAGAGCGCCGGCCTGGACGACCTGGCCGCCGTCTACGCGGCTCGCCTGGGCCTGAACCCGGAGAGCGAGGAGGACAGCTTCGAGGAGGTCGAGCAGGCCGAGCAGGCCGAGGAATCCGAGGCCGTTGCCGCTAAGCAGCCCGCCGCCGAGCACTCCGCTTCCGAGCGTTCTACCGAGCCCGAATCCCTCAGCGCCGAGCCTACCCGCTCAGGCGAAAAGACCGAACCTGCGGTGGAGGTACTTGTGAGCGAAACGGCCACGGTGGAGGAGCTTTCCGAGCCTGCCTCCGAGCCTGCCGAGCCTTCTAACGAGTCCGAGGAGAAGCTCGAGGTCGCTAAGGACGAGGCAAAGAAGGACACCGAGGACCCCGCATCCGAGCCGGGATCCGATGAAGCTGCCTCCGCCGAGCAGAAGCTGAGCGCCGATGACGCCGAGCTTGTGGCCGAATCCATTGTGCTCACCGCCCCCGCAGAGGGTGCCGCGGACCTCCCCGTCCTCGGCGAGCAGCGCGCCCTCCACTCGCTGACTGAGCTCATGCGCACCCGCGGTTCGGGAACCCTGAGCCTGGAGCTGCGCCAGGTGGATGAGGACATGCACTACCGTCTGCTGCACCGCGGTCGCGAGGTCGAGAACGGCATCGTGCTACCCGGCGTTGACTGGTTTGCGCCCGTCGCAGCCCTGTACACCGAGGCCCAGGAAGCCGGCGCGACCTGGAACCGCGCGGCTGTGACCCTGAACCCGCGCCTGGGTGAGGGCCTGGAGGTGCACGCCTCCTACCTGGGTGCCGTAGATGGGCAGACCACCCACGAGAGCTTCCTGCTCGAAACCCCCGCCCGCGAGGAGACCTCGGTTGTGGCTACCGCTGAGGCAGCCGAAGCTCACCAGGCTGAAGCACCCGAGGCTGAGGCATCGGAGGCTGAGGCATCCGAGTCCGGCGATTCCCCGGAGGTTGAGCCCGAGACCCCCGCAGCTGAGGCTCAGCCCTCCGAGGAAGTCCGCGAGGAACAGGCTCCCGAGCAGGTCGAGCGCCAGAGCGCTCCTGCGGGCCTCGCCGTTGCCGGCGCTGCCGTGACCGGTGCCGCCGCGCTCGCCGCCTCGGCCTCCGAATCGGGCGAAGCCTCGGTCGCCGAGCCCGAGTACGAGCACGACTACGATAACGACCCGATTTTCGGTACCGCCAACTCGCAGGACGCCGAGGCTACTTCCGCACAGCCGGAGCAGCCCGAGGTTTCTGAGGCTGACGAGGACACCGAGCCCGTGCACGCCCAGCCCGATGCCGCTGAGGCTGAGGATGCTGAGGCCGAGGCCGTCGACCACGGCGAAGAGATGGAAGCCGCCCTGGCCGCTATCGTCGCCAACGCCCAGGAGAAGCTGGACGAGCCGCAGGAACCCGAGGAAACCTCCACCGAGGCTGCCGCGTTCGTCTCCGTCGAGGAGCCCGCGGCACCGGTCGAGGCTCCTGCCGCCGAGGCCTCCGGCGCTGAGGCTTCTAACGCTGAGTCTTCCGCCGCGGAATCCTCCGCTCACGAGGCTCCCGCCGAAAAGGGTGAAAAGACCGCTGAGGAGGTAGCATCCACCGAGGCTGAGCCCGAACTGCCCACCTTCCTGAACGACCGCGAGTTGGTGCCCGCCGACGAAGCAGAGGAACCCTCGAAGACCGCGAAGGCAGAGGAACCCGAACCCGCCCAGGCTCGTTCCGAGGAACCTGCAAAGGCGGAGGCACCGGCGCCGGCCGTCACCGGTGCGCTCGCCGCGGCAGCAGCCGTGGCCGCCGGTGGCGCCGCAGCATCCGCTGCTCCCGTTGCTTCTTCGGCAGCATCCTCGGCGGTGCCCTCGGCACCCTCGACCTCGGTCCTGAGCGAGTTCAACGAGCTGCCCACCGTCGCCGACGAGCCGGATACCCCCGCATCCCAGCCGGTGAGCCCGCTGGTTCCTTCCGAAACTCAGCTGGCCGAGGGCAACCTCGTGCTGACCGAGGCCCAGGTCGCCCAGCGTCTGGCCCCGGTCGTCGAGCACCTCTTCGGCGAGAATGGCACCGCGAAGGACGCCACGACCGTGCTGATTCGCGTGCGTGCGCTCGGCTCGTACTACGACGCCCTGACCCACGTGCGCCGCAACGGCTTCTGGGAGCAGGCACGCACCTTCGAGCTGATTCCCGAAACCCTGCTCGATATTCCCGCCCTGAAGACCGACTCGTACAGCGAGGGTGAGGGCTCGCCACTGGCCATGAGCCTCACCTTCACCCCCGGCGTGCCGGTACAGGCTGCGTTTGACTATGCGAACGAGCAGGCCTTCGTCAGCTACCCGCGCCCGCTGGATGCTGAACGCTACGTGGAGGAGCTGCGCATGTTCCCGCGTCTGGGCTCGAAGATCCCGGCGCACATGACGAGCGCCCTGTCGCACTGGAACCTCTAAAACCATTTGAGTCGCGCCGGCTCCCCGTGTGGGGGTCGGCGCGGCGCGCTGTATTCACACTTTCGGTGAGGAAGACCGCTATGACTGATACCCCCATCACTCCCGATTTGCCCGCCACCCGGAGCAGCGAAGACACCGCCCGTCGAGCCGGAGGGGCCTTCGAGACGCTCGTTGAGACGATGGCCCGCCTGCGCGCTCCCGGAGGTTGCCCCTGGGACGCCGAGCAGACCCACGCCTCCCTGATTCGCTACCTCGTGGAGGAATCCTACGAGGTCGTCGAGGCCGTAGAAACCGGCGGCGAGCCGAATATGCCGCTGCTGCGTGAGGAGCTGGGTGACGTGCTGCTGCAGGTCGTGTTCCACTCTGATATTGCTGCGGCAAACCCGCAGGGCTTCGACATTGTGCAGGTGGTTGAGGGCCTGGTGCAGAAGCTTCGTTCGCGCCACCCCGACGTGTTCGCGGCTGAGTCTGAGGGCTCTTCGGAGGCACCCCGCACCGCAGCTGAGCAGCAGGCGGCGTGGGATGCGTTGAAGAAGAAGGAGAAGAGCGACCGTGGCGCGCTGGACGGTATTCCGCCGCATCTGCCGGCGCTCGCCATGGCTGAGAAGACTGCTGTGAAGGCACGTAAGGCCGGCATCATTCTGCCCCCGGAGCCCACGAGCATGGACGACGACCTGCGTTATATGCACACCGAGGAGGATTTCGGCGAGCTTTTGTTCGCGCTGGTCTGCCGTGCTCAGCGCAACGGCCTGGACGCCGAACGCGCCCTGCGTTCGTACATCCGCCGCTATGTTGCGCAGCATACGAATGACGAGCCGCGCTATTAACCGTGGGTGACGCCCCGCCGGTTGGGGTCGTGTTGTGCTTTGGGATACATCCCACACGCGCGGTCGGCGGGGGAGCGGGGGCTCTCTGCGCATCGATTGCCGCGTCCTGTAGGGCTACTAAGGGTTCCATACACCTTCAATAAGGCTCTAAAAAAGCGGTGGCTACTAGTGTGTTTGTGTGGGAGTTTTGCTAAAATTTAGGGGACGCGACGCGCCACGACCGGGTGTGTCGTTCACATCCTTGACGTCTCATAAGGAGAACAATCCATGGCTGTTATTACCGCAGTTCACGCACGCCAGATCCTGGATTCCCGCGGCAACCCGACCGTTGAGGTCGAGGTTCTGCTCGAAGACGGTGCATTCGCACGCGCAGCTGTGCCCTCGGGCGCATCCACCGGTGAGTGGGAGGCTGTTGAGCGCCGCGACGGCGACAAGTCCGTATACCTGGGCAAGGGTGTTCTGGGCGCAGTGAAGTCTGTTATCGAAGAAATCGCTGAAGAGGTCATCGGCATCGAGGCTTCCGACCAGCGCGCTGTTGACGCAGCCATGATTGCTCTGGACGGCACCAACAACAAGGGCAAGCTGGGCGCCAACGCTATCCTGGGCGTCTCCCTGGCCGTGGCCAAGGCTGCTGCTGAGTCTGCAGACCTGCCCCTGTACAAGTACCTCGGCGGCCCGAACGCTCACGTTCTGCCCGTCCCCATGATGAACATCCTCAACGGTGGTTCTCACGCAGACTCCAACGTTGACATCCAGGAGTTCATGATTGCTCCCATCGGCTTCGACACCTACTCCGAGGCTCTGCGCGCAGGTGTTGAGGTTTACCACTCCCTGAAGTCCGTGCTGCACGACCGCGGTCTGGCAACCGGCCTGGGCGACGAGGGTGGCTTCGCACCCAACCTGGAGTCCAACGCAGCTGCACTGGACCTGATCGTTGAGGCAATCGAGAAGGCCGGCTACAAGCCGGGCGAGCAGGTTGCACTGGCTCTGGACGTTGCTTCCTCCGAGTTCTACAACGACGGCGCATACGACTTCGAGGGTCAGAAGAAGTCCGCAGCCGAGATGAGCGCATACTACGCTGACCTGGTTGCTAAGTACCCGCTGGTTTCCATCGAGGATCCGCTGGACGAGAACGACTGGGAGGGCTACAAGACCCTGACCGAGCAGATCGGTGACAAGGTCCAGATCGTCGGTGACGACCTGTTCGTGACCAACCCCGAGCGCCTGGCTCGCGGCATCAAGGAGGGCGCTGCTAACGCTCTGCTGGTGAAGGTGAACCAGATCGGTTCGCTGACCGAGACCCTGGATGCAATGGAGCTGGCTCAGCGCCACGAGTACCGTTGCATGGTTTCTCACCGTTCCGGTGAGACCGAGGACGTCACCATCGCCGACCTGGCTGTTGCAACCAACGCAGGCCAGATCAAGACCGGTGCTCCCGCACGTTCCGAGCGCGTTGCTAAGTACAACCAGCTGCTGCGCATCGAGGAAGAGCTGGGCGACGCAGCTGTCTACGCTGGCAAGTCCGCATTCCCCCGCTTCAAGGCATAAGCTACTGAAGCATGTGACCGCGTGAGCGGTTAGCTCTCAAGGAGGCGGCGCTACCCAAATCGGGGTGGCGCCGCCTCCGGCCGTACCCGGGAGAGCACCCGTTACCCGGGTAGCGCAGAAAGCCCTGGAGCCCCTCGAAATAGGCCAGAAACAGTCCCGGAAGGAACGCTCAGGCGGGTACACAAACCCGGGTAGAATAGGTAGAAGCGCACTGCTGTAGGAACAACGATGGGGGAGAGAACTAATGAGCCAGCGAGCAGACGAGCAGACCCGGCGTAACGCAACGGGTCGCACCTCGGCTGAGGACCGCGGCACCGCTCAAACCTCCACCGATTCCCAGAAACCCTCGGCGGCCCGCCAGGCCGGCACCTCCCTGCTGAAGAAGGCCAGCGCGCTCTTCTTCGGTGTGGGCCTCAACCGCCGTCACCCCGAACGCGAACGCGCGGAGCAGGCCCGCCGGCAGGAGCGCGCGCGGCGCCGTGCCCGTCGGCAGAACGGTGAAGATGAAGGCTACGCCACGCCCGTGGCCGCCCACATGTTCTCCGGGCGAAGCTTCCTGATGACCGTTATGGTGGGCGTGATTGCCCTTGGCACCGCATACCCGGTGCTGACCTACATGGATCAGGACCGGGAAATAAACCGAATCCACACCCACATCTCGCAGCTACAGCAGGAGAACGCCCAGCTGAAGGCCGAACAGACCTGGTGGAACGACGATAACTACGTGCGCCAGCAGGCCCGCAGCCGCCTCTACTACGTCAACCCCGGGGATACTCCCTACGTGGTCACCGGCATCACCGACGACTCCTCGAAGGCTGACAAGACCTCCGCGAACGCAAAGAATGCCCCCGAGGACGCCTGGACCACCAAGATCTGGGACTCCCTCGAAAAGAACTAAAACCGCGCCGAGCGGCTGACCGAGAGGCTCGCCGCGCAGACCGGCGACCCGCCACGAACCCACGACCCTAACGTTCCCGGACCGCACGAGCGGACGGGACAGGAATAAGGACTATGAGCACCGAAAACACCATTGAGGATCTGAAGAACCGTACCCCCGGCGGTTTCGGCGTGACCGTTGAAACCCTGAAGCCCACCGAGCAGGACATCCGCGTTCTCTCCGCACAGCTGGGCCGCAAGGTGCGCGACGTGGTCGAGATCCCCGCCCGCTGCGTGTGCGGCAACCCGCTGGTCGCCGCCACCGCACCCCGCCTGAGCAACGGCACCCCCTTCCCGACCGTGTTCTACCTGGCGCACCCGGTCATCACCGCCGCCGCATCCCGCCTGGAGGCCGGCGGCCTCATGTACGAGATGACCGACGCCCTCGCCGAGGATGCTGAGCTGGCCGCCGCCTACGCCGCAGCCCACGAGAATTACCTGGCCGAGCGTGAGCGCATCCGCCTGATCAGCGGTACCGACGAGGTTCCCGAGATTGACGGCATCTCGGCCGGCGGCATGCCTACCCGCGTGAAGTGCCTGCACGCCGTCATCGGCCACACCCTCTCGGTAGGACGCGGCGTGAACCCCATGGGTGACCGCGGCCTGGACGCCATCGCAGAATGGTGGACCCCCGAGGTATGCTCCTGCGACCCCGCCTGGCGCGAGGAAGCCTAAATACTGATTTCGATGCGCCCGCACCGTCGCCCGTGACGGCGCGGGCGCATAATAGATAGAAAGAGCGCCGAGAAGCGAAAACAGCTTCGCCTGCGGCGCTCGCGTTGCCTTTGGCAGCGAACGATGATGACGATAGTCCTGAAAGGAACCCACCGTGCGCGTTGGAGCGATTGACTGCGGTACGAACTCTATCCGTCTGCTGATTGCCGATTCCACCACTGAGGTGGTGGACGGGGTCGAGAAGACCGTCCTGAAGGACGTTGTGCGCGAGATGCGCATCGTGCGTCTGGGCCAGGGCGTGGATGCGACCGGCTGGCTGGCGCAGGAGGCCCTGGACCGCACCTTCGCGGCAGCCCGTGAGTACGCCGTACTGCTACGTGACCACGACGTGGACTCGGTGCGTTTCGTGGCGACCAGCGCAACCCGCGATGCGGGTAACCGCAACGTCTTCGTGAACGGCATCCGCGATATCCTGGGCATTGAGCCCGAGGTGATTAGCGGCGATGAGGAAGCCGCGCTCTCCTTCGCAGGCGCCGTGCGCGCCGTGGGTGCGGGCGACGGCGACACCCTGGTGTTCGACCTGGGCGGTGGCTCCACCGAATTCGTGCTGGGGGATGAGTCGGGCGTGAAGGCTTCCCGCAGCGTCAACATCGGTTGCGTGCGCCTGACCGAGCGTCACATGGTGAACGCGCCGGCAACCGAATCGCAGATTGCCCGCGTTGAGGCAGACACCGACGAAGCTCTTGACGTGGCCCGCAAGACCGTCCCCCTGCAGAACGCCCGCCGCGTGGTGGCCGTGGCAGGCACCGCGACGACGATTGCGGCGGCCGCCCTGGGCCTGGACCGCTACGACTCCGAGGCCATTAACGCGCAGACCTTCTCCATCGAGACCGTTCAGAAGACTTCTCGCTGGCTGGCTTCCCTGGACCGTGCCGAGCGCGAGGCCCTGGGCTACATGCACCCGGGCCGGGTGGATGTGATTGGTGCCGGTGCAACGATTTACGCCCGCATCCTGACTCGCCTGAACGAGCTGACTGACGGCGCGGTGGATTCGGTGACGGTGAGCGAGCACGACATCCTGGACGGCATCGCGCTGTCCCAGCTGTAGCCCGTTACTTCGGCAAAATCCGCCCCGATTCCGGGCCGGAAATCCTAACGGCCGACCCGCGCGGTGCGGGTCGGCCGGCCTGTATTGTCTAGCTGAGCTTGCCTCACCAGGTGAGTTTGCGTCGTTCAGTTGAGGAGAAACGAATGGATCGGTTTGCGCGTGCCGCGCGGTGCATCCGCCGCCCCCTGGGTGTTCTGCGTTCGGCGGGCCTGAACCCGGTGCGCTCGCGTGCGGCCGGGTCGCTGGCCTCTGCCGCCCTGCTGACCCTGTTGCCGCTGGGTCCGGCCTCGTGGCTGACCGCGGCCAACGCGACCGATCCCAGCTCCTCTGCCACGGCCTCTCCGAGCCCGAAGAGGGAGGTGACGGCGACCCCCTCGCCGTCGGGCACGGCGGTGCCGAAGAGCACGGCCGCCCCGAGCCAGGGTGCGGATATCGCCAACGGTGACGATGTGCGCCACCGCGAGTACTGGCTGAACGAGTACGGCATTACCTCGCTGTGGTCGCAGGCCACGGGTAAGGGTGTGACGGTTGCCGTGATTGACACGGGTGTGGACGGGAACCACCCGGATTTGGCGGGCAACGTGCTGCGCGGTACCGACGTCTCGGGCGTGGGCAGCGAGGACGGCTGGCAGGGCCTGGGCGCGGAGCCGATGCACGGCACGGAGGTCGCCTCGCTGATTGCCGGCCACGGCCACGATACTCAGGGGTACTCCGCGATTGCGGGTCAGCCGGGTAAGCCGACCGGCATGATTGGCGTGGCCCCGGATGCGAAGATCCTGCCGATTTCGCTGAACATGGGTACGACCGGCGGTAAGAGCATCGACGAGCAGATTCCTGCCGCGGTGCGCTACGCGGTCGACCACGGCGCACAGATTATCAACATGTCGATTGGCTCGAATAAGACGAGCTGGCCGCAGAGCTGGGATGACGCTTTCGCCTACGCCGAGCAGAAGGGCGTGCTGATTGTGGCGGCGGCGGGTAACCGCGGTAGCGGCCTGACTCAGGTGGGTGCTCCCGCGACGATTCCGGGCGTGCTGACGGTCGGCGGCGTGGACCGAAAGAAGCAGGTTTCTGAAGGCTCGTCGACGCAGGGTATTTCGATTGCCGTGGTTGCTCCGAGCACCGACATGATTGCGGCGGCCCCGGGCAACGGGTACATGCTGTGGTCGGGCTCTTCTGCGGCGGCCCCCCTGGTGACGGGCGTGGCGGCGCTGTTAAAGCAGAAGTACCCGCAGGAGTCTGCGGCTCAGCTGGCCCAGCGTTTGATTGCCTCAGCCGATGACGAGGGCGCTACGGGTCGTGACCCGCTGTACGGGTACGGCGTGTTCAACCCACAGGACGCTATGGCTCTGCCCGCGCCCACGGTGACGGCGAATCCGCTGGGTTCGATGTCGGAGTGGATTGCGGTGCACCGCAAGCACCAGGTGAGCGCACCGTCGCCCAGCGATGCCGCGCCCGTGCACGAAGAGGGCGAGAACATCGTGAAGCAGGCGGCCCCGGACGCGAGCCGCCCGCCGGAGGACCGCGGCTGGTTGCCGCCGGTCATTGTGGGTGCGCTCCTGGTGTGGGTCACGATTATTACCGCCGGTGCGGTGCATCGTCTGCACCGGATGCACGTGCGGGCAGGCGACGCGGCCCGTCAGGTGGGGACCGCGGTGCGCGAGCAGGCGCATCACGCGGCGGAGCACGTGCCGCATCCGCATCACCAGCCTCACCGGCGCGGCGGTTCGTCGTCGTAGCGGTGGGCGGCCCCGCGGGATTGCACTTTTTGCGGGGTGGGGGAGCGGCTAATGCCGGTCCGTTATATTTCTTGCCTTAGCCCGTTCGCGAACGGCTGAGTTTTTGCTGGCCGCGGTGATTCTCTCTCATGGCGGTACCTGATGGGTTCAAACGCACCCAATCGTAACGAAAAATTCGAACGTTGAACGAAAAAATGGAAAGGGTTCACCTAACTGTAAGTGCCTTATCTTGTGTGAACCTCGTTCAAGCCTCGAAACTTTTGGCTTAGGTGCGCCTTCGAGAGGGCATAAATGCGATTTCACCTAAACAAAAGGCGTAAAATATATGGTGAACCAGGTATGTAACAGACAGGCTCGTGCCGCTAGCCACTTCGCGTTGCGTAAGGACTTCCAGGGCGAGCCGCTTTGGTTTGTTAGGAAAGCTTTCGGAACGAGCCGGAGGCTGCGCATACCACCCTACCGGGATGAGAACTCCCGGTACCTGAGACTAGGAAGTAACTAACATGGCATTCACTAAGGTGGCACAGGACCGTCCCCGCGTCCTGATTGTCGGTGGTGGCTACGTCGGCTTCACCGTTGCTAAGAAGATTCAGAAGGCTATCAAGGAGACCGGTGGCGTCGTCACCATCGTCGAGCCGAACCCCTACATGACCTACCAGCCCTTCCTCCCCGAGGTTGCGGCAGGTTCCATGGAAGGCCGTAACGCAACCGTGCCGCTGCGTCAGCACCTGCGCGACACCGAGCTGATTCCCGGCCGTGTTGTCTCCATCGACCATGCAAACCGCACTGCCGTCGTTGAGCCCACCGATAATGGCGAGCCCTTCGAGCTGAAGTACGACGAGATCGTGCTGGGCGCCGGTGCCGTGACCCGTGCCTTCCCGATTCCGGGTCTGGCAGACGTGGCCATCGGCATGAAGACCATCGAAGAGGCCGTCTCGGTTCGTAACTGGGTTCTGGACCGCATCGAGGTCGCATCCCTGCTGACCGACGCTGAGGCTCGTCGTCGCGCCCTGACCTTCGTGATCGTGGGCGGTGGCTTCGCCGGTATCGAGACCATCTCCGAGCTCGAGGACATGGCACGCGTGGCTGTCGAGCGTAACGAGCGCCTGTCTGTCTCCGATCTGCACTTCGTGCTGATTGAGGCCGCACCGCGCATCATGCCCGAGGTCCCCGCAGACCGCGCCGAGAAGGTTGTCGCAGAGCTGCGCGCCCGCGGCATCGAGGTTCTGCTCAACACCTCCCTGGCTGACGCAACCGACGGCAACCTGCAGCTGATCAACATGGCTGACAAGTCCCCCGCCGGCGAGATCTCCACCGACACCCTGATTTGGACCGCAGGTGTGGCAGCATCCCCGATGCTGAAGAACACCGACTTCCCGATTGACGAGCGCGGCCGCGTGCGCGTGAGCGCCGACCTGCGCGTCACCGGTGATGACGGTGTGGTTGAGGGCGCATGGGCTGCAGGCGATAACGCTGCTGTTCCGGACCTCTCCGGCGGCGGCGTGGGCGGCTTCTGCGTCCCCAACGCTCAGCACGCTTCCCGCCAGGCTGTTGTTCTGGCTAAGAACCTGCTGGCTGCTCGCCGCGGCGAGCCCCTGACCGACTACTACCACGAGACCATCGGTGTTGTGGCAGGCCTGGGCCTGTGGAAGGGCGTTGCAAACTTCAAGGGCAAGACCATTGGTGGCCCGCTGGCTTGGATGATGCACCGCGGCTACCACGGTTCCGCAATCCCCACCGCCGAGCGTACCGTTCGCGTTATGACCACCTGGGCTCTGAACCAGATCTTCGGTCGCGACACCTCCTCGATTCGCCACCAGCGCTCCCCGCGCCTGGCATTCCAGGAAGCAACCGGTACCGCTCCCGCACCGCATAAGGCAAAGCTCTAAACCGAGCTGGCCGATAGTCGGTGAGGCCACTTAGGCCTTGGACGTGAAACGGGCGGCGCCGAAGACTTCGGTCTTCGGCGCCGCCCGTTGCCGCGTTCGTGGCGTTTCCCGGGATTGGCGCTTCGTCACCCAACCTGCCCCGCCTCGGGTGAGAGCCAGTGCGGGTTCTTGGGTACCGAGGCGCGGATATGCGTTACTCGGGATTCGTGGAATAATGGTGTTCTATGTTTGGTGTGCACCAAACGAGCCCCCATAGTCCAATTGGCAGAGACAGAGGACTTAAAATCCTTGTGTTCTGGGTTCGAGTCCCAGTGGGGGCACTCGTCGGTCGTCAAACGGTGACGCATACAGGGCGGCGGTCCATTCCCCGAGGGGAAATGGACCGCCGCCCTTCGCCGTAGCATCGCCGCTATAGCCTCGATGCGGAGGCAGAACAACGTTTCGATTAAAAGGCGATGCCCCCGACCCATACTATCGGGGGCATCGCCGAGCACGCGGCGGTGCTCTCTTCACCGCGGGTAGATAAGGGCCGCGCGCTGCCGGAATCAGCGCGGCCTGGCGGTGAAGCCTGGTTCGACTACCGGTGATTGGTTGCCCGTGCAGGGCACCGATTCGGAGGTCGAAAGTCTATCTGTGGACGCTACTTGCGGCGTGCGAAGAGCGCGTCGATGGAGAACTTGCCAGCGCCGGTGAAGAAGAAGGCTGCTGCGATTGCGGCAAGGGTGAGGACGTATTCGTAGCCGCCCTTGGATGAGGAGAAACCTGCCGCGAGGTGGACGAAGATGAGCGCGCCGCTCATGGATACTACGGATGCTGCTGCCGCGATGCGGGTGCCTACACCCAGGATAATCATGGTGCCGCCGAGTAGTTCGGTCGCCATGGCGAAGTATGCCGCTGCGGCTGCCATGGGGATGCCCATCTGCTCGAAGGATGCGACGGTACCCGCGGGGGTCCATTCGAATGCCTTCTGGATGCCGTGCATAATCATGACGAAGCCGAAGACGAGGCGGAGGATGAGCAGGCCGGTGGATTTCGTGGTGTCGTTGTTCATGCCCCTAAGTTTGACAAGTAAAGTTTTACACTTCAAGTAAATTCAGTTCGTAGCGGAAAAGAGTGCAAAAGTGGTGAAAAATAGGGCAAAAAAGTGATCTGCATCCCAAAAATTGGGGTTTTAGATGACGTTTTGTGACGGTGCTCAATACATAAAACCTCCTAGCGGCGGCATTCGGAACCTCAAAAACATGAGACCCTTAAAGGAGTACAGCCGCAGGCGCACCCGCCCTGAATGGGATAGCAGAGCCAGAAAGGCATAGCATGCAGACTCAGCCCTCTCTCATTGCCGTCGATATGGATGGCACCTTCCTCACCGACGCGAAGACCTTCGACACCGAACGCTTCTCCGCGATTCTCGATCGCCTGGATGCGCGCGGTATTCGATTCGTGGTGGCCAGCGGCAACACCTATGCCAAGCTGCAGGATTACATGCGTGGCTTTGAGAACCGAGGCCTCATCTACATTGCTGAGAACGGCGCCTACCTGGCAGACGATAGCGGCCAGCTGGCGGTGCACCCCTTCCTAGAGGAAGACGTTCCCGCCATCTACGAAGTGCTGGAGGGGCTGAAGCAGATTGGCTTACTCGTGTGCACCACTGAAGGAATCTTCCTACCGAAGGATCGCCGCGAACAGATTGTGCACGTCATCCGTAATTATTTTGAGGACACGGGCCAGAGTATTCCCGATACCCTGACCCTGGAGGACTTTGCGGCTTTCTTCTTCCCCGGCGCGATTCTGGTTGACTCCATTGAGGAGGTTCGCGGGGCACCCATCAAGTTCCCGCTGCTGACCCCTCCGGCGCAGACCCAAAGCATTAACGCGCACCTGCGCGAGGTGCTGCCCGAGGGTGTGACCCCGCTGGTTAGTGGCTTCGGGGCAATCGACCTGGTTCGCACGGGCGTGAATAAGGCGACGGGTCTGCAGGATCTCTGTGAACGATTTGGCTACAGCCCCGAAGGAATCCTCGCCTTCGGCGACGGCGAGAACGATAGCCGGATGCTCAGCTTCGCCGGACACGGCGTGGCCACGGGGAATGCCGTGCCGAGCGTGAAGGAGCTGGCCGATGAGGTGATCGGCACGAACGAGGAGCAGGCCGTCCTGAGCTATCTGGAAGACCTGCTGGATGCGCTGGATGCACGCGACGCCTCCTAGCATCTCTCGCCGGCCTCTTACGAAAGTCTGGTGTCTGCGCGGAGTCGCGCTATGTGAGACTATGCCGTGCTCAGAACGAACAGAAGCGTGAGCTGGGCAACCATCGGTTAGAATTAAACGCATTAGTAGTACTTATCTATCCAAGGAGAGAAAGATGGCGGGAAACCCGCTTATTAATTCAATGACGAAGAAGCAGGGGCAGGGCGATCCTCGCTTCGGTCGCTTCGGCGCCGGTGGCCAGGCTCAGCAGAGCCAGCAGCAGGCTTACGGTCAGCAGAGCCAGCCCCAGTACGGCCAGGCTCAGTATGGCCAGCAGGGCTACGGTCAGCCGCAGTACACCGATTACAGTGCTCCGACCTACTCCGAGCCGACCTACTCCGAGCCGACCTACTCCGAGCCGGTTCCGGCCGGTGAGCGTCTGACCATGAACGACGTGCTGGTCAAGACCGCCATTAACCTGGGCCTGGTCGTGGTGGGCGCCGTGGTCGCATGGTACGTGCCCGTGCTGATGCTCCTGGGTCTGCTGGGCGGCCTGGTGCTGGGCCTCGTGAACTCCTTCAAGCAGAAGGTTTCCCCGGTTTTGGTCATGGCCTACGCGCTCATGGAGGGCATGATGCTGGGCGGTCTGTCCGCCATCGTCAACCTGCGCTACCCGGGCACCGCCATCCAGGCGGTTCTGGCAACCATCGTGGTTGCGGGTGTGACCCTGGCTCTCTTCGCCAACGGCAAGATTCGCACCACCCCCAAGCTGAATAAGATTTTCATGATTGGTGCGCTCAGCTACCTGGGTTACGGCCTGGTGTCCATGCTGACCGCTGGTCTCTTCGGCTTCTCGCTGAATAGCATGAGCATCGGTGGTATCCCGCTGGGTCTGCCGATTGCTCTGATCGCGGTTGCGATGGCAACCTACTCGCTGCTGATTGACTACACCACGACCGCCGAGGCTGTGGATGCGGGTCTGCCGCAGAGCGAGTCCTGGCGCCTGGCTTTCGGCCTGACCGCATCGCTGGTGTGGCTGTACGTTGAGATTCTGCGCGTACTCATGTATCTGGCAAGCATCTTCAGCAACGACTAAAAATTCGTACGAAGCGGCGGTACCGTAGCGGTGCCGCCGCTTTCGCGGCTTTGGCGGGGTTTAGCGCCCCACGAATACCGGCTCGCCCAGCAACCTGGCGGGCTTGAGAAAGAGAGACAGCGTGAAGCATATATCGAGTGCCGAAGAACGTCGGGCGGGGGAGGGCTACCGGGTTCCCTTCGCCGTGGACGTGGCCGGCGCGTGGTCCTGGCGCCTCATCGTGATTGCCGGCGCGGGCTGGGTCGTGTGGAAGGGCTTGGGGCACGTCTCCCTGCTGGTCATCGCGATGATGGTGGCCATGCTCCTGGCGGCTCTGCTGAGCCCGACCGTCATGCTCCTGCGGAAGAAAGGCGTGCGGGCCGGCGGCGCGGCTGCCATCGCCGAGCTGGGTCTGCTGCTGCTTCTCGCCGTGATTATTTCGCTGACCGGTCAGCAGCTGGTGCGCGGTTTCGCCACGATGGCTAATAAGGCGGTGCAGGGCTATCAGCAGCTCGTGGACTGGCTGAAGAGCCTCGGGTACGATTTGGGTGCTGACCAGCTGAACCAGCTCCTGCACCAGATTGAGAACACTTTTAAGGACAATCCGAACACCGTGCTGAACGGCGTGTCTCGGGTCGGTTCGACCGCTGCCGATGTCGCAACCGGTGTGCTCCTAACCCTGTTCACGCTACTTTTCTTCCTGATGGAGGGCGAACGCATCTGGCTGTTCGTCGTCGGTCTCTTCCCCAAGGACGCGCGCGAGGCCGTGAATGGTGCGGGCCGCGCGGGCTGGAAGTCCCTGGGCGCCTATGTCCGCGTGCAGATTCTGGTGGCCGCGATTGATGCCATCGGTATCGGCCTGGGCGCCGCCATCCTGGGTGTGCCCCTGGCGATTCCGCTGGGCGTGCTGGTGTTCCTGGGTTCCTTTATCCCGGTGATTGGTGCGCTGTTCTCCGGTGTCGTGGCGGTGCTTCTGGCGCTCGTGGCCCTGGGGCCGGTGCAGGCGCTGATTATGCTGGGCATCGTGCTACTGGTGCAGCAGGTGGAGTCGCATATTCTGCAGCCGCTCATCATGGGTAAGGCTGTATCACTGCACCCACTGGCCGTGATTTTCTCGGTGGCCGGCGGCTCCATGATTTTCGGTGCCGTGGGCGCGCTGTTCGCGGTGCCGACGCTGGCCGTGGTGAACTCGGTGGTGCGCTACCTGGCGGATCGCGGTTGGGAACACGATCCTAACCTGCGCGATGAGGAGTTCCTCTTCCCGCACGAGGTGGCTCGCCGCGAGCAGGCTGAGGAGAAGGCCCAGGAACGGCAGGAGAGCGTCAAGAAGCTGGCCTCCCGAGTGCCGCGCCATCAGAAGGCTGAGGAGCCTGAGAATCGGGCTTCCGAGGCTTCGGACTCCTCCGAAGACTAGGGGCCTGCATCGAGCGGGAGGTTTTGGCGTAGGGCACCCCGCCATCCTCGATAACGCACCGCTAACTCGTCCCGGCGATACCGCCGGCCGCGATGCCGTCTACGGCGGTGTCTCGCCAGGGGGCTACTCGCGACCGGGTAGCCCCCTTCGCTGTACCCATCCTCTAAAATGGGATGAGCAATACATCACCGTCCCGCGCCCGCGGGACAACGCACCGTCAGAATGGAAAACCCGTGAGCGTAGATCTCGACTCCCTGCCCGTGACCATTACCGATATTGAACGTGCCGCAGAGCTGCTCGAAGGCGTTATTGAACGCACCCCGGTCGCCCATTCGCGTGCCCTGAGCCAGCGCCTGGGTTCCGAGGTGTTCTTCAAGTGTGAGAACCTGCAACGCGCCGGTTCGTTCAAGGTGCGCGGCGCGTATGTGCGCATGGCAAAGCTCTCCGAGGAGGAGAAGAATCGCGGCGTGGTGGCCGCGAGCGCGGGTAACCACGCGCAGGGTGTGGCCCTGGCGGCTGACCGCCTGGGCATTAAGGCCCGCATCTACATGCCGCTGGGCGCGGCGCTGCCGAAGATTACCGCAACCCGCGATCACGGTGCCGAGGTTGAGCTGTACGGCGTGACCGTGGACGAGGCCCTGGCGGAGGCGAAGCGCTACGCCGAAGAGACCGGCGCGGTCTTCGTGCACCCCTTCGATAACGAAGACATTATCGCGGGCCAGGGCACGATTGGCCTGGAGATTCTGGAGCAGGTGCCCGATGTGGATACCGTCATCGTGGGTGTTGGCGGCGGCGGTCTGCTGGCCGGCCTGTCCGCGGCGATTCGCGCGAAGGAGCAGGAGCTCGGCAAGAAGATCAAGATTATCGGTGTTCAGGCTGAGCACGCCGCGGCCTACCCGCTGTCCCTCGCTGCGGATGCTCTGGTGCCCCTGAAGAAGGTCTCCACCATCGCCGACGGTATCGCCGTGGGTCGCCCCGGCCAGATGCCCTTCTCCATCATCAAGGAGCTGGTGGATGACGTGGCGACCGTGAGCGAAGACGATATCGCCCGCGCCCTCATTTTCCTCATGGAACGCAACAAGCTCGTGGTGGAGCCCGCCGGTTCGGTGCCCGTGGCGGCGCTGATGAACGGCAAGCTGAAGGAAGAGTACGGCGACCTAGGCACCGTCGTGTGCGTGCTCTCGGGCGGCAATATCGACCCGATGCTCATGCTGAAGGTGATTCAGCGCGGTCTTTCTGCTGCCGGCCGCTACATGACCATTAAGATGATGCTCTCTGACCGCCCGGGTGAGCTGGCAACCATCTCACGCATCATCTCCGAGAACGACGCGAACGTTACCGGTGTGGATCACACCCGCGTGGGTGGCTCGCTCTCCATGGGCGATGTGTCCATCACCATCGACATGGAAACCAAGGGTGTGGAGCACTGCCGCCAGGTCATTTCTGCCTTGGAGGACGAGGGCTTCAAACCGATTATCGTCTACTAAGCCGACCTTACATTTTGTGGGTTGCCGCTCGCTCGTGAATCTTCACGCGGTGAAGCGGAAGACATAAAAAGTGCGGGGTGCCGATTCCGAAGAATCGGCACCCCGCACTTTTAGCGTGTTGGCGCCGGGGCCGTGGACCTCGACAGCCGCAAATCTATGAGCCTCGACTTAGGCGTGGTAGGGGGTCACAGAGACAATCTTGGCGCTCAGCTCCTTGCCGTTCGGAGCGGTGTAGGAAACCTCGTCGCCCTGCTTAGCGCCCAGGATTGCGGCACCCAGCGGAGACTTCTCCGAGAAGACCTTCAGATCGGTACCGGCGGGGAGGGTGTCCTCAATCTCGCGGGAACCAAGCAGGAACTTCAAGTGGCGGCCCGCAACCTCGGCCTCAATGACCATACCCAGGGCCACGACGCCGTCGTCGACGGGAGCGTCGCCAATGTGGGCGGTCTCCAGCAGGTGCTTGAGCTGCTTGATGCGTGCCTCGTTCTTGGCCTGCTCGTCGCGGGCGGCGTGGTAGCCGCCGTTCTCACGGAGGTCGCCCTCGTCGCGTGCCTGCGCGATGCGGTCGACGATTTCCTGACGGTACGGGCCGGAGAGGTACTCCAGCTCCTGGGTGAGACGGTCGAAGGCGTCCTGAGTGAGCCATGCACCGGTGTTGTCAGCCATGCGTATCCTTTGCTTGTGCGCCGGCGTTGCCGGTGCGAAACGAATAAACCCGCTACCGTGTGCCGCGTTCAATGCGCGGCGGCGCCGGTAACGGAATGAATCAACAGACCTATTTTAGAGCACCGGAGGGTTTTCGGCTGGTAGCTCGGTCGCTTCTTCCCCTCTGAGCGCACCTTTGAGCGTATCCTCGACGATGCGCGGGCCGACGGCAGAAAAGCCGGGCGGACGGTGGCTGCCGCATACTTGAGATTCCCCAGCGCTTCTCCGGATACACCCCCGGATATGACCTTACGTTTCACGATGTCACACGGCGTCATCTGCGCTAGTGAACCTTCCCGACCCCGGGTATCATACGAGGAGTTACACCGGCGTTGTTTCGTAATGCTTTCGTCGTGGCCTTCGGATAATCACCGGAAGGCGCCGACGCATCCCGCACCTAATACGCCACCCACCGCACCGCCAGGCACTAACCCAAAGGACACCACCGTGAGCGAAGCCATCGAACAGCTGAAGGCGAACCTGCCGACTCACCCTCCCGTCGAGGCTATTAAGCCGCTGGAGGAGGACTACACCGGTCTGCGCATCCTGGCCGTGCACGCACACCCGGACGACGAATCCTCCAAGGGCGCAGGTACCGCATCCGCGTATATCGCCCGTGGCGCGCGCTTCATGGTGGCGACGATGACCGGCGGCGAGCGCGGCGACATTCTGAATGAGGAGGTCGATAAGAGCCCGCGTGCGCACCGTGACCTGCCGGGTCTGCGCCGCGCTGAGATGGCGGCTGCCCGCGAGATTATGGGTATTGAGCACCGCTGGATTGGCTTCTTCGACTCGGGCCTGCCCGAAGGCGACCCCATGCCGTCGCTTCCCTTCGGTAGCTTTGGCACCATGCCCCTGGACCGTGCCGCCGCGCCGCTCGTGCGTCTGGTGCGTGAATACCGCCCGCACATCATCATCACCTATGACGAGATCGGCGGCTACCCGCACCCCGACCACATCATGACCCACAAGGTTGCCGTGGAAGCATTCGAGAAGGCAGGCGACCCGGAAGCCTACGTGGGTGAGGGAGAGCCCTGGACCCCGCTGAAGCTCTATTACGACCGCGCATTCAACCCCGAACGCACCCTGGCCCTGCACGAGCATCTGCTCGATACGCACGGTGAGAGCCTGCTGAGCGGCTGGATTGAGAACCTCGCGCACCGCGCCTCCTCGGGGGAGGCGCCTCGCCACGAGACTACGACCCGCATCCTGGTGACCGACCACTTTGAGCAGCGCGATCAGGCTTTGCGCGCGCACGCATCGCAGGTGGACCCGAACGGCGTGTTCTTCGCCGTTCCCAGCGAACAGCTGAAGGATATTTGGCCCTGGGAGGACTACACGCTGGCCGCCTCGCACGCTGAGGTTCAGCTGCCCGAATCTAGCCTGGACGAGGGCCTGAGCGACTACTACGTCATCTAGAGCTCAGCCACGATGCTTCTTCAGCGCCCCCGGTTCCGCCCCGTGATGCATACGGAGAGCGGGGCCGGGGCCTTCGCATGAGTACCCACTCCGGGTCCGGGCCCCGTCTGAGCCCCCGGAAGCTCAAACTTTGAGCCGATTCTCAGCCCTTCCGCACCCGCGGGGAGCCCCGCGGCGCGCGCCCGGGGCGTAGAATTAGAGCTTGGGCTCTCACACCGTAGAGCCCGTGATGCATCCGCTTCGACAGCCGAATGAGGTACGAGCCATGAGCGCTAACGCCCTGCCCGTGATTACCGTGCACGGTCATGCCAGCAACCCCGGTACTGTCACGGAGCTGACCGTCTACGAGCGGGCCCTGGAGCGCTCGCTGAGCCCTGAAATCCTGCCCGCCCACATTGGAGTGCTGGTGGACGGCAACCGCCGCTGGGCGGCTCAGCGCGGCTTGAGCACCCGTGAGGGCCACGCCGCCGGTGCGGAGCGAATTATTGATTTTCTGGCCTGGTGCGCCGAGCTGTCGATTCCGCAGGTGAGCCTGTACATGCTCTCGGTTGAGAACCTCAAGCGCCCCGAGCAGGAACTGACCGGCCTGGTGGCGGTCATCGATAACTTCCTGGTACGGCTGGTGGAGGCTGCGTGCGGTCCTGTGCGCGCCATCGGCAATATTGACCTGATTCCTCGTCAGCTACACGAGCGCCTGGACTGGGCGATTGAGCAGACTGCGCACCTATCCGGCGTGCGGGTGAACATTGCGGTCGGTTACGGCGGCCGCCAGGAGATTGTGGATGCGGTCCGCTCGGTTCTGCGCGAGGCCGCCGCTGAGGGCACATCCTTGGAATCGCTTGCCGAACAGCTGAGCGTGGAGAATATTTCTTCGCACCTGTACACCGCCGATATGCCTGACCCGGACCTGCTGATTCGTACCTCGGGCGAGCAGCGCCTGTCCGGTTTTATGACCTGGCAGAGCGCGTATTCTGAGTTTTATTTCTGCCGTGCCCTGTGGCCGGATTTCACGCGCGTTGATTTTCTGCGTGCCCTGCGGGACTACGCGAACCGTTCCCGCCGCTTCGGCTCCTAGAACCTGCACGCTCTAGTGCCTATGCGCTCCAGTGCCGTCGGCTCGTGTTTCTTGGCTGGCCCTCCGACTAGCTGGTCCTCGTGGCTGGCAGCCTCCGGTAGTACTGCCTCCTGCATTACAGAATGGACGTTCTATGCTCGCTGAGCTTTCCCGCCTCTACAACGCAGGCGGCGCCTCCACAATTGCCGCTCTGGTGCTCGGCAGCTACCTGCTGTATTTTCTGTGGTGCGCCCTGCGGCTGTGGCGTATTGATGTGCGGGAGCACCGCCTGCCGCACCGCATCCTGATTCCTTTGGCTATTGCCACTTATACGGCGCTGCCTGTATCTTTGCTTTTTGCGGGCCGCCCCGCCGATATTTGGCGCGTGATTGGTGCCGGTCTGGTGCTGTGGTTCTGCTACGGGCTTCTGCGTATTCTGTCTTTTGGCGCGCTGGGCCGCGGGGATGTGAAGCTTGCCGGTATCCTGGGCGGCGTGCTCGGGTACCTGTCTTGGGCGAACCTGGGCTGGGCGTCGCTGGTAACGTTCCTTGCCGGTGGTCTGGTGTCTTTGGCTCTAGTGCTGTTCACGAAGGCGCGCGGTAGCACCCGCATTGCGTTCGGCCCGTTTATGCTTCTGGGTGCGCTGGTGGCGTTGGCGGCTCCTGCGTATTCTCTGTGGTAGATTCCGAAGTAGGGTGACCGTCCGGCTAAGCGGCGGGTTCGTTCTTCGTGCGGCTCGCGGCTGTTCGCTCTGCTCCCTAGCACCTATTTCTCGGCAGAACTGCCGGGGCTTTTGAAAGGTTGATGTTATGCCTACTCCTCCCTATATCCGTAAGCTGCGTGAGCGGATTGGTTCGGATTACCTGTGGCTGTCCGGCGCGACGGCTGTGGTGTACCGTGAGCAGGATTCTAAGGTGCTGCTGGTGCGCCGTAGCGATAACGGGGCGTGGACCCCGATCACGGGCATTGTGGACCCGGGCGAGAGCCCCGCACTGACCTGCCTGCGTGAGGCACAGGAGGAAGCGAACGTGCAGATTGAGGTGCTGGAGCTGGCACAGGTGAAGGCTGACCCGCCGATGCAGTTCGGCAATGGTGACCGCTGCCAGTTCTTGGATCATACGTTCTTGTGCCGCTGGGTTTCTGGTGAGGCGAAGGTGAACGACGAGGAGTCTTCGCAGGTGCGTTGGGTGGATGTGTCTGACCCGGCGGAGCGTGCGTTGCTTTCGGAGCGGATGCTGGACCGTATTGATGCGGCGCTGAACTATGACGGTCACTGCCGTTTTGGTTTGGAGTCGGTGCCGCCGGAAGAGTACTAGACAGCTACTGGGACTGAGTAAAAGCCTCCGAATGAGGCGTGTAGATACAGAGGGAGGGGCGACCCGCCGTCATGGCAAGTCGCCCCTCCCAGCATTTTTATGACAGTTTGTTACATGTTATTGGGTGGTTCTTCCTGCTTTTCTGTGGGATTGAAGAGCTAAAATCCCAAGTTTTGCTGTGGCTTTGCCTTGTTTATGTCTTTTTTACTTTAAGTTGTGCCTGTGTGTCGAGTTATGGGTGGTGCGCATGAGATGCTTTATATATGACACGGGTTACATTGGGAGTGACGGCCCCGTATTAGTCAGTAACCCGAGAAAGATTCGTTCACGTGATGTTCTGGTGAGCGTAGTCGCTTTCCTTTTACTCTGCCTATAAATCTTTAAGGCATGCCATTTTTCTGTGAACTAGGCTCATTGTGTTCATCGCAATTCTTGGGCGCTATTTTGATGCGTCCTGGAAGGAGCAAAGCATGACAACACATAAAATACCCTGGAGAATCTACGTAGCCCTTATCGGCTCTCTGGTAGGTACAGGAATATATTCCTTCGCCCTACCCATCGCGATTCTCGCTAGTACAGGCGAAATTGGGTTGGCTGGCGTGATGGCGGTAGCCATGCAAATCCCCAATATCGCCTTGGCATATCCACTAGCAACCCTATCGGATAGTCTGCCTCGAAAACCTATGATTGTGATTGCCGGGGCAGTAAACATCCTCAGCATCCTTACCTTGGCGTTGATGATTGAGCAGCATATGCTGTCATGGTTCGCCATCGCCGCACTAGGATTTGTGAGCGGTGTCTTCTCTGAGCTGGCTGCTGCCTCAGAAGCAGGATATATTCCGCAGCTTCTCGGACGAGAAAACCTTCTTTCGTACAATGCACGTCGTGAAATTTGCGAGGGAATATCCGCAATCATTGCGCCCCCTACAGCAGGGTTTATTGTTCTTGTCGCGGGTGCAACGGTCGGTCTTATCGTCCCGGTGCTCCTTTTCGGAGCGGCAACTATTTCATACGCAACGTTGCCATCCGTAGAGATGGAAACTAAAACTGAGCAACGCGAAACCGTACAACATGGGTTTATTCACCGCATGTTTGACGGTATCCAATACATGTTCTCCGGTGCCCCGCAGAGACTTATCCTTGTCTACACGTTCTTCTTGGCGGCAGCTACAGCATCGTATTCGCTCATTATTATTTACCGCCTGTATGAGGAGCTCACTTTTGAAGCCTCAGTGGTAGGTATGATTATGGCCTGCAGCGGTATCGGTGGTATCGTCGCGGCGCTCATCATCGATCGTTTCCTCTCTTTCGAGAACACACGAGGAATGCTACTGGTCGCCAATGTCGTATCCCTGCTCGGAATACCGCTGGTCACCATCAGCAATAACCCCGTAGTGCTCGGCGCACTGCTCTTCATCCTGGACGTAGGATGGGCATCAGCTTTCATCTTCTCCAACAATCTGCGTGATTGCATTACACCGAATGAGCTACTGGGGCGTGCCAGCTCCCTTGACGGTGCCGTGTTTGGGCTAGGAACGTTGTACTCCATGGGTGCGGTAGCACTGATGCTTGACCATCTCGGCTCCTTCAACGCTGCGCTTGTCGTCAGTATCCCGGCTGTACTCTGCCTCATCTACACGCTGGTCCACTATAAACAGTTCAAAGTGTTCAATATTGTTGAACAATAGTGAGAACCTGTTGCCAACTCAATGACGGGGCAGAGAACACAGACAGAAGGAGGGACGACCCGCCGTCATGGCGAGTCGCCCCTCCCTCTATGGTTAAGCCGCGAACCTCAGGTGAGGTTCAAGCGGGTGAGATTAGAAGTTGCCCAGCATCTTGGTGACGTCCAGAGCCGCATCCAGCTGCTCCTCAGTCACTTCGCCGCGCTCCACGTAGCCCAGAGCCACAACTGCCTCACGGACAGTCACCTTGTGAGCCACCGAGTACTTAGCGATCTTCGCAGCAGCCTCGTAACCAATCAGCTTGTTCAGCGGGGTCACGGTCGAGGGCGAAGCCTCAGCCAGGAAGCGGCAACGCTCAACGTTAGCGGTCAGACCGTCAACCATCTTCTCGGCGGCAACGCGAGAGACGTTAGCGAGCAGGCGGATCGACTGCAGCAGGTTAGCGGCCATCACCGGGATGCCCACGTTCAGCTCAAACGCGCCGTTGGTGGAAGACAGAGCAATGGTTGCGTCGTTACCGATGACCTGAGCGGCAACCTGAATGGTAGCCTCACAAATCACGGGGTTGACCTTACCGGGCATAATCGAGGAGCCGGGCTGCAGGTCGGGGATGTGCAGCTCGCCCAGGCCGGTGTTCGGGCCCGAACCCATCCAGCGGATGTCGTTGCTGATCTTCATCAGGCCGTACGCCAGGGTGCGCAGCTGACCGGAAACCTCAACCAGGCCGTCGCGGTTAGCCTGAGCCTCGAAGTGGTTACGAGCCTCGGTCAGGGGCAGGCCGGTCTCCTCGGCCAGCAGCTCAATCACGCGAGCAGAGAAGCCTGCCGGGGTGTTAATGCCGGTACCCACGGCGGTACCGCCCAGGGGAACCTCAGCCACGCGGGGCAGGGAAGCGTTCACACGCTCAATGCCGTAACGCACGGTTGCGGCGTAGCCGGAGAACTCCTGACCCAGGGTGATGGGGGTTGCGTCCATCAGGTGGGTACGACCGGACTTCACGACGTCCTTGAACTCAACGGACTTGCGCTCCAGGGACTCAGCGAGCACCTCGAGAGCGGGAATCAGGTCCTTTACCAGAGCCTCGGTCACAGCAACGTGAACGGAGGTGGGGAAGACGTCGTTGGAGGACTGGGAAGCGTTCACGTGGTCGTTGGGGTGAACCTCAATACCCTTGGACTCCAAGGAACGGGTTGCCAGGGTTGCCAGAACCTCGTTCGCGTTCATGTTCGAGGAGGTACCGGAACCGGTCTGGAAGACGTCAATGGGGAAGTGGGCGTCGTACTTACCGGTTGCTACCAGATCCGCTGCGTCGCGGATAGCCTGGGCGCGCTCAGCGTCGAGCACCTTGAGTTCCTCATTGGCGGTCGCGGCTGCCTTCTTCACGAGGGCAAGCGCACGAATATGGGCGGATTCGAGGGTCTGACCCGAAATCGGGAAGTTCTCGACTGCGCGCTGGGTCTGTGCACGGTAGAGTGCATCAGCCGGAACGCGAACTTCGCCCATGGTGTCATGTTCAATGCGGTATTCAATGTTTTCAGCCATATCTCTAGCATAGGCGTTCAAAGTGGCCCCCGTCGCCAAAATCCGGTGCCAGAAAAGGAAAAACGCTCATAAATTTTGCAGGATTCAGAGCACGGAAAAAGCCCCACCCCCGCGAATGTGGGAACACACCGTAGGGGAGGGGCTTACCCATGAAAAAACATGGTCTTGCGTGTGAACGAGTGGGTTCTCGCGGTGGGCCGTTTTATCGTCCCTCCAGAGAAATAAATCCGGGCTCTAGTCCAGGTTCTCGGCAATCACGACGCGCGGGGGAGTCTTCACGACCACGGGGAGCGTCTGGGTCGGTGGGTTCTGTTCATCGTTCTTCTCCTCCTGCAGAGCGAGGTCCTGCGAGCTGAACACCAGCTCCGCCTTACCCTCCTTCAGATGGTAGAAGACACCAATCACGGCGACCTTACCCTCAACCACCGCATCCGAAATGATGTGGGACTGCTCAATAATGCGGATGGCGGTCTGGCGGGTGTGCTCACGCACCATGTCGTTGACGACCGGGTTCTCCGGCAGCTTCGGGGACATTACCGAAGGCAGGATGTGCTGCACCAGGTTACGGATGAAGCCGTGCGGCATCTCGCCGGACTCCAGGGACTTGCTGGCCGCGGTCACGGCGCCGCAGGAGTCGTGGCCAAGAACCATCACGATGGGGGTCTCAAACTCCTCAACCGCGTACTCCAGCGAACCGAGCGCGGCGTTCTCCAGCACGTGGCCGGCGGTGCGCACCACGAAGGCATCGCCCAGGCCCAGGTCAAAAATAATTTCCGCCGCCAGGCGGGAGTCACCGCAACCAAAGATGGAGGCGAAGGGGAACTGGCCCGCAGCCAGGTCGGTGCGGCGGATGGTGTCCTGGTTGGGGTGCTCGTTGCTACCCTCAACGAAACGTCGGTTGCCGTCCTTCAGACGCTTCCATGCCTCTGCGGGGGTCGGCTGAACCTGGTTGGGCTTCTTAGCCATGGTGTCTTCTCCTTGATACCTGGGCGCAGGGGATGCGGTTTCGGCGACCCGAGCGGCCTCAATGGAGAGGTCCCTCACCAACGCCCAAAAGAACTTAACTCAAATATGCCCTAACGATGCAAAAAATAGCTAATGCGACGCGCCCTCGCGGAGTGAGAGGAGCGCATCCTTTCACTGAATGACCAACACGCCCGAAAACCCGTTCATAACGAGAAAAGCGGTGCGTAAGCGCGCTATCCTGAAAGGAGCACTGATCGCCGGTGATTTCGTGCTGGAAAGGTCCAGCCAACCGGCGCTGTCAAGAATTCTCGAAGGTGAGTCTATGACTACGAACAATAACCACGGCGACCGTAACCTGGCAATGGAACTGGTGCGCGCTACCGAAGCCGCAGCCATCGCAGCGGGTCCCTGGGTTGGCGCGGGCGAAAAGAATCTTGCGGACGGCGCAGCTGTCGACGCTATGCGCTACCGCCTCTCCACCGTCAACTTCAACGGTACCGTGGTCATCGGCGAGGGCGAGAAGGACAAGGCCCCCATGCTGTACAACGGCGAGAACGTCGGCGACGGCTCCGGCCCCTCCCTCGACGTCGCGGTTGATCCCATCGACGGCACCCGCCTGACCGCGCTCGGCATGGACAACGCCCTCTCCGTGATTGCCGTGGCAGACGGCGGCACCATGTTCGACCCCTCCGCCGTGTTCTACATGGAGAAGCTGGTCACCGGCCCCGAGGCCGCCGAATTCGTGGACCTGCGCCTGCCCGTCAAGCAGAACCTGCACCTGGTCGCTAAGGCTAAGGGCAAGAAGGTCAGCGAGCTGACCGTCTGCGTGCTGGACCGCCCCCGCCACGCCAAGCTGATCCAGGAGATTCGTGATGCAGGTGCCCGTACCCGCATCATCCTCGACGGTGACGTCGCCGGCGCTATCGCGGCCTGCCGCGAGAACACCGGCGTGGACCTGATGCTCGGCACCGGTGGCACCCCCGAGGGCGTCGTCGCGGCATGCGCCATTAAGGCAACCGGCGGCGTGATTCAGGGCCGCCTGGCACCGACCGACGAGGCAGAGCGCGAGAAGGCACTGGCCGCGGGCCACGACCTGGACCGCGTGCTGACCACCAACGACCTGGTCACCAGCGACAACTGCTTCTTCGCCGCAACCGGTATTACCGACGGCAAGCTGCTGCGCGGCGTGCGCTACAACAAGAACGTTGTGACCACCCAGTCGCTGGTCATGCGTTCCTCCTCCGGTACCGTGCGCACCGTTGAGGCTGAGCACCGCCTCTCCCGCCTGCGCGAGATTCTCTCGCACACCAAGAGCCCCGGCGAAGCCTAAGCCTTTGAGGTAGCCCCCAAGCATAAGGAGCCGCCCCCGACCGAATCGTTCGGTCGGGGGCGGCTCCTTATGCTTATCGCCGTTACCGGCACGTGTTAGCGCGAACGCAGGGAACGCAGCTTATCCTTGGCCTTAGATACCGCATCGCGAACCGCCGGGCGTGCCTTGTACGCCAGGGTATAGGCGCGGTAACCCAGCGAGGTGACCGGCACATCCCAGGTGCCGGGGTACTCTACGGACTCGCCGCCGAAGGACTTCTTGAACTTCGTGAAACCGGCCCACTCGTGATCCGGCTGATCCTCTGGCGCGATGCCGAACAGGTCAACGTACTTCAGGCCCTTACGCTTAGCGTCCAGGATGAAGTTCGTAACCACCGGAATGCCCGCGGACAGGCGGCGATGCTCGAATGAAGCCGCCGCATGCGCGTAGGTGCGGGTGTCGTCCGAATCGTACACGAACGCCGCCGCAATCGGGGTACTCTCACCGTTCTCGCCCGCCAGCTTCGCAATGTAGAGCGATGCCGCACCGGCGGGCATCAGCACGCGAGCAACCTGCATCAGGTAGTCGTCCTGCTGGCGGTTGAAGCCGTTACGCTCTGCGGTCTCCTCGAGGAAGCCGAAGAGAATCGACATATCCGAAGGATCGGTCGAGACCTCGACGGTCACGCCCTTCTTGTGGATATTGCGGTGCAGATTGCGGTTATTGGACTTCATGCCCTTGAGGATTTCGTCCTCGGTGCCCGAGAGGTCAATAATCTGCGTGTGCGAGGGCTGCACCTGGCGGGGAGCCAGCACCGCGCCGCGACGAGCCAAGAATGCAGCGGCATCCTGGTCACCCCAGATTGCCGATTCGGTAGGCTCGATACGCACGAACAGGCAACGGTGCTTCGCGGCCTCTTCCTTCAACGACGCGAGAGCCTCGTCGAAGGCCACAGCGCTCGAAGCAACCGGTCCGTACGGGCTGTACAGGTAGCGGCCGGTGGCACCGCCCTCAACGGTCGCAAGGTACGACCAGCCGTTACCGCTCTTGCGGATTACGGTGTGACCATTAGATTCCTGAAAACGTGCCCAGATATCGGACTGAAGAATATTGCTCATTCCTCTAGTGTATCCGAGCTTAGGGAACGTAAGCCTGCGGCTCCGAGGAGGCCTCGGGGGAGGAATTCGGGCGGGTAGATGAGACGTTCTCCTCAGCCTCGCACTCGGCCGCTGCCTTGGCCTTCGCCTCGGCCACGCGGGTGCGCAGAGCCGCACCCTTGTCGATAGCCGACTGGCGCAGGTTAGCCGAGAACTCGTGCAGGTCGTCGTGCACCTGGCGGGCGAAAGCATCGGTGCCCGAACCCAGGATGCGCAGGGCCAGCAGACCCGCATTGCGTGCACCGTTGATGGATACGGTAGCTACCGGAACGCCGGCGGGCATCTGGACGATCGACAGCAGCGAATCCATGCCTTCGAGGTTCTTCAGGCGCACCGGAACACCAATCACCGGCAGAGCGGTGACCGAGGCGAGCATGCCCGGCAGGTGAGCGGCACCGCCGGCACCGGCGATAATAACGCGGATGCCGCGGCTGTGAGCCTTCTTGCCGTACTCAATCATGTCCTCGGGCATGCGGTGCGCCGAGACGACGTCAGCCTCGTAGGGGATGCCGAACTCTTCCAGCACCTCGGCGGCGGCCTCCATGACCGACCAGTCCGAATCGGAACCCATCACAATGCCGACGATGGGTTGGGAGGAATCATAGGGAGACTGAGACATAATCCTCATATCCTTTCACAATGCGGTGGAATACCACCATCACTAGGGGCGTCGAGCGCGGGTTCTCAGCGGAGAGAACCCGCGCTCGACCTATATTTGAGTGGCCCGTCGCCTACAGGGGGCGGCCATCGCGCAAAATGGATGCGGCGTTGGCGGCGCTGTGGCGCAGGTTCTCAAGCTCATCGACCCGGCCCGAAATGTTCACGTGGCCAATCTTGCGGCCGGGTCGGGTTTCCTTACCGTAGAAGTGAATCTTGGCGCGAGGCTCGGCCGAGAGGGCCAGCGGGTAGACGCCGAAGATGTCCTCGTTCTCGCCGCCCAGGTAGTTCTTCATGACGGCGACCTCGTCCAGCACGGAGGTATCGCCCAGCGGCAGATCCAGCACGGCGCGCAGATGTTGCTCGAACTGGCTGGTCACCGAGCCGTCCTGAGTCCAGTGGCCGGTGTTGTGCGGGCGCATCGCTAGCTCGTTGATGTAGAAGCCTGCGGGGGAGCCGGGCACCTCGAAGAGCTCGGCGGCCATCACGCCGGTCACGCCCAGCTCGGAGGCGATGGTCACGGCTGCGGCCGCGGCGGCCTCGGCAATCTCGGGGGCCAGGTTCTGCGCGGGGGCAATCACCTCGTCACAGATGGAGTTCACCTGGATGGTCTCAACGACCGGCCAGGGGCGCACCTCGCCGCTCTCACGACGAGCCACCAGTGCGGAAAGCTCGCGGGTGAAAGGAACCTTCTCCTCGGCCAGCAGGGCGGAGAAATCGGTGCGCGAGGGCAGCTGCTCGAACCATTCGGAGCTACGCTCGCGGGCCTCGGCGGGGGAATCCAGCACAAGCACGCCCTTGCCGTCGTAGCCGCCGCGCGGGGTCTTCAACACCACGGGCCAGCCAATCTCATCGCCGAAGGCAAGAAGCTCGTCCAGGGTAGAAACCTTAGCCCAGCGAGGGTTCGGCAGACCCAGGCGCTCGACGGCCTGGCGCATCAGGAGCTTATCCTGCGCGTACTGCAGGGCGTCGGGCTGAGGCTGCACGTTCACACCCTCGGCCATGAGGGTGCGCAAAAATTCGGTGGGCACGTGCTCGTGATCGAAGGTGATGACATCCTTGCCGCGGGCAAACTCGCGGAGGGTATCGAGATCCTTGTAATCGCCAACGGGGGCGGTGCGTACCGCCGCCACGGCGCCGACGGTGGGCGCCTCCGCGAGAATCTGCAGGTTGAGGCCAAGGTTAGTTGCTGCGGGGGCCATCATGCGGGCCAGCTGGCCTCCGCCGATGACGCCAATTACGGGTCCAGTCACAGGGTAAGTCACATCACCTAAGTGTACTCGCTTCGGGGCGTACACGTTAGATGAACCGTATCGTGAACTGTGGGCGGGCGGTTGCCTGTGGCGGGGGGAAAACTGCCGCTACCGGCTGGGTATTGACTGAAAATCCGGCGCGGCTAGGGATAACCCGGCCGGTCTGTACTACCATATGAAGAGCTTGAAAAGTCCCCGGCGCCCGGTCTCTGCCTCGCGGCCCCGCTCTGGCGGACCCGGAAGCTATCCACCGACACCACCTGTTAGATAGGCCCCGCATGAGCGCACAGACTAAACCCACCATGACCGAACGACTGAAATCCCTGTGGGACAGCTACGGCATCGAGGTGCTTAAGTTCGGAACCGTCGGTGGCGCTGCGTTTGTGGTGAATTCCATTACCGTGTGGGTTCTCATGATGACCGTCATGTCGCAGTCCCACACGAAGGCAAAGGTCGTCGCAAGTATCGTGGCCACCATCTTCTCGTGGCTTATGAACCGCCTGTGGACCTTCCGCGAATCCCGCTCCGAAAACTGGAAGCGCGAGGCCGTCGAATTCGGCATCGTCAACCTGCTGGGCATCATGGTTGAGGCCGGCTGCGTGGCCTTTAGCACCTACGTGCTGAACCTGCGCACCGCGGAGGCCTCGTTCATCTCCGGTACGATCATCGGTACCATCCTGGGCACCATCCTGCGTTACTTCCTCTACCGCTTCTGGGTGTACGGCTCGCACCGTAACCAGGTCTCCAAGGGTGAGGGCACCGACCATGAGGAACTCGGCCACATGTTTGATGACGCGGCCGCCATCCTGGACGGCGAAGCCTCGGAAGGCTCCAAGGCTCAGGACGGCGGGGCGAACGCGTCCGGTGCCGAGCGCGGCCGCTAAACGGCACCGCTCAGAGCCCACCAGCCCTATAAAAGACAAAAGCACCGGCCCCGATACTTCGTGTATCGGGGCCGGTGCTTTAGCTTCACGCTCTTATCGTATCGGGGGCCTAACTACAGGGCAGTTCCTTGGCGCGTTCGGCCTCCAGGAAGGATGCAAGCCGCTCTTCGCTCCACTCAACGGCCGGATCGGCCAGGAACACGGCGCGCCCCGAAGCCATGATGGCCAAGGCCTGCATCAGGGTGCTCAGCGTCGCCTCCGAGGAATCAAAACCGTAGCTGGGGCTCAGCATGAGGGCCAACGCCCGCTGACCACCGGAAAGCGTCTCGCCACGGTACGAGTCCGCTAGCTGGCGAATCTGCGCGTAGGCCTCGGAGTAGGTGAAGCCCTCGACCACTTCGGCAGACTCGTCGGGCAGCAGACCCTCGTAGTGGTCACCCATGCTGGGCACCAGGGCACAGAAATCGAGCACTTCATCAGCGTAGGTTTGCAGAGCAGTCAAATCCCCAGAGTAGGCGAGGGCCAGGGGAGCGCGGTCTACCGCCAGAAGATAGGCTGGGCCGTTGACGAAGCGCGCGTCCTGCTCGGTGCATACCGCGGCGGCCAGGGGCTCGTCCCGGTCGAGAGTTGCGCCCACGCGCAGGGCGGCTAGGCCGACCACCAGAGGACGCCAGTGCAGGGGTGCCTGCAGATCGAAGGCCTCTTCAGTGGCGAGGTCACATTCCTCGATGAGCAGGTTGGCGGTCTTGTTGACCCAGTTCATGAGGACGCGCCCGGAGAGCTCGATGCGCTCGCCGTTGTCGGAGTACCAGATGAGTGCGGGGGTCTGCACGGAGCTGAGGGCCTCAAAGAATCGGTTGAGGGAGGCGGGAACCGCGGGACCGGTGGGGGATAGGGTAACCATGGTTTCACTCTACCGCACCGCAGGCATTGCGCCGGGCACGGGGAGGGGAGGGGAGAGCCGGGGGTTATCTCGGCCACGCGGCCGAGGGGAGAGATCGTCATAGAACGGTAAGGAGAAAATTTTCAGGGAACGAGAAGAAAAAACACGCGGCGCGGAGCGATATTTTCAAATAGTGCTTGTCATAAAACCGCTTAATGTAAAGTTTTCTTGTTACGGGTGTGAAATTTTTGTCCGTAAGGGCCTATATGCACAACTGCATAAATTGGGAAACGTGCGGACGAAAAATAGCTGAGGTATGGCTACTCTTAATTTATTGGCGGGTTTCTAAAATTAGGGCCGGAGCCCCGAAATGTAGCCGATTGCCCGGAACCGCCCCGGAAACCAGGTACGTGATGACGAGCCCGACGAGGGGTTTCGTGCCGTTCGCGAGACGATATTTTTGTTCCCAAACCAAATAAAAGTCGCAATTACAATAAATAATCGTCACGTTATATACATCTAAATAATCATTAAGTCTAGTTTGACGAAACGGCGTGTCGCACGTCTAATAGATATATAAGCGTGTTTGCTTTGGGGGACCGTAGAGGCTGAAGCGAACCATGCCACACCATACACACTAAGATTCCGTCCACGACGGATCCGCAGACTCATTATCCTCACAATGAGAACACGGAAGGAAAACCCATGGGCTCCTACCTAGCCGCTGACCGCATAACCGCGGCACGCACCTCAGGCGCTCAGCACCGTAGCATGAACCCTGCACCATCACTCGAACAGGCCGCCGATGCCTTTCTAACCGACGCCGAGCGGCGACAGTCCGCCCCCGTCGATATTTGGGCTGCCGCCGCTGGACTCTACGGAACCGAAGGAGACGACGGAGAGCTCGCCTGGCAAGCCGAAGCGCTCTGCGCCCAGACCGACCCCGAAGCCTTCTTCCCCGAAAAGGGCGGCTCCACCCGGGACGCCAAAAGGGTGTGCGGTGTATGCCCCGTACGCGAAGAGTGTCTACAATATGCAATGGACAATGACGAGCGCTTCGGCATCTGGGGCGGTCTGTCAGAACGAGAACGCCGCCGACTACGCAAGCAGGCGAGCTAAGCCAGGAAGGTACAACCCACATGCAGACTGCGCGACTGTGCTCCCGCCAAACCTGCCGACGAGAGGCGACCGTCACCCTCCACTACTCTTACGCGGACTCCACCGCAACCATCGATGAGCTCTCGGAGTTTCGTGACCCTCACGCCTACGACCTCTGCGACGAGCACGCCGCCCGACTCACCGCACCGCAGGGCTGGCACGTAGTCTACAAGGTACCTGTCCAGGCTGTGGACACCGAAAGCTAAGCTTTAAAGCACTAGAATGTAAAGAACCTTCCGCGAATTGCCGCGGAAGGTTCTTTGCGTGTGAGAAACTGGCAGGTAGTATTCACCCGCCCGAACACACTCAACGGACACTCACTCACGATAGAACGCGAGACCATGACCAAAGAAACACCTCGAGGCATGTGGGGAGCCCTGCGCCCGGCCATCCGTCGAACCAACGCAGAGGAGCTCCTGCAGGCCCGCCAAGCCGAACGACAGACCAACCGTCAGGCCGTTGAACCGGCACCGAACACCGGCGCCTTCGGACGCATCGCCGCCGACGTTCCGAACGTTGCCGAAGAACCCGACCTGCCCACCGGTTCCGTTCCCGTCGTTCCGGCCCGCAGCAAGTTGCGCGAGCAGGGTGTTGGTTCGCGCGTGCGCACCCGAACCAACGTTTCCACCGGTTTCGTGCCCCTGGTCCGTGACTCTCAGAGCACCCCCAAGAACCCCACGCTCAGCGATCTCAATCGTGAGACCATGCAGCGTGCCGCCGAAGCTGAAGCGACAGCTACAACCCTCGCGAGCGCCTCCAGCGCACCCGCCGCGGATGCACCCGCCCAGGCGGCGAGCGTCGCCACCGCCGAGGCCGCAACCACCACGGGTAGCAGCCGCAAGTACCGCACCGAAACCACCCGCACGGGCCAGAACCGGACCGTCGCCGACCCCAACGCGCCGCTCTCTTCGCTTGACTCCTCACCCGAGGCTGCGGAACGCGCCGCGGCACGCCAGGACGCCATGCAGGATCAGCCGCGCCTGCTGAGGCTGCGTGCCACGCTCATCGCCCTCGCCGTGCCGCTGAGCGTGCTGATGATTGCGATTCGCGTCGTCGCCTCCGCGCCCTTCCTCTGGTTCGAGTACCACCGACCCGGGTTCCCCGAGGACAGCTACGGCTACTACCTCATCGAACGCATGCGCCTGGGTTCCTACGGCCTGGACTACATCAACAACTTTGCCCCGCGAGAGTACCTCGCGCGCATCACCACCGGCGCCGACAACGCTCTTGCCTTCACCGACGCAGAGGTCAACCACATGCACGACGTGAAGTGGGTTCTGCTAATCGCCACGATGGCCGTCGCCGTATTTGTGCTGATCACGCTCTTCAGCAGCCTCTCGCTGCGCGAGCGCGCCCCCGGGGTGATTCGCCGTAGCCTCTTCACCGGCACCTGGATTACCCTCGGCCTCATCGTGGTGTTGGGCGTCGTGGGAGCTTTCGGCTGGGAATGGCTCTTCACGA
Organism: Rothia sp. HMSC072E10; assembly: GCF_001813965.1. NCBI lineage: Bacteria > Bacillati > Actinomycetota > Actinomycetes > Micrococcales > Micrococcaceae > Rothia > Rothia sp. HMSC072E10. Next base: position 32,698 of record NZ_KV814490.1, on the reverse strand, counting down.
CCTTCCACCAGGTGTTCTTCCCGCAGGGTAACTGGGAATTCTCGGTGCGAAGCACCCTGATTCGCCTCTACCCGCCGCAGTTCTGGATTGACGCGGCCATCGCCGTGGCGGTTATCGTGGCTGTGCAGATCGTGATTCTGCTGGTGGGCACCTGGCCCACGACCTATCGCAAGCTTAAGGCGGAGCGTCGCCGCCAGGAACGCCAGGAACTGCGCGTCAAGCTGGCCTCAGCCCGCGTGGGCGAGAACTAGCATCGCGCACCAGAACGCATAACGAGGGGGCCGGAACTATAAGTTCCGGCCCCCTCGCGTATTTGGGGCGTCGGCAGACTAAGCCCCGCAGACTAAGCCTCGTGGACTAAGCCCGAGATTCTAAATCCAAGACTTAAACCACATGTGCGAGTACCACTGCTCGTAGGGGATGACCTGAGCTGTCCACAGCGGCATGAAGTACGCGCTCAGCACGAGCACACCCACCAGGTACAGCACAACCACTGTCACGCCGACGCGCGCCCTCACCACCGAACCGCGAGCCCCCGAGAGGCACAGGCCCAGGGCACCGGCCAGCAGCAGAACCAGGAACGGCTCGAAGGACAGCGCGTAGAAGTAGAACATCGTGCGGGTCGGGTACATAAACCACGGGAAATAGCCGGCACCGAACACCAGCAGCAGCGCGCCGAAACGCCAGTCCCGCTTGAGCAGGAACACGAATAGGCCCACCAAGATCGCGGGAATAAACGCCCACCAGATTGCCGGGTTACCAATGTTCAAGATGGCCTCGGAGCATGACTTTACCGTGCATCCGGCAGAACCCAGCTTCGGCGACTCGTAGAAGTACGAGGTCGGGCGGCCCAGAATCAGCCACTGCCATGCCTGCGAGGAATAGGTGTGCGGGGTGCTCAGACCCGAGTGGAACTTGAAAGCGGAGGCGTGGTACTCCCACAGGGAACGCAAATCCTCCGGGAGCCACAAAAGGCCCTTGCCCGGGTTCTCCTGAGCCCAGTGACGGAAGTACGCATTCGAAGACTGGAACCAGCCGGCCCAGGTGCTCAGGTACACCAGCAGACCCACACCAATCATCTGCACGAAGGCCGGGATGCCATCGCGCACCAGAGCGATCAGCCCCCACTTCGGCAGGCCAACGATGCGGCGGGCATTCATATCCCAGAAAACCGTCAGCAGACCCATCGCGGCGATAAAGAAGAGAGAGTTCCACTTCACGCCCACGGCGGCACCGGCGCACACACCGGCCGCCACACGCCACAGCCGCAGGCCCATACCCGGACCCCAAGACATCGGAGGGAGCTCCCCCTGGTACTGCCGGGCAGCCTCCGCAATATTGCGGGCCAATACGCGCCGGGCGTGGATGCGGTCCAAGAGCAGGCACACGAAGGTCGCCAGAATCCAGAACATCTGGAAGATATCGAGTAGCGCCAGGCGCGACTCAACCAGCATGAGGCCGTCCACAGCGGCCAGCAGCGCCGCGATGGTCGAAACCGTTACGGAACGGAAGAGCAACCACGCTGCGTAGGCAATCAGCGCCACCGAAAGCGTACCGATGACGGCCGCCGAGACGCGCCAACCGAAGGGATTATTATCGCCAAAAATCGCCATGCCGGCGGCAATCATCCATTTGCCCAGCGGCGGATGCACCACGTACTCCGGCGAGTCCGGCAGGATACCCGAGGGGTGCCCCGCCACGAAGGAGGCGTTCGCGTCCTTCGTCCAGCTCAGTTCGTAGCCGTAGTGAACGTAGGAGTAGGCATCCTTCGCGTAGTAGGTTTCGTCGAAGACGATGGCGTTCGGGTGGGCCAAGTTGTAGAAGCGCAGCACGCCGGCCAGCAACACAATCAGCGTGGGAGCCACCCAGCCCCAGCGCGGGGCCCGGATGTAGGCGACAGCGAGGGCATCGAGCAGGGAATCCAGGCCGTAGCGTCCTGCGCGGACGGCGGCCTGGCTCGACTCGGTCGAGGCCTCGGGGGAGGAGAGCTTAGGTATCTTCACCCATCCATCCTAAATGGTTAGACAGTACGATGCACCATTTCCGCCCGGTGACGAGGGTATATGACGCCCTGATGGTCCGCCGCGGGGAAAGCGCTACCCTCACCCGCCGCCCAAAAAACGAGCGTTACACTTAGGTGGTAAGCGAAGACCAGACACAGACACGAGGCCTGCCATGACCGCACCCGCCGCCGAATACCCCGAAGAATCCGCCGAGCTCTCCGAACCCTCAACGGCCGATGCGCCCAACTCCGACGTGCCCGTCACCTCCGAGGAAGGCGGCGTGCTCATCCTCGGCGGCACCCCCATCGGTAACCTGGCCGACGCCTCCGACCGCCTGCGCTCGGCCCTCGCCACCGCAGACCTCATCGCCGTTGAGGACACCCGCAAGCTGCGGACCCTCGCCTCCGGGCTCGGTGTGCGCACCCGCGGTCGCGTCATCGTCAACCATGACCACAACGAAGAAGGACGCAGCGCAACCATCGTGCAGGCGGTGCAGGATGGCCAGCGCGTGTTACTTCTCTCGGACGCGGGCATGCCAACCATCTCCGACCCCGGCTACGTGGCTGCGGCCGCGGTTGCCGAGGCGGACCTGCCCGTCACCGTGGTGCCCGGCCCCTCCGCCGCGCTGACCGCGCTCGCGCTCTCCGGCCTGCCCACCGGCCGCTTCACCTTCGAAGGGTTCCTGGCCCGAAAGGGCTCCGAGCGTTCGCGTCGCCTCGCCTCGCTGGCGGGGGAGGAACGCACCATGATCTTCTACGAGTCCCCGCACCGCACTGCCGCGACCCTCGCTGACTTTGTGCAGACCTTCGGCGCGGACCGTCGAGGCACCGTCAGCCGTGAGCTGACCAAGCTCCACGAGGAGGTTCGCCGCGGCACCCTGGCCGAGCTCGCCGAGTGGGCTGAGTCAGAACGTATTCGCGGCGAGATCGTCATTATCGTCGAGGGCGCGCAGGCCCCCGAAACCCCCGAAGCGCAGGACGTCGTGCAGCTGGTACTCGACCGTGTGGCTGCCGGCGAGCGACTCAAGGCCGCCTGCGCCGCCGTGGCCGCCGAGACCGGCACCTCCAAGCGCGAGCTGTACGAGGCAGCCCTGGCCGCCCGCTCGGAATAATGAACCGCCCGGAATAGTTATTACTGTGACGCCGTGACACCGCGGGGCGTGCCCCCCCCGGATTGTCCTGCGCGGGCTATCCCGCGGTATCGCAAACACACAGAAGGATTCCCCATGTGCCAGAACCACACCGGTAACACCATCACCCAGGAGGACCTGAACGCCCTCGCCTCCCTGGCGGGGTACACCCTGCCCACCCCCGCGCAGCTGGAGGGAACCGTGCTGCCGCAGGGCTGGAGTGTCGTGCCCGGCGAAATCCCAGCCCCCTACGAGGCGGAGCTCTACGTGGGTATTAGCGACGCCGAAGGCGGAGAAGGAACCCGCCGCCGCTCCACCACCGGCGAGAACGGTCGTAGTCGCAACCTGGTCTTCCCGCCCGCCCCCGAGCCGCTACCGTACCCGATTGTGGATAACCACACCCACATGGACCTGCTCGACGGCGAAGTAGAAATCAGCGCCCGCGACGCGCTCGATGCCGGTGAGAAACTTGGCATCGGCGCCATCGTGCAGGTCGGATGCGATATTCCCTCCTCCCTCTACGCGGTCGCCGCCGCCCAGGCCGATGAGCGTGTGCTCGCAGCCGTCGCGATTCACCCGAACACCGCGCCCGAGCTGGCGCAGGCAGGAACCCTCGACGAGGCGCTGGCAACCCTGGACCGCCTGGCCGCTACCGACCGTGTGCGCGCTATCGGTGAGACCGGCCTGGACTACTTCCGCACCGGCGAGGAGGGCAAGGAGGCGCAGCACTATAGCTTCCGCGAACACATCCGCCTGGCGAAGAAGCACAACCTGGCACTGCAGATTCACGACCGTGACGCCCACGAGGACGTCGTGCGCATCCTGGATGAAGAGGGCGCGCCGGAGCGGACCGTGTTCCACTGCTATTCGGGTGGCCCGGAGCTTGCGGCGATCTGCAATGAGTGCGGCTGGTACATGAGCTTTGCCGGCACGGTGACGTTCAAGAACTCGAAGGGTATTCAGGAATCGTTGGCGATGGCTCGCCCCGAGCTGATTCTGGCTGAGACGGATGCACCGTTCTTGACCCCGCATCCTTTCCGCGGTCGCCCGAACGCGTCGTACATGACAAATTACACGGTGCGTTTTATGGCTGCTCACCGCGGTGAGGAGCTGGAGGCGCTCTGCCGCCGTATTCGTGAGAATTCGGAGCGCGTGTATGGCCAGTGGTAGGCAACCTATCTCTGCTATACATGAGGGGACGTGTTATTCCGATATCGCGTTTATGGCGGCAAGAACTGAACATTAGCTTTGTTAGGTTGTCCGTCTAGATTTGTGATAGTTTCATATTATTCACTCTCATGTAAATTATTCCTTTCCGGGATGTCGTAAATAAGAGACGGCCCATCCGCATTACGTTTGCACGACGTGCGCCATACCCGGGTTCCCCTTCGGGACACTAGATACTCTTATGCGGCATCAACATGAAATCGGAGGATTCTTTCGGTGAGAATTACTAAGTATGTTCTGGGCCTGGATGGCGCGAACCGTTTCGACTCGTTTTATTCTGTGGGCGCGCCCGCGAAGGATTTTGTGCCTTATTCTGCGGTGGATAACCGCGATAATCACGTCGCTGATGAAGAATTTGACGTTGAGT
>NZ_KV814490.1:25200-27872 GCF_001813965.1 Rothia sp. HMSC072E10 | reverse complement strand
ACGACATCCTTCTTTCTCCGGATGCTGAGGCGGTGGTGAATGCAATCATCACGAAGTACCCGCAGGTGCAGCTGGTGAACCTTAGCGATTCTTTTGCGAATGATGCCGGCAAGCTGAACCCGCAGGTGGAATACATCCGCCTGTCCCTGCTGTCTCCTTTTGTGCACGGTAAGTACCGTATGGGTAAGCCGTACGGTACGTGGCCTCTGATTTGCACTGGCTTGTATTTGATTTCCCGTTCGGGTGCTGAGCTGCTGCTTAAGCAGTTTGAGGATAAGGTGCCGGGTACTGTGGCTGATGATTACAAGCTGTACCAGCAGTGGGGTGTGGATGTGCGTTTTGTGCAGCCGGGCCTGTGCGGCTGGGAGGGTAGTAGCGTCATCTTGGAATCTGGCAAGCGTCATCTGGATAAGGTGAATAGTCTCCAGCACGGTACTGGTCCTCTGGATCGAGTGCGTATTGCGTTGGCTCCGAAGATGCGTTTGGTGAATGCTAAGAACGCCCTGGATGCCACCCTTGATGAGGTGAAGCAGCGCCTGGGTAAGGCAAAATAACTAAGCCTCTTTGAGAAAGCTCCTCTTTGTCACATATATGGCAGAGGGGAGCTTTTGTGTAGCTATTTTCAGCTTTAGCGCGTGAGGTATCGCGTAACGTGCGAGACATAACAGGGTGCCGCACGCCAATTCCCGGGTACTATCTTCACATGAGTGATAGGGTATTTTTATACATACGATTCATCACTCACTGACTAGGCAATTTGTTATCGTGCGCGCATATTTTCGGCGTGCTCTGTGTTTGTCGGTGCCAAGTCAATACTCGGCACTCATGCATGGCTTCTGTCGTTTCAGATTAGGACTGTATGGGTGTGCCACAGCAAAGGGAAATTCATGGCAAAAATTCTGAAATACGTTCTGGGACTGGACGGCGCTAACCGGTTTGATTCTTTCTTCTCGGTGGGGGCACCCGCTCAAGGTTTTCAGCGTTATTCTGCGGTGGATAACCGTGATGATCACGTCACTGATGCACAATTCGATAGCAAGCTGTTCTTGGCTCGTTACGGTAAAGAGCCGAGGCCTGCCGAAAAGGGTTGCGCTTTGAGCCACTACCACATGTGGAAGGACTTCCTCGCTTCAGATGCCGACTGGGCTTTGCTGGCAGAGGACGATGTCCTCATTTCCCCTGACTTGCAGCCTGTAGTGGAGAGGATTATTGAAAAGTATCCTCACGTGCAGATGGTTAACCTGGGCGATATCTACGCTTCTGAAGCTGGCAAGCTCAACCCGCAGGTTGATTATCCCCGTCTTTCATTGCTTGCTCCTTTTGTGTACGGCAAGTACCGTATGGGTAGTGCCTATGGTTCAAAGCCTCTGTACGGTGCTGCCTTGTATCTTCTTTCGCGTTCTGGAGCTGAACGACTCGTAGAATGTTATGGCGAGACGGTTCCCGGCGTTGTTGCTGATGATTATTCTCTCTACCGAGAATGGGGAGTGGACATATATTTGGTGCAGCCCGGCCTGTGCGGTTGGGAAGGCACCAGCCTCATTCAAACTTCTGGCGTTCGTCACTTGGAAAGTCTCAAGAGCACGCAGCATGGCACCGGTTTTATCGACCGGGTGCGCATCGCCCTGGCGCCGAAGAAGCGTATTGCGAACGCAAAGAATATTCTGGATGCCACTTTCGAAGATGTGAAGCAGCGTCTAGGACGATAATCCAGAGACGGTAACCCAGAGATGGATTGGGGTACTGTCATCACATAAAAATGTGAATACGTGGGTCTTCTGCCCTGTCGTTTATCCCCTCCCTATCGTGTGTATGCGGTAGGGAGGGGCTTGTTTTTGCTGTGCACCGGTACACGCGTGTCGTACCGCGTTTTAACCTGCGGACACCTGAGATTGGTGCATGGTGAATGATAGAATTCTTTCTACGTTGCACAGTAGTGTGCGTATTTATCACACGCTCAATATTCAGACTTCATGCCATTTACGCATTACGCACTGATTTTTAAGATGGATGGCCCCTTCTGTCGTGCAGGTGGTCTGTTGTTCTGAAAACTCATCATTAACCTTTGCGATCTTCTATTGCTTAGGTTTTCTGGATGAGCTATTGAAAGGAAAAAAATATGGCAAAGATTCTGAAGTATGTTCTGGGCCTGGATGGCGCGAACCGTTTCGATTCGTTTTATTCAGTGGGTGTTCCCGCGCAGGGTTTTGTCCGTTATTCTGCGGTGGATAACCGCGACAATCACGTCGCTGATGAAGAATTTGACGTTGAGTTTTTCCGTAGCCGTTGGCATCGTGACCCTAGCCCCGCGGAGAAGGGTTGCATGCTCAGCCATGTGAATATGTGGCGTGACTTTGTTGCGTCGGATGCTGATTGGGCGCTGATTGCCGAAGACGACATCCTTCTTTCTCCGGATGCTGAGGCGGTCGTGAACGCAATCATCACGAAGTACCCGCAGGTGCACCTGGTGAACCTAAGCGATTCTTTTGCAAATGATGCCGGCAAGCTGAACCCGCAGGTGGAATACATCCGCCTGTCCCTGCTGTCTCCTTTTGTGCACGGTAAGTACCGTATGGGTAAGCCGTACGGTACCTGGCCCCTGATTTGTACCGGTCTGTACCTGATCTCCCGTTCGGGCGCTGAGCTGCTGCTTAAGCAGTTTGAGGATAAGG
>NZ_KV814490.1:0-25100 GCF_001813965.1 Rothia sp. HMSC072E10 | reverse complement strand
GTTTTGTGCAGCCGGGCCTGTGCGGCTGGGAGGGCAGTAGCGTCATCCTGGAATCCGGTAAGCGTCATCTGGATAAGGTGAATAGCCTCCAGCACGGTACTGGTCCTCTGGATCGAGTGCGTATTGCTTTGGCTCCGAAGAAGCGTATTACAAACGCTAAGAACGCTCTGGAAGCCACTCTTGATGAGGTAAAGCAGCGTTTCTCGCGGTAATCTAAACTGTAACCTCCCCACCATCCACCTATATGAAGGAACGCTGTGAACGATCTGCCCCTGCTCGGCCCTGCTGAGATTCGTGAGCTTGCCGAGATGCTCGGTATTCGTCCGACGAAGACTCTTGGGCAGAACTTTGTGATTGACCCCAATACGATTCGTCGTATTGTCAACGCGGCAGAGATTTCACCGGAGGAGACGGTGCTGGAGGTCGGCCCGGGCCTGGGTTCGTTGACCCTCGGCATCCTGGATGCTGCGAAGGACATGGTTGCGGTTGAGATTGACCCGCCGCTGGCTCAGCAGCTTCCGCACACGATTGAGAAGTTCCGCCCCGAGAAGGCGGACGATATCGACGTGGTGCTTATGGACGCTCTGAAGGTCACCGAGCTGCCTCGCACTCCGGACGCTCTGGTTGCGAACCTGCCATATAACGTGGCTGTTCCGGTGCTTCTGCACCTGTTTGCGCAGTTCCCGAGCATCCGTCACGCCCTGGTGATGGTTCAGGACGAGGTCGCCGACCGTCTTTCGGCGACCCCGGGTTCGAAGATTTACGGTGTGCCCTCGGTGAAGGCTAATTGGTATGCCGAGGTATATAAGGCGGGCGTGATTGGTAAGAACGTGTTCTGGCCTGCGCCGAAGATTAACTCTGGCCTGGTGGGTTTCCGCATGCGCGAGGAGCCTCTCTCTACCGTTGACCGCGACCTGGTGTTCACGATTGTGGACGCCGCTTTCGCTCAGCGCCGTAAGACTCTGCGCGCTGCGTTGGGCTCCTGGGCGGGCTCGGGTGCGCGTGCGGAGCAGATTCTGGTGGCTGCCGGTATCGCTCCGACGGAGCGCGGTGAGAAGCTGGATATTCATGGCTTTATCCGCATTGCGGAGGCTTCGCTGACTGTCCCGGCTGAGCCTGTGGCGGAGTAGCTTCTTCCCGCTCTAAATTTTTCACTGACGTTCTCACGCGAGTTCCCGCGCGAAAGGTGTATGCGCTGATGAGTACCGCCTCCCCGACCGCTATTTCGGTTGATGCTCCCGGTAAGGTCAATCTGTACCTTGCTGTGGGGGACGTCCGCCCGGACGGCTACCACCCGCTGACTACGCTTTTTGCGGCGGTCTCCCTAATGGAGACCATCACGGTCTCTGAAGGGCAGACACCTGGGCTGAGCTTGAGCATGGATATTGTGCCCGGCTCCCTGGTGGATCAGCAGATGCAGGCGGGGCAGTTCGACCCTGCCGCTGTGCCGATGGATGAGCGGAATCTCGTGTATCGTGCCGCGGAGCTAATCCTTGCGGAGCACGGTATTGGCTCTGTCCCGGCGTTACACCTGCACATTGCAAAGGCCGTGCCCGTGGCCGGCGGCATGGCGGGCGGCTCAGCAGACGCCGCAGCGGCACTGATTGCCACGGACCGCTACCTGCACGCAACCGGCCGCACCGGTGCGCTCCTGACCCAGACCGATTATGAACGTCTTGCCGCGCAACTGGGCGCCGATATTCCCTTTAGCGTGCGTGCCGCCCTCGGTCAGACCCTCGCACTGGGGCAGGGGACCGGTACCGAGTTGCAGAACGTTGCGGCGCCTCGGGAACCTCTGCACCTGGTGATTGTCGCCGCGCAGTTTGGCCTCTCCACCCCCAGCGTATTCAAGCAGCTGGACGCGGGCCGTGCCGCCGGTGAGTATCCCGCCTCCGGCGAGCTGATGGAACCCGTAGAGCTTCTGGAAGCCCTGAACTCTTATGACGGTTCGGAGGCGGCGCTCGCCTCCTTGGTGGCACCGCTGCTACGTAATGACCTGCAGGCTCCCGCACTTTCGTGCGCCCCGCAGCTGGAACAGACCCTGAACCTGCGCGATAGCGAGGGTGTGTACGCCTCGCTGGTATCGGGCTCCGGACCGACGGTGCTTCTGCTGGCCTCTTCACAGGCTCATGCGGAGTCTCTTGCCTCCACTCTTCGCGCTGCGGGCAACCACGCTGTGAGCGCAGTTAGTGCGATTCTGTATCATTAGTATTTGACACACATATATACAAACTAATATTCATTCGCTTCCGCTAGCTATTATCTACTATCTATAAAAAAGGGGGGAGTATGGATGAAGGTTAAAAACATTATTATTGCGCAGGATCGTTATAGCATTCTGGGCGGTATTAGTACCGTCAATAAGCTTCTGGGGCGTGCCTTTGACGAGGCCGGGTACAACGTCAGTTATATGGCGCTCTTCGACAATACCGCTGGTCATCCGGACGCTATTGAGCCGGATTTTGTGGTTAATTCGGGTCCTTTGGTGAATAAGACAACCCATAACCGACTGGTGTACACCAATCCCGGTCCTCTGGGAGCTGCATTGGCGGTTAAGAAGTGTTTTACGGTCCTGTGGGATTGCTATAACACTTTCCGGACCCGCCGCTACCTGCGGTCTTTCGGTAAAGATACTGTTGTTTTGACGTCTATGGCGAAGACTGCAGATTACATGGCGAAGTACGCTCAATCCGATCAGAAAAAGGGCATTGGGTACATCCACGAGTTTCACAGTGGCTACAACAGTACTTATCGTTTGGATGAGGAAAAGATCCTCCGTAAGGTTGCTGCGTCTTATGACTCATTCGTAACGCTATCTGAGGGCGACGCTAAGCTGTTTGCTCAGTGGCTGAACCGCCCTGTAGAGGCTGTTCATAACCCTATTGAGCCTCTTTCGGAAGAGATCTCTGAGATGCTGCGTCTTGGGGAGAAGAAGCCTGTTATTCAGTACATTGGGCGATACGGTCCTGAGAAGGGGTTGGGTCGTATCCTTGAAAGCTTCATTGCATGTGCTGAGGACTTTCCTGAGTGGACGCTGCGCTATAACGGAAGCGGCTCAGAAGAAGAGGTTCTAGCTTTGAAAGAGAAGCTAGCTCAGATTGATCCGGAAATTGCTCACCGCGTTGAGATTGGAGGTACGCTCAACGCAAAGGAAGTACTTGAGACGTTCGCTCAGAGTTCTTTGGCTGTGATGGCTTCAGAATTTGAAGGTCTGCCCATGTCTTTCTTGGAAGCTATGCAGGTCGGAACTCCTCTTATTTCCTATCCTTCCTCCAGCGCACTTCAAGAGATGGTGCCTGAAGTGGGGTATCTTGCTGAGGAACCCAGCGTTGAAGCCCTACAAGAGCAAATGCGTCTGGCGATGAGCGATGCTGAATTGCGGGCTAAAAAGTCTGCTTTGTGTCTTGAAAAGTCTCGTACTTTTTCTCCCGAATATGTTGTTCGGCAGTGGGAGAAGCTTTTCGAATCTATTCACCGTTAGTAGCCGCTGTAACGGATAACCTCTAGAACCGGCATTCCTCTATGTCAGTAGGCGTTAGCCCAGCAGCTCGGAGAGTTCGAGCCAGCGCATTTCTAGCTCGTCAATCTCATCCTGAAGTGCCTGCTGCTGCTCGCCGAGTGCCGCCAAACCGGCGTAGTCTGAGGCGTCGTGCGCGCTCATCTGCTCGGAGAGCTTCTCCTGTTCCGCCGCCAGCTTGGCGAGGCGACGCTCAATCGCTCCCGATTCCTTCTGCGCCGCGCGCTGCTCGGCGCCGGAAACCTTCGGCTTGGCGGGTGCCTCAGCCTCCTGCGTCGAAGCCTTCTGGGTCGGGGCGGTGGAACGGGCCTGCGCGCTACCTGCCGCAGAGCCGCCAGCACCGGCCGCCGAGAGTGCCAGGTACTCGTCCACACCACCGGGCAGATGGCGGAACGAACCGTCAATCACGGCGTACTGCTGATCGGTCACGCGCTCCATGAGGTAGCGGTCGTGGCTGACCACCAGCAGGGTACCCGGCCAGGTATCCAGCAGATCCTCCATGGCCGCGAGCATATCGGTATCCAGGTCGTTAGAGGGCTCGTCGAGAATCAGCACGTTCGGCTCATCCAGCAGAATCAGCATGAGCTGCAGGCGACGCTTCTGGCCACCCGACAGGTCCTTGACCGGGGTAGACAGCTGCGCACTGGTAAAGCCCAGACGCTCCAGCATCTGCGAGGGGGACAGCTCCTTGCCGTCTGCAATGTAGCTACGCTTCTTACGGCTAATCACATCCGATACACGGTCATTCTCGACCTCCTTTAGCTCGTCGAGCTGCTGGGTGAGGGTCGCAATCTTCACGGTCTTGCCGTGCTTGACGCGGCCCTCGGTCGGCTTCAAATCGCCGGTCACCAGCGACAGCAGGGTGGACTTACCCGCGCCGTTCACACCCAGGATGCCGGTACGCTCGCCGGGAGCGATACGCCAGGTGACCTTCTTCAGAACGGGGCGCTTGCCGTCGGGCATCGAGGGGTCGTCGTAGGTGACGGAGACATTTTCGAGGTCCACCACGTCCTTGCCGAGGCGGGAGACCGCCATCTTCTTCAGCTCCACGGTGTCACGCACCGGGGGAACATCCGCAATCAGGGCGTTCGCGGCGTCAATGCGGAACTTCGGCTTGGAGGTACGCGCGGGCGCACCGCGGCGCAGCCACGCGAGTTCCTTACGCATCAGGTTCTGGCGCTTCGCCTCAGCCGCGGCTGCCTGACGGTCACGCTCAACACGCTGCAGAATGTACGCCGCGTAGCCGCCCTCGAAGGGCTCGACGATGCGGTCGTGAACCTCCCAGGTGTCGGTGCAGATTTCGTCGAGGAACCAGCGGTCGTGGGTAACGACCATGAGGCCTCCGGTGTTCTTCGACCAGCGGGACTTCAGGTGGCCTGCGAGCCAGGTGATGGCCTCGACGTCCAGGTGGTTGGTGGGCTCGTCGAGCATGAGCACGTCCCACTCCTGCGCGAGCAGGGAAGCGAGTGCTACGCGTCGACGCTGACCGCCGGAGAGAGAAGAGACCGGCGCATCCCAGGGCAGGTCAGAGACCAGGCCCGAGATGACGTCGCGGATGCGAGCCTGCGAGGCCCACTCGTATTCGGGGGTGTCGCCCACAATCGCGTAGCCGACGGTGTGGTCGTCGTCGAGAACATCGGACTGGTCGAGGTAGCCGATGCGGGTGCCGCCGCGCACGGTGACGCGGCCGGAGTCCGGTTCGAGCCGGCCGGCAAGAATCTTCATGAGGGTGGACTTGCCGTCGCCGTTACGGCCGACAATGCCGATGCGGTCGCCCTCGTTCAGACCGACCGTGATGCCCTCAAAGATGGTTCGGGTAGGGAATTCGAGGTGCAGCGATTCGCCGCCTAGTAAATGTGCCACGCCTTCTAGGGTACAGGGTGAGGGTATTTTCAGTTGCCGGTGAGGTAATCGATGGGGGAACGGTTGAAGGTTTGAAAAGATAGCTGAAGTACCCGTCGAAAGCCCGCGTTTGCGCCGCGCGTGGGGCGAGCCCACGGCGGATATTTGATAAACTGAGGGAAGCATTTCCTGCACGGCGCTGTTCTCTGCCCAAAATTAGGGTAGCGAATGGCGACTGCCACCAGAGGCGGTACCCGCACCGGCACGGGAATAATCCGCCATGGTGTAATGGCAGCACAGCGGCCTTTGGAGCCGTTTGTCTAGGTTCGAGTCCTAGTGGCGGAGCGTAAGCACTCAACGGAATCGTTGAATGAGAGTCGGCGGTTCCGCGCTCACCTCTCACTCTTACAACCTCGTATAAGGAGTCTTCTCAGTGAACACTGAACTGGCACCCTCCGCGGTGATTGTTCTCGCCGCCGGCGCTGGCACGCGCATGAAGTCCGCAACCCCCAAGGTTATGCACGGTATTGGTGGCCGCTCCATGGTGGAGCACGCCGTTGCCGCGGCCCGTGACTTGAACCCTGAACGCCACGCTGTAGTGGTGCGCCACCAGCGCGACAAGGTCGCCGAGCACGTGCTCGCTTTCGACCCCGACGTGACTATCGTTGACCAGGACGAAATCCCCGGCACCGGCCGTGCCGTTGAGGTTGGTCTGAACGCTCTGGATGCGCAGGCCCCCGTCTCGGGCACCGTGCTGGTGACCTACGGCGATGTGCCCCTGCTGCGCCCCGAGACCCTGCGCGAACTGATTGCTTTCCACGAGGAAGATAAGAACGCTGTCACCGTGCTGACCACCCACGTGGATGAGCCCGGCGCTTACGGCCGTATTGTCCGTAACCAGGCTGGCGAGGTGACCGCCATCGTCGAGGCGAAGGACGCGTCCCCCGAAGAGCTCGAAATCACCGAGATTAACTCCGGAATCTACGCCTTTGACGCCGACGTGCTGCGCGAAGCCCTGCTTGAGGTGACCACCGATAACGCTCAGGGTGAGAAGTACATCACCGACGTGCTGTCCATCGCCCGTTCGAAGGGTCACCGTACCTCCGCTCTGGCCATTGAGGACCGCTGGGAAGTTGAGGGCGCTAACGACCGCGTGCAGCTGGCTCAGCTGGGCCGCATGCTCAACAACCGCATCCTCGAGGCTCACATGCGCAACGGCGTGACCATCGTCGATCCGCAGAACACCTGGATTGACGTTACCGTCACCATTGAGAACGACGTGACCCTCCTGCCCGGCGTGCAGCTGCACGGCTCCACCACCGTTGCCACCGGCGCAACCATTGGCCCGGACACCACTCTGACCGATATGACCGTTGAGGCTGACGCTACCGTCATCCGCGCGCACGGCTTTGGCGCCGTGATTGGTGAGGGCGCAACCGTCGGTCCCTTCGCATACCTGCGCCCCGGTACGACCCTGGGTAAGGGCTCGAAGCTCGGCACCTTCTGCGAGGCCAAGAACTCGCAGATTGGTGACGGCGCGAAGGTTCCGCACCTGTCCTACGTTGGCGACGCCACCATCGGCGAGGGCGCCAACATTGGTGCGGGTTCCATTTTCGCCAACTACAACGGTCTGGTGAAGAACCGTTCCGTTATTGGCGCACATGCCCGCATGGGATCCGCGGGCATCTACGTTGCACCGGTCACCGTGGGTGACGGTGCCTACTCCGGCGCGGGCGCGCTGATCCGCAAGGATGTTCCTGCGGGCGCCCTCGCCTACTCTGAGACTTCCCAGCGCACCATCGAGGGCTGGGTTCTGAAGAACCGTGCCGGTACCGAACCCGCTGAGGCTGCAAAGGCCGCGGGCGCACAGGAACCGGCAGAATCCTAATCCGAGGAAAGAACAACACCATGAGTAGCGAGATTACCAACCCCGGTGAGCGCAAGCTTGTAGTGGTCTCCGGTCGAGCACACCCCAAGCTCGCCGAGGAGATTGCGCAGGCCCTTGACCACGACCTGTTGCCCACCTCCGCATACACCTTCGCCAACGGCGAGACCTACGTCCGTTTTGAGGAGTCTGTGCGCGGTGCGGACGCATTCGTGATTCAGTCGCACCCGGCACCGATTAACGAGTGGCTCATGGAGCAGCTCATCATGATTGATGCGCTTAAGCGTGCCTCCGCTCGCTCCATTACCGTGGTGTCCCCGTTCTACCCCTACGCTCGTCAGGACAAGAAGCACAAGGGCCGCGAACCCATCTCGGCTCGCCTGATTTCTGACCTGTACAAGACCGCCGGCGCGGATCGCCTGATGTGCGTCGATTTGCACACCTCGCAGATTCAGGGTTTCTTCGACGGCCCGCTGGACCACCTCTTCGCAATTCCGGTGCTGGCTAAGCACATCCGCGAGCGCGTTGAGGACCTGTCGAACGTGACCGTGGTGTCCCCGGACACCGGTCGTGTGCGCGTGGCCGAGCACTGGGCCACCCTGCTGGACGGCGCACCCCTGGCCTTCGTGCACAAGACCCGAGACATCAACGTTCCGAACCACGCGGTCTCCAAGACCGTTGTGGGTAACGTTGAGGGCCGCACCTGCGTGCTGATTGACGACATGATCGACACCGGCGGAACCATCGCTGGCGCCGTGAAGGTCCTCATGGATAAGGGCGCGAAGGAAGTTATCATCGCGGCAACCCACCCGGTTCTCTCCGATCCCGCCGTTGAGCGTCTGTCCGAGTGCGGCGCGGTCGAGGTCGTGGTGACCAACACCCTGCCCGTCCCTGAGGAAAAGCGCTTCGAGAACCTGACCGTTCTCTCCATCGCGCCCCTCATCGCTCGCGCTATTCGCGAGGTCTTCGACGAGGGCTCCGTGACCGAGATTTTCGATCACTAGGGCTTGAATAGGCTGTAGAAAATCCCCCGCTACCACGGTTGTGGTAGCGGGGGATTTTCTACGTTTCAGAGGGGGGGGGACAGGCCCCTGCAGATTCTGTATTGCGGAGATTTAGCGGTGGGCTCGCGCCAGCCACGGCAGAATCACGCGTAGCGACTCTTCAACCTCGTCCACGGCCTTCTTCGCGGCGGCCGGGCCTCGACGGTAGGGGTCCTCGAGCTTATCGCTCGCGAGGGGAGTGCCACCGTAGGAGTAGAGGTAGGAGAGCGGCTCGGCACGGCGCGCTTCCTCACGAAGGCGTGCAGCCTGCTTGAGCAGCACGATCTTAGAGTGGTACTGGGGCCACTCGCGCACGATCCAGTCGGCGTGCACCTTCTCCGCGACCAGGATGATGGTCGCGTTCTTAATAATCTCCTCGGTCAGCTGACGGGAGGCGAAACCCTCGGGGTTGTAGCCACGCTCGATGAGCTCGTTGGCGATGAGCTCGTACACGCCCTGACCGACCAGCGCGCCGGTACCGGCGCTGGCGAAGGTCCACTTGTCCTCCAGCCCGTACTCTGCCGCCAGGTGCTTGGAAATGACCTCGCCGGAGGCGCTGCGGGCAATGTTGCCGGTGCACACGAAGAGCGCCTGGAAGGGGCCGTCGGTGTCGTGGGCGCCGCTGCGGGTGAAGGTGCCGGGGGAGAGCTTGAAGAGCGGGGTGCGTTCGCGTTCACCCTGCGGGGCGCTTGCGGTCTCCTCACGTGCCGCGAGGGCTGTCGGAGCGGGCTCTTCTGCGGTGTCGGCCAGAACACCCGAAGCGACGGTGGGTGCGTGGTGTTCCTCGACGTGAACGGAGCGTGAGGAGGAGCCCTCTGCAGACGGTTCGTCCAGGGGGAGGATATCGGCGGCGGTACCCGAGGTTTCGGTGAGGTTCAGCGGCTGCGCATCAATGGTGACGGTGCCGTCCTCAGAGATTTCTTCGGCGTGGGAAGGCTCGGATGCTTTGGGAAGGGGCGTCTGGGCGGCGACCTCGGCGGGGGAGTGAGCCTCATACTCGCCCATGACTTCGCGGAGCGAACCCGAAGGGACCATGGAGCGCTGGGCGGCCCCGCGGCGGTTCTTGCCTGCCAGGTCGGGGTTGTTCTGGATCAGCGAGCGGACCCCTTCCGCAATGGAGGGGGCGGATGCCGGCGCAGTGGTCGCGGTGGTTTCGGGGGCCTTGGAGGAGTCGGTGATCTCCTCTGCGGAGCCCCGGGTGTACTTGTCCTTCAAGGACTTGATGTTGAAGATGCCCATCAAAAGCCTTTTCTCTTGACGTACCCAACGGTGAACAGGGAAGCCGGAAGTGTCGGGTGAAGTTGAACGAATAGTATCTATCATACCGAGTTGCTTGACTCTTCAAAGGTTTCTGAATCTCGAGTGTGGCGAATTCCCTAAGGCCTCGTCCGATACATCTTCAATGTAGGTCGCTCTGAAAGCTTCAACCTGGGGACGTGATGATGACCTAAAGTACAAACTTTATAGCGAAAGGGTTTAGAGGTCACATGCTAGAATTGGCGTGAAATGCTGGGCTTCTTCTCACTCGGAAGCCAGTGCAAACACTCACCAACGAGGACCAATGAAGAGTATTTACACTAAGCTTCGTATCTTTTTCCCAGGACGGAGCTTTACGCTACTAATTGTGAATCTAATCGGCCTATTCCTTCTTTCGCTAATGGAAATGGTCGGTGTTGCGGCCATTCTTCCCATTATGAATATTGCGATGGGTGCTGAAATTACCGGCTACCTGGCTGTAATTTCTGATATCTTCGGCAACCCTCAGCGTTCTGATTTGGTGCTCTATTTGGGTATTGTCCTGGTGCTCGCCTTTGTGATTAAGGGTATCGCTGCGCTCCTCTTTAAGCGTTGGAGCCTGAAGTTCACCGGCTACCAGCAGCTGGCGACGTCGACGACTATCCTCAACCATTACATGAAGGATAGCTACTTCAATCACAGGAAGTCTCAGCCTGAGGAAACCGCGTATCTGATTAGCACCTACGTGGTGTTTGC
Organism: Rothia sp. HMSC072E10; assembly: GCF_001813965.1. Taxonomy (NCBI): domain Bacteria; kingdom Bacillati; phylum Actinomycetota; class Actinomycetes; order Micrococcales; family Micrococcaceae; genus Rothia; species Rothia sp. HMSC072E10. The sequence continues at coordinate 14,821 of NZ_KV814490.1, read as the reverse complement.
GTACCGCGGTTTTGTGGGATCGATTATTAACTTTGTGGGCGATTTCCTGTCTATCATCGTGCTGCTCATCATGATTCTGTGCGTCATGCCGATTCCTGCGCTGGTTGCTTTCGCATACTTCGGCATCACCATCGCTATCATGCAGCTCTTCTTGCGCCGCGGTAACGCGAAGTATGGTGAGATAACGGCACGTGCGGGTCGAGACGCTTTGCGCTTCCTGCTGGACGACATCAGGGGTTTCCGCGAAATTCGTATTACGAATGCGCACAAGGCTGCTATCGAGCAGTACCGCGAGCCCGCAGTACGAAGCGTTAAAAGCGATGTTAACCTCTCGTTCCTGAACGACTTCCCCAAGTATTCGCTTGAAATTATTTTCATCGTGGGTATCGCTGGTCTGCTGGCTTTGGTGACTTCGACTCAGGGTGCTGATGGTCTTCCCTCCCTGATGCTTTTCGCAACCGCATGTATCCGCATCCTTCCGAACGCGACCCGTATGATTGCCTCCCTGGGCGGTATCCGTGCGAACGAGTTCGCTAGTGAAGAGGTAGCTAAGGTTATCCGCTCGATGAGCCCCGAAGAGCAGCGCCTGCAGATGGTTGAGTTCAAGGATGAAATTGATCCGGCAACCATCATCAACTCGGGAATTGACCCCGTGGATGTTCAAATTGACGACCTGGTCTACCGTTACCCGGATGGTGATAAGGACGTTCTCAAAGACATTCAGCTGGATGTGCCGGCTGGTACCTCGGTTGCTTTCGTGGGTGGCTCCGGTTCGGGTAAGACTACTCTGGTTGACTTGATTCTTGGTCTGCTGACCCCGACGAGCGGCACGATTTCTAGCCAGGGTAAGGACATCCACGCTGACCTGCATGCTTGGTACCAGAAGATTGGTTATGTTCCTCAGGATCCGTACCTGGGTAACGGTACTCTGCGTGAGGCTGTCGCCTTCGGCATTCCCAAGCAGTACATCGATGATGAGCGAGTGCTCTACTGCCTTGAGCTGGCGGAGCTGATGCCCGTTGTCGAGACCTTGGAAGATGGCATCAACACTCCGATTGGTGAGAACGGTAACCGCCTCTCTGGTGGTCAGCGTCAGCGTGTGGGTATTGCGCGTGCAATGTACCGCAACCCGAGCCTGCTGGTTATGGATGAGGCAACCAGTGCACTGGACAATGAGACTGAGCACAAGATTACTCAGACCATTAACCGCATCTCCAAGGAGATTACCGTGATTATCGTGGCTCACCGTCTTTCCACGGTGCGTAACGTTGATCAGCTGGTGTACCTCTCCCAGGGCCGCATCGCCAATAAGGGAACTTTCAAGGAAGTTCAGGCGGCAAACGAAGAATTTGCGAACCTCGTTCGCCTGGGCCAGCTGCCGGACTAACAGATGCGGGGCGGTTGTGGCGACGCAGTGGTACGAATAGTACAGACGCGTTGGCGCAATCGCCCCTCTCCACGCCTCAGCTTCTTTTCTTACCTCCGGGCCCCATCCGCTGATGCGGCCCGCCCCCCTCGCTCAAAGGACATGTTATGACCCACTCACCCCGCGTTTCTGCGGTCATCCCGTTTTACGGTGAGCCGGAACCGGTTCTCGCCATTATCGACACGCTGCATGCTCAGCAGGGTATTGGCCCCGCTGATATTGAAATCGTTGTCTCTGATGACGTTTCTCCTACCCCGTTCCCCGAGGTCGAGGGCGTGACCGTGGTTCGCCGCCCCGTCAACGGCGGTTTCGGTAAGGCCGTGAACTCCGGTGTCGCTGCCGCGACCGGCGAATGGGTTTTCATCCTCAACAGCGACCTGGAGCTGGATAACACCTTCGTCTCGCGCATGCTCGCAGCCGTGGAACGCCACGGCGAGGTGCTGGCTAGCCCCCAAATTATTGGCCACGACGGCCAGCAGCAGTGGGTGGCCCGCAAGTTCCCCACCGCCGGACACATCGCCTGGGAATGGTTCACCCCCTTGGCTCGCTTCAAGCCGACCAACTGGTGGCACCGCGGCGTTGGACACGACGTTGAGGCATGCACCGGAACCTCCGACGCGAAGGTCGACTGGGTTATGGGCGCCTGCATGGTCGTGCCTCGCGCCGTATTCAACCGCCTCGGCGGCATGGACGAGCGCTTCTACATGAACAGCGAAGAGGTGGACTTCCAGTACCGCCTCTCGCAGGCCGGTGTGGACCGCTACCTGATTCCCTCGGTAACCGTTACCCACGAGGGCGGCGGATCTTCCCCCTCGGAGCGTCGCATCCAGTGGCTGACCACCGCACGCTTCATCTACGCCGACAAGTGGGGCTGGGAAAAGAAGCTGGCCGTAGCCCTGCGTGCGACCAGCTACGCGAACTTCCTCGTGAACTCTGTGCGTGCGCTGCGCAATAAGGATGTAGACGCTCGGGGGTTCCTCGCCGCCGAACTGGAGCGCATCGCCAAGGCCGAGCGCCGCGAAAACTAGCTCTAGCGTCCGCGCCCGGTGCGGAGCGCCCCATAGCTAAACGTTGGAGGTGACACACTGCGTAAGCATGTGTCATCTTCTGCTTTCGTTGTAAAATTTTAGTAGGTATGTTTGAGCGCAAGCTTTGCTTGAAACGTACCTCTCTGCTTCACTCCAACACATAGCACCGCACGGTTTTACCCTGCGGGTTCTTATAGCAAACGCCGACAGGATCCAATCCTCATATGACTCAGCCCAAACTTCTACTACTCTCACCCGCATTCCACGGGTACTGGAAGGCGATTCAAGCGTCCCTGGAAGTGCACGGATACGATGTGCGCACCCACATCTACGATGCCCCCGGTACTCTGTCCGAGCGCATCCTCAACAAGCTCGCCCACGAGCTGCCCGAGAAGTACCGCCCCGAAAGCTTCGCGGCTCAGGCAACTCGAAAGGCTATTGACGCTTTCAACGAGTTCCGCCCCGATATTGTGCTGGTCATTAAGGGCGACATGCTCTCCCGCGAATGGTGGGACCTGCTGGAAACCTCCGGCGTTCGCTACGGCACCTGGCTCTACGACGAGATGCGCCGCATGAGCTACACCGAAGAGGACCTGCACCACCTGGGTGCGCTGGCAAGCTACAGCCCGCTGGATGCGCAGCACCTGCGCGAGCAGGGCTTTGAGGTGCTCGACATGCCCAACGCCTATGACACCCACTGCCCGGTTGTTCCCGTGCGTGAGGACTCCATCAACTTCGTGGGCGCCAAGTACCCCAACCGTGAGGAGACCCTGCAGGCCCTCGTCGCCGCCGGTCTGCCGGTTCGCGCGTACGGCCGTGCCTGGTCGCGTCACCCCTACGATATTCTGCGCACTAAGCAGTTCAAGGATTCCGGCGTTCCCGCAGGTCGCGATATTGACCGCTCTGAGGCGTATGGCATTATGGCGTCCTCCCCGGCAACGTTGAACATCCACAATAACCAGGACGGCTTCACCATGCGTACCTTCGAGGCGCCCGGCGTTGGCGCCCTGCAGGTGATTGATCGCCCCGACGTGGACCGCTACTACATTCCGGGTGAAGAGGTTTTGGTGTACGAGAGCATCGATGAGCTCATCGAGATTTGTACCCGCATTTTCCGTGACCCGAAGTGGGCGCGAAAGATTCGTGAAGCCGGTCAGAAGCGTACTCTGGCCGAGCACACCTTTGATCAGCGCGTCAAGATTTTGGAGCAGCTATGGGCCTAACCTATCCCCTCGACATTGATGCATGGGCCGCCTGGCAGAAGCGCCAGAATACCCTGCGTTGGGCTAAGGGCGAGGCCCGCAGCCTTATCGGACGTCTGCGCGGGGGCGCGGCTGAACAGGAAGCACCTGTTGGCGGTGTTCTCTACACCCGCGGCGCCGTACCCCGCGTGCTCATCGTGCTCGATTCTTTCTCTCCGACGAGCCGTAACTCCCTGCTGGAGCCGCTCAAGTACCTCGAGAACGTGGGCGTGGCCCTGTGGGTCCCCGAGGACGCCTCGGAGTACCTCAACGGCCAGTACGCCACCGAGCGTTACGGCCGTGATGCCTGGACCGAGCAGGAAGTGACGGGCGACCAGCTGCAGGGGCTCCTGCCCGGTGTGCGCGTGGTCCTTTCCCTCGGCCACTACCTGGCCCGCGGCGCGGCCGCCTACGAGTACTCTCGCGCGATTGGCGCTGAGTACTGGGTCGTACAGCACGGTCTGCTCGTGCCGCAGGCACCGCCCCTGCCGGTTGGCGCAACTCTGCTGGCGTTCAGCGAAGCTGACGCCCAGTTCTGGGCGTCGGGTCGCCGCGACGTGACCACCCACGCGGTGGGTTCTCAGCTACTCTACCTGGCCGCGCAGAAAGCCGCCGGCGCCGAGGCGCAGAAGCAGAACGATTTGGAACCCATCTTCCTGGGCCAGATGCACGGTGCCGAGCTGCCGCGAGCATCCTTTGCTTTTGCCGCGCACTCCTTCCTGAAGAAGTACGGCGGTATCTACCGCCCGCACCCGAGCGAGAAGGACAAGCTATCGGTGCTGACCCACAAGCTGTGGGAGAAGGAAGGCATCCGCATCGATCGTTCCGGCACCCCGCTGAACGAGGTGCCGAACCCCGTCGTGTCGATTTTCTCCACCGGAGTGCTGGAGGCGGCTATCCGCGGCATCCCGGCCTGGGTATACCACCCGGCACCGCCGGTATGGCTTGTGGAATTCTGGGACCGTTACGGCATGAACCGGTGGGGGAGCGAACCCACCCCCGCACCGGTTCAGCCTGAGAAGGAACCGGCACGCCGCATCGCTGAACTCATCATCGAAACTCTGGAGGCATAATGCGTATTCTCTGCGTCATTCCCGTACGCGGCGGCTCGAAGGGCATTCCGCGCAAGAACCTGCGCCCGATTGCGGGTAAGCCGCTCGTGGCGTGGACCATCGAGCAGGCCCTGGCGGCGAAGGAAGAGCTTGCCGGTGAGCACGAGCTGCGCGTTGTCGTCTCCACCGATGATGCCGAGCTGGCCGATATCGCCCGCGAGTACGGCGCCGAGGTGCCGTTCATTCGCCCGGCCCACCTGGCGGAGGACACCACCGCAACCGAGCCGGTCGTCGAGCACGCCATCGAGTTCTACACCGAGAACGGCTGGGCACCCGAAGCCGTCATGCTGTTGCAGGCAACCAGCCCCGTGCGTCTGCCCGGAACCCTGGCACGCGCGGTCCGCCAGTTTGTCGAGAACGACAAGGACTCCATGGTCGGCGTGATTCCGATCGGTCCGTTCATTTGGACCTGGCACGCCGATGGGGAACCCACCGCAGCCTTCGAGATTATGCACCGTCCGCGCCGTCAGGAGCTGACTAAGGAAACCTTCCGCTACCGCGAGAACGGCTCCATGTACATCACGAAGACCCCCGTGTACACGGAGCACCACAACCGCCTGGCCGGCTACCCCGGCGGTACGATTGACTTGTTCATGCTCAACGAGGTTGAGGGTGTCGACATCGACGCGCCGATTGACTTCTCCGTGGCGGAACATCAGCTCACTCAGATTCTGAACGAGAGCAAGTAACCCTCATCCGGCGACATTTTCGTCGCCATCCCGGATTGACCGGCACTCAGTCATTCAATAGAACACTCAAACGAAAAGGTTCAAACCTATGATTATTGAACGTAATATCGCCCCGTATGTGGTCTTCGCTGAAGACCCGATTCTTACCGCACTGCAGAAGATTTCTGCCAACGGCCAGCGCATCATCTTCCTGGTCAACGAGTCCGGTATTCTGCGCGGTTCTCTCTCCGACGGCGATTTCCGTCGCTGGCTGATTGCCAACCCGACCGCGTCCCTGGAGACCAGCGCCCTGGATGCCGCTAACACCAACCCGCAGACCGCTCCGGCAGATGCCGACCCCGAGACCCTGCGCGGTTACTTCGCCAAGGGTATTAACCACGTTCCGCTGACCGACGAGCGCGGCCACCTCGTGGCACTCGCCATGGATGAGCAGGACGTCCTGCGCATCGGTAAGCACACCATCAGCGAGGACTCTCCGGCCTTCATCATCGCCGAGATTGGTAACAACCACCAGGGCAGCGTTGATTTCGCTAAGGAACTGGTGGACCTGGCTGTTGAGTCCGGTGCCGACGCCGTGAAGTTCCAGCTGCGTGACATGGACGCCCTCTACCGTCAGCGCGGTGCAGCCACCGCTGGCGAGGACCTGGGCGTGCAGTACACCCTGGACCTGCTCTCCCGCTTCTCCCTGAGCGTGGACCAGATGTACGAGGTCTTCGACCACGTCAAGCAGCACAACATGGACATCATGTGCACCCCCTGGGACGCCCCCTCGGTGCAGGCACTGGTCGACTACGGTATTCAGGGCATGAAGATTGCTTCTGCCGACCTGACCAACCACGAGCTGCTGCGCGACGTCGCATCCCGCGGTCTGCCCATGCTGGTTTCCACCGGTATGAGCCGCGAGGAAGAGATTCGCGAGTCCGTGGCCCTGCTGCGCAACGCCGGCGCATCCTACGCCCTGCTGCAGTGCCAGTCGGCCTACCCCGCACCCTTCAAGGACGTGAACCTGGCCTACATGGACCGCCTGGCAGAGATTGGCCAGTGCCTGGTCGGTTACTCGGGCCACGAGCGTGGCTACCACGTGCCGATTGCCGCCGTTGCTCGCGGTGCAAAGATCATCGAGAAGCACTTCACCACCGACAAGACCCTCGAGGGTAACGACCACACCGTCTCCCTGCTACCTGAAGAATTCAAGGCGATGGTCCAGCAGATTCGTGAGGTTGAGGCAGCTATTGGTTCTGCTGCTCCTCGCGAGGTGTCCACCGGTGAGCTGATGAACCGCGTGAACTTGGCAAAGTCCCTGGTTGCTACCCGCCACATTGCTAAGGGTGAGGTCGTGACCGAGGCTGACGTTGCTGTGAAGTCCCCCGGCCGCGGTCTGCAGCCGAACTACCTGCCGCAGCTGCTGGGCCGCACCATGCAGCGCGACGTTGAAGAAGGCTCGTTCTTCTTCGAGGGTGACCTGAAGGATGACCTGGTGACCCGCCGCGACTTCAAGTTCGACCGCCCCTGGGGTCTGCCGGTTCGTTACCACGACTACAAGCCGCTGATTGAAGAGGCTAAGCCGGACTTCCTGGAGTTCCACTTCTCCTACAAGGACCTCGAGATCAACATCGACGACGTCTTTGACTCCAAGCTGGACATGGGCTTCACCACCCACCTGCCCGACCTGTTCGCAGGTGACTTCCTGGTGGACCTCGCCTCCAAGGACCCCGAGGTGTGGGAGCGCTCCATCGCTGAGGTTCAGCGCACCATCGACATCACCCGTGACCTGACCCGCTACTTCACCGTAGATGAGGACCCGGTCATGGTTGTGACCATGGGTGGCTTCACCAAGGACAAGCACATCCCCGCTGCTGCACGTGCTGAGAAGTACGAGCGTATCGGTGAGGCCCTGAAGCGTCTGGATGCATCCGGCGTCCGCCTGGCGGCTCAGACTCTGCCCCCGTACCCCTGGCTGATGGGTGGTCAGCAGTACCACAACCTGTTCCTGGATCCGAAGGACACCGCAGAGTTCTCGCGTGCATTCGACACCGCGCTCTGCCTGGACATCTCTCACACCATGCTTGCGTGCAACTTCCTGAACATTCCGCTGTCGGAGGCTGTTGAGCAGCTGGCACCGCTGTCCATTCACCTGCACCTGGTGGACGGCACTGGCGTTGACGGTGAGGGCGTTCAGGTTGGCGAAGGCGATGTCGACTGGGCATCCCTGGGCAAGCAGCTGCGTGAGCTGGCACCGAAGGCATCCTTCATTCCCGAAATCTGGCAGGGCCACATCAACAACGGTGAAGGCTTCTTCACCGCGCTGGACCGCCTCGAGAAGTGGCTGTAGGATCAGCGTCTATGACCAAGTCTCAGACCGTAAAAGCTCGGGAGGATGATGTTCTAGATCAGGACTTCATCACTCCCGGGCGTTTCCGGGAGCTGGACGGGTTCCGCGGCCTGGCTGCTATTACCGTGGTGATTTATCACCTGGGTGTTCCCGCTACGGAGAACTATCCGCGGACTGCTCCTTCGCCCTATGACATCGCCCTGGGTGAGTTGGGTGTTCAGCTCTTCTTCATCATTTCTGGTTTCGTGATTCTGCTCAGCGCCATCAAGAGCGGGTCGGCACTGAAGTTCGTGATTTCGCGTTTTTCTCGTATCTACCCGACCTATTGGTTTGCGCTGGCGGTATCAGCTCTGGTGTATTTCATCTACGGAAACCCCGGACGCCATATTACGATTCCGCAGACCCTGATCAACACGACAATGCTGCAACGCTTCCTGCGTGTGGATAACGTGGATCAGGTGTACTGGACGCTGGCAGTGGAACTGCAGTTCTACGTGATGGTCGCCCTGTACCTGATTATCAGGAAGGGAAAGATTTACCGTGGGGAGCTGACTACGATTCTGCTTACCTGGTCGGTTATCGGTACGGCTCTGTGTCTGCTTTTCCACCCTGAGGCTTCTCTCGGTGGAGCACCGAAGATGATTGTGTGGGCTGCGGTTGCGGAACATTCTTCGCTCTTTAGTCTGGGCATGATGTTCTTCATGTACAGTCATGATCGAAAGTTCACCTGGCACATTCCGTACTTTGCGATTCTGGCTTCCCTCAACGCAGCGCTGATGCATGATCTTGCTCATGGAATCGGTGTGGCGCTGATTAGCCTGGTGTTCTTCATCGTTGTATACCTGAAGAACGTTCCGGTACTTGCAAAGGGTCCGCTGAATTTCTTGGGACGTATTTCCTACCCCCTGTACTTGGGCCACGCTATGGTCGGCTATATGCTGGTGGATTTGTTCTACCCGGTGGCTGGCCCCTGGGGGGCACGTATTATTGCATTGGTTTTGGTGATTTGCTTCGCCTACCTGGTGCATATTTCTATTGAAACTAAGGTTTCTGCATCCTTCCGTTCTTTCCTCACTCGAAAGTTGACTAAGGCATGACCTCTACACCAACGGCTCTTTGGGTCGTTCCGGTTCCCGATTTTGGTGGAGTAGCTCGGCACGTTGTCGATATGGCACGTGCCGGGCTCCCCGGCTTTAACCTGGTGGTTCTCGCACCCGAGGGTAAGCTCACGAGCCGCCTTGAGGAACTGGGCGTCACCGTTATCAAGGCTGACTTCGGCCCCGACTACGGTTTCAAGACGTCCTTTGCTTCTTTGCAGAAGGCTATTGAGCAGCTCCGCCCGGATATTGTGCACAGCCACCTGGCGTATGCGGATGTTGTCGCGACCGCTGTAGTCAACACGCTACGCATCCGTAGCGTCATCAAGCGCGGCACCTGCGTGCCGAAGCTTCTGACCACCGAGCACGGTATTGCCGGTAATGACTCGGTGTACCACGGTAGCTCCTGGCGTTCTAAGCTCATGGAGACCGTGCACCGTGTGCGCCTGTGGGGTACCGACCAGGCAATTGCTGTTTCCCGTTCTACCGCCGATCAGATGCGCGCCAAGTGGGGCGCTCGTGGCGTGGAACTGGTGTACAACGGCGTGGACATCCCCGAGGTACATGCGGCTGTTGAGCAGCAGCGTGTACCTGCCGAGGGCGGTCCTCGTATTCTCTCGCTGTCTCGTCTGTCCCCTGAGAAGGGCATCGACGTGCTGCTGGACGCTTTTGCGCAGCTTCGTGCTGATTACCCGCAGGCTCACCTTGAGATTGCGGGCTCCGGTGATTTGGCTTCCGAGTTGCAGGCTCAGGCTCAGCGTCTGAACCTGGGCGATTCGGTGACCTTCAGCGGCTTCGTTAACCCAATTGAGGCGATGGGCCGTAGCGACATGATTGTTCAGCTGTCGGTGTGGGAGAACTGCTCATACACTCTGCTGGATGCTAAGGCGGCCGGCCTGAAGACGGTTGCTACCGCTGTGGGCGGTAACCCGGAGATTCTGGGCGCCGACGAGCTGGTGGACCGCCAGAGTGCAACCCTGACTCAGGATGTTCTGCAGGCTATGCGCGCGCAGCTGCAGAAGGGCGAGTCTGAGCCTTTCACCTGGATTTCGAATGAACAGATGGCTGCTCAGACGGCTGATATTTACACTCGCACATTGGAGAAGAAATGACCGTGTCTTTCCCCCAAAGTACAGAGGCCGCCGCTTCTCAGCAGGATAAAAATCCTAATTCTCGCCAGGCATATCGCATTGGGCAGGCGACCGCGGGTGAAGTAAAGTACCTTGTCGGCAGCGTCTCAAGGCTGTCAATGCTTGATTTTTGGGCTGGTTTCGGCCTGATCTTCATCGGCGTCCCTACGCCCATTGTGACTATGCCCGTGGGTACTGTTGTTGTGATGCTGTTTGTGCTGTACAAGCTGACCAAACCTGCCACCTTGGAGACAAGGTATAACTCCTTGTTCTTCTCAATCATCCTGTTTGCTGTTGGCTGGGCTTTGTTTGAAAGTCTAGCTTTTAACGGTATTTCTGTCGACGAAGCGATTCGCCGTGCAATCCGTATGGCTGTGGTCCTTCTGTTGGCATTGCAGATTGCGCAAAAAAGGGTTGATATTCGTTCCCTCATCTTTGGTGTGGCTTCGGGTCTTATCTTTAACCTCATTGGATTTTATGCGGGCATCGCACCGAATAACTACGGCGGTACGCTGACCGGTTGGTTGAACGATAAGAATCAGTCAGGTCTGTATTACGCAATTTTCGGCTTCTTGTTTGTTGCTATGGTCCGCAAGACAAGCCACCGTATTGCTGCTCTTGTTGTTACCTCCGGCATGCTGTGGTTGACTGGTTCCCGTACCTCTCTTGCCGCATATGCTTTTGCTGTCCTGTGGTTGTACTTTTCTCATCGCCTGAATTTGTTCGGTAAGGCAGTTCTTGCATGGCTGTTCTACCTCGCTGTGAACTACCTGGAAGATAATTTCGCGCGTGCTGGTGCCTTCGCGGATCGACTTGGTAGTGACCTTCTGCGTGAACGAATCGATGAGACCATGTACCGCATGATTGATGTGGTTCCTTGGTATGGTGGCGGTCTGGGTACCGCTCAGGTGCCGCTTCAGAATCGTTACTTCTATTTCCACAATTCATATATGACGCTGGTCCAGGAGGCTGGATGGATCTATATGATTGTGATTGTAGCCCTGATGATTTCTGCCGCATTCATCTGGAAGCAGCCGCGTGCTCAGCGCATTGTTATTGCCGAAGCCGCAATGGTGATCATCATTATTACCTCTCAGCGTCTTGGCGAGGTGATTCTGACGGTGCCTTGGGCTATCGTGGTGGGTCTTGCATTGCTGTACCTGAACCCGGACAAGGATCTAGACGCTTCGGACAGCGGACATCATGAACCTATTTCAGATGCTACGCAGAAGGTTCAGGGCAACGCTGAGAAACCTGCACAGCAGAAGGGCCAGCTCATCGAGAAGGAAGCTCCTGCCGCTGTAGCCCAGCAAGAAATTCCTAAGAAGTCACCTACTTCTAAATCGTTTGACGTCAGTTCTATCCGTCAGCGGGCGAGGAAAGCATAACGATGAAAGAGCTTTATATAGCTACCAATAACGGCGATATTGGCGGCGGCGAGGTCATGCTCCTGAACGTGGCCCGCGCGGCCCGGAGCCTTGGCTATAAGGTCACCATCGTCGGCCCCTCCGAGCCCAATCAGCTCGTGGAGGCGGCCGCCGATGAGGGCTTCGCCCGCGTCGTGCTTCCGGCGAAAAACCGAGCCCAGTACATGCTGGCGCTGCGCGTCTGGCACGCTCGCCACAAGGACGTTCTGCTGTGGTGTAACGGTCTGGTTCCTGCTGCGGCTACTGGCGGCCGTAAGAACCGCATCGTGCACCTGCACCAGCTACCGGCCGGATTGAACGCCAAGCTGGTGCCTTTCGCCCGCCGCAAAGCTTCCGTGACCCTGGTGCCCAGCCGCTATGTGGAGCACTCCTGCCCCGGCAGCGAAGTCTTTGCAAACTGGGTGAGCGGCGTGTCCACCGCCCTGGACCACAGCGTGGGCGATCGCCGCCTGCGCGTGGGGTACCTGGGCCGTCTGACCCCCTCGAAGGGTATCGCGACCCTCTGCTCGGCCATGAGCGCCTTGAATGCTGACGAGGTCGTCTATGACCTGGTTATCGGCGGTGAACCCGTGTTTGCCTCGGATGAGGAGCGTACCGAGGTGGAGGAAGCGCTGAAGCAGGTGTCGTCTTTCAGCACCCGACTCGGCTGGACCACCCCGGACAAACTTTTTGGTTCCATCGATATGCTGGTGGTTCCCTCCATTGCGCCCGAGTCCTTCGGCCTTGTGGTTGCTGAAGCGATGAGCGCCCGCATCCCTGTCATTGTGAGTGATGCCGGCGCCCTAGCCGAGGTCGTGGGCGGCGAATCCTACCCCTATATCGTCTCGGCCGGTCAGCCTCTGGACCTGGCCGCCGCCATCAAGAGCCTGGGGGAGGAGCTACGCGAGAACTCCTCCGACCTGGCGGAACGCACCTCCGAACTGTTCTGGCGTTGGCAGGAAAACTACTCACCCGAGGCCGGTAAAGTGCGCGTAGGCGAGGTGCTGGAACGCTTCGCTGGCTAATCCCTACGCCCGATCCCTCCCCACGGGATATTTCACTCAAACTCTCATCTCACCTCAACCCGAAGGAAAAGCATGACGACTCACCGTTACAAGGCTGCGGTCATTATCCCCTCTCGCGGTGGCGCGGAGATTCTGCACTACCCGCTGGATGCGCTTGCCGAGCAGACGGAGAAGGACTTCCAGGTCATCGTGGTTCTCGATGGCGATATCGATAACAGCGAGGCCGTGGTTGATCGCTACATCGCCGAGGGCAAGCTGAACCTGACCAAGATTGTCTTTGAGGAGAACCGCGGCCGAGTGGCGGCGCTGAACGCCGGCCACCGAGCGGCTGATGCCGATATCCTCATCCGTTGCGATGACGACCTGCAGCCGGCTCCCGATTACGTCGCTAACCAGATTCGTCTGCACCGCGACTACGACGGCGTGATCGGTACCCTCAAGAACGTGTACCCGGACACCCCGTACTCCCGTGTGTACGGTAACTTCCGCGATGCGCGCTTTAAGCAAGGCGCCTTGAGCGTGGCCGAAGAGGGACGCTGGCTGTACTGGAACGGAAACTCGTCGATTTCCGCTGAGTTCTACGAGCGTACCGGAGGCTATGATCCGGCTTACCGCCTCTACGGTTGGGAAGACGTAGACATGGGCAAGATGGTGCACGATGCCGGTGGCCGCATCATTATTTCTGACGAGGTTGAGGTCAAGCACTATGCTGAGGCCACCACCACCGCGGTGCGTGCCCTGCGCGCTCTACATTCGGGATCTGCCCGCACGATTTTCGTCCGTAAGCACGGAGATGCCGCGCATCCGGCCCCGAACCCGAGCGGCCCGTGGGGTTTCCTCGTAAAGACCCTGGCCCGGTTCACGACCGAAAAGACCATCAAGACCCTGGGCGATGCGAGCGATAAGATTCTGCTCAAACTGCCGGCGAAGCTGGCCGAGAAGCTGGTGGCTCTGCAGGTTGAGGCTGCATCCTACGCAGGTATTCACTACCCCGAACGCGCACAGAAAGTTTTCTAGGAGGGAAAAGAAAATGTCACTCGCTCAGCTCTTGACCTCCGCTCCGTTCACCGGGCCAAAGAATCCCGATGCGGTGCTGGCAGATATTCCGAAGGGCTTGAAGAAGGTGGCGCACCTGGTGCGTCGCTACGTACCCTTTGTGAAGCCGGAGGCAACAGAGGAAATCGCAATTGCTCACGACTACCTGACTCAGCGCGGAGGTGCCGAGCGCGTGGTCTTGGCCATGCATCGCGCGTTCCCGGACGCCCCGATTTACACGACCCTGTACGACCCGGAGGGAACGTTCCCCGAGTTCAAGGACGCGAAAATCATCACGAGTCCTCTGAACAAGATTGGCTACCTGCGCCGTAACCACCGCATGGCCCTGCCGATTCTTCCGCTGGCTTCCTCCCTTCTGAAGGTTCCCGCAGAGCGTGCCGTGGTATCGACGACGGGTTGGGCGCACGGCTTCAACTACGCGGGTCGCAAGTTTATCTACTGCCACTCGCCGGCTCGCTGGCTCTACCTGAGCGATCAGTACCTGGGCGAGAAGAGCACCGGTCCCGTGCCGCTGCTGCTGAAGACGCTACGTCCGGCGCTGATGCTGTGGGATCACTGGGCAGCGCACCGCTCGGCGGTTTACGTGGCGAACGCCAGCGTCATTAAGAAGCGCATCGAGAACGTGTACGGTAAGAAGGACGTTCCGATTTTCTTCCCTCCGCACTCGGTGGACCCTAAAGCCCCGACGGAGCCGATTCCGGGTCTGGAAGAGTTCATGAGCGGGGAGGATTACTTCCTGATTGTTTCGCGTCTGCTGCCCTACAAGAATGTGGACAAGGCCGTGGAAGCCTGCAATAACCTGGGCAAGAAACTGCTGGTGATTGGTCATGGTCCCGAGAAGGAACACCTGCAGCAGATTGCGGGTGACACGATTCGGATTGCCTCGGGTGTGACGGATGCGCAGCTGCGCTACGCCTACCGCCACTGCCTGGCGCTGCTGGCAATTTCCTACGAGGACTTCGGCATCACTCCGCTGGAGGCCGGAGCGAGCGGCAAGGCGGTCATCGCGTACCGCGCGGGTGGCTTCCTGGATACGATTCAGGAAGGTAAGACGGGCGTGTTCATCGAGCAGCCCACGGTGGAGCAGCTACAGGCAGCTCTGGAGGTCTTCAACCCGAAGGACTGGGACGCCGACTACATCCGTGAGCACGTGGATAGTTTCTCGGAGGCACGGTTCATCAGCCGTTTGAAGACCTACGTGCAGGCTTTGCCCGAAGACTAAAAGAGCTCGGCTCATAGAAGAAGGCGGGGCGGTCAGACTAAAAGTCTGACCGCCCCG
>NZ_KV814489.1:211567-238003 GCF_001813965.1 Rothia sp. HMSC072E10 | reverse complement strand
GCCCGTGAACCGAGGTTCACGGGCCGCCACGCATATTCTATATTGGCTATATAATCCCGTCAGGCATGTTAAGCCGGGGTGGATTCCGCATCCGCTGCTTCGGGGGCCGTAGCGTCCGAAGGTTCGACGTTACGCGGCTTCGTGAAACGCTGCAGCAGATACTGCATCGTGTAATTACCGAGCGCCACACCCGAGGCCATCGCCACCGCAATCGAGGCCGCCGTAATCATGTTCTGCATACCCAGAATCACGTCGGTCTCAACCGTCAGCAGGTACATGCCGCGGAAGAACGACAGACCCGGCAGCAGGAACGTAATCGCGGGAATCGAAAAGATGGCCTGCGGCACGTGCAGTCGGTACGCAAAATACGTACTCAACGCACCAATCACAACCGCCGCACACGCCGTCGGACCGCGACCCGTGCTCGGGCCGGCCAGAATGTCATAGCTGTAATAAGCCGCCAGACCACAGGTGGTGATGAGCATCAGCCACCCAACCTTCACCAGCTTCGTCTGCAGGGTAATCGCGAAGGTCGCCGTCGCAATCAAGAAGAAAAACGACGCAACGAGCGGGGTCGTCGGTTGGAAGCGCAGCTGCTCAATATCCAGGGTCGGGCCATTGAAAATATTAATAGCGCTCACAGCCGTCGCGATGCCGACCACCAGGCCCAAGAAACTCATGCCCGTCGACACGAAGCGGCCCGCGGCCGTCACCGGGAAACCGTTAATCGCGTCCTGCACAGCACCCACCAGGCGGGGGGTTGGCAAAAACATAATCATGCCCGCTGCAACCACCAGGGGCGCCGAAATCGGTTCCCCCGGACGCTGCAGAATCGAACCATCGCCGCCCAGCCAAATCGCCAGGAAGGTCATCAGACCCGCGCTGGCGGCCATGCGGAAGAACGCCGGGATACCGATTGAGCTTAGCCACTGAATCAGCAAGTACACCGGAATAAAGATAATGGCCGCGCTCAGAGCCGTGGAGAAGCTCGCACCCAGCGCCGCGGTCAGCGTCGCGGCGCAGGCCAGGTTCGCCAGCCACACGACCAGCGGCGGGAAGGGGTTGGGTCGGTGCGTAATCTGGCTCAGCTTTAGGTCGGCAATCTCAAGGGTCATGCCGCCCCGCGTGATCTGGTAAATCAGGCCGTACACCTCGGAGAGCGCCTCATAGTTCTCCGTGGAGGAACGCACCACGCGCACAAGCGTGTGGGTAAAGCGCTCGTCCGCGTTCGCGTTGCGCTTGGCAATGCGGGACTCCATGTAGATATCCGGGTCCGAGGTGTAGTTGATGGTCACCGACTGGTTGGTAATATCAACGTCCACCGAATCCAGCCCGTACGCGGAAGAGACCGCGATGATGGCCGAGTCCACGTCCATAGCGTCGGCACCGTAGTGGAACATCGCCTCCGCCAAACGCAGGGTGAAGTTCAGGGTATCGCGGGCGTATTCCTTCTCGCGACGGAAGGCCTCACGGCGCTCGTGCTCCTGAGTACGAATGGTCGGCACGAACTGCCGCTGGGCGATGCGAGCGGCACCGCGCGGCGCGCCGGGAGCCGCCTCCTCGGTACGCACAAAAGAACGTAGGTGGCGCGTACCCCAGCGACCGCCGGTACCGCGGCCTCGCGCTCCTCGTACGTTCCGGCCCACGAGGGGCACGGCGGTCGTCGCCGCCGAGACGGGGCCGGTCTTGGGCACCGCGGCAGAGGCCGTATCGAGGCCGTAACGCTGCGCGGCCTGGGAGTTCGGAACCTGAGGAATCATGCCGGTCATGGGAACCGGCTGGGAGGGGCGCGTCAGAGCCGCCTCAGTCACCACGTTGCTGGCAGTTACGGGATGCGCTTCGTCGCGGTATGCGTCCAGTTCATCCTCGGGGGTGAGGGACGGGTCAATAAGGGTACGGGCACCGTGGTCGAGCTCGGCAGGCTCCTCCTGCGGGGCGGATACCTCGTCCGGGACGGTAGGAATACCAACCTGCGCGGCTACGTCGTGCAGAACATCGCTCACGGCGTGCGCCTGCACGGTCCCCGTCTCTTCGGAGGTGTTCTGCTGCGCCAGGACGCGGCGCAGGCGCTCGTCAGCAACCTGATCGAGGGAGACCAGGGGAAACCCGCCCCTACCTGCGACGTAACCCGCTGTGACCGCGGGGACGGCCTCTTCCGAGGCGCTATTCCGGGTGTTATCCGGCTCTCCCGGCTGAGCCTGCGCCTCGCCTGCATGCGACGCGTTCCGCGCTCCGGCTCGTACCTCCGAAGGCGCGGGAGTATTCCTCGAATCTGCCAATGTCCCCTCCCGTTTAGACAGTGCCCCTATAGTCTAACAAGGGAGCGACGCGAGGGGTACACCCTCGTGAGCAGGTCCCGAAATCAAATTCTCCACACCTCCGCCCGGCCCGTTTTCTTCGGCTGTTCGCGGTCTGCCTCCCCTCGGTGAAGAACGCGGGCAACAAAATATCCCGCCACCTCAGTGACGGGATATTTACGCATTGTGTGCTCGTTTCCGCACCCGTGGGCGACGGAATACGGCAACCCGGCCGGGGCCGAGGTTAATTACTCAGCGTCGTGGTCGGTCTCGAGGATCTTAACCAGCGAGTCCAGAGCCTCTTCAGCACCCTCACCCTCAGCACGCAGAACGACAACATCGCCGTGCTTTGCGCCCAGGGACATCAGGGACAGGATGGATGCTGCATCCATAGCCTCATCGGCGGGCTCGCCCTTAGCTGCGATGGTGACCTCGACGGGGAGGTCGCCAGCTGCCTCAGCGAAAATTGCTGCCGGACGTGCGTGCAGGCCGACACGGCTTGCGATAGTGGCTTCGCGCTCTGCCATTATGTTTCTCCTTTGATTCAGGAACCGAAATAATCTCGGAACCTATTCTAGATGAACGGGGCGCGTTAGGACCCGCCCTTACCCTATAAATTGTACCGGTTAGCCCTGCGCTAACAAACATAAAAATGCCGGGTGCAGAAATAATCTCTGCACCCGGCATTGTAGGTGTGTCGGCTCATGGGCCGAGCGGTTCAGCGACCATCCGACGGTGAGGAAGCCGCGAACCCTAGCGACTCTTGATTAGAGGCCCAGCTCGTCCAGAATCGGCAGAGCCTTGCGTGCGCTCTCCTTCGCCTCGGCAGAGGAAATCTGCTGCAGGGCGATAGCGGCAATCTGCTGTGCCTTCTCCTTGGTGACGGACTTCAGCACGGCGGCCACGGCGGGGATAGCGCCGGCGTTCATGGACAGGGTATCAACGCCCAGACCAATCAGAACAACAGCCAGAGCCGGGTCGGCTGCGGCCTCGCCACAGACGCTCACGTACTTCTTCTTGCCGGCGGTGACCGATGCACGCTGAGCACCCTCAACGGTCATCTTGATCATCTTCAGCACTGCGGGCTGCCAGGGGTTGTTCAGGTGAGCCAGGTCGCCCAGCAGGCGGTCAGCCGCCATGGTGTACTGGGTCAGGTCGTTGGTACCGATGGACACGAAGTCCACCTCGCCCAGGATTGCCTCGGCGTTCATCACGGCTGCGGGGGTCTCAACCATCACACCGTGAACGGGCAGGCCAATCTCCTTGAGCATGTTCGCGAAGTTACGTGCCTCGGAGGTGGTCGAAATCATCGGGGCCATAACCCAAATGTCGGCGTCGGAATCCTCCGAAGCGGCCTTGATAGCCTGCAGCTGGCGGGTCAGAACGCCCGGCACGGTCCAGTCGGTACGGAAACCGCGGACACCCAGTGCGGGGTTCTCCTCGGGGTTCACGTTCAGGAACGGCAGGGGCTTGTCAGCGCCGGCGTCCAGGGTACGAACCACGATGTGCTTGCCGGGGAATGCGTCAAACACGGACTTGTAGGTCTTAGCCTGAGTCTCGATGGAGGGCTCAGCGTCGTGGCCCAGGAAGCCGAACTCGGTGCGGAGCAGGCCAACACCCTCGGCCTTCAGGCTTGCAGCCTTTTCAGCGGACTTGCCGTCACCAACGTTTGCGTACAGCTCAACGCGGGTGCCGTCAGCCAGCACGCCCTTGCCGTCGAAGTCGGCGACGGGCTTGCGGTTTGCGTACTTAATGGCTGCCTCGCGGTCAGCATCGGTGGGTTCGGTGTCAACGATGCCCTCGTTGGAGTCCACGTACACGACGGTGCCGTCGGCAATATCGGTCACGCCCTTGGCCGCCACAATAGCGGGCAGGCCCAGGCCGCGAGCCAGAATAGCGGTGTGCGCCTGGGGACCACCGTCAGAGGTAATCAGGGCGATAACCTTCTCGGGGTCCAGGGTTGCGGTGTCGGCCGGTGCCAGGTCGATAGCGGCCAGGATGAACGGCTCGTCAGAAACGGGAATACCGGGGGCCTGCTGGCCGGTCAGCTCGGCAACGATGCGGGCACGAACGTCGTGGATGTCGGTCACGCGCTCAGCCATGTAGCCGCCCAGGGCAGCCATCTGGTCAGCGAAGGAGGTTGCCGCCTCCCAAATAGCACGCTCGGGGGCCATCTCCTGGGTCTCGACCAGCTTGATAGCGCTCTTGATGAGTGCACGGTCGGTAGCCATCTGGGAGGTGGACTTCAGCACGGCCTTGCCGTCGCGGCTGGCGTGCTCGGCACGAGCGAGCAGGTCTTCCTTAACGCGGACCGAAGCGTCCTTGATGCGCTGTGCGGCTGCCTCGGCGGTCTCACCGCTCAGACGCAGGCCGTCCTTGGGCTCTTCAATGGGCTTGGGCATCTGAAGAACCGGGCCAATCACGCGACCGGCGTAGACGCCGACGCCCTTGTAGGTAGTCATGGAATTCATATCCTATCTGTGGGTTCTCTACAGTGTAACGCGTTCTATTCGCGCTGTCCTCTGTAGTTACGAGTCAATCAGAAGATGAGGTCTACGGTTTAGGCGGATGCCTTGGAGCGGGCACCCATGGACTTCAGCACAACGTACACCAGAGCCGATAGCACGGTACCGGCCAGCACGGCCACGAAGAACATCAGCGGGTTCTGCGCCAGACCAATAATCCAGATACCGCCGTGCGGTGCCGGAGAGGCCACGTGAGCGCTCATCGAGATGGCACCGGCGAGGGCACCACCCACAATGGTCGAGGGGATGACACGGGCGGGATCAGCCGAGGCGAAGGGAATAGCACCCTCGGAGATGAAGGATGCACCCAGCAGCCAGGCGGCCTTGCCGTTCTCGCGCTCGGCCTCGCTGAAGAGCTTGGGGCGCAGGGTGGTGGCCAGGGCCATGGCCAGCGGCGGGACCATACCCGAGATGATGACGGCGGCCATGATTTCCTGGTTCACGGTCGCGCCCGAGGACAGACCGGCGGTTGCGAAGAGGTAAGCAGCCTTGTTGATGGGGCCGCCCAGATCGGAGGCCATCATGGCGCCCAGAATCAGGCCGAGCACCAGGGCGGAGCCGCCGGACATCGAGGTCAGCCAAACCTGCAGGGTGGTCATAACCCAAGCCAGGGGCGCGCCGAGCAGCAGGTACATAGCCAGACCGGCAACCAGGGAAGTCACCAGCGGAGTAACGACCACGGGCATCATCGAGCCGAGCCAGCGGGGCAGCTTCAAGGTACCCAGAGCGTACGCAATCAAACCGGCGAGAATACCGCCAACGATACCGCCGAGGAAGCCGGAGTTCACGGCCAGAGCCACGGAACCGGCGATGAAGCCCGGTGCGATACCGGGACGCTGAGCCAGACCGTACGCAATGTACGCGGCCAGGGCCGGAACCATCAGGCTCAGGCCAAAGCCACCGATGGTCTGCAGCACGGCACCCAGGTACAGGGTCCAGTGCACGTCACCCAGGTTGAACAGGGTTGCCGAACCCAGAATTGCCTTGGTGTCCACGTCACCAAGGTTCGGCATGGTGATGGCCTCGAAGACGAAGCCGAGGGCCACCAGAATACCGCCGGCGGCGACGAACGGAATCATGTAGGAGATACCGGTCATCACGGCCTTGTAGATGCGCGAGCCCCAGGCACCCTCGGAGGCACCGGCGCTGTCATCGGAGGTGGATGCGGCGGCGGCCACGCGGGCACCGTTCGGGTTCTCGGCCTCGGCCAGGGCCTCGGCGATCATTTCCTTCGGCTCGTCGATACCGCGCTTGACGGGGGACTCCACGAAGGGCTTACCGGCGAAGCGGTTGCGGTCACGAACGTTCACGGACACGGCAAAAATCACAGCGTCGGCGGCGTCAATATCGGCCTGGCTCAGGGTTTCGTTGCCCGAGGAGCCCTGGGTCTCAACCTTCAGGTCGTAGCCGAGTTCCTCGGCGGCGTACTTGAGGGCGTCGGCGGCCATGTAGGTGTGGGCGATACCGGTGGGGCACGCGGTCACCGCGACAATCTTCTTCACCGGAGCAGCGGGCGCTTCCTCAGCGGAGGCGGCAGGTGCGGCGGCGTGCGCAGCCTCGGCGGGCTTAGCCTCCGCCTTCTTCTCGCCCACGCCCAGCGCACCGTTCACCAGGTCCACGACCTCATCGGCAGACGAAGCCTCACGCAGGGCGGCGGTGAAGCTCTTCTTCATGAGGGAGCGTGCCAGGGTCGACAGCAGCTTCAGGTGGGCCTGGTCGGCACCGTCGGGTGCAGCGATGAAGAAAATCAGGTCGGCGGGGCCGTCCTTAGCGCCGAACGAAACGGCGGGGTTGGGGCGTGCCATGGCCAGGGTCGGCTCGGTGACGGCGGCGCTGCGGCAGTGCGGGATGGCAATGCCGCCGGGAATACCGGTGTCGGTCTTGGACTCGCGAGCCTCGGCAGCCGCGTAGAGCTGCTCGAAGTCGGTCGCGCGGCCGGCCTTGACGACAGCTTCGGCAAGCTTGGCGATGACGTCGAATCGGGTGTCGCCGAGATTCTCGTCCAGTAGGACGAGATCCGCGGTGATCAGATTGGACATGTTCTCTCCTCGGATTGGAGTGGAGGCGGGATGCTCCGGCGGGAACGCCCTCCTCCTGTGTTTTAAGTGTGTGCAGAGCCTTGGACAAATATTCTCAAATTAGAATATTTACGTCGGTGGTGCTTCGCTCCTCGTCAGAGCTGAATCTGACGGACAGTAACCTTCTCGGGGGTGGTTTGATCCAGCGAGGGCATACGGGTACCGGGCAGGGCCGCCGCGGCAGAACCGTGGGCCACCGCCTGAACCAGGCAACCGGGCGCATCCGCGCCGCGAGTATGCGCGATCAAGAAGCCCGAGAGCGAAGAGTCACCGGCACCCACAGTGCTACGCACCTGAATCGGCTCGTGCACGGCGTGCCAGATACCTTCCTCGGTCACGAGCACCGCGCCGCCGCCGCCCAGGGTGGCCAACACGTACTCGATGCCGTCGCCAAGCAGCTTCTGAGCGGTGCAGGCGGTCAGCTCGGGGCTGGCCTCCAGCTCCTCCCAATTATCACTACCGGTCAGCTGGGCTAGCTCCTCGGAGTTGGGCTTAATCAGCGTGGGCTTGTGCTCACCCGCAACGGTCGCAATCAGCGGCGCCTCAGAAGTATCAATAGCAATCTTGCCCGCGTAACCGGAGGCGCGTAGGGCCGCCACCAGCTCGGAATAGTAGGTGGGCTCCAGACCCGGCGGAAGAGAGCCGGCCAGGACCACCCAGTCGGCACCCTTGGAACGCTCAACCACCAGGGCGTCCAGCTTCTCGCGCAGCTGCGCATCAAAATGGGTGCCGGGAGCGTTCAGCTTGGTGGTGGTGCCATCGGGGTCCACCACGGTGATGTTCGAGCGAATCGGCTCACCGGTCGGCAGGTTCGCAAACTCGACATCCACCGCAGACAGAGCGGTCAGCACCGGGTCGGTGGACTCGCCGGGCACAATAGCCACGGTCGGAACACCGGAAACCTGCAGCGCGCGAGAAATATTCACGCCCTTGCCGCCCGGATCCTGCACGGCACCGACGGCACGCTGCACGGCGCCGTGGGCCAGGGGCGCGCCGAGCTCAATCGTGCGGTCCAGGCTGGGGTTGGCGGTCAGAGTAATAATCATTAGGCAATCACAATCTCAACATTGGCGGCCTCGAGCGCCTGGCGAAGGGCACCCTCGGGCTCGCGATCGGTAATGAGGGTGTCAATATCCTCAAATCCAGCGAAGCGGACCAGGGACTCCTGGCCGAACTTCGCGGAGTCACAGAGCAGGACCACGCGACGGGCGGACTTGCAGATTGCAGTCTTAACGATTGCCTCGTTCATGCCGGGGGTGGAGATGCCAAAGTGCGGCTCGATGCCGTTGGCACCGATGAACGCAATATCGGGGCGCATCGTGCCGAAGTGCTCGGCCGCGCGGGCGCCGACGGCGGCCCAGGTCATCTTGCGCAGCTGACCGCCCACCAGCTCGAGGGTTACGCCCTCGGCCTCGGCGAGCTTAACGGCGATGTGCAGTGCGTGGGTGATGATGATGCGGTCGTTGCCGGTCTTGAGGCTAAAGTTCTCGGCACCGATGTGGTCGGCGAGAATCTCGATGGTGGAACCCGCGTCCAGCACGATGGAACCCGACTCAGAATCGCGTAGCATCTGGTACGCCTTGGTGGCGATGCGACGCTTCTCCGGGGTGTTCATGCCCTGGCGGGAGGAAATAGACGATTCCAGAGAGGTGGACTGCTCGATGGTCACCGCGCCACCGTGGACGCGGCGAAGCTTGCCGGCCTCTTCCAGGGCGGCAAGGTCACGGCGCACGGTCTCCATGGTCACATCGTATCGGCGCGCAAGGTCTGCGCCGTTCACGCGGCGTGCGGAGGCAACGAGCTTTGCAATTTCGGCACGGCGTTCTTCTGCGAACATAAATTCGGTGTTCTTTCGGTAGTGGGTAGGAAATCTGTGCGTATCTATGGCGTGTTCTCAGTGCGGGTACGTTCCCGCGGGGAGCAAACGCAGTGCGCCCCAGAACATCCATTATCATACTTGATTTTATGTGGGTTTTTGTGGGTAGGTCAATATAAACCACCGTATTCACCGGAATATTACCCTGTGTTCCCTACAGAAACCACACCCTTTACCACCCCGTGTGAGTGATTATGTCTGTTTAACTCGATGATGCGTTGGGTTTTGTTCCGCGGGCCACACATAACGCGGCCCACACAATGGACCGCCAGCACCACCGGTCGGGCGGCGGGCCGGTCCTACGCCCGGCGCTCGCGGCGTTTGCGGAGC
This sequence comes from Rothia sp. HMSC072E10, assembly GCF_001813965.1. NCBI lineage: Bacteria > Bacillati > Actinomycetota > Actinomycetes > Micrococcales > Micrococcaceae > Rothia > Rothia sp. HMSC072E10. The sequence goes on along the minus strand of NZ_KV814489.1, from coordinate 228,897 downwards.
ACCCGGTGCATCCAGAAAGCGCAGGCCGCTCCCAGCAGGGCACCCGTACCGTTCATGAGCACATCCACGAAATCCCCCGTGCGGTTAGGCATGAAGCTCTGAATCGTCTCGATGCACGCGCTCACCACGAACCCGGCGTACAGCACGTGGCGTCGCGCAGACGGTCCCAGAAGCAGGGCGAAGAGGAAGCCTCCGGGCACAAACATGATGACGTTTGAGAGCTGCTCGATGCTGGAGTAGGTCACAAACTCGGGTAGCCAGCCGGCGGCGTGGCCCGCATCCAGCAGGGCTGCGAGGCGGCCACCCATCTCGTTGTCGTCCACGTGAACGGGGGCGAACACGATGCTCGCCACGACCAGGCAGTACAGCGCGGTAAGGGCCCAGAGGGCGCCGCGGAGCACGCGCATCCCCCGGGAGAGGGGACGCGCCGAGGACTCGGCTGCCCCCTCAGGCGCAACGGCTGCCCCCTGCGCCGAACGCTCAAGGACTTCGCCCGCGGGGCGCGCGCTACCAGACAATGCGACCCACCTCGTCGGTGTATCGCGAGGAGTCCCACGCGAAGAGGCCGGGGACGTCCACCACCAGCGGCTCGGCGTTCGGCACGGTTACGGTCCACTCCTCACCCGCGGCGGCGGAGAGGGCGCGGCGAATCAGGCTGCCGTGGCTGACGGCGATAATCTTCTGTTCTCCGCCTCGCTCCGCGTAGTCCCGCACAATCTGGCGCAGCACGCGTACCGCGCGAATGTACACGTCGCGTTCGGATTCCACGTTCGGGTAGTAGCGCTCGGGGGCGCGGCGTTCAGGGGCGGGAATGTCCAGGCCCTCGCCGTCACCATAGGCGCGCTCGACCAGCTCGGGGTAGGTCTTGTCCACCTGCAGATCGAAGTGCTCGCCGACCAGCTGCGCGGTCTCGTGGGCGCGGGACAGCGGCGAAGACACCAGCACCGTAAAGTCCAGGCCCATATCCACCAGCTTCCGGCCGGTGGTGCGTGCCTGCTCGCGACCGGTGTCGTTGAGCGGAATGTCCGTGACGCCCTGCATGAGGTTCGCCTTGTTCCAATCGGTCTGGCCGTGACGAATCAGGGTGAGGGAGGTGTTCTCGGCGCCGGCGGGCAGGGGCTCAGGTCCCAGGTCGGGTTCGTTCTGGCGCACGAGCAGGCGGTCGATGGTGCTGTCCAGGTACTGCAGGGGCACCTCGGTCAGGGAGGCGTTGACGGGAATCGGGTAGAAACCCTCCTCGGTGAGGCAGTCGGGGCGCTCCCCCAGCAGGGCGTTCATCATCAGCGCGATGAACATGCCGTGGGTTGCCACCAGCACGGTCTTGCCGTCGTACTCGCGGCGCACGCGGTTCAGGGCCGCCAGGCCGCGGGCGACGAATTCCTCCGTGGGTTCCACGCCGTACTCCTCACCGGATTCGCGGGAGGCGAGCACCAGCTCGCGAGTGGCGATTTGCCCCTCCAGCTCGCCGAAGGAGCGCTCCTGGAACCCGGCCACGGCACCCCGGTAGGGCACGTTCAGGCCTTCGGCCACAATCTCGGCGCTTTCGGCCGCGCGGCTCAGGGGCGAGGAGAGCACCAGGTCGACGACGGTGCCTTCGTCACGGGCCTGCTTCAGCGCGTCGATGGCGGTGCGCACCTGGTCGCGGCCGGTGTCGTTGAGGGGAATGTCGGTGCCGCCCTGGAAACGGTGGTCGATGTTCCAATCGGTCTGCCCGTGGCGCATAAGAATGATGCGGGTTCCGTGCGGTTCGGGCGCGACGGGGGTGATGATGGGGGTGTTCTGTGCGTCGGTCATCCTTCTAGTATCCCACTCGTCTCCGCGAGTTCAAGGGGTCGAAGCCACACCGCCTGCACGCCGCCCGCGGTGCCGACCTCATACCGGAGGATGAGGCGAATAGCTCCCTCCCGCGCCGCGTCGGCCCTTTTTCTCAGCGTATTCCCATATTTTTCAGCCCTCAGATGGAGGGCCGAGCCGCCGAGAAGCTGAGATGATAGACGGGTACTTCCGTTAGTTCATATCCGATGAAGGTTGCTATGACGCAGAATCCTCAACCCCAGAACCCGCAGTTCCAGGCTCCCACGTCCCAGAACCCGTACTCGATGACCCCTCCGCAGGCGGCGCAGCCTGCGGGCCAGTACTCCACCCAGCCGGGTCAGCCGAGCCAGGCGGGGTATTATCAGGGCCAGCCGGGTTACCCCGCTCAGGCACCCCAGATGCCCCAGCAGATGCAGCAGGCGCCCTTCGCGCCCGGTGCGATTATTTCTGCCCGCAACCTGCACAAGTCCTACGGCAATAACCCGGTTCTGCGTAACGTGAGCCTCGATATCTACCCCGGCGAATCCGTGGCGATTATGGGTCCTTCCGGTTCCGGTAAGACCACCCTGCTGCACGCGCTCTCGGGCATTATTAAGCTCGATGCCGGTTCCGTGCTGTTCAACTCCCCCACCGGTCAGGTGGCGGTCGAGTCTCTCAGCGAGCGCGAGCGCACCTCCCTGCGCGCTAGCTCTTTTGGTTTCGTGTTCCAGCAGGGTCTGCTGGTTCCCGAGCTGACCGCGGAGGAGAACGTCTCCCTCGCCGCGATGATTGCCGGTATTCCCCGTCAGCAGGCGCGCGCCATTTCTGCTGATCTGTTGAACCGTCTGGGTTTGGGGCAGATGCTGGACCGCCGTATGGGTGAGATGTCCGGTGGTCAGGCCCAGCGCGTGGCTATTGCCCGTTCGCAGGTGAACGGCGCCCCCGTGACCTTTGCGGATGAGCCGACCGGCGCGCTGGATTCGAAGACCGCGCGCGAGGTGATGGCGCTGCTGCTGACCATGATTCCGCAGCAGGGCAAGACTCTACTGGTGGTCACCCACGATCCGAACGTGGCTGCCGCGTGCTCCCGCGTGGTGTACCTGCAGGACGGCCAGATTGTGAGCGATCAGCGCAATAGCCAGGGCGGCGTACCCGCGCAGAACGGCACCCAGAACCCTGACGCTCAGTCTCAGGCAGGTGCATAATGCAAATCTATGCTCTGCTCGCCAAGCGAACCCTATGGAGTTCGCAGGCGATTCTTCCCGTGCTGGCTTTTGCGGCCTCATCGGCGCTGTTTTTGACGGTTGCCGGTGGTGTTCAGGCACTGAGCACCTGGCTTGACCACGCCTCCAACGTTGACCACGAACTGGTGAACCTGATGGGCATTCAGAAGCTCTACATGGGTTTGGCGTGGGTTGCCGCTCTGGTACTGGTTGTTCCGCTCTTTACCCTGGGCGCTTCGGCTGCTCGTTTGAGTGCCCGCCGCCGTGACGAGCGTCTGGCTTCCCTGCGCCTGATTGGTGCCTCCACGACCCTGATCGTGGGTCTGTCGGTTGCAGACGCGCTGGTGTACTCCTTCGTGGGTTTCATTATTGGCCTGTTGCTCTACCTGGTGCTAATTTTCCCGTTCGGTGCCATGCACTTCATGAACGTACCGCTGGGTGCTGAGAATATGCTCCTGCCGGTGAGCATGATTTTCTACTGCTTCCTGGGGTGCATGGTCCTGGCGGCTCTAAGCTCTCTCTTCGGTCTGGCGAAGGTCAGCATCAGCCCGCTGGGTGTGCGTACCCGCGCGAAGGCTGGCTCCGCCGGTTACATTGCCCTGGGTATCGGTGTTGTTCTGGTCATTGCCGTGATGATTCTGGCGTCTACCTCCACGGGCTTCAGAATGTTCTCGCCCTTCCAGGACGGCGGCGCCGATAGCGCCATCAAGAACCTCGCGATCTTCATTGCTCTGCCTGGTCTGGTGATGATGGTTGCCATCGATCTGATTGGCACCTTCCTGGTGTGGGCGTACGCGAAGATTCGTGTACGCATGACCCAGAAGGCGTCAGTGCTGCTGGGTTACCGTGCGGTGCTGGAATCCCCGCGCGGTGCATGGCGCCAGGTTTCGGGCGTGGCACTGTCGACCTTCTTGGTGACCTTCTTCGGTCCCATCCTGATTCTGGCGGGTGAGATGAGCAAAGACGCGAAGGAAGCCGGTCCCGCCGCCGGTCCCTTCATGACCATCATGCAGGACATGTTCCAGGGCATGCTGCTCATGCTGTTCTTCTCGTACCTGCTGGTCACCCTCTCCGCAGTGCTGAACCAGAGCGCCGCCATTTACGAGCGTGGTTCGCTGTATTCTTCACTGAATATGATGGGTACCCCCACGAAGCTGCTGCAGGCTTCGCGCCTGACCGTGGTCTTCGGCCCGCTGGTGCTCATCAGCGTGATTTCTGCGCTGCTGGGTCTTCCGCTGACGGCTTTGATTGCGGCTCAGGGTCTTCCCGGTGAGGTTCTGGCGAAGATGTTCGGTCTGACCTTCGGCGCTATTGCGCTGGGTCTGGTACTGGTCTATGTGGGCCTGTTGGCGACCATTCCGTTTATGCGTCAGGTGACTCATAAGCCGGTGTCCGCTCTCTAGGCTGCTCGGCCTCTACCCTCCCGTTGCGTTCTCCGGACGCGGCGGGAGGGTTTTTGCGTGCCCTTCCGTCCCCGCCCGGTCTTTCGTTCCGTGGGTGAGGCGCGGCCCCGAATATTTTCTCAGGCGCCGGGCTGGCGCTTCCTTCACCGATGGCCCTGTGAGAGACTGGCATTATGTTTGAACACACCGTACCCTCCGATTGGTTCCCCCGTTGCGCAATCTTCGACTGCGACGGCATCCTCCTCGATTCTGAGACCGTGTGGAACCGGGTTCAGCGCGAGCTCTTCGCCCGCTGGGGCGTTCCCTTCACCGAGGAGGTGGAGGAGCGCCTCACCGGCCTCTCCGCCGCGGATGTTGCCGAGCAGCTCGCCCGCCTCTCCTACGAGGCCCGACAGGGCGATGCGGCCGATGCTGCAGCCTACGCCGAGCACCACGCGCAGGTCACCCGGGATCTGCTCACCACCGAGCGGCAGATTATCTCCGCCGGAGTGGAACTCATCGACGGTGCGCAGGAGTTCCTGGGCTTCTTGAGCGAGCACATGCCCGTGGCCGTAGCCTCCAATTCCACCTCGGGTATCCTCACCGTCAAGATGGAGAACTACGGCTACGCTCCCCTGGTACGCACCTGGGTCAGCAGCGAGGACGTTCCCGCGGGCAAGCCGGCACCCGATATGTACCTGGAGGCGGCGCGCCGCCTCGGCTTTGAAGGTCGTGAAGCCCTCGCCTTCGAGGACTCCGCCGCGGGCGCGCAGGCGGCACGCGATGCCGGCACCAAGGTCATGATTTACGTTCCCGCCGGTACCGACCCCGCGAAGGCCCCCGAGGGCTACGGGCGCTTTGACTCCTTCCGCAACCCGCAGCTGTGGGAGGCGGCCCGCACCTGGGTTGCCAAGCTTCAGGCGACACAGCAGCCTGAGGCGGCGCAGAGCTAAGCGGTTAGCGCCCCTCCCCCGATACGAAGAAAGACCCCCGGCCCGCTCGTCAAGAGCAGACCGGGGGTCTTCTATGCCTTATCAGCCGTGCATATAGCGGCACGAGCCTATCGGCGCATAACCTTCTTGGCCAGTGCATTACCGATGAACTGAACCAGCTGGACCAGGATGATAATAATCGCCACAACGGCCCAGGTGATCTCGTCGTTAAAGCGCTGGTAGCCGTCCACGATCGCGATCTTACCCAGGCCACCGGCGCCCACGTAACCGGCCATAGCGGACATATCCACCACGCCGATGACGAGGAAGGTGTAGCCCAGGATCAGCGGGCCGAGCGCCTCGGGAATCATCACGGTGAACAGGATGGTCAGCTTCGAGGCGCCCATAGCGCGGGCCGCCTCAATCACGCCGGGGTCGATGGAGACCATGTTCTGCTCCACGATGCGGGCGATAGCGAACGCAGCGCCGAAGCTCATCGCAAAGACCGCGGCATTCACGCCCAGGCGGGTACCCACCACGGCGCTGGTCAGCGGGCCCAGGGCCGCAATCAGGATGATGAACGGAATCGGGCGAATGATGTTCACCAGAATGTTCAGGACCGTGTACACGAAGCGGTTCTGGAAGATATTACCGGCGCGGGTGGTGTACAGCAGGGCACCCACAATCAGGCCGACCAGGCCGGCGCACAGCATGGTCATGGACACCATGTAGAAAGTGTCGCCGATAGCCGGAATGAGCTTCTCGGGCAGAAACTCGCCCCAGTCGGTCTTCGAAGCGGCCAGCGGAAGAGTAGTAGCAAACATTTAGCGCACCTCCTGCACGCGGGCAACGGTCTTCAGTTCGGCAACGGCGGCATCAATACTGGTGATTTCGCCGAGGAGTTCCAGGGTGAGGGTACCGTAGGCCTTGCCCTGCAGGGTCTCGATACCGCCGCCCACGATGTTGAAACGGACGTTGCGGGCGCCCAGGTAGGACAGCACCTTGCCGAGCTCCTGATTGCCCTCCACGATTTCGACGTTGACCAGGTAGCCACGGTGCGATGCGCGCAAATCCTCCGCCTCCTGGCCGGTGGGGGCCAGCTTGACGGTGGTCGCCACGAAGAGCTTCGCCACATCGGTCTGCGGGTTAGAGAAGACGTCGTAGACGGTTCCTTCCTCCACCACGCGGCCGGACTCCATGACCGCCACGCGGTCGGCGATGCTGGCCACGACATCCATCTCGTGGGTAATGACCACAACGGTGATACCCAGGTCGCGGTTCACGCGCTTGAGAAGGGCGAGCACCTCCTGGGTGGTTTCGGGGTCCAGGGCGCTGGTGGCCTCGTCAGCCAGCAGCAGCGAGGGGTTGGTCGCAAGCGCGCGGGCGATGCCCACACGCTGCTTCTGACCACCCGAAAGCTGGTTCGGGTAGTGGCCGGCGCGGTCGCTCAGACCCACGAATTCCAGCAACTCCAGGGCGCGTTCGCGGCGCTTGGCCTTGGGCCAACCGGCCACCTTGAGGGGGAACTCAACGTTACCGAGCACAGTGCGGGAGTTCATGAGGTTGAACTGCTGGAAAATCATGCCGATGTTCGTGCGGGCCTCACGCAGCTCGGAGTCGCGCTTGCCGGAGATTTCGAAATCGTCCACGATTAGCGTGCCGCTCGTGGTCTTTTCCAGGCCGTTGATGAGTCGCACCAGGGTGGACTTGCCGGCGCCGGAGTAGCCGATAATCGCGAAGATTTCACCGCGGTTGATGGTGAGGGAGACGTTGTCCACGGCGGGGACAGCCTTGGGGCCGTTACCGAAGACCTTGGACACGCCGTCCAGAATCACCATGGGCTGGGGGAGGCTTTCTACAACCTCTTCTAGCTGTTCACTCATAGTATTTGTATCCGTTAAATGTCGTGGTTGGGGCGCCGGGGAGGACTTGGCGCCGGTACGCAAAGGACGGTAAGCCCTTCTAACCCGCATCGGGTGCCCGGGCTTACCGCCTTACGTGTGCCTACGAGAGGCGTGTTGTCAGGAGATTACTTCTTGGCGCGCAGCTTGGCCTCTTCGTTGGCCAGGGACTGACGCAACTCGTCGGTGCTCACGTTGACCTCAACGGCGGTGCCGCGGGTCTCTTCCTGAACAGCGTCCATGACGGGCTTGGTGTGGAAGATTTCAACGATCTTCTTGTAGGTCTCGTCGTCAGCCTTGTCCTTCTGGGCGACGAAGAGGTTCACGTACTTGATGGCCGAGGGGTCGGTCTTGGGGTCGTCCTGAGCCAGTGCGTCCGAGGGCTTCAGGCCTGCGTCCTTGAGGAAGTCGTTGTTGACGACTGCACCGTCAGCGGACTCCATGCCAACCACGGTCTGGGTTGCGTCGACCGGGGTGACCTTCACCTTGGAGTTAGCGGTGTCCACGTCGTCGATGGTGGGGGCGTCTACGTCAGCGTTCTTGAAGGTAACCAGACCGTTGGTCTTCAGCAGCTTCAGCGCGCGTGCCTCGTTCACGGTGTCGTTCGGGATCACGATCTCGCCACCCTGGGGGATGTCGGCCAGCTTGGTGTGCTTCTTGGAGAACAGAGCCATCGGGTAGATGACGGTCGGGCCGACAATCTGCAGGTCCTTGTTGGCGCTGACGTTGTAGTTCGACAGGTAGGCGATGTGCTGGAAGCGGTTCATGTCAATGTCACCGGCGTCCAGAGCGGGGTTCGGCTCGGTGTATGCGTTGAACACCTTGTACTCAATGTCGATGCCCTGCTTCTTGGCTTCTTCCTTCAGGGTCTTGTTGAACTTCTCGGAGCCGACCACACCGATGATGACCCTCTTCGAAGCGGAGGAGTTCGAGGTGGAACCGCAAGCGGCCATGCTGAAAATCATGGGGACGACTGCAAGAGCAGCGGCAAACTTCTTCACGGCTATGAATCTTTCTGTTGAATGATGACGTGCTTCACCGGGTACGGGCATAGAGCGCCGACAAGCCGATGCGAATGATGATGGGACAATTACAGCACGCACAGGGGCGGCGGTGGAAGTTAAGGGTCAATCATGAGACACAGAACGTCAAGCTCGTCATATTTCGTCATATTTCGTCACACGATGATTATTTGCCAATTCCGCTCCCCCACCAGCCGTCCGTCTGCGTCAACGCAAAGCGCCGGCCCGGGCCTAAAACCCGAGCCGGCGCTCATCGTACCCGCCCGTTACGGGCGGGCGGCAAACCAACCGACGCTACTGCTCAAAATCGCCCGAGGCAATCAGCTGCTCCCGCACCTTACGGCGCAGCACCTTGCCGAGCATCGAACGCGGCAGGTCGTCCACGACCACGATGCGGCGCGGCACCTTATAGCGAGTCACCTTCGAGTAGCAGTGTTCGCGCAAGGTGTGCTCCTCCACCACCCGGCCGGGGGCGGGAACCACCGCGGCCACGACCATCTCGCCGCCGCCGGGCAGCGGAATACCGACCACCGCCGCATCCGCAACCGTATCGTGCTGCTTGAGGGCGACCTCCACCTCGGTCGGGGAGACGTTGAAGCCGCCGGTGATAATGACCTCCTTGATGCGGTCCACAATCTGGATGAAGAAGTCCTCGTCCAGGCGCACAATATCACCCGTGCGCAACCAGCCGTCGGGGGTGATGGTCTTCGCGGTCTCGTCTTCACGCTTCCAATAACCCATGAAGCGCTGGGGACCGCTGACCCACAGCTCACCCTCCTCGCCGAGAGGCACATCCGCACCCGTCTCCGGATCCACCACGCGAATATCGGTCGAGGGGAAGGGCACACCAATCGAGCCGGCGCGGCGGGTGTCGTTCAGCGGGTTGCAGGAGACCAGCGGGGCACACTCGGTCAGGCCGTAGCCCTCCACCATGAAACCGCCGGAGGCTTCCTCCCACTCGGCCACCAGTTCGGGCGGCAGGTTCATCGCGCCCGACACCGCGTAGCGGATACCCTCCAGGGACACGCCGCGCTTCTTCGCCTCGTCCATCAGGCGGCGGTACACCGGTGGAACCGCAGGAAGAATCGTCGGACGGGTCTTCTTCATCGCCTTCAAAATCAGGTCCATATCCACGGTCGGGAACAGCACCAGGCGGGCACGGCACAGCGACGCAATCGTCACGCCCAGGGTCATGCCGTACGCGTGGAAGAGCGGCAGAACCGAGTAAATCACCTCGTCATCGCCCGGGTTAATCCACGCCTCACCCATGCGGCCGTTCGACTCCAGGTTGCGGTGCGTGAGCATCACACCCTTGGGCAGACCCGTCGTGCCGGAGGTGTACTGCAGCAACGCAATATCGTGTGCCGTCGGGCGGCGATGCGCGGGATCAATGCGCTCGCTCTTGAGCAGCTGCGACCACGGCACCGTGCCCGGGGCCGGGCCCGTCAGCTTCTCACGCGAGGCACGCGCGCTCTTGACGGGTAGCTTCAGCGCGGTGCGCATGAGGCGCGGCATCGCCGAAATCAGGTTCACCGAATAAATGTGGGTGGGGCGGATATCGGCCGGCATCTCGGTCACGTGCGAGGCAATCTTGTCCCACACAATCGCAACCTTCGCGCCGTGATCCTCAAACATGTGGCGCAGCTCGGCCCCCGTGTACAGCGGGTTATGCTCCACCACAATCGCGCCCAGGCGCAAAATCGCATAGAATGCCGCAATATGCTGAGGGCAGTTCGGCAAAATCAGCGCCACACGGTCACCCGCCTGCACACCCGCAACGCGCAGACCCTCCGCAGCACGCTCAATCTGGTCCCCCAGCTCAGCGTAGGTCGTGGTCGCGCCAAAGAACTCCAGGGCGACCTTCTGCGGGACGCTACGCACCGCCTCATCGATAAGGTGGCTCAGCGAGGTCTCGGGCAGCTCAATATCGCGGGCAGTCCACGAAGAATAATTCTTCAACCAGGGGCGATGCGCCAGGGGGTTCTCACCGGATTCGGTAGCGGGTGCGCCGAACACCGCGGCGCGCGCGGGGGCAGCGTCCCCCGTGTTCGTGTTCTTCTGAGCCTCAGTCATGATTTCGATTGTGCCCGCCGACGGCCCCTCGGCTCAACTTCCAGCGCCCTTCCAGGCCATCTTCACGGCAGGCTCCCAGCTAAGGAAGCCCGGCGCGGCCAGTTTCACGACACTCCCCCGGGTACGCTCGGCGCAACTCTGGGATACTTAAACCATGAGTAAGCGACAGCAAGACATAACCGACGAGCAGTTCAAGCAGCTCCTTCGCGAAATTTCCAAGCGCTTCGCCATCGCCGGAGGAGTCGTCATTCTCATCGGTCTGGCCATCATCGCCCTAGTCTACCTTCTGGGAGGAGCCCACTAATGCACACCCCGCAGCGCCCCAACGGCGACATCTTCAACCGCATGGTCTCCGGCGCCGCCTACATGCCCGACGCCGAATGTGCCGCGCAGACTAAGCGCATCCACGCCGCCACCGTCCTCGCGGAGGAGCACTACGCCCGAGGCGAGCACGCCCAGGCCATGCACGTCTACCGCGAAAACCTCGGCCACCTGGGCGAGCACTCCCACATCCGCCCCGGTGCGCGCTTCGACTACGGCGTGAACACCTACATTGGCGACGGTTCCTTCTTCAACTTCGACTGCGTATTCCTGGACGTCTGCCCGATTCGCATCGGATCCACCGTGCTCGTCGGCAACAACGTGCAGTTCCTCACCCCCACCCACCCGCTCAACCCCGTCGACCGCGCAGCGTACTGGGAGGGCGGCAAGCCCATCACCGTTGAGGACAACGTCTGGATCGGTGGCGGCGCCATCATCCTGGGCGGCGTGACCATCGGCAAGAACTCCGTCATCGGTGCGGGTACCGTCGTCACCAAGGACGTACCCGCAAACTCCGTCGTGGTCGGCAACCCCGGACGCGTGGTTCGCACCCTCGACGAGAACGAACGACCCGCACACCCCCACCCCTACTCCGCCGAATCCCTCGAAGAGGCCCGGGCCTTCCAGTCCGAGCACAGCGAGTAAGTTAAGACCCGCTCGGCCCGCGAGCCACCGCACACACCGGGTCGCCAGACGATCCCCGAACCCCGTTATCGGAAGCCATGAATACACAACACAACCAGCAGCCGGAGTCCCGCCCGGCGGCCAGCCAGCAGGCAAAGGGCAACGACAATTCCGCGCCCAGCGAGCAGGATCTGTGGGACGCGGCCTTCTCCTCCGACGACCCCACGGTCGTGCTGACCGCCGAGGACCTGCAGCAGGCCGCCTCACGCCGCGCCGAGTCGCGAACCACCGACGGGGAGGCGACCCGCGCCTTCCCCAGCCCCATCCCGGCTCCCAGCCCGCAGGATGACGCGGACACCTCGGACAGCGGGGAAAGCGCCTTCGGCTGGCTCAACACCCCCGGCTCGGGTAGCTCGGGTAGCGGCGCATCCGCGGGTTCCGCGCCCGAGCCGAGCGCCGCATCTGCCCCGAGCGTGTCCGAGCGCCGCGGCGCGCAGACCGCCAACGACCGCGGAACGGCACCCAGCGTTACCCCGCAGAACACCGCACCGCGCGCGCCGGAACAGCCCACCCAGCACGGGGGCTTCGCCGCCCCAGCGAGCCAACCCGCTCAGCCCATCCTCCAGCCCGGCGAACCGGTACTCACCGCCGCCACCGCCCTGCAGATGCAGAAGGAACGATACTCCCGCATGCACGTACTCCCGGGCCTGCTCGGCTGGCTCGTTGCCATCACCCTCATGGACGGCGGCCGCTGGGGCATCGGCGCCTGGCTCACCTCTACCGGGCAGGAGCAGTCCCTCGAGTACCACGCCGTCATCGGACGACTACTCTCCGGGGAATCCTCCGTAGTTCCCGTGGCGGTCGCCCTAAGCGTCCTCGTCTTTGTGGCCTACCTGGTCGGCGGATACGCCGCCGGACGCATGGCTCGATTCGCCGGCTCCAAGCAGGGTATTGCGGTGTGGCTGTGGCACCTCATGGGCCTCATTGTGGCTTCGCTGGCCACCTACCTGGTCCCACAGATTTTCCCGAACGGCACCGCCGCGTTCTCCATGCAGCGGCTCATGAACGGGGATACCTCCAACGGCCTGCTGGCGATTATGCTCATCCTGGCGCTCAGCTTCCTGGGAGCCCTCATAGGCGGCGCCTGCGGGCAGATCTACCATCGCCGCGTGGATAAGTACCCGAGCACCCGGGTGGAGCGCGAGGACGGCTAGCCTCCGAAGCACCGGACACCGCACCGATACCGATACAAAACGCGAAGACCTCCGGCGCACGCTATGTGCGCCGGAGGTCTTCGCGTTGAGCGACCCTTCGGGGCCGTTTAGGTTATTGCCTAGTGATCCAGCAGCAGGGCCGGTTCCTCCAGGATGGCCGCCACATCGGCCATGAAGCGAGCCGAGAGGTCGCCGTCCACCACGCGGTGATCGAACGAGCCGCCCAGGGTCGTCACCCAGCGAGGAATCACTTCGCCGTCGACCACCCACGGCTTCTGCTTGATGGTACCGAAGGCCACAATCGCAACCTCACCCGGGTTGATAATCGGGGTACCGGTATCAATGCCCAGCGAACCGATATTCGTAATGGTCAGGGTGCCGTTCGCCATCTCTGCCGGCTGGGTCTTGCCCTCACGAGCGCGAGTGGTCAGGTTGTTCAGGGCAATCGCAAGCTCACGCAGGGAAAGCTCCTGGGCATCCTTGATGTTCGGGACCATCAGGCCGCGCGGGGTGGCGGCCGCAATACCCAGGTTCATGTAGTGCTTAATCTGAATCTCGCTATCGGTCCAGGTTGCGTTGACCTGCGGGTTGCGCTCGGCGGCCCAAATTACCGCGGCGGCCAGAACCAGCAGCGGGGTGACCTTCACGCCCTCAAAGTGGCGGGACTTCTTCAGGCGCTTGACGAACTCCATGGTGCGGGATGCATCCACGTCCACGAAAATCGACACGTGCGGGGCGCTGAAGGCCGAGGCGACCATGGCCTTCGCGGTGGCCTTGCGCACGCCGCGCACCGGGACGCGCTCGATGCGGTCGCCCGGGGTGGTTGCACCCTGCCAGAAGGGCTGACGGGCACCGCTGTGCTGCACGTCCTTGAGGTGGGCAACGTAGTTCATGAGGTCCTGCTTGGTCACCTGGCCGCGGGCACCGGTGGCGGTCACGTGAGCCAGGTCGACGCCGAGTTCCTTAGCGGCCAAACGCACCGGAGGAGCCGCCAGGGTCGGGCGGTACGGAACCTGCTCGGGAGCCAAAGTCGGCACGGGAGCCGCTACGGGCTCGGGTGCCAGACGCTGCACCACCGAGTTCAGGGGGCTGTTCTCCACAAAGCGGGAGGCGCGCTCAGCCAGCTCGCTCAGCAGGCCCTGGTTGCGGTTTACCGGGTCGGAGGGGGTGTGCGCCACCGGTGCCTGGACTGTCGGCGCCGCGGGTGATGCAGGGGCGGCAGGTGCGGGCTGGGCCGCGGAGGCGGGACGCTTACGTGCGCGGCGCTTAACGGCGTCCGCCTTGGGTCCGGAGCCGACCAGCGCGGTGCCGGATTCGGTCTCCTGCTGCGGCGCGGCGGGGGCGGCCGGGGCCGCGCCGTCGCCACCGGAGATGCGGATGATGGGGGTACCCACCTCGACGGTCTCACCCTCGGCGACCATCAGTTCTTCGACGGTGCCGGCATAGGGCGAGGGCAGTTCGACAACGCTCTTGGCGGTCTCAATCTCGACCAGCACATCGTTGATGGCGACCTCGGTGCCGGTTGCGACCTTCCAGCTGAGGATTTCAGCCTCGGTCAGGCCTTCGCCCACGTCGGGAAGCGAAAAAATCTGGGACATATTTACCTCTCACTAGGGCATATACCCTATACGGAATATTCTGTGCGGGCTCGCAACCCGCAATAGCGCAACACGCTGATACGTCAGATCAGGGAATGCCTAGTAATCGAAAGCGCGATCAACCGCCTCCAGGATGCGGTCAATATCTGGCACGTACTCCTCCTCCACGCGGGAAACCGGGTACGGCATGTAGTAGCCACCCACGCGAATCACCGGGGCCTGCAGGCTGTAGAAGCAACGCTCCGTAATCGCGGACGCCAGCTCACCACCCATGCCACCGAAGGTGGGGGCCTCGTGGGCGATAATCAGTCGACCGGTCTTCGCCACCGAGGCGGCCACGGTCGGCACATCCAGCGGAGAAATCGAGCGCAAATCAATCACCTCAATCGAGCGGCCATCCTCAACCGCGGCCTCCGCGGCTGCCAGGGCCACCGGAACCAGCGGACCGTACGCAACAATCGTGGCGTCGGTACCCTCGCGCACGACCTTGGCGCTAAACGGGTCGAAGGAGGTGTCGTTCAGGTCCACGTCCCCCTTGAGCCAGTAGCGGCGCTTGGGCTCAAAGATAATGACCGGATCCGGGCACTCAATCGCCTTGCGGGTCATCCAATAGGCCTCGTGCGGGCTCGAGGGAGTCACGATGCGCAGGCCGGCGGTGTGGGCGAACAGCGCCTCGGGTGACTCGGAGTGGTGCTCCACCGAGCCGATCACGCCGCCGTAGGGAATACGAATCGTCACCGGCACGATGTACTGCTTATCGGTGCGGTTGTGAATCTTCGCAAGCTGGCTCGTGATTTGGTTGAAGGCGGGGAAAACGAAGCCGTCGAACTGAATCTCGGGAACGGGGCGGTACCCGCGCAGCGCCATGCCGATGGAGGTGCCGATAATGCCGGACTCCCCCAGCGGGCTATCCATGACGCGGCGGTTGCCGAAGCGGGCCTGCAAGCCCTCGGTCACGCGGTACACGCCGCCAAGCTTGCCGATATCCTCACCGAGCAGAACCACGGTGCGGTCAGCCTCCAGGGCATCCTCCAGGCCGCGAGTAATGGCCTTGGCGAGGGTCAAACGCTCAATGTTTTCGCTCATCTTTACTCCTCTTCAAAGCCTGCGTTGTAGGTACGGTAGAATTCGCGGTCGTCCTCAACCTGCTGGTGTTCCTGGGCGTAGACGCGGTCGAAGAAACGCTCAAAGTCGGCGACCTCGGAGTTCAGCACTGCCTCACGCACGCCGGATGCGACCTTCTGGGCAGACTCGGCAACCTCCTCGAAGAAGGCATCGTCGGCGTAGCCCTGCTCGCGCAGGTACTTCTCGAGGCGAATCATGGGGTCGCGGTGCAGCGGCCCCTCAAGGTCGGCCTCGGTGCGGTACTTCGTGGGGTCGTCGGCGGTGGTGTGCGGGCCCAGACGGTAGGTCTCGGCCTCGATGAGCACGGGGCCCTCGCCGGCACGAATCTTCTCCATGGCGTAACGGGTCACCGCGAATACGCCCAGGATGTCATTGCCGTCCACGCGCAGGCCCTCGAAGCCGTAACCGGCGGCTCGGGTCGAAATCGGCACGCGCGACTGCACCTCGAAGGGAACCGAGATGGCCCAGCGGTTGTTCTGCACGAAGAAGAGCACCGGGGCATCGTAGGAGGCCGCGAAGACCATGGATTCGTGAACGTCGCCCTCGCTGGAGGAGCCGTCGCCGAAGTAGACCGCGACGGCGGGCTTCTGCGCGTCGGTTGCGGGGTCGGTGGCCTGGCCCTGGCCGGTGGGGCGCTTGCCGGTTTCAGCCTCGATATCGGCATCGAAGTTCAGGCCCATGGCGTAGCCGACGGCGTGCAGGGTCTGGGCGGCCAGCACCTTGGTGTAGGTGTGGAAGTTGTGGGCCTTCATGTCCCAACCGTGGGTGGTGGTGCCGCGGAAGATGGTAATCAGATCGCGGAAATCCACACCGCGAGCCAGAGCGACGGCGTGCTCACGATAGGAGGGGAAGATGTAGTCGTTGGGGGCGTAGGCCAGTGCGGAGCCGACCTGCGCGGCCTCCTGGCCTCGGCTAGGAACCCACAGGGCGAGCTGGCCCTGGCGCTGCAGGGCGGTCGCCTCGTCGTCGAAGCGGCGGGGGGTGTACATGAGGCGGTAGGCCTCGCGCAGGGTATCACCATCGACGTCTTTGACGTATCGGCTGAAGGTGGGGTGTTCGTGGACGGTGCCGTTCTCATCCATGAGCTGGATGCGCTCGGGCACTCCCGGGTACTTGTCGTTCTCGTGCATCTAACCTCCACACGTGACGATGGCTTCGCCTGCGGGCTACCGGGGCCAAGCCTCATTCTCCACGAAAGGTGGAGGGTTGAGAGGCTGATTTACGGCCGGTGCACCATCAGGACTGGGCATATATACCTACCAGTTTACTATTTCGGGCTCTCGGCAATAACGTGCACGCTCGGAACACGCCTGGAACACCGCGTATTGCACCCCGTCATTCAGCATATGAGCAGGCGAAAACCAGTAGCGCTACCAATTGCGTTTAATGGCCAAAGGAACCCTCCTATATATTCGATAATCAGAATATATAGGAGGGTTCCTTCATCTTCATGCGCTCAGGACCGCTATGCGATTCAAGCTTATCCAGCGATGTTGAGCGAGATTAGCCTTCCTGCGCGAAGAGCTCGCACAGGGATAGGAAACGGTCGTTTGCCTCGACCTCGCCAATGCTCACGCGCACGCCCTCGGACCCGAAGGCACGCACCGAGAGAGCGTTCCGGTTCATGAGGTCAACGAACTCGCCGGTACGCTCCCCCAGGGGCAGCCACACAAAGTTGGCGTAGGTGCTCGGGAACTCGTAGCCCAGTTCGCGTAGGCGAGCCGTGACGCGCTCACGCTCGGCCACAATGTGACTGACCCGCGCCATGACGGCCTCCTGGTGCTCGATGGAGGCGACGGCGGCCCGCTCGGCCAGGGCGGACACGGCAAAGGGCGTCGCGGCAACCCGCAGGTGGCGGGTAATCTGCGGATGCGAAATCGAGTAGCCCACGCGCAAACCCGCCAGGCCCTGCGCCTTGGAGAAAGTGCGCAGAATTATGACGTTCGGGTAGTCACGGTAGATATCCAGGCCGTTCAGCGGAGGCTCTTCCCCCTCCGGAATGGAGGAGGCCGCGCAGAACTCGAAGTAGGCCTCGTCGATGACCACGGGAACGGTAGCCGGCACCTTCGCGAGGAAGGAGCGAATCTGGCTCTCGGTCACGGCGGGACCGGGCGGGGTATT
>NZ_KV814489.1:95138-211467 GCF_001813965.1 Rothia sp. HMSC072E10 | reverse complement strand
TATTGGGGGTGCACACCAGAATCAGGCGGGTGCGGTCGGTGACGGCCTCAGCCATAGAGTCCAGGTCGTGCGCGCCGTTAGGCAGGTTGGGAACCTGCACGCTGCGGGCACCCATGATGCCAACCAGAATGGGGTAAGCCTCGAAGGAACGCCACGCGTAGATGACCTCGTCCTGCACACCGTCGGCGTTAACGCCCGCGAAGGTTTTGAGAATCTGGTTGAGCGCGCCGAGGCTGCCGGCGCCGGTCACGATATCCTCGGCATCCACGCCCAGCTGCCCGGCGAGGGCGGTACGCAGGGCGGTTGAGAGGGGGTCGGGATAGCGGTGCACCGCATCGAATTCGGCCAGCACGCGCGCCACCTCGGGCACGGGGCCCAGAGGGTTCTCGTTAGAGGAAAGCTTGTACCGGGTCAGGCCCTCGACGGGAGCGGGAGGCTTACCCGCGGCATAGCTGGGCAGGGTATCGAAGACGGGGCGGACCGGGATGCTGGTGGGTTCTTCTGAGTGGCTCATAGCTTTAGTATGTGCCCGCGAGCGCCGCGGAGCCAGTGCCACCGGGGTGAAGACCAGCATGGGGACAGGACGAGCCATCCCCATGCCGGTCTCCGCCACCTCACCGGCCGGGCTCCCCACTAGGCAAATACCGGCTCCCGCTCAACGGTGACGGCGCGCCGAGGCTCCGGTGCGGGGTGTATCAACCCCGGGTCGGTCTCCTCGGGAGGAATCGGCGTGCGGAACCCCGGGTCGATGTCCTCGGCCGGCGCCACGGGCATGGGAACAGGCTTCAGCTCTGGTAGGTCGGGGGTAAGCGATTCCCCGCCATCGTAGTCCCCGCCCTGTCGGGGCCCGAGGAATGTGCCCCCGAACGCAGAACCAATTTTAGGGAGTGGCAGGTCATCGATGGTTGGCTGATTAATAACCTTTCCGATGTTTGCCTGTGAGCCTGCGGGCTCTGGTAGAAGGTCCGGCGGGAGCAAATCTGCCGGGGGTGGTGGACCCTCCGGCTCGACTCGAGCGGGCAACTTGATGGTGGCAGGCTCCGGGCCGCTCAGGTCCGCCGGCAAGTTGATGGCGGGCGGAACATTCTGCGGGGCGTATCCCTGCAGGGGGGGTGTTTTGGGCGTCTGAGGTGCAGGCATCTCGGGCCAGGTCGGCTTCGGGCTCCCCGGCTCCTGCGACGGTTTAGGGCCCGGGTGAGGGAGACGTCGTTCGGCGCTCTCCCACGTATCTTGGGCTGCTTTTTGGATTCGTTCCCCCTTATCTTTGGCGTCCTGAACGCCCTTAACCATGCCACCTGTTCCATGTTCAATCGTTTCGTCTACACCCTTCTCGTCAAACCTAACTCCCGATTTGTAGGCCTGACGCGAGTAGATTCCGATACGTGAGATCGTTACGTCCCTTCGCTCAGCTAGGCTGTATCCATCCGGCATAGCAGAACCCGAGGTAACCTTCTGCTCCCCCAGCACGTATTCCTTACCATCCATCGCCGCACGGATGCCCCCGGGTACCGTGTTGCTATACCCTTCGCGGTCTAGGGCTTCTCGGTATTTCTCGCCATGGTGTACAGAGTTCTGAACGGTGATTGATGTATCACGGTCGTCAGGACGCCAACCCCCCTCAGGCCTCACCGCGCTATCCGGAACGATATCGCCTTCGCCTTCCACATAGTCCACGGCGAAGTCTCGGCGTTTGGCGGGCAAACCTCGTAGCGGAGCACCTTGGGCGTAGATACCGACGATGTTGATTTCTTTGGCGACCTCGAAACTATTAGCCATGTTGTAGGCAATCATGGCTCCCTGGCTGAACCCTTCCAGGTACACGCGGGCCCCCTGCGGCGCACCGGCATCACGCAAAGCCTGCAGAACCATCCGATAGGCGGGGTTCTTCGTGGTATCTTCACCTAACGTTTCACGCACAGCACCCGCAGGGTCCATGGGAGAACCTCCCCAGGAGTCAAAGTTAGTCCCCGGAATACTCACCACGTACAGGGCGTAGGCGGGGTCGCCCTCGTGGCCTTCTTCGTACATGACGGTGACCATCACGGCGCCGCGTTCGCCCTTCGTCGGGTCCTGCTGAGAACGCTCGAATTCCTGGTCCTGGGCTTTGGCAGCCGCCTGCAAACGTTCCGAGCTGGAGCCTACGGAAAGCTGATTTTTCTCTCCCCGGTGCGCCGCGACCCCGTACTCATCAGCCGAAGCGGTACGCACGTTGTGTGCCGTGCTGCCCACGTCCCGCCACGTATTCTCTCTCTTCAACGATAGGGTGGCCCTCCCGATGAATTTCTCAATGATTTTCGCGGGGATTCCGGTGATTCTGGACAGCCGTCCAGCCACTCGCCGGCGGGCAATCTCGGGGTTGAGTCGGGCGTCAAGATAGGCTGTCGCTCCGAAAAGTACCGCCGCGACGAGGGGTGAATAGGGCATCGCTATTGATGCGCTATAGTACCCGAGCTCGGGCAGCGTCAGCCGGATAAGGTACCGGACCTCGTCGGGGTCGCCGGCGAGGGCGCCGCGAATGTGGGTTCGCACCGTCAGCCCGTCAGGAAGCTTACCGTCCTGGGCGATACCGAGCGATTCGAACCAGCCGGCTACCATGTTCTCGACCTGCAGGTAGGCGCTGTGGGCGAGGCGCACGGCCACCGCCGTGGCCATTAGCTCGGTGGCGCTTTCGCCCATCCCGGCGGCCAACATGGTGCACTGGCCGCTGGCCAGACAGGCGCGCGCGTTGACCCCGAGAAAGAGCATCGTCTCTGCGCCAATGCTCGAGATGGGCACCGGACGTTCAGCGCAGCGCTGGCTGGCGTGGGCGAGGGAATCGGCGATGGCGGGCATCTCTTCCAGTGTGACGGTGATGGTCGCCCCTGTGGGGGCCGAGCCACTCCCCTCGATGGGAAGGGCGTACGTTGCGTTGGTCATGGGTTCTCCTAGATGGGTTCTCCTAGCGACGACTAGCGGTGAGCAGCGGTCTAATAGCCGGTTTGGCGGGTAACGAGCGCGTTGAGCCCCTCGGGGAGGCTGACGTGCATGAGGGAATCAAGCTCGTGTTGCGCGGACCCCGCGTGGCGGGCCACGAGGTCCTCCAGTTTTCCGGGGTCGAGGATATCGGCGGCGGTATCCGTGAGGGACCCGAGAAGGCTGTCGAGGGCACCGGCCGCGGCGGTAACGGCCTGGGCTTTGGCGGTCAGTTCGGCGGCGAGCTCTTCGGCGGCGGCGGCAATATCGGCCGCCGCGTTCTCGGCAATCTGTGCCCTGTCTCGAATACTGTCGCGGTGCCTTTCGAGCTGTCTGCGGAAGGCGCGGCCCGCCTCCGAGGCCCAGTGCTCTGTTCCGAGCTCGCCGGTGCGCGCGTAGACCCCCTGTATCTCGTGGGCTTCGGCGCGCATGCGTGCGGAAAGCTCGGCACCCTTGGTGCGGGCCAGGGCGGCTGCCGCGAGGAGCGAGGCGGCGAACGCGCGTCCGGCCGCGGAGCCGATGCCCATATGGCCGGCGGCACGCAGAATATCCGCGGTGCTGGGCGGGCTGGGGGTTCCCGGAGGCGCAGATGGCGGTGTGGAATCGACGAAGGTGGGCACGGCGCGTCCTTTCGGAGGAGCCGGTTACGAATACCGGCTTAGCGGGTGGACTTTGGTTCCAGCCTATGGGCGGGCCGGCGTTGTTCCCCCGGCTTTTAGCCGCCTGTGGATAGCGACCCCACAAAACGAAAAATTCGCACGGATTTGAGCTGCAGAACCCGCAAAATGCTTTATCCACAGCTTCCGCCGCCGTCATATTTCCGCGCAAAGATTGCCTCGAAGCCACTCCGAAACCGCTTCGGAACCGAAAAAGCGCCCACCCGTTGGAGTCGGCGCGCCCGCGGCGAGCGCCGCCCGGACCATCCCCGACACCACCCGGACCGCAGTCTGGGCCTTCGCTCAAACCACTATCCAGAGCACCCTCCAACCGCCCACCGCCCCGCACCCCGCCCGCATTTTCCGGCGATCCATGCGAAAATGGAGTTATGTCTCACACCAATAACACCATCCTGCCTTCTGGCCGTATCGATTTGGGCACCGGCGAACTTGCTCTGGGCCCCCTGGACGGACGCTACGCATCCGTCACCGCACCCCTGACGAACTACCTCTCCGAGGCCGCCCTGAACCGTGACCGCATCCACGTTGAGGTCGAGTGGTTCATCTACCTGTGCGAGCACAAGGTGCTGCCGGGTCTGTCCCCGTTGAGCGAGGAGCAGAAGAAGGGCCTGCGCGCCATCGTGACCGATTTCAACGCCGAATCCGTGGCCGAGCTGGCCGAGATTGAGGCCGTGACCGTTCACGACGTAAAGGCCGTCGAGTACTACATCGGTCGCCGCCTGAAGGGCCTGGACCTGGACCACCTGGTGCCGCTGGTTCACTTCGGCTGCACCTCCGAAGACATCAACAACCTCTCCTACGCCCTGGGCATCAAGGATGCCGTGCAGAACGTGTGGATCCCCGCAGCCGAGGAGCTGATTGAGGTTCTGCTGAACCTGGCTGAGGAGGGCCGCGAGGTTCCCATGCTCTCGCGCACCCACGGCCAGCCCGCAACCCCGACCACCCTGGGCAAGGAGATGGGCGTGCTCGCCTACCGTCTGAAGCGCCAGGTCAAGCATGTGAAGGCAACCGAGTTCCTCGGCAAGATTAACGGTGCGACCGGCACCTATGCCGCGCACTACGCCTCGGTGCCCACCGCCGATTGGCAGAAGATTTCTCGCGGTTTCGTTGAGCACCTGGGCCTGACCTGGAACCCGCTGACCACCCAGATTGAGTCGCACGACTGGCAGGCCGAGCTGTACTCGGATATCGCGCACTTCAACCGCGTGCTGCACAACCTCTGCACCGATGTGTGGAGCTACATTTCGATTGGTTTCTTCCGCCAGATTCCGGTGGCCGGTGCGACCGGTTCGTCCACCATGCCGCACAAGGTGAACCCGATTCGCTTCGAAAACGCGGAGGCTAACCTGGAGCTCTCCAACGCCCTGCTGGATTCGCTGGGCTCGACCCTGGTGACCTCCCGCTGGCAGCGCGACCTGACCGATTCCTCGGCTCAGCGCAACATCGGCGTGGCCTTCGGTCACTCGGTCCTGGCCATCTCGAACGTGGTGAAGGGCCTGAAGCGCCTGGACATCGCGGCCGACGTGATTTCTGCCGACCTGGATTCCAACTGGGAGGTTCTGGCCGAGGCAATCCAGATGGTGATGCGCGCAGAGGCTATCGCGGGCGTTCCCGGCATGGAGAACCCCTACGAGCGTCTGAAGGAGCTGACCCGCGGTCACCGCGTGGATGCGGCTCGCCTCAAGGAGTTCGTGGCAACCCTGGGCCTTTCCCCCGAGGCCGAGGAGCGTCTGTCGAACCTGACCCCGCACACCTACAACGGCATTGCGGCTCAGCTGCTCGATCACGCGAAGAACGCGTAGTCGGTAGCATCGGCTGAGCGCCGGTCTTAACGCTGAAGACCCCGGGTCCCTGAGTTCAGGGATCCGGGGTCTTCAGCGTGTTGGGGCTTTGCTATGTCTGCTAACCAGCGAGGGTTTTAGCGCTCGAGCATAGGGCGGTTTTCGGTCTCAGTGTCGTGGCCCTTGCCACGGGTGAAGACCTTTCCGGCAGCCTTACTAGCGACCTTGCCCGCACCCTTGAGAATCGAACCGGCCTTATCCACGAGCTGGCCTCGTTCGCCGCGGGTGCTCTCCGGGGACTCATCCTCTTCGGACTTTACGCGCGGCGCGCGCGGGGTAATCATGAGCTCCGTGGGGAAGTATGCCGGGGCGTCGCCGAAAGCGTTACGAGTGTTGCGCACGACATCCTTGCCGAGAGCCAGGTTTGCGCCGCCGCCGACCACGGCACCCACGCCGAAGGGCAGGGCACGGCCGAGTAGCGCGCCGGTCTGACGCGAGAGGAATCGACGGATGAACAGGTTGCGGATGGTGCGCTCGACGCTGAACATCTTGCCGCCGGAGGAATTGCCCAGCAGCATACCCCACTTGTTGGATACGCCGCTTGCCTTACCGGTCTGCAGCAGCACGGTGTTCATGAGCTGCGAGCCCTCCTCGCCGAGCATGATGGCCATGACCATGGAGCGGGCGGTTTCGGGGTCGTGCACGTGCACGCCGTGCAGCTCGGCGACGGCCTGGGCGTAGAGGGCGGTGCGCTCCATGTAACCGCCCACGGCGAGCGCCGAGAGGCTCATGGAGGTAATGGTGCCGACGCCGGGCACGAATGCGGATGCGCCGGTCACGCCACCGATGGCGGTGATGTCGCGCAGGTAGGCGCGGTCGAGGCGCTTGTGAATCTGTGCGGGGGTTTCGTCGGGGTGCGCTTCGCGCAGCTTCTTGACGATGGACAGCGCGAGCGGTCGTTGCATGCGCAGGACGTTATCGAGGGTGGTGGTCAACGCCGGGCGGGGGTTGCCGTCCTCATCGAATAGAGACTTCTTCGGGTCAATCATGTCTTTAGTAAAGCACGGTCGGGTGAATATTTCCTGAACGGGCGGGCCTTTCGGCGGGCTGGAAGAGCCTTGTTCACCGAGGGCTTGAGTTCACCGAGGGCTTGAGCGCGGTCGTCCAGCCGGCGCGGCGGCGCTTCTGAAATCGCTTCCCATTTATTTGCGCCCTTTTTTAAACCGCGTAAAATTGTCCTAGGTTACACACTATTCATTGTCTGCATAATGCGTGACCCGTTTCACGGCGATTCGGGTTGGGCTGTACCGCCGATACTTGCTTACGCTTCATGCTGTAAAGGATTACCATGACTTCTTCCGCCAGCACGCCCACGGCTGCGCGTTCTCCCCTGGCCACTCAGGGGCTGGGTGTCGCCTACGCGACCGGCGCGATTATTTCCGCGCAATTCGGTTCAGCCCTCGCGAAGCAGCTCATGGGTGATTTGGGGCCCTGGGGTGTGGTGGCGCTACGTCTGCTGACCTCCACCATCCTGCTGTACGTGTTCTTCCGCCCGAATATTCTCGCGTGGACGCGCGCGCAGTGGACCGCGGTCATCGTGCTGGGCGTGGCCCTTACCGGCGCGAACGCCTTCTTCTACGTGGCGATTGAGCAGGTTCCGCTGGCGATTGCCGTGGCGATCGAGTTTATGGGCCCGCTGGTGTTGGCGACCGTTATGTCCCGCCGCAAGCTGGACCTGGTATGGATTGCCCTGTCCTTTAGCGGCATGGCGATTCTGACGGCCGAATCACAGGCCAAGCCTGAGGACTTTGCCCTGGTGGGCGTGTTTTTCGCGGTACTGACGGCGATTTCGCGTGCCGCCTACATCCTGGCGACGGAGAAGGTGGGCGCGCTCATCCCGGGTATGGGCGGCATGGTCATGGGTAACGTTGTCTCTACCCTGCTGGTTCTGCCGTTCCCGTTCCTTATTAGCGGCAACAACCTGCTGAAGGTCACCCAGGATGTGAACCTGCTGGCTATTGGCTGTTTGATGGGCCTGCTGGCTTCGGCCATCCCGGCCCTGGGCGAGGTCTCTTCCCTGCGCCTGCTGCCGGCGCACATCTACAGTGTGGTGCTTTCGCTGGAACCGGCGATTGCCGCGCTGGTGGGCGTCATTATGCTGGCCGAGCCGACGGATGCGGTTCGCTGGCTGGCCATCTCGCTGCTGGTGCTGGCGAGTATCGGCATCTCCATTTCGCACGCCCGCGCCCAAAAACGGGCCCAGGAACGCGGTGATAGCGAGGAGATGGATCGCTACCTCCCCGGCGCGGTGGACGCGCACGCGGTGGACATCGCACAGATGGCGACCAGTTCCATTACGCTTCCATCGGCCGAGCAGATTAGGGCCGACCGTGAGGCGAAGGGCCTCTAGGTAGCCGTAGAGAGCCCAGCTGAATATTGCGCTGGAGAGCATGTCTCTTCTTTCTCGCACCCCCGGGTAGCACGTAGGATAGTATCTCGTGCCCGGGGGTGCACTGTTTAAGCTCGTACCCTGCCCCCCATTCGAGAACCCGCACAAGCACCGCCGATTTACGAGGTACCCCGAGGAGAGCCATGCAGCATACCGCGCACCAACGCCCTGCCCTAGGCATCATGTTTGTTTTGATGTCCTGCTCGTCGCTACAGTTCGGCGCGGCCTTCGCGGTGACGCTCTTCCCGCTGTTCGGCGCGCTTGCCGTGAGCGTGAGCCGTCTGGCGATTGCTTCCATTGTGGTGGGTAGCACCGTGTGGCTGGCTGCTCGTTGGCGTGCCCGCCGCGGCGATACGATGCCTCCGGGCCCGCTGTCCTGGTCGAAGGAGCAGTGGCGTGCCGTGGTGATTTTCGGTTTAACGTTCGGCATGATGAACGGCTTCTTCTACTGCGCGATTGACCGTATCCCCATCGGCCTGGCGGTGGCGGTGGAGTTTTTGGGCCCGCTCGCGCTGGCGTCCCTACTGACCCGCAGGCTCCGCGATGCGGTGTGGGTCCTCTGCGCCCTGGCGGGCATGCTGGTGCTCGGCTACGAGGCGGCGGTCGGCACGGATACCGACTACCTGGGTCTGACGTTCGCGCTGATTGCTGGCGTGTTCTGGGCGCTGTATATTCGCTCCAGCGCAAAGGTTGGCGCCCTGGTTCCGGGTGCGAGCGGCCTGGCGGTGGCGATGCTGGTCGGCGCCGCGTTCATTGCCCCGGTGGCGGCGGTTGTTCCGGCGCCCCAGCCGCTGTGGAACGCGGCTCAGGACCCGGTGCTACTCCTCATGATTTTCGGTACCGCGATGTTCGCCTCGGTGATTCCCTACAGCGCGGAGCTGATGGCCCTGCGCAACCTGCCGCAGCAGGTGTTTAGCGTGTTGATGAGCATGGAGCCCGCCATCGCGGCGATTGCCGGCTGGGCGCTGCTAAACCAGGAGACGGGCCCGATTCGTTGGGTGGCGATCTGCCTGCTCATGACGGCGAGCGTGGGCATTACGCTGACCACCGCGCAGAGCGGCTCTTCCAAGCAGCAGGATGAGGGCGAGGAGCCCGTTCCCATGCCGCTGCCCGAATAGGCCCCGCCCGCGGGCGACGGCCCGGGGTCGCCGGTGCACGGCATATAGAAAACCGTTGAGGCGGGTACCCGGTCGGTACCCGCCTCAACGGTCTAAATCTCGCGCCTAAGCCTCCAGGCTGTCCAGCAGGTCGCGCAGCTCGTCGGTGGTAAGCACCTCCGCCGGATGCGGTCCCATTGCGTACAGTAGGTCCCGAGTGTCCTCGTCCAGCTCGCGGGAGGTACCGATGAGCACGAGGTTGCCCTCGTTCTCGCCGCTGAGCATCGAACTTTCGCACAGGCACCACACGTGGTCGAAGACTTCCAGCATCGCGGTTGCCTGCAGCTGGAAGAAGGGCAGACCCGCGTCGTCACCCACGTTGATGGCGACCATACCGCGCTCACTCAGGGCGTCCTTGAGTTCGCGGTAGAAGTCGCGGTTCGCCAGGTGGGCAGGTGCATCCATGCCGGTGAAAATATCGAGGATAATCGCGTCGAAGCCGGTCACGCCCAGCAGTTCGGGCAGGTGGGCCAGCTGCTCGCGGGCATCGCCCACCACCAGCCGGCAGTCGGTGCCGGCGGGTAGCGGCAGCCGGTCGGTCACGAATCCCATAAGCTCGGGTTCGATATCGACGGCAACCTGGCGGGAGCCGGGGCGGGTCGCCTGAATATAGCGCACGAGGGTCAGCGCCCCCGCACCCAGGTGCGCGGCGGTAATGGGCTCGCCAGCAGGGGCGAGCGCATCCACCGTGTTCGCGATGCGGCGCAGGTACTCGTAGAACACGTAGGAGGGATCCGCGGTATCCACGTGGGACTGCTCGGCACCCCCAATTTCAAGAACGTAGCCGTGCTCGCTGAACCCGTCGGGGTGAATCTCGGCGCGCTGGCCGCCGGAGAGCTGAATGTGCGCCACTACTTCACGCCAGCTTCACGCTTGAAGGTGCTGACCAGCTCATCCACCGAAGAGGAGGAGTCCAGGCCCTCGATGACCTTGTCGTTCACGGCGAAGGTGGGGGTTCCCTTCACACCGATCTTCACGGCGTGCTCGTAGTCGCGCTGGATGGGCTTGACGGTGTCGGAGGCGAGTAGGACCTTGTCGAATTCTTCAACGTTCAGGCCCAGTTCCTTGGCGTAGTCGTTGAAGAGGGTGCGCAGCTTATCGCGCTCCTTGATGCCCTTCCAGTCGTTCTGGGTGGCGAAGAGCTTATCGGCCATTTCGAGGTGCTTACCCTGCGCTTCTGCGGCCTGCACGGCCAGGGCGGCCGGCACGGCGTTGGCGTGCATGCTCAGGGGCATGTGGCGGGCGGTCACGTTCAGCACGCCGTCGAGCTTCTTGGCGGCCTCCTCGAACTTCGGCTCTGCCTTGGCGCAGTAGGGGCACTGGAAGTCGGTGTACAGGGTTGCGGTGCCCGCGCCGGGTACTTCGCGGTTGAGGCGGAAGCCGACGTAGCCGTCATCCGCGGTAGCAGATGCGGAAGCGGTCTCCGAAGCCGAGCTCGAGGGAGTAGCGGACGCGCTTGCGGATGCGCTCGCCGATGCCGCGGCGGTGCTCTCCGAGGTGGCGCTCGCTGAGCCGCCTGCCGAACCGCTCGCGGAGGCGGTAGAGGAGGCCTGGGATGAGCCGCAGGCGCTCAGGCCCAGTGCGGCGGCGGGAAGCGCGCCGATGAGCAGGGCGCGGCGGGTAAAGGGTGAGGTCATGGTATTCCTCCTAAGAATCGGTGCCGGGGCGCACGGATAACGCTTAGGTTCATCTTATCCCGCCGGCACGGCGGGTGCATGACTCGTCCGCGCGGGGCTCTTGCGCGGAGCCGCCGTAGCAACGCGATGATTCGCCTCTCCCCCGCCTTTTTGGTACTATTGCGGGGTATGCACTGTTCCGCGGAAAGCCCGTCTCAACGCGGCAGGTAGCGTATGTGCCTCTATAGCTCAGGGGTAGAGCATTTCCCTCGTAAAGAAAAGGTCGTGGGTTCGAATCCCACTGGGGGCTCCACATCCGCCGTAACAAGGCCGGTTTCCGGTGTGTTGCGGCGGTTTTTAGTATCGTCTTCGGCATGCGAGGCCCCGGCCCCGTTCCGAGGCGTCCGACAGCTCGCTCTATCCCGGGAGGCCTCATGTCTTCGTCCCGCACCTCCGCCCGCAAGGGCTCCTCGCAGCGCACCCCGTTCACCCCCACCGCGCGCTTCGCCATCGTCTATGTGCTGGCACTCGTGATTTCGCTGGCGGTTTGGTTCTTCTACCGCGCCGTCTACGAGGACGACACCTCGTTCCTGGTGCCCATCGTGATTTCCCTGGCGACGTCCTACGTTGCCGCGCACGCCCTTACGGGCGGCCGTTCCCCGCGCAACTAGTCGCCAAGCCCGTCCGCCGGTCGGTGGCCGGAGCGTTAAACCAAAGGCCGCGCATCCGAATCCCTCCGAGGGGTCGGATGCGCGGCCGTCGCTATAGGGCCGGCGCGTTACTTGGATGCGCGCTGGATGTCGCTGTCGGTCTTGCCCCACAGGCCGTAGACCTTGGCGAGTTCCTTGACCTTCTTGGCGCGCAGGTAGCGCGGCAGGTAGGAGCCGTCGCGGGGGCCGTCGATGGGCACGTCGAGCATCTGGTGGGCCTCTTCAATCTCAACCTCGCTGGGCGAGAAGGCCGCGTTGATGGTCTCTGCCTGGCGGATATCCAGGGTGATCTTGCCGGTCATGCCGTGGTCGCTCGCGAAGCCGCAGGCCTTGGAGAGGTCCCCGCCGTAGGCGCCGAGGGTCGGGCCGTCGATGGGGCCGGGCAGGCCACCCAGGGTGGAGGCGATGACCAGCTGCGAACGCACGTAGGCCAGGGCCATGGGGGTTGCGGAGGAACCGGTGTCGCGGCGGTAGTCACCCGCGCCGAAGGCCAGGCGGAAGGTGCCGATGGCGCGAGCAATCTCGACCGAGTGGTGCACGCCCAGGGCCGATTCAATCAGCGCGATGATGGGGGTACCGGCGGGCAGCTCAGCTGAGGTACGGTCGATGTCGGTGGCGTGCTCGGCGGTGGCGAGCATGACGCCTCGTAAACCCTTCACGTTCTTGAGGGCCTTGACGTCCTTCCACCAGTGCTCGGTGGTGATGGCGTTGATACGAACCCAGGCAACCACGCCGGAGTTCAGCATGCGGACGACCTGTTCGCGGGCTGCGTCCTTCTCTTCGGGCGGGCAACCGTCCTCGAGGTCAATAATGATGGAATCGGCCTCGGATTCGAAGGCCTGCTCAAAAACGTCTTCGGTGGCGTTGGCGCGAACGAGCAACCAGGAGCGGGAGAGGCTGGGGCGCAGCTGGCGCGCGCGCTCGTTCCTATGGAATTCAAACATGGTGTGTGACTTCTTCCGTCAATCGTTAATGCATTGGTTATGCCGTAGAGGGCCTGGACCGAGCTGCGATTCTCGATTGCGTACCATCGTCACCTCCATTGTGACTGAACCGCTTGCGGGGTGTCATGCACCTCTCTTTTAAGCGTATCGTGTGCCCGGTGGAGCATCAAACTGACGTACCACTAGGCCTCGACGAGTTCGGTCCGTCCCACGGGGATTCCGTCGTCGAAGGTCAGCTCGCCGGCCGCTTCCTTTTGGGCGCGGCGAATCAGACGTTCGGCCTCTTGCACGTGCTGCACCACGGTCTCAACGCGGCGGTGCACGCTCACCTGGCGGTCGCATCCGGTGGTGCACTCGCCGAAGCAGCGGGCCATGGCCAGGGCCTCGGCGCAGAGAGCCACGGCGTTGCCGGCCTTGGAGAGGGCACGGTTGAGGTCGGAGTAGGTGCCGAATTGTGAGGCGGGGATATCGCCGTCGCTGGGGGCGAAGCGGTGGGCCTCCATGGCCACGGCACGCACCCGGGGGATGAGGTCGGCAAGCTCGTTGGCGTCCGGCACGATGAGCTCAATCATGGAGGCAGAGGACTCGGTGCCCGCCAGACGCTCGAGCACCTGGTGGAATCGGTCGATGCCGCGAATAAAGCGGTCGTGGGAGCGCCGCCAGATGCCCTTGCCGAGCTCGGCGTCGTCTCGGCGCGATTGCAGGTAGCTTTTGAGTCCCATGAGTCCTCCTCTACGTTAGGTGTGTGCCGTGAACGGTTATCGGGTGGGAGTCGCTCGCGGCCGGTGAGCGTCGGATGCGTGCATCACCTTCCGCGGCGAGCTACAAACCCACCTATACTTAGGTTACCCTAAATCTTCTTTTGGTGACGGATCGTCAGGGAAATATGAGCATTTATGTCACGTTTCGCGGAGCGCGGCAACAAGGTTTTCTCCGCACCCCGCGACCCCCTCTAATCGACCCGTAGCACCACCTTGCCGCGGTGCAGACCGGAATCAAAGTACTCGTGCGCCTCGGCCGCGGCCTCCAGGGGGAATACCCGATCAAGACCCACGCCGATGCGACCCGACTCGACCAGCGGGAGGATCTGCTCGCGCACGCCGCGCAGAATCTCGGCTTTCTGGGCCTCGGAGCGGCTGCGCAGGCTCGTGGCGTGCACCGAAAGCCGGTGCGTGAGTGCGTACGCGAGATCCAGCTCGGCCTTTCGTCCGCCCTGCAACCCGATGATGCACAGGTGCCCACCGTCGGCGAGGGTGTGCAGGTTATCCTCAAAGTACCGCCCGCCCACGACGTCCAGGATGTAGTCCGCGCCGCGCCTGCCGGTCTCCGACAGAACGACATCCCGGAACGAATGTTCCCGATACACGATGGGTTCGGCACCCAGCGAGCGCACGTACTCCGCTTTCTCTTCGGTCCCAACCGTGGCGAATACGCGGGTTCCCGCGGCCAGTGCCACCTGAATGGCGTGCACCCCGATGCCCCCGGTGCCACCGTGCACCAGCACCGTGGCGCTCTGCCCGTCCTCGCGCAGGTTCTCGGCGGGATCCATGCTCATGCCGCAGGTCAGTACCAGGTTGGAGTAGACCGTGGCGGCCACCTCGGGTAGCGCCGCGGCCTCTTCAAAGCTCAGGTTCTCGGGCTTCGGCAGCAGTAAATCCACCGGAACCGTCACGTAGTCGGCGTACCCACCTCCGGGGAGCAGAGCCATCACGGGACGACCGCAGTTCTCGACGGATGCCCCCTCGCCAACGGCCTCGATTTCCCCGGCCACTTCCAGACCGTAGATGGAGCTCGATCCAGGAGGGGGCGGGTAGAATCCGCGGCGCTGCAGGGCATCCGCACGGTTGATTCCGGCGGCGCGAACGCGGATGAGCACCTCACGCGAACGGGGAACGGGGGCGGGAATCTCGCTGACCCGAAGCACCTCGGGACCGCCGTGGTTTTCCTCAATAATTGCTCGCATGAGCCCTCCTCCTGAGCGGATGTGCCCTCATCGGCACTCGATTTACAGAAAGCATACATCGTGAGATAATCTCGTAGTGCCCTGCGGCACGGCGTTGAGATAAAATGCCGGTCTCTGGAGCGCAAGGATGGTTGTCCGAGCGGCCGAAGGAGCTGGTCTTGAAAACCAGTAGGCGGTAACCCCGTCTCAAGGGTTCAAATCCCTTACCATCCGCGTTTTAGCTTCTGCTCCACGTGTGGAGCGCGAAGAGCCCCGTTCCTCGTATCGAGGAGCGGGGCTCTTTGCATACGCCGTTCCGAGTTACCGGGGGCGTCGTTAGTGCATGTTTGACATGTTTGACAAAGCGTTTGCAATCAACATGATGAGGAAGGCGATACAGAGGAAAAAGCATATCCCCAGACTGTTAAGAACCAGACCACCGGTGGCACGAGCACCGTGCCGTCTTGCCGAGATCCCCAGGCAGAGACCCAGGATGCTCAGCAACGGTGAAAAGATAACTACCTGCGTACCATTTTCTCCAAAACCTTGGACAATTAGCCAACCCCCTAGGAAGAAAGACAGGGGACCGAGGAAGCCAAAGAGTATGGAGAAGTTCGCCATTCCCTTACCGACCGCTTGATCTGCGGGCTCATCCGGAGAACCGTCCGAAGAGTCATCCGGGGACTCGTTTGCGGATAGTAGCTGTTCGTCAGAAGCATCCGGGCTAGACTGTTCGCTGTCATCTTCCTGATAAAGCTTGGCGTACTCGGGGTTGTAATCGAAGGATTCGTTGTTTTGGGGTAGCTGCGACATCGCATCCACAACCTTTCAATACCGGGTGTTACCTTCACCCTAGACCTTCCCATCAGAGGGAACAAGCATGTCAGGCTCCACCTGCCGAAACATACGGCATATACACAGAAAAGTCCTGCTCCTCACAATGAGGGGCAGGACTTTTCTGTATTTATCTCGAGGCTAGTTCCAGTACAGCATAAGAGCGTTCAGGATCCTCGACGGGCCTGCATCATTTAATCCGGACAAGGCGCTCAGAATCATTATGATGAGGGCGACGATAGCAAGGACAACGACTATACCCATCGCGCTGAGAATCATGCCCCCGATGGCGTGCTTACCGTGCCGTCGTGCCACGAATGCCTGCCGGAGACCTAAGATACTCAGGAATGGTGCGACGATGACCATGAGTATACCGATTTCAATGCCATAGGCAGACCACCAAAACCCTATGAAGAAAGATAGCAGGCCAAGGGCACCGAAAAGCAGGGAGAAGTTCGCTGCTCTTTCACCGGCTTGCGCCCTCCGCACATCGGAAGGGGGCTCGCTTGCACGTAGCAGCCTGTCGTCCATATCATCAGCGTCGGACTGTACGCTGTCATCTTCCTGGTAAAGCTTGGCGTATTCGGGGTTGTAATCGAAAGCTTCGTTATTTTGGGGTAGCTGCGACATCGCATCCACAACCTTTCAATACCGGGTGTTAAGTGCCTATCGGGTTGAGAGAGCATTTAGGCTCGACATCGAGCCGCTGTGATTAGTGGATGCCCGACAAAGCGTTCAGAATCAATATGATGAGGGCAACGAGAAGAAGGACAACGACTATACCCACCGCACTGAGAATCATGCCCGCGGTAGCGCGCGCACCGTGCCGTCGTGCCACTCGCGCCTGCCAGATACCTAAAACACTCAGTATCAGTGAGAAGGGGATAGCGTACAGCGTCCATCGAATACCCGGGATGCACACTAAGCAGAGGATACCGAAGAGCAAGGAGAGGTTCTCGGCGCTCCTCCCGGTTTCCTGACTCGGGAACCCACTCGCGGGTTGCAGTGGGCCCCCTGCGGAACCAACGATGGGTTGCCCGTTACTATTTTGCCGGTATAGCTTGGCGTACTCGGGGTTGTAATCGAAGGATTCGTTGTTTTGGGGTAGCTGCGACATCGCATCCACAACCTTTCAATACCGGGTGTTACCTTCACCCTAGACCTTCCCATCAGAGGGAACAAGCATGTCGAGCCGATTTCACCAAACATACGGCATATACACAGCAGAGCCCCGCTCCTCACTGTGAGGAGCGGGGCTTTTTCTTTTCGAGAAGGGCAAAGTTTTTAGAGAAGTGCCAGCATCTTCGCGGCATCAACCAACTCTGAATTAGCGGCAGAATCCGAAAGAGCCAGCATGAGCGCCAGCAGAAGAGCTCCGCCGAAAAGCACCAGGAATATGCCACCAACAGCTACGTTAATCCAGTTCAAGATGCGGCCTGCCGAAGCAACGGCACCGTAGCGTTCCGCCTCGTTCGCCTTGAAAATACCGATAACACCCAGAATTAGGGAGGGCAGACCGAACAGCCACCAATTGAGAGTCGCGATACAGATCAAACCGATAACGCCGAGCACAGTGGAGGTCTGGGCAGCCTTCTCACCAAAAAACTGCTCGGGGGTCTTCTGCAGAAAGCCGGCTGGGGCCATCATGGGCTGGTCATACTGGTAACCGTACGGGTCGTACTGATTCTGACCATATAGGTCTTGGCCGTACGGGTCATAGGGATACTGATCGTAAGAGCTCTGCCCGTACCGACCGTACGAACCTTGGCCATACGAACCCTGGCCGTACCGACCGTACGAACCCTGCCCATACTGGCCATACTGGCTGTTCTGATCGTACTGCTCGTTCAGGTGGTTGTAGTCCGGGTTGTAATCGTAGGAGTCAGAACCCCACGGATTCCGAGACATGGCGTTTCACTTTCGTGCGGCAGGTGTGTGTTAAACAATATTCACCCTAGCCTATCAACGGAACGGGGGCAACTACACCCGTCATTCTGACCCGCGCAAGACACCTCGAGCGTTAGTTCGGGATTCCGCGAATATGCGTAAAGCCCCGCGCCTCAATTCGAGAAACGGGGCTTCTACATGTTGCAGACAAAAGATGGTGGGCTCGGTTCCAAAAGGCTCGGCCAGCCGAACCGCTAATGCGGCTATCCCTTCAGGGTGAACAGGAGCGATAGGAGGGCAATAATCGCAAAGACCGTCAGGGCGATGGGCAGGACTACGCCAATCCAGCTGAGGATGCGCCCCGCCTTTGCCGGCACACCGTGGCGTTCCGCGTCTCGCGCGGCCGAAATTCCCAGGGCGCCCAGAATAATTGATCCGAGGGTGGAGTAGGGAATCCAATACATGAGGAGAATGAGCACCACGCTGATGATGCCAAACGTCAACGAACGCTGTGCCGCTTTCTGGCCCTCCTCCAGGAAGCCAGGGGGCGTGACGATATTCCCCGGGACGCTTTCCGGGTAGGCAGGAGGCGGAGTGTACGCCCCGGCAGGCTTGTAGGTAGCCGGGACATTCCGCGGCTCGCCGCCCGCGCCCTGCCCGGCATCGCGGCCCTCGTAGAGCTGGTTGTACGCGGGATTGTAGTCGAACGGGTCCGGCTCTTGAGGCTGGGGAGTCTGAGACATCATAACCACGATCTTTCAGTCTTGATACGCGACAGGTGTTTCGGGGGAGGCCCCGATATCCGTAATCTGTTTTCGGCGGCAAGGATTAGGCACCTTCATGGTGCCCGCCCGGGGCTAAGATGCCGACCAACCCGGAAGTTTAATAGGGGGAATAGCTAGCAACCCTCTGGGAACCGATAATCCCCATCAGCGTGAAGACACACGTGCAGAAGAAAATGAGGAAAGCTATAAAGGCGCCTATCTTACTCATCCTACGACCCGCTGTAGCCGAAACGCCCAGGCGCTCCGCTTCCTTCGCTTTAGACATACCGATATAGCCCATGATGAAAGAAGGCACGCCGGCAAGAAAACCCAGGCAAACCAGGCTGACAAGACCGAGCACCAGGGAAGTCTGAGCGGCCCGCTCACCCTCAACCCGCCCGATGATCTTCTGCACGGTATCCTCGGGCAGCATCGCAGGCTGGCCGGACGAGTCCTGGGCCTCTTGCGCAGACGGCTCAGCGAGCTGTTCGTTCAGCTGGTTGTATTCGGGGTCGGAGTCTTCAGGGTTTGAACCCTGCGGATTCTGAGACATGGCATCTCACCTTTGTGGTTGGTCGGCGTTGGCCCGTGTTGTTCCTAGCCTATCACCGAAGCGGCAGCTATATTCACGCTTCGGCTGCGTACACCACGCTTATCCCGGCAATGCCCCCTCAAGCATGCAAAAGCCCACGTGCGCACGGGGCGCTCGCGGGCTTCCTCAAATCATGAGGCTACTGCAGATAGCTTCAATCTTACTGCTTTACAAAAATCTTCAGAGCGACCAGCAAAATAATACTGACGACACCCAGAACAGTACCGGCAATAGCCATACCGCGGTTCTTCAGCTCGGGGTTATTCATAGCCAGGCGGCCGGTCACAATAGCTACAGCACCAAGGATGAAACCGAGGACAAAGAAGCTCACAATACCGCTCACCAGAGAGACAATCGACAGGGTCTTTGCCTTCTTCGCCTGAGCCAGCTGCTCAGGGGTCTGAACGGGCACACCGTAAGGAGCCTGCTGATTGAACTGGGGTGCCTGCTGGCTGAACTGGGGGTCCTGGTTGAACTGGGGCTGGGGGTTGTTGGGGTTTTCAGACATGATTTCTCGATTCGCTGAGTGATGGGGGCACTCCGGCACGTCCGTATCGGTCGATACGTGCACGCTCCAGAGAACTCCCGATTTATCGGTTTGGATGGAGTGTAGTGTATCGAAAATGCGTATAACCCTCAATGTGCACGGCCCGTATCCCACGGAGTAGAGCCCCCGTCGGCTCAGCCGGTTTGGGGCAAAACGCCTCGCCTACCTGAGCAACACGCCTAATTCACGCGAGGCCCCTACCGAATTGACCAAGCGCAAAACAGCCTATATTCTTATAGGGATGCGCTCACGAGCGCACCGTGGAGACGTGCCAGAGCGGCCGAATGGACTTCACTGCTAATGAAGGGTCGGGGTTAAACTCGACCGGGGGTTCAAATCCCCCCGTCTCCGCCACTGAAAGCCCCGTACCGGCTGGTACGGGGCTTTTACTATGCCCGTTTCATCGGGCGCACAACCTAGAAGCTCTTGAAGTCCACGAGGCGCGCATCCGCCCCATCCAGCAGGGCCCACTCCCCCGGCACCTCGAACACCGCGATGGAGGACGGCGGGAAGCCATAGTACACATCCATCGACGCGTTCGGATCGGAGTCGGGGCTCATCAGACGCTGCGCGGCATCCTGCACGCCGGGCAGGTGCGACACCACCATCAGCGAATGAACGTTCTCTGAAACGCCGTTAATGCGCGCAATGATGCGGGCGGCCGAAACCTCGTACAGACCCTCATCCAGATGCGCGGTCGGGGCCTTCGAACCCAGGCCGTCCGCAACCCAGGTGGTCGTCTGGCGCGTGCGCAACGCCGACGAAGACATAATCTGCTCGGGAATATAGCCGCGCGAAGCCAGCCAGGCACCCGCGGCGGCAGCCTGCTCGTGACCGCGCTTGGTCAGGGGACGGTCGAAATCGTTCAGCCCCAATCGGCCTCCGCATGGCGCATAATAATCAGGCGCTTAGCTCCGCTACGGTGCGAGCCGGATGCAGTGTTGGAAGAATTCTCAGCCATACACCCATTTTATCCAGAGCGCGCCGATACATCCCGCGCACCCGCCACCCGGGCATGAGTAAACCCCGGCACACCGGCACGGGGCCGGCGCACCGGGGTGCACCCTAAAACTACAAGCTTAGATGGAGTACTCCGGGGCCGCCCAGACGACGACCTCGGGGTGCTCAAAGAAGCGGTAACCCTGACCGCGCACCGTACGCACGGTACCCGAGAGGCGACCCAGCTTCGAACGCAGGCGACGAATGTGAACGTCAATCGTGCGCTCGTGCGGGTGCTCGTCACCCGAGCTCCACAGGGCCTTCAGCAGTTCCTCGCGGCCAACCGTGCGGGAGCTATTCTCAACCAGGTGGGCCAGCAGCTCGAACTCCTTGAAGGTCAGCATCAGCGGCTCACCGTCCAGGAACACCTCGCGGCGAGCCAGGTCAATCAGCACACCCGAGGAGTGGCCGTTCATGCCCTCCGCCTCGCGGGAGGTATTCGCCTCCGGGTAGGTGTACACGGCGGTCGGATCACCCAGCGCGTTACGGACCACCTCAAGGTCGCTACCCTCGGCGTTCACGGGAGCCAGCGCCACGGCGGCGTAAGACTCAGATTCGGGGGCCAGGTGGTGGGCGTAGGTGCGCAGATCCTGAACGATGCGCACCAGGGAGGTACCGTTTGCGGCGGCGAGCTCCTCATTCAGACCCACGTACAGCACGAAGCCGCGAGCCTCGTTCTCCTGAGCATTCTTGTGGGGGGAGGAATCCCCCGCGGAGAATGTCATCGGACGCAACGTTGCGGCAGGTGCGGCGGGACGATGGGGCTGGACGGCCTGACGCTTCGCGGCGCGGCCTCGCTGGGAGATGTGGACGTATCCAGGTACAGCACCTGACATGGTTCAGCCTTCTCTCAAAATCTACGTAGGAATTGCCTTACCTACATGGTGGTGGGGTGCGCCGGAAGTGACGCGTGGCCCAACAGTCCCTAATACCTGTTCGAGCATCAATCCTTTCTCTTAATATTTCTCCTATTTGACGGATAAATCAAGCGGATTCGGCATCGTGGATACTTCCCGCATCCAAAAAGGAGTACAATACATCCCCACTCATCCGGGCCAGACTCGTCCCGCATCAAGCCCCGTCGCGCCCCATCTACATAAATATTCATCTAAAGCGGCATGATGACGCGGAGCACTGTATTTTCATGCCCTCAATCAAAGCTTAAGAGACCCTCAAATACCCCTCATTAACCCAACAATATCCACATGAAATGATTCTTGTCACATGTAGATTTTTTGAATTATCCCTCCCCCGTTCGACGGAGGGGGGAATCATCGACACCACCCATCCCGCATCGTACGCACGCCCTATTAGACAAAAGTGTCCCCGCGCGGGCTATCGAAATAGCCAGCGCGGGGACGGCGCACAATTGGTCTCGCGAAACCGTCTCGCGAAGCCGAATCAAAAATTATTCAGCCAAACCGTACAGGCGATCGCCAGCATCACCCAGACCGGGAACGATGTAAGCCTTCTCGTTCAGGCGCTCATCGCGGGCAGCCAGGAACAGGTCCACGTTCTCCATGCCCTCAACGCCCTTCTCCAGGGCGGCAATACCCTCGGGGGGCGGCAATCAGGCACACGCAGGTCACCGACTCGGCACCGCGCTTACGCAAGAACTTAATAGCCTCGATCAGGGTGCCGCCGGTGGCCAGCATCGGATCCAGCAGGTACACCTGACGGCCCGTCAAATCCTCCGGCAGACGCTCGGCATAGGTCACGATGTCCAGGGTCTCCTCGTTGCGAGCCATACCCAGGAAACCCACCTCGGCGGTCGGCACCATGCGGGTCATGCCCTCCAGCATGCCCAGACCAGCACGCAGAATCGGCACCACCAGCGGCTTCGGGTTGGCGATGCGCACACCGGTCGTGGTAGCCACCGGAGTCACCACCTCAACCTCCTCCACGCGAATCTCGCGAGTAGCCTCGTAGGCCAGGAGAGTCACCAGCTCGTCAACCAGCTGACGGAAAATCGGGGAAGGGGTGTTCTTATCGCGCAGAACACTAATCTTGTGGGCGACCAGCGGGTGGTCAAGAATCTTAATACGCATAGCATAAATTTTACTCGCACTCGCATATACATTCACAGGCGAGCCGCATAATTCGGCAAACAGAAAACCCGCCGAGCTCAGCTCGACGGGTTTTCGTTGGTGCGGTGGTGGAGGGATTTGAACCCCCGTTGGCTTTTACACCAAACATCATTTCGAGTGATGCACCTTCGGCCGCTCGGACACACCACCAACAGTGGAAAAGTGTAGCACACCCCAAGACAAAAGGGCAAGAAAAGCACAGGGGTGGGATGTATCTTCTCCCACCGGGGCAAAAACGCGTGCGGCAACCGGGTGTCGCCCTTTTCACGGCCCTTTTACCGTGCCCTTTTCGACACCCGACACCGAAGTCCCGGCAACATCAACGAACCCGGCGGGTTCGTCTAATGACGGATATACCCATCTATAACCAGCATGACAGCACGCGTCGCGTCCTCAGCGTTGCGGTCAACCTGATGGACCTCGCGATCCATGGCAAGCATGTAAATCGCGCCGAACATAGAGATCGCAATCGCACGAGGATTCTGAGCGGTATCAACCGTGTAGCGGCGAGCCACAGCCTCCGTCATCTCCTCCAGATACTCCAGAAGATCCTGACGGTTATCGCTCATCGTCTCGGTCCAACCCTCCGCACCCTTCCAGGCCTCCGAGAGCCACATCCGGGTAAAGCCCGGGCGGTCCTCGAGGTACTGAAACGCGGCACGAACGGCACTCCGCAACGCCTCACGCGGGTCGGACTGGGCCGACGCCGCGCGGCGCGCATCGCTCAGCAGCAACTGCGTGCCGTACTGAACCAGCTGGTCCACCATAGTCTTCTTGGAACCGAAGTTGTAATACACGGTTCCCTTAGAAACACCCGCCCGAGCAGCCACCTCTTCAACGGTGGCGTACTCAAGCCCCTTCTGGGTCATGATATCCATAGCAGCGTTGAACAACTTCAACTGAGTTTTACCAGTACGGCCGGGACGACGACTTGCAGCTTCAGCGACTGGTCGCTGCAACATCAGAAGTCCTCCCTCCCTTTTTGCAGGTATACCTCTATTTTATTAGACAGTGATCTCCGGTGCGAGCTTCTTCAACGACCAGGTGCGATCACGTCGCGTGCCCAGGTAACCCAGCAGCAAGCCCGCCAGACCCCACAGGGCCAGAACCAGCATGATGCCCCACAGGCTCGACTCGTTCACCCCGTACGACAGGCGACGCATACCCGTCACCGCATAACCCATCGGGAAGAAATCGTGCATCCAACGAATCGGCTCGGGCAGAGTCTCGTACGGCATCGTGCCGCCGCCGGTCACCAGCTGCAGAATCAGGACCACCAGAGCCACCAACTTGCCGGGAGCACCCAAGAACACCGTCAGACCGTGAATAAATCCGGTGAAGATCAGAGCCACAAAGCACAGGAACAACCACGCCAGCCACGGGTGAGCCATCTCAAAGCCCAGACCGAACTTAATCACCACGAACATGAGCGTCGCCTGAGCAATACCCACCAGACCGAAGGGCATCCAGCTACCGAGCATCACGCGAACCGACGGGGCGTGCGAAGCCAACGCACGGTTATTCATCACGCGCAGCGTCTGAACCAGCATCAGGCCACCAATCCACAGCGCCAGGCACATGAAGAACGGACCCATGCCCTCACCGTAGTTACGGCCCGAAGCCAGGGAATTGTGCGAGAGCGTCACCGGGTTCGACATCGTGTCGGCAACCTTCGTCTGATCCGACTCCGAAAGGTTCGGAACCTGCTTCGTGCCAGAAGCCAGGCCGCTCTGCAGGGAGGAGGTGCCATCCTTCAGCTCCGAGGCACCGCTATTCAGCTGATCCGTGCCGCTGGCCAGCTTCTCCGTACCCTCGGTGAGCTGGGACGCGCCGTCCTTCAGGTTCGACGCGCCATCGGCCACCTTCTGTTGGCCCTCGACGGCACTCTGCTCCTTTTCGGCCAGAGTGCTCGTGCCGTCCTTCAGGGTCGCGGTACCGCTCTTGAGCGAAT
The DNA here is from genome assembly GCF_001813965.1 of Rothia sp. HMSC072E10. NCBI lineage: Bacteria > Bacillati > Actinomycetota > Actinomycetes > Micrococcales > Micrococcaceae > Rothia > Rothia sp. HMSC072E10. The sequence continues at coordinate 187,578 of NZ_KV814489.1, read as the reverse complement.
CGGTACCCGACTTCAGGTTCTCGGTGCCCTCGGCCAGGGAAGAGGCGCCCGAAGCGAGAGAGGATGCACCCGAAGCAATCTGGGCGTTACCATCGGCCAGGGTAGCCGCGCCCGAAGCAAGCGAAGAAGCACCGCTATCAACGCGGGCCGCACCCTCAGCCAGGGAAGAAGCACCCTTCGCCACCGAGGTGGAGGCAGCATCCAGCGCGTCCACGCCCGACACCAGGGTCTGAATCTTAGCCGCCGAGGACGAAGAACCGTCCGCGACGCAGTGGCTCGACTTCAGGGCTTGCAGCTTCGACATAGCATCTGCGGCAGTCGCACTGCGCGAGGCTAGATGAGACTCCAGAGCCTTCTGGTTCAGCGTTGCCACCTCACCCTTAAACTCATCGGAATCCACCGAAGACACCAGCTCATCAGCCTGCTGCTGGGTCATGGTGCCAGCGGCCACCATCGGCGCCAGACGCTCGCGAAGCCTCTGCGCACTCGCCGACACCACGGTATTCGACAGGTCGCGGCCGAAATCACCGCTCGGGGCGGAGGTATCCGTCTGCTGCAGGTGCTGACACATCGCGTTCAGCTGGCCCGGCAGCTCGCGGATACCCGACTCATCCAGGCCCTGACGCAGCTTGTGGGTGCCCTCAGCCAGGCTGTTCGCGCCCTGAGCCAGGGTGGCCGAGCCATCCTTCAGCGAAGAAGTACCCTGAGCCAGGGTGGCCGAGCCGTCCTTCAGCTTCGACGCGCCGTCAGAAGCCGAAGCCGCGGCAGAAGCCAGGGTCGAAGTGCCGTTCTTCAGGGTGGTCGAGCCGTCCACCAGCTTCGCGGCGCCCGAATTCAGGGTTGCGGCGCCCGAGTCCAGGGTTGCCGCACCGCTTGCCAGCTTATCCGCGCCATCGGCCAGCTGCTTCTGCGCATCCACCAGCTGGGTCGTGCCATCAGAAAGGGTGACCGTGCCGTCCTTCAGCTTGAGGGCACCGTCGTTCACCGTGGCCGAGCCGTCCTTGAGCTGAACAATCGCATCGGCCAGCTTGACCGTGCCGGTGTTCACCTTCTCTGCGCCGCTGGCCGCCTCCCCCATCTTCGAGTGAATCGTGGTGAAGCTTGCCAGCAACGCATTCGCAGTGGCATTACCCACCTTCGACGCCACCGAATCGCGCACCGATGTGCCCGCCTTCGTCACGATATTCGTCAGCACGTAGTTGTTTGCGTCATTCGTGACAATCTCAATACCGGCTGACTGGGGATCAATCGTGCCCGTATTACCGTTGGCATCCGGCTTAAACGCCGCGGCGCTCTGCAGGTTACGGGAGAAATTCTTCGGAATCACCAACGCGAAATCGTAGGTGCCCTTCTCCACGCCGTTGACGGCCTCCTCGCGGGTCGGAACCTGACGCCAATCAAACGTGCCGGCGTCCAGAAGGTTCTTCTTCACGTCGGCACCGGTATTCACCTGCTGGCCAGAAGAATCCGTCGCGCCCTCATCCTCAACCACGAGGGCACCCACGATGCCGTTCACGTGGCCGTAGGCGTCCCAGTTGCCGTACAGGTACAGGGCACCGTACAGCAGGGGGATGCAGGACATCGCAATGAGCACCAGGACCGGCAAAACACCGCTGGTCAGGCGCTTAAGCTCAACAAGAGCAACACGCAGAACAGTCATTCTTACTCCTTCTCAGCGGTCTTCTGGGCGTTGGGTTTCTGGTCAGCGGGGTTCTGGTCAACGGCCCGAACGGCTTCGGTCACGCCGGACGCCGCGGGAACGGGGGTCGCCACAACGGTGGCTTCGGCCGCTACCCCGGCCGCGGGGGTGAGGGGACTCGAAGAGGTCAAGGGGATTTCCTCCACCTCACGCACCTCAATCACGTCAATCTCCGGCTCGGTCGGTTCCTCCGCCGGATCCTCGGGGGCCTCGAACTCCCCCTCTTGATCCATGTGGACGCTACCCACCACGGCACGCGCACCGTGCCAGGTATCGGAAATATGCGGGACAATCGCCACCACGGTGCGCGGACGGTCCTCATCGTTGGCCAGCTCCTCGAGGAAGGGAAGCCACATGCGCGTGTGGTTCAGGTGGCGCGACGGGGTATCGAAGACCAGCAGATCCGAGGGGCTGCTCTGTGCCAGGGCAGCCATGAGCTCGATGTTCATCTCGCCGTCCAGCTCGTCCATCCACAGGCCGTCCAAATCCTCGAGGCCGCGCTCCTTCAACCAGCGGCCCGCGCGGGAACGACCAAAAATCGGCAGATTGTAGGAGAGCATCTCAGAGACGTAGTCGTGCACGCGCATGTGCTGCTCTGGGGAGGTCACATCGGGGGAATCGATAATGTCGCTGATGCGGCGCAGCTTCTTCATTGAAATCGGCTGAGGCTCCTCATCGCCGGCGCTCCAGTAAATCTCGCCGCCCGACAGGGGCAAACGGCCGGTGAGGGCCAGGCCCAGGGAGGTACGTTCCATCTGGCTGTCGGCCTGAACGATGATGACTTCGCCCCCACCTACCGAGAAAGTGGTGCGGCCAAAAAGGGCGTGGTGACGCCCCTTGGCCCAGATGTTATCAACGCGAAGCACGGCGGTCCCTTCAATTTGTACGACGGGTAGAAACGGGTAAAAGTACGAGCCCGAGGACCGCGTTCCGCGATACCTGCTGAAGGACGCGGAGGGGTTCTCAGGCTCCGATGCTTATATATCGTAGACCCGGTTAAGTGTGGTTTTGTGGGGATTTTCGGGTGAAAAAGCGTCTATTTTTGAAATTTTCGGAGTATTTTTCAAAAAATTGGGGTTTTTCGTTCAAATAAGCAACGAATCCATGACCGGTTTCACCAGGCCTCCTCCCCCGCTACAATCCCAGGGAACAGGCCCCGGGAACGAGCCTCCCCCCAGCGGCAAACCGCGGATGCGAACCCCGGGCGCGACGGGGGGGGGCTGGGCTGGGAGGCAGGGTAGAGCGGCAGAATCCGCCCACCGAATTATTCGCAACAGAATACCGACGACAGGGCACAGCCGAGGGGTGCGCCACCGAGGGACATCGCCGAGGGGCACACCACCGAGAACCGCAGGCAGGAACGCACTCAAGAGCGACGCTCCCTGAAAAAATCCAGCATGAGCCGTGCGCACTCCTCGGCGCGCACCCCCGCATACACTTCGGGAGCCGGCGCCACCCGCCCGTCCCGCAGCACGTCGTAGCGGCTACCGGAGGCGCCCGTCTTCTCCTCCCAGGCGCCAAAAACCACCGTCGAGACGCGCGAGGCCAGAATCGTGCCGGCGCACATGAGGCAGGGCTCGACGGTCACCACGAGGGTGCATCCCTCCAGCCGCCACTGCCCCAGCCGCGCCGCCGCCTGCCGAATCGCGTTCACCTCCGCGTGGGCGCTGGGATCGTGTTCCCGCTCGCGGGTGTTGCCGGCGGAGGCGACGACGGTCCCGTGCTCATCCACGACGACGGCGCCGATGGGAATCTCGCCGCGCTCACCGGCGGCCTTCCCCTCCGCCAGGGCAAGGCCCATCCACTCACGGTGGTCGGCACGCGCGGGAATGTCACTGAGCACGGTGGAAGAACCGTCAGCAACCGTCAAATTTAAATATTCCGAATATGACATATAACCTCGTCGGAGAGTAAAAGGGCGTGAAACGCGACTAGTGAGTAGCGGCCAGAGAGAAAGGATACACCGCGGCGGCCCCGGCCTCCCTCAACGCGCGAGCCACCACCGTGTTAGCCCAGCGGGAATCCACCAGGTCCGAAACCAGCAGAACCGCGCAGCGGTTCTCCCGCACGTAGTCCAGCACCTCGCTCGGAACCAGGTAAGAACGCAGAACGTCGGCACAGCGGAAGGCGCTATTACCGCCGAAGAAGCGGGGCTCCTCCACCAAAGAAACCTGTCCCAAATCCGTCAGGCGACCCACCGAAGCCAGCCCCCGACCCAGGGACTGCGCCAGGCGAGGACGCACCGGTGACGGCAACGTCAGCACCGCGGTCGGTCGCCCCGCGGCACCCCACTGCCACGCCGCCAGCACCTTCACGCAGGCGCGACCCAGGTCGGTCGGCACCTCGGAATCAACCGGCTCACCCAGCTCATTCGTGGCGAAGAGCTCGCGCAGGCGCGTTCCGTACCCCATATCGCTCAAGCGCGCCAACGCATAACCCGGCTCGGCCTGCTCGTCCTTCGACAGGCGACCGCGCGGAGCGGAGGCGCCCATCAGCTGGTCCAGGCCGGTGGGCCACATGCGGCGCGGCTCCACCGGAACCCCCACGGTGGCGAAGCTCTGACGCGCCGCCTGCTGCGCCTCCTCGGGAACCTGCGTCGAGTACCAGGGCCCGGCGCACCGGTCGCATCGCCCGCAGGGCTGAGCGGAGGTATCGTCGAGCTGGCGGGCGAGGAACACCATGCGGCACCCCTCCGTCCGCTCGTACTCCAGCATGGACTCCTGCTCGCGCACGCGCGCACGCGCAACCCCCGCGTAGCGTTCGCGGTCGTAGCTCCAGGGAGCCGAGGTGCGGCACCAGCGGCTCCCCTCCTTCACGACGGCGCCCCCGACGTCCAGGACCTTGAGCAGCAGCTCCAGGGTTGAGCGGCGCAGCTGCACACGCGCCTCCAGCGCGGTGAGGCTCAGGCCCTCGGGGGTCTGCTCGAGGGCGGCCAGCACCTGCAGGGCCTTCTCCTCCTCCGGCATCGAAGAGGTCGCGAAATACTCCCAGATGGCCTGGTCCCCGCGCCCGGGTAGCAGCAGGACGTCCGCGTTGGCGGCTCCACGGCCCGCACGGCCGATCTGCTGGTAGTAGCTCACCGCAGAGGAGGGCGCGCCCAGGTGCACCACGAACCCCAGGTCGGGCTTGTCGAAGCCCATGCCGAGAGCGCTGGTCGCCACGAGGGCCTTGACGCGGTTCTCCTTGAGGGCCTGCTCGGCGGCCATGCGCTCATCCGGGTCGGTTTTTCCGGTGTAGGCGAGCACGTCGTATCCGCGAGCGCGCAGGGCGGAGGCGGTATCCTCCGCCGCCGAAACGGTCAGCGCGTAGATGATGTCCGAGCCGGGTAGCTCGTTCAGGTGCGCCATGAGCCAGCCCAGGCGCTGGCCCTCGTCGGGCAGTGCGAGCACGCCCAGGCGCAGGGAGGCCCGGGAGAGCGGGCCGCGCACCACGTACACCTCGGGTGCGTCCCCGGCCGCGGCGCTCAGCTGCTCGGCGATATCTCGGGTCACGCGGTCGTTTGCTGTAGCGGTCGTAGCGAGCACGGGCACGCCGGCAGGTAGAGAAGAAATCAGCGCGCCAATGCGGCGATAGTCCGGGCGGAAGTCGTGGCCCCAGTCCGAAATGCAGTGGGCCTCATCAATCACGAGCAGGCCCAGGCGAGGCATGAGAAACGGCAGCCACTGCTCGCGGAACGCCGGGTTGTTGAGCCGCTCGGGGCCAACCAGGAGCACGTCGAGCTCGTCGGCTTCGACCTGCTCGCGGATGCGGTCCCACTCGGTGACGTTCGCTGAGTTCACCATGGCGGCGCGCACCCCCGCGCGGGATGCGGCAGCCACCTGGTCGCGCATGAGCGAAAGCAGCGGGGAGATGATGAGTGCCGGCCCGGTACCCCGGGCGCGCAGGAGCAGCGAGGAGATGAAGTAGACCGCGGACTTACCCCAGCCGGTGCGTTGTACCACCAGGGTGCGGGCGCGGTCGGCCACGAGGGCGTGAATCGCCTCGTACTGGCCGTCGTGGAAGTCGGCTTCGGAGGCGCCGGTGAGGCGGCGCAACAGTTCGCGGGCCTCGTCGCGCAGGGAGGTAGCGGTGTCCGGCTGCTGGGGGTTCATGGTTTTCTCCGACGGTGGGTGGTTCGCGGGCGGGCGCTCCGACGCGCTGTCTTCCCATCATGTCACACCCGGCGCATCCTGGCCTCGGAGCCGGTCATTTCTTGGGAGGGTGTGCGAGTTCCGCATCACTGCGCGCCATTTCGTTCTCGGGCCCGGAGATTTACGCCTCGCTCACCCGTGCATCCGGGCTAAACCCCGGTAGAATTGTCTCTGTGCTACACAGCCTCCGCATAGTTTTGCACTATGTTCACCATAGGCACGTTCTCTATGCTGGTGTTACTCCGCCGCCAATCCGTGCGCGCGGTCCACTCACAGTTCAGGATTTTTCATGACTTTTCTTGCCGCCGCCCTCGCGCAGCTTCCGGTTGCGCTGCTAGGCCTTAACCTTGAACAGTTCCTGCTCGACACCGGCCCCTGGGTTCTGGTTGTTTCGGCGATCATTGTTTTCATTGAGTCGGGTGTGCTGTTCCCGGTTCTCCCGGGTGACTCCCTGATTTTTGCGCTGGGTATGCTGCACCAGCAGATGGGTCTGTCCCTGTGGGTTGCGTTCCCCGTGCTGGTAATTGTGGCAATGGCCGGCGCCGAGGTGGGATACCAGATTGGTGCCCGCTACGGCCGCAACATCTTCAAGGATGACGCGAAGATTCTGAGCACGAAGAACCTGCACACTACTGAGGAGTTCTTCCAGAAGCGCGGTAGTTTGGCCCTGGTTCTGGGCCGTTTCGTGCCGATTGTGCGTACCTTCGTTTCGCTGGCAGCCGGTATCTCTTCGTACGACCGTAAGAAGTTCCACCTGTGGAACACCGTCGGCGCCATTGCGTGGATTGGTGTGATTGGTCTGGCCGGTGTGCTGCTGGGCGGTATTCCGTTCGTGCACAACAACATCGAGTACATCGCCGTGATTATTGTGCTGGTTTCCGTGGTGCCGGTCTTTATCGAGTACCTGCGCGGCCGCTCGAAGGCTAAGCGCGAATCCGCTGAGTAATGATTGAAGTCCCTCTAGGCCAATGAGCCGGGGACGAGAAAAGGTGGGGATACCGTCTGGTATCCCCACCTTTTGCGTTCTCTCAAGCTCTGTGAAGTAGCGGTACCGAAAGCTTGCTTCCCCCGGTACTACTTGACATATCAGGCCCTATCGCGCCCCTTTACACAGGTAACCCTTTAGTACGCGCCAGCCGCGTACGTGTACCGGCGCATACTGGGGGTGAACAGCAATACCGTTATTACCGTGTTACAAACAGTAGGCAGATTCACCACCACAAGAACAAAAACGAAGTGCGCCAACTCTGCACCGCTCAGCGTCTGTACATCGACAGAGTTGAAGAGTATGACGGAACCATAAATGTATAAAATACCGCCCAGCGCGCCAAAAATACTCAAAACGATGCTGACGATGCGTGCCCAATTACGCCGTAGCCAGAGGAATAACAGAGCGATAATAGTTACTGCGTCCATCAGGATGATTTTGACCAGTGCAGGGATGGTTACTTGCGTCAGCGCCTCTGAATTCATCGCGGTATGGTTCCGCTCCAAAGCGCTCACGGTAGACTGTGCCGCCCCAATCAAAATAATCAGCACAGTAAGCGCTGTCACCCAGATCAAAGCAACAGGACGACCGTTGGATCGTGGCTGGCTTTGCTGGTATTGAGGGGCTAATCCCGGAGCTCCGTACTCTGACATTATCGTTCCTTTCTATGTTCTCCATCCCGCGACGGGAGAACCGAATAGTCTGTTTGGGGGACGGCTCGCACCGCTAGTTGAGGCGGTATCCCTCCTCGGTGTACACCGAGGTGTCCTTGTAGCCGCGCTGTTCCTTGCGAGGCTTCCTCCGGCCAGCCTTGCGGCGGGCCGTCTCGTACTGCTGAGCAACGGCCTCTTCAGCCCGTCGGTTGGCTTCCTCTTCTTCCCGATGTGCCTGTGCTTCTTCCAGGCGAGCACGCGTTTCTGCATCTGCGCTCTGATGACTGAGGACGTTCTCCTCATCGACCGGCTCGTCATCAACCAGCTCGTCATCGACCGGTTCGTCACCGTCGAGCTCGCCGTCATAAGGTTCCAGACCGGCACGCTCGGCGCGGAGCGTCAGCAGAATCTCGCCCTCCAGACGCTGCTTCTCCAGGGGGTTTTCCGTCACCGCCATCTTCGCGCGAAGATCGAGGATTCGCTGCTCGGCGGGGGTGCGAGTCACCCGTTCCTCCTCGTCAATCAGCCGGAGCATTTCCAGGTAATGGGCGGCCTGCCTCTCCTCGATGGTCATGCCCGCCTCTTCGTCGGCCCCGGCCACGTTTTTCGCGCCCTCCGCCGCGGGTGCCGGAGGCTCCTCGGACAGGACGACATCCTCATCCCGAGTAGAGACAAGGCCCAGCAGAAAAATGAAAAGTGCGGCGCCAACGCCCACGATGATGACCAGCACCTTCGTCACGGTCAGGGAGGCGGTGGCCGGGCTCGTCGCGGGGTTCAGCGCGGTGAAGGCCGGGAAGAAAAACCCGGCCAGGTCGAAGGAACCCGCGGTGATGAGCATGCCGCTCAGGCAGCAGACGGCCGCGTAGAGCATCAGCGTCTGACGTGCGCCCCTGCTACCCGTGCACAGGACCGCCAGGAAGCACAGGATGATCAGTTCCACCCAGATGGTTCCGCTCAGAAGGCGAGGCACGGCAATGGTGAAGATTGAGACGATGTCCCAGCCGTGTCCGGAGGATGCGAGGGCCTGGTGCGCGTCCAAACCCGCATACACGAGCATGAGCCCCACGCCCAGGTAGAAGGAGATATCGACTAGCACTGAAGTCTTCTGCGCCGACTCAATCCGTTCCTTGCCGTTATCGGGCGTCTCTACGGTGTCATCGTGCCCGTCGGGGTCGGTACGGACTTGTGACTCGTGTGCGGGGTCGGAAGTAGGGGTCACGGGGTTCGTCCTTATCGGTGGTTGGTGAATAAACTATCGGCGGGCCGCAGGCCCGCGGCAGAGGTTAGAGCAGGTAGTCCTTGCGGCGGCTCAAACGCCACGCGCTGCGGGCCGCCATGTAGGCACGCGACTGGCGCGACCACACCAACGCCAGCGCGATGACGCACACCACCAGGTAACCCCCGGCGATGTACACGGGCGTGTACAGGGGCGAGGAGGTGCTCAGCAGGAACTCGACCTCCTGGCTGGGTGCACCGTTCAGCGTGGCGAGCATGGCACCCACGCTCAGCATAATCAGCATCGCCGAGATAATGCCCATCACCAGAGACACCGAAAGCACCACCGCGGCCCAGCGGTAGCCGCGGATGAACGCCACCGTGCAGAAACTGTGCAGCACCACATTCCCGAGGGTGCACAGCATCAGGAAGAGCACCGGGTAGTAGGCCTGCGCCTCCACGAGGGTGGAGGAATGCCAGGTGGACAGGCGCGGAAGATGGGTCGTCGTCAGCGACACGGTGGTGTACACCAGCAGCGCCACCCAGCCCGCGGAAATGGCCAGGAGCACCCAGCCGGCAACCGACACGAGGTTCGGGGTCGGCGGTTTAGAGCGCGAGGACTTCACGGACGCCTCGGGGGAGGTAGCGGCCGGAGCCGCGGGGAGCGGTGCGGGTTCGGGGGTAGGCATGGTTGGATCTTTCGAGAGCCTGCGCGCCGTGATATACGACGGTTCATCGATGCGGCGGGTAGGCGCGGGGTACGTATGGTGTGGTGAAATACGGTGTGTTCGGTGAGCTTATGTGCATCGGCCGGGGCGTCCCGGCGGAATCCTAATCGGAGGGGGCGGCCTCCGCGCCCGCACCGGAATCTTCGGGTGCCTCGGATGCGTCGGCCTCGTCCTGCGGGGCGGGATGCGTGAGCGCGGTCCTCAACTCGTTGAAACGGTAAATCGTTAGTAGGGACAGGCCAACCTCGCTCACCCACACCAGACCTAGGCCACAGAGCACCAGCATCGGGTCGAAGCCCATGGAGACGCCCGCCCAGTCCAGCATGAGAAGCAGGAACGTGATGGGTGAGAGCACCAGCCCCACGCCAATGTACCCAATCAGCGAGCAAATCGCCCAGATGCTGTACACGGAGGTGTCGGCAACGTCGTTCGGCGGGCGCAGAAGCGGCCAGGCCTGGACGATGATGTACAGGGCCGCAAGCAGCCAGAAACAAATCGCCAGCGGCTGCGTGTACTGGGCGATGATGAGGCCCTCCGTCAGGCCCAGAACACTCAGAATGGCGACGCGCACCAGCAGGTTTTTGCGTAGCTGACGCTGGCGTATTCTAATCTCATCGCGGGAGTAGGTGCGCAGAAACGCCGGAAGCGCGGCCGGTGCCACCGCGGGGTTGAGGGAGGTGGTCGGGGCCTGCGCTACGTGCGCGGCGGGCAGGGCCGCTTCCTTCGGGGATGCAAGAGGCACGGCCTTCGCGGGAACCGTGCGGTGCATCGCGGTGGAGGGGACACTCACCTCCGCGGAGGCGGGCCGCAGGTCGCGGATGGGCGCCTGGTACCGGGTCCGCACGGCGGTGCCATCCGGGGTTTCGACGGACGGTGCGGAATCGTCTGTGGTCCGGTCCGGGGTACCCATATATCTCCTCCTGACGGCGTGGACGACGGTTTACGCCTCTACCGTATCATGCGCAGTTTAAGGCTCCCCGAACATGAAAGGAGGGGCAGACGGTGCCCTTTTAGCCGCCGGTGTCCTCCGAGAGCGGCCCGCGGTGGAAGGCCTCGTCACGCCCAATCACCCGGCGCAGAACCACCGCGTAGAACAGCGAGAAGAAAAACTCCAGCACGAATGACCCCATGACCGTAAATAGGGCTCCCGCGTAGAACGCCCCGAAGTGTTCAAAGAGCGCATCCGGCCCGTGCAGGGCGAATAGCAGGTACGCGAAGAAGACACCCATCACCGCGGCCAGGAGCGCCGAGACGGCGTTGCCCCAATAAATCAGCATGACGGAGCGGTCGGCGCGGTAGATGGTTGCCAACCAACCCTGCACGACCAGGTACACGAGGGGCACAGCACCCACGGGAAAGAGAGCCGCGCGCATGAAGAAGTACACCATGCCGAGCGCGGGGGCGATGAGCAGTACGACGCGCACCGCGTAGAGCACCTTTGCTGGCAGGGGCTCGCTACTGCCAATATCCCAGGGCTCCACAACGAGGGCCTCCGCGGGCTCGGAGAGTTCCGAGCCGCGGGGCCCCGCGGAGCACGGGCCGTGCTCCTCCGGCGGCTGCGCCGATTCAGACAACTGTGCCGATTCAGACGACTGCGCCGGTTCAGGCGCGTTAGCCCTCAAAAATACCTCGGGAACGGTCCTTGCGAACGCTCTCAGCCGGGAAGATGCGGCCGCTCATGCTGATGTACACGCCCGGATCCAGCAGGTTCAGGGCGGCGATTGCGGCACCCAGGTTGAAACCGGCGTCGGAGCGTGCCATGACGGCCGGCTGCATCGCGCCGGTCAGCACCACGACCTTCTCGCCCAGCTTCGCGTGCTCGAGCAGGTAGCGGGCGGTTTCGGGCATGGTATCGGTACCGTGGGTGATGAGCACCTGGGTGTTGGTGACGGCGTCCAGGGCCTCGGTCAGCTCGGCGCGGTCCTCGTCGGTCATATCCAGACTGTCCTTGCCGATGAGCGGGCGGATGTCGAAGCGCACGTCGGTGATGACGCGGTCGAGCAGGTCCTTGGCGGCGGGTTCGCCGATATCCATGGTGCCGGCGACGGAGTAAAACTTGTCGATCGTGCCGCCGGTGGCCAGAATCGTGATTTCTTCGGGGTTCTTAATGGTGACGCTCACGGGGTCTCCTCATCTCTTGAGCAACAGAACCAATAACGACACAAAAACCCGCCGACCCCCGCTGAGCGGGAGGCGACGGGTCGTTCGGTGCGCCCTGTGGGGCTCGAACCCACGACCTGCGGATTAAAAGTCCGTAGCTCTACCGACTGAGCTAAAGGCGCTCTTTCCGCATAGCTATACAGCCTGCAGATAAAAACTACTATACACTAACGGCTCTCGCCTCCGGAACGGTGCGGGGCGCGGCACGGCGGGCGAAAATGCGCGGGGTCACGGCAGGAGTACACTGGGTAATCCTATGTCTACATCCGCATCTTCCACCGGCGGACGCTCCCGCCGCCGCACGCATCACCGACCCGTCCTCTTTACCTCCGAGAAGTTCGAACGGCACGAGGGCGGCATGGATCCCGCCGCCCGCGAGGAGGCGGCTCACGCCTCGGCCCGCATCCTGCTGACGCGCGGGCGCGGCCGGGATCGAGAGCTGACCGAGCGGCTCGTCAGCTTCACCGACGACTACGGCATCGAAATGCTTGCCGAACTATGGTCGCACGCGAGCGCGCACTCCCTGCCGGGCGCGCTCTGGCGCATGTATCGACTGCGGGACACGGTGCACCGCTCCCCGCGCGGGGTGAGCCGTGCCTTTGAGCTGGGCATGGCGGAGGACTACCGCTCGCACGTGGTGGCGGGGGTGCCGGATCCGCCGGGCGCCGAGGAGGTTGTGCGCACGATTGACGAGATCCTGGCCGGTCTGTACACGGGGGACCTGGATATGGCGATGGAGCGGTGCGCGGCCTTCGCTCGCGTCGTGGCCCTGGGGATTCGCGTGGATTTCGCGCGGTACTCGCGTAATCCGGCGCCGGTGAGTCCGGTGGCGACGAGCCACGAGATTAAGCGTGAGGCGGTCGAGCGTCACCTGCGTATGCCGCGGCAGGCGGCGCAGCTCGAGCAGGACGCGCAGGACCTGGAGGCGGTGGCCGCCCAGTGGCGCGCCGCGGAGGCTTCTCGACGAGACCCGGAGGAAATCGCGTAGAGGCCGGATGCCCCACTCTGCTGGGTTCCTCGATTTGCCGACTGCCGGTGTTCGCGCCACGCTCGATCCCTGCCGATGGGGGCCCGATAAGGCGCTTTGTTGAAACGCGCAACACCCTCGTCAGAGTCTAGGTTTTAAGGCGGGACCGATGCATCAATATCGGGGTTAGTTTCGTGAGTTGGCACAGGTTCCACTTTGCACGCTAAGGGCGTGAAACGGGCGTTTTCGATTGACTCTTGCGGGGCGCGGGTAGATAATAATTACAAGATGTCGGGTTGCTAATAGGTAGCCCCGGGCTCCAAATCTTTAGCCGCTTCGAGCGGCCTTCCGCCGAGAGGCGCTCCCAACCCGACATCCCTAAACGTTCCGGTGGGGGTCGAGAAATCGACCCCCACCGTTTTATGTTTTCGGCCTGTATTTTATGGTCCGCATCCCGGTCTAGGCTAGCCCGTATCTCGGCCCGATTCAGCCCGGGATAGCTCGAGATAGCCCGGGTCGGTCTGGGCTGGTCCGGGCTGGTCCGGGCTTTCAGCCCACAGTTCCAGCGCCCGGTTCCGGCACCCGGTTTTGGCGTATCTCTTCACGCCGCACCACAGACTCCGTATATGCGAAATTGAGAATACATTATTGCGACTGGGTTCTGGGCACGGATTCCGGGTATAGGTTCTGGGCGTGGGTCGCGTCCAAAATACTCCTCAGCCCCGACCACTCGCTAGACTGGGAACTATGCTGCACCGCCTCTTCCCCCACGCGAACGAATCCCTCGCCTCCCTCGCCGAAATCTCGGCCCAGGTTGGCGAGGCCGCGGCGCTCCTCTCCGAAATGGTGGGCTCCCCCGTCGCCGAATACCCCGCCCTCTTCGAGCGCATGCTCGCGCACGAGGCCGACTCCACCGACCTGCTCTACCGCACCCTCACCGAGGTGCGTAGCTCCTTCTCCCCGCCGATTCCGCGCGAGGATATCTACACCCTGGCCCGTAAGCTCACCACCGCCGTTGAAAAGCTCACGAGCGCCGCGCACGTGCTGTCACTGCACAGCATTGACGGCTTTGCCACGCACATCACCTCGATTCTGGACATCATTCAGCGGCAGGCCGTACTCACCGCGACCGTCATCCCCAAGCTCGCCGATATCCGCGGTCTCGACAACTACTGGATGGACATGCTCCGCATCTCGCGGCAGGCCCTGCGCACCGCCGAAGAGTACGAAGCCCACATCTCCACCCGCTACACCCACGAACGCTACCGCCGCTACGTGACCTTCCTGGCCCAGCTGACCGCCGCCTCCAACGCGATGCGCGATGTCTCCACCGAGATTGGCCGCATCATCGTGCAGGAGTCCTAATGCTCCTGATTCCCTTCGCCCTCTGCGCGTTCGGCGCGGCCGTCTACGTGACCGGCATGCACGACGCCTCCAACACGGTCGCCGTGCCCGTGCGCACTCGCGCCCTCGGCGAACGCTCAGCCCTCTACCTGGCGGCGCTCTTCAACGTCCTCGGCGTCGTGAGCGCCTTCCTGCTGCTGGGCGAATACTCGGCCACCTGGGTGAGCGCCCCCGAGGGCGAGACCGGCCTGAGCGGCATCCTCGCCGCGCTGCTCGTCTGCTCCATCTGGGGCATGCTGACCTGGGCGCTCCGCCTGCCCTCTTCCTCGACCCACGCGCTCATCGGCGCGCTGGCCGGGGTCAGCTGGTGGGCCCGATTCAGCACGCAGGGTAGCCAGGAACTGCACCTCAGCTCGTTTCTGCCGCACATCTTCGAGGCGACCCTCTGGCCCCTGCTCTACCTGCCTCCACTGATTTTTGTTCTCTCCTGGGTCATGGTGATTCCCTTCTACCGGCTCGTGGTGGGGCACAACCCGCGCATGGTCAACCAGCGCTCCCGCGAGGTGCTCGCGGTGTCCTCCTCCGCGATTTCACTATTGCACGGAGTGCAGACAGGCTATCTGTACCTGCTCCTGTGGTCGCTCATGGTTCCCCTGCTCGGCGACCGTTCGGGCTCCGGCGGAACGTACCGTCTGGACACCGCAGGGATGCTCCTCGGCACGCTCTTTATCGCCCTGACCCTGGGCCTGGGAACGCTCAGCGGCGGGCGGCGCATCGGCTACACCTTCGCGTACAAGATGGTGCGCATCGATCCCCTCCGCGGCGCCGTCGCGCAGGGAACCACCGCCGCCGTGCAGATTCTTGGGTACTTTTTGCTGCAGGTTCCCTTCTCTTCGTCGCACCTGGCGACCGCATCGACCCTGGGCGCGGGTGTTAACCAGCGTTTCAACGCGTTGAAGCCCCGCATTGTGCTTCAGATTCTGCTGGTGTGGATTGTGACTATTCCGGCGTGTTTTATTGTCGGTGTGGCGGTCATGATGGCGGTTCAGGCGCTTCTCTGAGGCTTCGCGGGGCCGCCGTAGACCCCACCTGATTCCCTTTCTCATCTATGGTCGGCGCGGGTTGAGCGCGGGAGCTAACGCCCTTCATAATGGTGTGAGTTCACGAGCCTTCACACGACCTCCCCCAACTGATAAGTGACTATGCCCTCCCCCACCGTAGCTGTTCTGGTCCGCACGAAGGACCGCCCCCGTTTTCTGCGCCGCGCCCTGGCCAATATCGCCGAGCAGACCTTCACCGACTACACGGTCTGCGTCATCAACGACGGCGGGGACGAGCCTGCCACCCGCGCCATTCTGCAGGCTTCGCCCCTTGCGCACCTGCTGGAGGGCGATGCGCCGCGACTCATGCTGCTCACCACCGGCGGCGGGAATATGGAGGCGGCCTCAAACGCCGGGCTGGCGGCCACCGACAGCGAATTTGTGGCCATCCACGACGATGACGACCTGTGGGCCCCCGAGTTCCTGGAGCGCACCGTCGGGGCCCTGCGCGCAAGCGATGCACTCATCTGCTCGACCCGCGTGGTGGAACGCTACGAACGCGAAACCCCCGAGGGCGAGTTCGAGGTATACGAGGAGCGCATCTTCCACGACGGCCTGCCCGGGTTCGGACTGCAGTTCCTCTACCGCACCAACCGTGCGGTGCCCATTGGAATCCTCTACCGTCGCCGCCTGCACGAGCTGGTCGGTTTCTACGACGAGTCCCTGCCCGTGGTCGGCGATTGGGAGTTCAACCTGCGTGCCGCCGCCGTGACCGAGGTGCTGCTCGTGGACGAGCCCCTCGCCTACTGGTCGCTGCGCCCGGAGGCCGACGGCGCGGAGGCCAATAGCGTGCAGCGCCAGGCCGAGCACGCCCGTTTTGATGCAAGCGTGCGCGCCCGCGCGATTCGCGACGACCTACAGTCCGGCGGGCGCCCGGGCCCGTACCTCTACCAGGCGCACCTGATGGCCGATCTGGAACGTCGCGTGATTGACGGGCACGATCTGACCCGCGAATCCCTGGATCTTCTGCGTTCCCTCGGGAAGCGGCTAGAGCGCATTGAGGCTCGTCAGGCCGCTATGGATGCGCGTCAGCGCGAGCTGGAGGCCCGATTCGCTGCCGACCGGTCGCGGGGACGCGGCACCCTGCGCACTCTGAGTTCCGCGGCCCGCTCCCTCGCGCGGCGCATGCGTTCCGCAACGCCTCACGGGGAGGGCCGCTAACCCATGACGGAGAACGCTCATTCTACTCATTCCCGCGCGCCGCGCGTGCTCGTGGTCGGCGATATCGGCCAGCACACCTACCACGTGGGCGACGAGGCGATGACCATTGCGAGCGCTCAGGCACTTGCCGAAGGCGACGCGGAGGTCACCCTCATGACCCGCGACGAGCGACACTCGGCGCGGTACCTCAACGCGCCCCGCGGCGCAGAGGGCGATGGCTACTCCTACCTGCCGTTTTTCCTCTTCCCCTGGGCGCCGGCCGAGCGTGAGCTGACCCTCGCGGCGCTCGAGTGCGTCCTGACTGAGCTGCACGCCGACCGGGAGCGGCCCTCCATCGCCGAATTGGTGGCACTACCGCAGGTGCAGGCGCTGCCCGAGGTGTTGCACCCGCTGGAACAGACCGTCGAACGCATGGTGGGCTTCGCGGACTCCATCGCCGCCATGGACGCGGTCGTCATCTCGGGCGGCGGCAACCTCAACTCCCGCTTCGGTTGGCTCCTTTACGAGCGTGCCGCGGTGACCCTCGCCACCGAGTACGCCGGTGTTCCCCTATTCGTGACCGGCCAGTCCTTGGGCCCGGTCCTCAACCCCGAGGATGCGCAGGTTCTGGAGCGTATGCTCCGCACCGCCCGTTCGGTGACGGTACGCGAAAGCTCCTCGCTCGCCTGGTGCCGCGAACGGGATATTGACGCGCGCCTGAGCGTGGATGACGCTACCGACTACCCGACGGTTTACCCGGCACGCACCCTGCACTATGCGGAGGGTATTTCAGCAAGTCAGGCACTTAACGAGCTGCCGGAGCACTACGTCTGCGTGACCGTCAACGAATGTACCGACCAGCAGGCTCAGCAGATTGCGCGCCTACTCGACGGCATGTGGCGCGAGCACGGCTACGCGCCCGTGTTTCTGAGCCACTACGGTGACCCGCAGGACCCGACCAGCGGCGATATTCAGGCGCACCAGCGCATCGCCGAGCGGCTCAGCCCCTCCACCCCGGTGACCCTGCTGCCGATTCTGCACGCCGACCAGAGCGTCGCAGTGCACCGTGCGGCGGCGTTCACCCTGACCAGCCGCTACCATCCGGCGGTCTTCTCGGCCGCGGCCGGTATTCCGGTGCTCGCGCTGATTCCCGATGCGTTCACGCAGATGCGGGTGGGCGGCGCGCTGAGCCAGTACGGGCTGGGCGAGTTCACCCTGCCGTTGGGTATGCTCGCAGGTGCTGTTCCCGAGCTGATGGTTGCCGCAGCTCTACGACATGCGGCGGTAGCAACGGATGCGCGCCGCACCGAGCTGCTGGAGGCGCTACAAGCCGAACGTGCCTACCTGCTGACGCAGATTCTTGCGCACGGTGAAGAGAAGCCCGGAAAAACAGAAGCCCCCGCACCCTTCCCCGCCGCGACACAAGTCCCGGCGCTACCCGAGCCGCTGGGTGCGACCGTGCGCGCCGCCCGCGACCTCTTTACGGCTACGAGCCTGACGGCCGGGTTCGAGTGGGCCATGTCCGACCGGGCGCACTCCTGGGATGCCGTGCACCGCGCCGAGCTCGAGCGCCTGCTGGCCGAGCGGGAAGAGCCCCGCGAGGCGGCCGGCCCCGGCGACAACGAACCTCGAGGGGAAGCCCGGGACGAGCGTAACCCCGAGCCGCCGGAGCCCGAGAACCGCACCGGCTTTCTGCGCCGGGTGGCCCGCCGCATCCGCGGCTAGGTCGGCTACCCCTCTGGGCGCTCTTCCGGCGCCGCGCAGAACCTCCAGCACCCCCAACGCCGTAGAGAGCGCCCGACCTGGCCGGGGGTGCAGGTCGCACGTCACAGAACCGCATACTCCGGCCTCCCCTCGCCCCGCTCGGCTCGACGGTATGATGGTTCCCATGGCACAATTCGCAGACATTCTTCGCAACGCAGAACGTAGTACTCGACAGTTCATCCGTGAGGGTGTTCACCGAGTCCGAGCAGACTTCTTTCAGTCTGTGCAGATTGTTGCGGCGTCTATGGGCGCTTGGCTTTTCGCTGAGCGCGTCCTGGGCCACCACGAGCCCATTTTCGCGCCGGTCGCTGCCCTCGTATCCCTCGGCTATGTAAGCGGTGCCAAGCATTCCCGCCGAATCCTTGAGGTCTCCTTCGGCGTGACCCTCGGCATTCTCATTGGCGACCTTCTGCTGATCCTGCTCGGTCACGGTACCTGGCAGGCGGCAGTGGTGCTTTTCTTGACCGTGATTATTGCCCGATTTATTGATAAGGGCATTATTTTTACGATTCAGCTCAGCTTCCAGGCCTGTTTCACGTTGCTACTGCCCGTACCTGACGATGCGTTCACCCGCAGTTTCGACGGCATTGTGGGTGGCGCCTTTGCATTCCTCACCATGTACCTGATGCCGCGCGACCCGCGCAAGAACCCGCGTGCCCGCGCACAGGCCCTCATGGATACGTTCGCGAAGGTTTTCCAGCTCTCCTCCGAGGCAATCCGCTACTACGATTACAACAAGGCTTACCAGAGCCTGCTCGATGCGCGCGCCCTGCAGCCGCTCTACGATGCGTGCCGCGGCGACCTCATCACCGCGCAGGGCATGAACGACCTGTCGTGGAATAGCCGCAAGAACCGCGAGGAGCTGGAACGCATGGCGAAGACCCTCGCCGCGGTGGATTTGGCCATTCGTAACGACCGCGTGCTCAACCGTCGCATGGCCTCAACCATTCGCCACGTGCAGCTGCGTTCGGCCGCTCAGGTATCGCTGAGCAAGGCTCTGGACGAGCTGTCGCTGGCCTCCCAAAGCATCGGCCTGGGCATGTCTGCGCCGAAGAAGGAGGAGCGCGAGCACTACATGAAGAAGGCGCAGGACCGCATGGTGCGCCTGGCCGGAACCCTCGACCCGCACTACATGGGTGTGGCCTCCTTCGAGGGCGAGTCGCTGGTGCTGATGCTGCGCCTCATCGTGGTGGACTTCATGGAGGCCACCGGCATGAGCCACAAGGAGGCTCTGGACAAGCTAATGCCCCTGGGCGAGGCCATGACGCAGCACGCCCCGAGCACCTCCTCCCTGCCGGTGATTGACCTGCACGTGAGCTCTGAAGAGATGGAGGCGCGCGCCGCCGAAATGGGCGCCGCCACCGTGACGGGTACCGTTCCGGAGAACGCTTCGGAGAATATCCAGCGACAGCCCGATCAGCTACACACCCGTTCGATCAACATCATGCTGTTCGAGAACGAGGAGGAGAACGCCTCCCAGCCGCGCACCGACCGTCCCTCGCAGGTTCGCCGGGACTAACGGGGTCGGCGGACCAGCCGCAAAGCATAGAGGAGGGGGCTCCCGGCGACCTTCACGTCAGCAGGGAGCCCCCTCCTCCGCTATCTCTATGCTGTTGATGCGCGGGCGGCTACTTCTGCGGGAAGAGTAGTGCCAGCGCCTCGCCCAGGGTGGTCACCTCACGCACGGTCACGCCCTCGGGTACGTCCCCCACGCCGGTCGGGGAGGCGGGCACCAGCACGTGTGTGAAGCCCAGGCGGCCCACCTCCGCGATGCGCTGACGGATGCCCGGCACGGCGCGCACTTCACCGGCCAGGCCGACCTCGCCGAAGACCGCGAGTTTGCGCGGTAGCGGCTTATTTTGCGCCGCCGAGGCAAGCGCCATGACGCACGCCAGGTCGGCGGCGGGCTCCGCAATTTTCGCGCCGCCCACCGTCGAGACATAGCAGTCGAGCTTGCCCACGTTCAGCCCGGCGCGGCGCTGCAGCACCGCCAACAGCATCTGAATACGCGCCGAATCCAGGCCCGAAACGGTGCGTCGAGGTGCCGGTGCTACCGCCTGATCCAGCAGCGCCTGAACCTCCGCGAGCAGGGGGCGGCGGCCCTCCATCGTAACGGTCACGCAGGTGCCCGCCACCGGGTGCGGGGTACTGGAGACGAACATGCCGGAGGGGTCCAGCACGGGCGCGATGCCGTCCTCGTGCATGTCAAAGCAGCCCACCTCGTCGGTGGGGCCGAAGCGGTTCTTAATCGCGCGCAGCATGCGGATATTCGAGTGCTTGTCGCCCTCGAACTGGCAGACCACGTCCACCAGGTGCTCGAGCAGGCGCGGGCCCGCGATGGTGCCCTCCTTGGTCACGTGCCCCACGAGCAGGGTGCACATATTGCGTTCCTTCGCGGCTGCAATCACGGAGGCGGCGACCTCGCGCACCTGGGTGACACCACCGGCGCTACCCTCAACTTCCGCGGAGGCGAGGGTCTGCACGGAATCGATGACCAGCAGCGCCGGGTCAATCTGCTCGATGTGAGCCAGGGCGGTACCGAGGTCGGTTTCGCTGGTCAGGTAGAGGGTTTCCGCGATGGCACCGATGCGGTCGGCGCGAAGCTTGACCTGCGCGGCGGATTCCTCGCCGGTGATGTACAGGACCGGGCGCGGCGGCTGGGTGTTCTGCGCAGAGGTGTTTTGCGCTGGGGTGTTCGTACGGTTCTGCGCGCCCTTCTGCCCCGCAATCCCGGCGGTGCCGCGCGCGAAGGTGGCGGCAACGTCCAGCAGTAGGGTGGACTTGCCCACGCCGGGTTCGCCCGCCATGAGGATGACCGCGCCGGGCACGAGTCCGCCGCCGAGTACGCGGTCAAATTCGGGGTTTCCGGTGCTCATGTAGGCGGCCACACGCGAGTCGACCTCGGCGATGGGCTGGGCGGGTTTCTGCACGCTGGATGCGGCACGGGTGCGCGCGCGGGTTCCCCCGGCGGCTTCTTCGACGGTGCCCCAGGTCTGACACTCGCCGCAGCGGCCCACCCACTTGGCGGTGGTCCAGCCACATTCGGTGCAGCGGTAGGCGGGGGCGGTTTTGGTGGTCTTGGTGCGGGCGCTCATGGCTCTATTGTAGGGGCGGGCCCGCTTTCTTACCGGGGCGAAGGTCATCTCTCGCGACGGGCGTACAGCGGGGTGGCCCGCGCCCGTAAAACCATCCGGGGCCGCCGCAAGTGCCTCCCGGGGAACAACATTTCAACATCGTTTAAAATCAAGAATATCTATTCGTTTTTAAGGCACTTTAGCTCGCCGTTTCGCCCCTGACATCGCCCTTTAGGTGCGATTATGGGTACAATGGTCTTCGTGCAGATGAATTATAGTGACCTTTTGCTGAAAACTATCGCCCGAATCGCCCCCGGCACCGAGCTTCGCGAGGGCCTGGAACGCATCATGCGTGGCCGTACGGGCGCACTCATCGTACTCGGATCCGACCGCACCGTATCCTCCCTGTCGTCGGGCGGTTTCAACATCGACACTGAGTTTTCGGCAACCCGCCTGCGCGAGCTGGCGAAGATGGATGGCGCCATCATCTGCGACCGCGACGCCACCCGCCTGCTGCACGCCGGCGTGCAGCTTATGCCGGACGCCTCCATCGATACGAACGAGTCCGGCACCCGCCACCGCACCGCCGAGCGCACCGCGATTCAGACCGGTTTCCCGGTGATTTCGGTGAGCGCCTCAATGTCCGTGATTTCGGTGTACGTTGACGGCACCCGCTACACGGTCGAGGACAGCCAGTACCTCATGGCCCGCGCGAACCAGGCGATTCAGACCCTTGAAAGCTATAAGAAGCGCCTGCGCTCTGTGCTCTCCAGCCTGTCTGCCCTGGAGATTGAGTCGAACGTTTCCCTGGCGGATGTGGCGATGACCCTGCAGCGCATGGAGATGGTGAACCGCATCATCCGCGAGGTCAGCCACTACGTGTTGGAGCTCGGTATGCACGGCCGCCTGATTGCCCTGCAGCTGGAGGAACTACGCTCCCCCGAAATGACCGCCAGCGACCTGATTCTGCGCGATTACCTACCCGAGGTGAACGACGAGCTGATTGCCGCCGGTGTTGAGGCGCTCCAGAACCTGAACGATATGGATATCGTGGATTTGCGCGCGATTGCCCGCACTGTCGGCTTTGGTGAGAACCCCGACCTGGAGCTTCCCCTACAGCCGCGTGGTTTCCGTTTGCTGGCTGGTATTCCGAGCATTCCGAATGCGATTGCCGAACGCCTCGTGGAGCGCTTCGGTAGCCTGCAGGCTCTCATGGCGGCATCCCTTGAGGATTTGCGTGCCGTGGACGGTGTGGGTGAGGCTCGTGCCCGCACGGTGCGTGAGCAGCTGACCCGCATGGCGGAGAGTAGCCTGGAACGATACCTCTAATCACCCGGGCACACCTCTAGCACTTGAGAACGGTTCCGGGTATGATGGGTTGACAGGGATTTCCCCTCGTCCAGGCCATACCACGTCATGAGGAGGTCACTATGGCCAAGCGCTCCGTCCCGTTCTTTGTGTGGGCTTCCCCCATTCTTTTTCTGATTTACCTGCCACTGCTGTGGTTCCGAGTCATCCCCAACTCCTTTGAGGTGACCGACCCGCCCACCCTGCTTCTAGCTGCCCTGCAGTGGACCGTCTTTGGTGGCTTGCTCGGCTACTTGGGTGAGCGCCGCTTCTCCAAGCCGCGCACCTCCAAGTAGCACACCTCCAGGTAGCGCCACGCAACAGCCTTATACGAAAAGCCCCCGCGCCGGAGAGTATCCGGTGCGGGGCTTCTTACGCCCGCTCACGGGCGAAAACTATGGGGGGGGGGCTCGGCGAAGCGACTACTGAATCACGAAGTTCACCTTGGTCGAGGTTACGCCGTTCACCGTTGCGGTTGCCCAGTAGGAACCCTTCTGGGCGTTCGAAGCAGCGGAGCAGCCCAGAACGTTGATCTTGCGATCCCAGGCCAGGTCGGTTGCACCCTCGGCGCCCGCGGCAACCTCAGCCTTCGGCAGGGTGGTCGCGGTGCACAGGCTACGGGTGTACACCTGCGCCGATCCCGAGGTGATGTTCAGGTCCACGCCGGTATTCGCACCCTCGCCACCCACGGCGCAGGGGGTCTTCGAGGAGTTCGTGTAGGTCACGTGGAACGAGACCTGCTCGCCCGCGGCGAACGTGCGCTTCGCGGGGGTAACGGTCACCTTCAGGTCGTTCGCGGTGCAGGCTGCCACCACACCCGCCGCGCTTGCGCTCGGGGTGGCGGAGGGGGTGGCCTGCGCGGTCTTGGCCTCGCTCGGCTTTGCCTCGGGGCTCTTGGTTTCAGCCGCCTTGGTCTCGGTGGCATTAGGGGAGGCACTCTTGGTCGTCGTCTCGCTCGGGGAGGCAGAAGGACTTGCCGAGGCGGAAGCGCTAGCCGAGGCCGTTTCGGAGGGACGCGCGCTGAAGCTCTGGAAGGGCGCACCGGTGGCCGTCGCGGTAGAAGCGACGGTGGCGTCCTTCTTGTTATTAATCATGCCGACGATGCTCGTCACGCCCGCAACCAGCAGGAGAATGACGGCGAGCAAGGCAACAACCGCCACGATGCGACGGCGGCGGTAAACTTCGGGAGGCAGAACGGGACCGTTTTCAGACATACTCTAAGGATACCGGGTTTCAACCTTAGATTCACCATGAACCCATTCCATGCCGTTTTGGGAATATATAGCCCGTGACGTAGGCTTTTCTGATGATTCAAGAAGCAGCAGACCCCGCAAATCACCTCCCACAAGGCATCAAGCCGCACCTTCTGCACGAACGCATTAATGGCTGGTTCCTGCAGAACGCACGCGACCTGCCCTGGCGCCGCGACGACTGCTCGCCCTGGGGCGTGATGGTCAGCGAATTCATGCTACAGCAGACCCCCGTCAAGCGCGTCCTGCCCGTCTGGGAGGAGTGGATGCGCCGCTGGCCCACCCCCGCAGACCTGGCCGCCGAGCCCGTCTCGGAGGCGGTGCGCGCCTGGGGTCGCCTGGGTTACCCGCGCCGCGCTCAGCGCCTGCACGGGGCTGCCGTGGCGATTGTGGAGCGGCATGATGGTAAGGTTCCCGCCGACCACGATGCGCTCCTCGACCTGCCGGGCGTGGGCTCCTACACGGCCGCCGCCATCAGCGTTTTCGCGTTCGGCCTGCGAGAGACGGTCATCGACACGAATATTCGCCGCGTGCACGCCCGCGCCGTCAGCGGCAAGGCTCTCCCCTCCCGCTCGCTGACGGCCGCCGAAACCCGCCTGGCCGAGGCACTCATGCCCGCCGATACCCCCACCTCCTGCGTGTGGAACGCGGCGACCATGGAGCTCGGTGCGCTGGTCTGCACCGCGAAGTCCCCGACCTGCGAGCAGTGCCCCGTGCAGGATGTGTGCGCCTGGATTGCGGCCGGCCGACCCGATGCTGAGTACACGCCAAAGGGCCAGGCCTGGCACGGCACGGACCGCCAGGTGCGCGGTGCCGTCATGGCGGTTCTCCGCGCCGCCCACGAGCCCGTGGAGCGCAGCCTCATCCTGGATGCAGCCTCGGCCACCGGTGCTGCCGCCTCGCCCGACCTGGTGTTCCCCGCGAATGTTCCGGCCGAGGTGCACCGCCCGCTCAAGGCGTTGTACGCGCTCTCCCCCGCCTCCGAACAGCTGCAGCGCTGCTACGCGGGCCTTCTGGCTGATTCTCTGGCCCGTGAGGTACCGGAGGGCGGGCGAGTGCTCGTTTCGCTTTAGAAGGGCCCCAGAGGACCTTAGACCAGAGGGCCTTAGAATGCGCAAAACGCCCGAGGGGCGGCACCGAATAACCGGTACCGCCCCTCGGGCGTTTTGTGCGCTAGAGCTTAGCGGCCTAGCGCCTAGTCGTTACCCTGGCCCTCGCGGACCTCGGAAGCGGGAGCCTCGGAAGACTCGCCCTCCTTCACGGGCTCCTTCACGGACTCCAGGGAGAGCTCCTTCATCGGCTGAGACGAGAAGACGAACTTCGCGGAGTCGCCCTCGCCCTCAACGTCCACGGTGATCTTCTCGCCGGGCTTGATGTCGCCGAAGAGAATCTTCTCGGACAGGGCGTCCTCGATGTTGCGTTGCATCTCGCGGCGCAGCGGGCGGGCACCCATAGCCGGGTCGTAACCCTTGGCTGCCATGAGGGCCTTCGCCGCGTTGGTCAGCTCGATGGACATATCCTGCTCCGCCAGGCGCTTGGCCAGGCGACCCACGAACAGGTCCACAATCTGCAGAATCTCGGATTCCGAGAGCTGCGGGAAGACGATAATGTCATCCACACGGTTCAGGAACTCGGGACGGAAGTGCTCCTTGAGGCTTTCCATCACGCGAGCCTGCATGCGCTCGTAATCGGCGGCGGAATCGTCCATGGCCTGGAAACCAACCGGGATGCGGCGGTTCACATCGCGGGAACCCAGGTTGGTGGTCATGATGATTACGGTGTTCTTGAAGTCCACCACGCGACCCTGCGAGTCGGTCAGGCGGCCGTCCTCAAGAATCTGCAGCAGCGAGTTGAACAGGTCGGAGTGAGCCTTCTCCACCTCGTCGAACAGGACCACGGAGAAGGGCTTGCGGCGCACCTTCTCGGTCAGCTGACCGCCCTCTTCGTAGCCAACGTATCCGGGAGGGGCACCGAACAGACGGGAGACGGTGTGCTTCTCCTGGTACTCGGACATGTCCAGGGTGATGAGGGCATCCTCGTCACCGAAGAGGAACTCGGCCAGGGCCTTAGCAAGCTCGGTCTTACCCACACCGGTCGGGCCTGCGAAGATGAACGAGCCACCGGGACGGTGCGGATCCTTCAGACCCGCACGGGTACGACGAATCGCACGGGACAGGGCCGCAATGGCGTGCTCCTGACCAATGACGCGCTTGTGGAGCTCCTGCTCCATGGTCAGCAGGCGGCTGGACTCTTCCTCGGTGATCTTGTAGACGGGCACGCCGGTGGAGGCGGCCAGAACCTCGGAAATCACCTCGGGGGTCACGACGCCGTAGGCGTCTCCGCCACCCTCGCGCCATTCCTTCTCTGCGGCTTCCTTCTCGGCCAGGACCTTCTGCTCCTGGTCGCGCAGGCCGGCTGCCTTCTCGTAATCCTGCGAGTTGATGGCCTCTTCCTTCTGCTGGCGCAGCTTGGCGGCTTTCTCGTCCAGAATCTTAATTTCCGGCGGAGCGGTCATGCGCTTGATGCGCAGGCGCGCACCGGCCTCGTCAATCAGGTCGACGGCTTTATCCGGCAGGAAGCGGTCGGAGATGTAGCGTGCCGCGAGGTTCACGGCGGTCTCAATCGCCTCGTCGGTGATGGTGACACGGTGGTGAGCCTCGTACTTATCGCGCACACCCTTCAGAATCTGCACGGCGAGCTCCTGGGAGGGCTCGTCCACCAGAATCGGCTGGAAGCGGCGCTCCAGGGCGGCGTCCTTCTCGATGTGCTTGCGGTACTCGTCCAGGGTGGTTGCACCGATGGTCTGCAGCTCGCCTCGAGCCAGCATGGGCTTGAGGATGGAGGCAGCGTCAATCGCGCCTTCGGCGGCACCGGCACCCACCAGGGTGTGGATCTCGTCGATGAACAGAATGATGTCGCCGCGGGAGCGAATCTCCTTCAGGACCTTCTTCAGGCGCTCTTCAAAGTCACCGCGGTAGCGGGAACCGGCCACGAGGGAGCCGAGATCCAGGGTGTACAGGTGCTTATCCTTGAGGGTCTCGGGGACGTCACCGTGCACGATGGCCTGGGCCAGGCCCTCAACCACGGCGGTCTTACCCACACCGGGCTCACCGATCAGCACGGGGTTGTTCTTGGTGCGGCGAGAGAGAACCTGCATGACGCGTTCCATCTCGTGGTGACGGCCAATCACCGGGTCCAGCTCGCCCTCACGCGCTGCGGCGGTGAGGTTGCGGCCGAACTGATCCAGAATCGTGGAACCCGCGGGAGTGCCTTCGCGAGAGTTACCTGCACCCACGCCGGCAGTTTCCTTCTCGCCGGAGTTGTTGCCGGGGTAGCCGGAAATCAGGTCCATGACAGCCTGGCGCACGGCGGCGGGCTCAGCGCCCAGCTTAACGAGCACCTGGTTTGCCACGCCCTCGTTCGCACGAACCATGCCCAGCAGGATGTGTTCGGTGCCGATGTAGCCGTGGTTCAGCTGAATAGCCTCGCGCATGGACAGTTCGAGAACCTTCTTCGCGCGGGGGGTGAAGGGGATGTGTCCGTTGGGGGCCTGGGGGCCGGGGCCGACGATGTCCTGAACCTGTTCACGTACTGCGTTCAGGGTAACGCCCAATGATTCCAGGGCGCGTGCACCGATGCCTTCGCCCTCGTGAATCAGACCGAGCAGCAGGTGTTCGGTACCGATGTAGTTGTGGTTGAGCATGCGTGCCTCTTCCTGGGCAAGCACCACAACGCGCCGAGCTCGGTCGGTAAAGCGTTCAAACATTTACGCACTCCTTGCATTTTCCTATTGATACAAGAGTACGTTGAGTGCCGGGTTTCTGCCCTGCGCTCGGGCATCTGTTCGCCATCAAGAGAACGGAAAGGGCGCGGGCGGAAGGCAATCGGGGCGGACGGATTCCTTTGCCGGGGCTCAGCAGCGCGTCCGCTCATCTTTCGAAGCGCCCGGCACCTTTTTGAGGGTCGCCTCGCGACACTCGAATGCACATATTGCCGAACACAAACACAGAAAAATCCACGTATAGGAATACGATAGGCCCAGATTATCTGCAGAGAATCCCGGATATTGCAGAATATGCACTGTCTTTCAAAGTATATGCACGCCAATCACTCGACGGGACGACAATAATTCCTGGGCTCGCGCGAGAATCTCACTACATGATTCACGACTTCCCCATCATTCCCTAAAGCGCGTAAAAATACATAAAGATATAGATGCCACGAACGGGTGAATAATCCCGGAAATAATGACACGCGCACTCATCGCTCACGAGTTATTCGCGCGGAGAGAATCAATCTGGGGCTATGCCCTTATAAATACGGACGCAATGATATCGACATTCCGTCTGTACATTCTGGCGAGTGCAGGAAATTGCACTCTCTGCTGCCAACAATATGTTTTACAAGTAAATTAAACATGCTGGTGCCTCGGTAGGACACCGCACGCTTTCCCCCACCCTCCAGGATTGATAATTCAAATCCTCGCGCCACAGCCCCGATATTTACCGCCACATAAAAACGCTCACGGCGGATAGCGATAATCGCTATCCGCCGTGAGCGTACACAATGCATTTGCTCCGCGCGGAGCAAAACCCGAAGGGGCTAGAAATTAAGCCTGTTCCTTCATTGCTGCGTAGTATGCATCCTGAATGTCCTGGTGGATGCGGCCGCGGTCGGAAACCTTGTGGCCGTTAGCCTTAGCCCACTCGCGAATCGCTGCGGTCTCGGGGTTACGCTTGACCGGAGCGGCGGTACCGCGGGGTGCGCGGGTGCGCTGAGCGGAGCCCTGCACGCGGCGGGACTTAGCTACGAAGGGGCGGATAGCGTCGCGCAGGCGTGCGGCGTTTGCGGAGGACAGGTCAATCTCGTAGTGAGCGCCGTCCAGGCCGAAGCGGATGGTCTCGTCGGCGGGGCCGCCGTCCAGATCGTCTTCAAGGATGATGCGAACCTTCTGTGCCATAAATGGCACCTCCCTTTATCTGTTGCATATATCCTATGGGCGCAAAACCCTGAAGCCCCTATCGAAAATTGATAGAGAAAAAGTGTGCCGGATATACATATGTACTAATTTCCTATATATCGTAACAGAAATACCGGAGGCGTTCATTGCGCAAACCGGCAAAATAGATGGGTAAATAACACCCGAGAATAATATGAGGAATATTTCCGGGAATATCATCCTCGAATCATCGGCAATACGGAGACTGTTCTCTGTACGCATATTATCGCCTCCGCTGTGCGGGTCGGCTCATTAAATAGCCCGCCGGCTGAACGCTAGAGACGCGCCGCGTGCATTTGAATGGTGCGCGTCAGGAAATCAGCAGGAATAATCTCGCGGATAATCCTTCATCCCGCGCGGAACGGCAAAACTATCTCAACGGTATATTCCACACCCGCACGCTCCTATTCATTGCGAATCCGTAAGTCTTCACCGAGAATACTTTTCGCTCACCGCCCCCATATACGGCTGACTAGCCAAAACTACGCTACAGCCGGAGAATTTCAAACCGATAAAAGCCGCCCGAAAACACCACATCCGAAAGCGCCGAAGCAAAAACGCCGAGATGAAAACACGACTACGAGAAACACGGAGCCGAGCCCGCCCGAGCCCATTTAGGGCTGAGTACCGGATTCACTCGGGCAGGGCATACGAGAGCGGGGGCCGCGAGCGCACACGCGCCCGCGGCCCCCGCCGCGTTCAAACCCGGAACGCCCCGCGCAAACACGCGCGGAACGAGTCCGGGCCCTCAAGATAAGAAATTAAGCTTCCGGCTTCATGAGCGGGAACAGAATCGTCTCGCGAATACCGGGCTGGCGCACCACGGTACCCGGACGCTCCGGGTCCTGGTCGCCGGCCAGCAGCATAATCAGACGATCGATGCCCAGACCAATGCCACCCATCGGGGGTGCACCGTGCTCCAGGGCGCGCAGGAAGTCCTCATCCAGCTCCATCGCCTCATCGTCACCGGCGGCAGCCAGCAGCGACTGGGCGGTCAGACGCTCACGCTGAATCACCGGGTCAATCAGCTCGGAGAACGCGGTACCGCGCTCCATGCCGCCGATAATCAGGTCCCAGGCCTCAATCAGCGGCGCACCGGAACGGTGCGGGCGGGCCAGCGGCTGGGCGCTCGGCGGGTAATCGTACACGAAGGTCGGGTTCACCAGGGTCGGCTCGACAATCTCGCCGAAGAGCTCGATGACGAGCTTCTCTGCGTCCCACTTCGGGTCGATGTCAACCTCGTGCTTCTCGGCAATCTCGCGCAGAACGGATGCGTCGGTCTCCGGGGTAATCTCGACGCCCACGGCCTCGGACAGGCCCGGGTACACGCCAACCCACTTCCACTCGCCGAACAGGTCAATGGTGCCGTTTTCAGTCTCAATACGCTCGGTACCGACGGCCTTGGCGCAGCTCTGGATAATCTCCTTCATGCGCTCGGCCATTACGAACTGGTCGGCGTACGCCTCGTAGCACTCCAGGGTGGTGAACTCGGGGCTGTGGGTCGAGTCGACGCCCTCGTTGCGGAACACGCGACCAATCTCGTACACGCGCTCAATACCGCCCACCACGGCGCGCTTGAGCGGCAGCTCGGTCGCGATGCGCATGGTCATCGGCTGGTCGAAAGCGTTCAGGTGGGTGCGGAACGGACGAGCCGTCGCGCCACCGTGAATCAACTGCAGGACCGGGGTCTCAACCTCGACGTAGCCGTGCTCGTCCAGTACGCGGCGCACGGTGCGGGTAATCAGGGCACGCTTCTTCACCAGCTCGCGGGCCTCCTCGCGCACCATCAGGTCCAGGTAGCGCTGGCGCACGCGGGTTTCCTCGTTCAGGTCCTTGTGCAGAACCGGCATGGGGCGGATAGCCTTCGAGGCCATCTTCCATTCGGTCACCATGATCGACAGCTCACCGCGGCGAGACACAATCACGCGGCCGGTCACGAACACGTGGTCACCCAGGTCAACCAGGGACTTCCACTCGGCCAGGGACTCCTCGCCCACCTCAGCCAGCGACAGCATCGCCTGGATGCGCTTACCCTCGGTACCACCCTGCAGGGTCACAAAGCACAGCTTACCGGTGTTACGAACGAACACCACGCGGCCGCCCACGTGCACCACGCGGTCGGTCTCGTCGCCAGCCTTCATCTCGCCGGACTCCAGCTTCGGGTCGTACTCGGCGCGCAGATCCTCGATGTGGTTGGGCTCCACACGGTTACCCTCGGAATCCAGCAAGCCCACCGGGTATGCCTCACGACCCGACTCAATCAGCTTCGCGCGCTTCTCCAGGCGAATCTGCATCTGCTCGGACATATCAGCAATCGCCGGTGCGGCGTGGTGCTCAGTGCTCACGGTGATACCTATCTGTGTAGTGTGTTGGGAAGTCTCTAAACGAAATTCAGCGAACGCTTAGCGCAGGTCCATGTTGTCAATCAGGCGGGTCGGGCCCACATACGCGGCGACCAGGGCCAGCACGCGCTCCGAATCCTCGGTCGGCTCGCCGAAAGTCATCGGGTCGACCAGTTCCAGGTAATCGAGGCGCACGCCCGGGGTGGAGTTGATGCGCTCGCGCGCGCCCTCCAGGTCAATCTCGTGGAAGCCGCGGTTCAGCGAGTTCTCGCGCAGCATGGCCAGGGTGCGGGAGAGCACCAGAGCCGATTCGCGCTCCTCATCCGACAGGTAGCCGTTGCGCGAGGAGAGGGCCAGGCCGTTATCGTC
Organism: Rothia sp. HMSC072E10; assembly: GCF_001813965.1. Taxonomy (NCBI): domain Bacteria; kingdom Bacillati; phylum Actinomycetota; class Actinomycetes; order Micrococcales; family Micrococcaceae; genus Rothia; species Rothia sp. HMSC072E10. The sequence goes on along the minus strand of NZ_KV814489.1, from coordinate 156,309 downwards.
GCGCACAATGGCCACGGGGCGCAGGGTCACGTCGTGGTTGAAGTCGTGAACCATGCGCTGAATCAGGATGTACTGCTGGGCGTCCTTCTGGCCGAAGTACGCGTTCACCGGGTGCGAGCCGGCGGCGGGGCGAATGATGTTGAAGAACTTATTCACCACGGTCAGCACGCCGTCGAAGTGTCCGGGGCGGGTTGCGCCCTCGAACTTGGTGCCCAGCTCACCGCTCGAGATGCGGATCAGCGGGTCGCCGTCGGGGTACATCTCCTCCACCGAGGGGGCGAAGATGATGCTCACGCCGGCGGCACCAGCCAGCTCGGCGTCGGCCTCAAGGGTGCGCGGGTACGCCTCGTAGTCCTCGCCGGGGCCGAACTGCAGCGGGTTCACAAACACAGAGGCGGCAACAACGTCGTTCTGCTCGGAAGCGCGGCGCAACAGGGTGGCGTGGCCATCGTGGAGGGCACCCATAGTGGGCACGTAACCCAGGGTGGCGGTACGGTACTGAACGTCAGTGCCGTTCTGCTCCGCCTCGAGGCGGGCAGCACGGTCCAGGGCGTCCTGCGCGGTGGCCAAAGCCTGCGCGATAGCGGTGCGGAACTCCGCAATAGTGGTCACGACGCGGGGCATCGAAGTCTCAGTCATGACGAGAACTCCTTGTTTTCGGGGGCAGAATCGTCGGTGTCGCCGGTGTACTCCACGTTCGCGGAAGGTTCCACCAGGCTTTCGATCCGTTCCAGTTGTTCATCGTTTAACAAACCTCTATTATGCGCCCTTTTTGCGGTCGCATGCGCCAGAGCGGCGTAAGAGTCTGTAATATCACCTGTTTTTTCTCCCTGTGCATACTCGCCGAGCGCCCTCATGTGGGCGGCCACGGTACCCGCATCGCCGCGCGCAACGGGACCGGTTAGGGCCCCTTCGCCGCTTGCGAGCGCGTTATCCACGGCCGCGCGGACCAGCGGACCCATATAGTGGGCCGGGTCCTCAATGCCGATGGATGCGAGCATCTGCTGAGCCTGGCCCAGAATCGTCACGAGGTGATTCGAGGCGTGGGCCAGGGCTGCGTGGTACAGGGCTCGGTCGGCTTCGGCCACGTGGACGGGCTCGCCACCCATCTCAACCACCAGGGCCTGCGCGATGGGCAGGAAGGGAGCGGGGCCGGTCACCGCGAAGCTCGTGCCGTTCAGACGCTGCAGGTCCATGGACAGGCCCGTGAAGGTCATGGCCGGGTGAATGGCCAGGCCAATGGCGCCCAGGGCCGTTGCGGGGGCGAAAACCTCCGTGCCGTGACGGCCGGAGGTGTGCACCAAAAGCTGACCGGCGGTGATGCTCCCGGAGGAGGCCAGGTAGGTGATGAGGCCCGGCAGCTCGTCGTCGGGGACGGCCAGAATCAGCAGTTCGCTCCGTTCGGCAATCTGTTCCACCGGAAGCAGCGGCACATCGGGGAGCAGCATCGCGGCGCGCTCCCGGGAGGCCTCGGACACCGCGTGAACACCCACAATCGTGTGCTCGCAGGCGCGCAGGGCCGCGCCGAGGACGGCGCCAGCCTTCCCGGCTGAAATGATTCCGATGCCCAAACGGGCGGGTTTTGAATGGTGTACCACGGTTCTTAAGTATATTCGCCCGCACCGGGCGGCGCCTCCGGCTGGTTTACGCCTGTGGATAACCCGGCCGCGCGTCGGGTGGTGGAGAGCCGCTGAGGCGGCGCAGACGTCGCGAGGCCCGCCCGCACCGAGTGGTGCGGGCGGGCCTTGCCGGTTGAGGTTCCGGCGCTAACGCGCCTCGGGCACGCGGTAGTAGGCGCGGGTACCCTCCAGGCGCTCCGTGAGGGTCGAAGCGATAATCAGGCTCGTGCGCGGCGGCAGGTGCTTCATGGTGGTGCTCACCGGGCCCTTCGCAACGTCGAAGCGCAGGGTGGCGCATCCGCACGCACGCTCGAGCGGGCCCTGGGTCCAGCGCACGCCCAGCACGCGCCGCACCGGCAACACCGACAGCCTGCGCACCAAGAAGCCGTTACGGATCAGCAGCAGATCGCCGCGGGCGTGCTCCTCGATGTTCGCGTCAGGGCGCGAGGAGGCGGGGCTCTGAGCCCCCTGCGCAGAGACGTTAATGCTGGTCAGGCCCTTAACGTGCAGGGTGAGCGGGTCAAGCCAGCGGGCCGTGGACGGCACCTGCAGCATCTGCGGGGCACCGGGCACCTGTCGCTTCTGGGAGCTGCGCGCCGCGGCCATGAGCACCTGCGCCTGCTGCTCGTCCAGCCCCGGCAGGAGCAGACGCAGCACCGCGGCGGTCTCGCGTGCATTGCCCACCGGCAGGGCCACGTTGCGGGTCAGCCCGCCCTGATCGGGCCTGTCGATACCCACGCCGGCGATGGTCATCTTGATGCGGTACCAACCGAACATCTTCCAGAGAATCGACTGCTCAACCTGAACCGCCTGCACGCGCTCCGGCAGCACGTTCTGCGTGTGGGTTCCGGTGAAGCCGTAGCGCAGGGTGAGGGCCCCGCGGTCACCGCAATAAATCCTGAACCGCGCGGAGTTATCGAAGCGGGTCCACAGCGCACCCGCGTAACCGATGAGCGGCGCGCCGAGGCTCGGGAGGGCAAACATCGGGATGTACAGCGGGCTGATTCCACTGAAAATTGCCGTGATAATTGCGCCCATACCCATGACGATGACCAGCGGGATAACCCACACGAGGTTCTCCAGCAGAATCGACATGATGAGGGTGCCGGTCGAGATGCGGAAGGCCACCGCACCCTCGGGGTTACCGGGTTCGGGGAAGTTTCCGGCCGGAGCGGGCGAAGCGGCGGGGTAGGCCGCGGGAGCCGAGTCGGACTGCGCAGGATGAGGCTGCGAGACGCCGGGCTGGGGCACGCTGGACTGGGATACGCCGGGCCGGGGCGCACCGGACTGAATCGAGGGAGCAGGCTGAGCCGGGGATGCAGGCTGAGCCGAGGGGGCAGAGGAAGCCGCGCCCGAGGGGAGCGGCGCATCCGACCGGTAGCCGACCCGGGCTCCCCTGCCCTGAGCCCGCAGAATCGAGATGCTCTGCAGAGCCGCATGACGCAACCGGGTGGCCTTCGCCCGCGACAGGTACTTGATGTGCAGCGCCTCGCCGGAGCCGTCCGCAACCTCGAAACGCAGCTCCGACAGGCCCAGCAGGCGCACCACCAGCGGGCGGGAAATATCCACGCTCTGCACGCTCTCCAGGCGGATCGTGCGCTCCTTCTTGAAGAAGATACCGCTGCGGCGGTGAATCGCCAGCTCATCCAGGTGATAGCGGGTGAACCACCATTGAAGCGAGCCAGCAAACAGAATCAGCACCAGAACGACGAAGCCAATCAGCTGCGAATACGTCGCGCTGAAATAGCTGTCGTCCTCGTTGAACACCTGCGTCAGGCGCGTGCCCCACTCGTTCGGCGGGGTGGTCAGAATATTCAGAATGATGCTCTGAAAGAAGCCGAAGGCCAGCAGAATAATGAACCACAGATTCATGATGAACGTGCGGATATCGGCGCGCCACCACGTCTGTTCCTGCGGACCGCCGGGGCCGCCCACACCCTGGCCGCCCGGCGCGCTACCGCTCGGGACGTTATTGTTCGGAACGGGCGCGCTCATTACAGGGCCGCCATTCGCTCATCGGCGCGGCGCACCAGCTCGGCGCGGACCGCATCCACGATGTCGTTCGGGACGCCGTACACCACAACCGTGCCGGCGGCCTCACCGGCGGTGCGCACCGTCAGACGCGACACCCCGCTGAGACGCTCGAGCGGTCCCGAATCGACGTCAACGTACTGGATGCGCCCGTACGGAATCGAAGTGATGCTGCGGAAAACCAGGCCGCGGCGGGTCATGAGGTGGTTGCTCTCCAGCGCGTAGGCCAGGGCGCGGGTGCGGCGCGGGGTGGTGAGCAGCCACCAGCCGCCCCAGAACACCGCAACGAGAGCCACCAGCACGCCCAGGATGCGCATCCACAGGGGTCCGTCGGTCAGAACCGCGAGTGCATCCAGGCCCAGCCCCACCAGCAGCACCGGCACGAACGCGGCCACGGTGTGGATGAAGCGAACCTTCAGGTAGCCGGGGGCCGCGGGCTGCCACTGCGGGTCGGGTGCGGCCTGCCGGGGTGCAGGCCCGCCCACGCCGGGCAGGCCCAGGGAGACCCCGGCGGGTCGTGCAGTCGGCGCGCCCTGCGCGGGGTTCTGTCCCGGGCCGCCGCCCTGCGGCATGGGATTCTGAGAATAATTGTTCGATTTAGGAGCCGGCATAGGTTCCTCCCTCTCGCGACTTCACGGAACCGGAGGGAGAATCGTCCTCGTCCTCCCCCGGCGGAATACGACAACAATGCTGCGCCCACAGGCCGGCCGCCAGCAGTGCAACGCTACAGACCAGGTTCACCACGACCTGCCAGAAAAGCGCAGACAGACCGCGGGCAGGCGCCACCGTCAGGTGAAAACCAAAGATTGCGGCACACACACCCGTCAGCAGGGAACCCGTCAGAATCGAACCCTGCGCATAGGCCAGGGCACGCGCAGCCAGAATCGGGCCCATGTGCGGTGCCTTCTCGCGCGTCCGAATACGGCGATACCGCGCCACCTGCACCCCCAGCCACACCGCGCCGGCGGCCACGAGCAGGCACACCAGCCCGAGCATCCACGAGAAATGCAGCTCGCTATGACCGGCGTTCACCAGCACCGCGTTCACCAGCACGGTCAGCGCCGCGGCGCCTATCGCCGTCCAGAGCACCGCCGAATACCGGAGGGGTTTCATGGTGTTTCCTTTCGGTCGATTCCTCTACCTTCCAGAGTGCCACACTTAGGGGCCAACGGACAGGTTCATTTCACGCATATAACGAATTGCGTCCTCGCCGGCATCCTCGTGGGTCAGGTTGAGGTCGCGGGAAAGCTCCGCTACGCTCACCGGCACGTAGGTCACGGCGCCCTCCTCGCTGCGCGCCACCAGCAGACGCGCCTCCGGATCCATACGCGCCCACGGCGTCAGCACAAAAGCCCGCTCGTGCGCGCGCGGGTGCGGCAGAGTCAGCACCGGGTCATCAGAGACGGTACCCTCGTAGTCAATCACGTCAATATCGAGGGTGCGCGGGCCCCAGCGCACCAGGCGCTCGCGGTAATGCGCCGCCTCCACCGCGTTGCACAGCTTCAGCAGCTCGTAGGGGCTCAGCTCGGTCGACACCTCAATCACGGCATTCACGTAGTCCGGCTGACCCTCCGGCCCACCCACCGGAGCGGTACGGTACAGCGGCGAGACCCGCAGGATGCGCACGCCCGCCTCCCGAAGGTCGACGACGGCACGCTCAATGGTGCTCTCGCTCTCGCCCAGATTTGAGCCCAGCGCCAGCACGGCGCGATGGGCGGAAAGCGGCCTGAGCGGCATCGTTAGCACCTCCCTTCGGTACCGGGCATGGCGGCCTGCAGGGACTCGGGAATACGCTCGCGGAACACGCTCACCGCCACGTTCTCGAAGGGAACGGTGATGGGGGCCTGCGGCTTGGAGACCTTCACCTCCACCGCGTCGATCCGCGCGAACTCGGAGAGAATCCCCTCGGCAATCCGCACGGCGAGCGTCTCGATCAGGTCAAGCGAGCCGAAGACGATTTTTTGGTGAATCAGCTCGGCCACCTGCGCGTAGTTCGTGGTCTTTTCCAGGTCATCCCCCGCGGCGGCGTCCGCGAAGTCGGTGTAGAGCGTCGCGTCGACGGTGAAGGGCTGACCGTCACGCTTCTCAAAGTCGAGAACGCCGTGGAAACCCACGGCGGTGATGCCACTAAGCGTGATGCGGTCGTGGTGGGCGTAGGCCGAATTCGGCATGGAGTCTCCTCAGTGGTTGGTTGTAGCGGGTACCCGGCGCGTGAGCCGAGCCCCGTGAGGCGCATAGGGGGGGCGGTACCTACATGACGGCGCGCAGCGCGGAGGCAATAGTCACCGCGTCCACGCTAGCGGGCACGTCGTGCACGCGCACCGCCCACACGCCGCGGGCGGCCACCAGGGCGGTCACCGCCGCGGAGGCTGCCGCGCGATGCTCGGCCGGGCGCGGCTCCGACAGCGACTGCCACAGCTCGCGCTCAGCCTCACCCGCATCGGTTGCGGTGAAGCCGGTCGCCTTCAGACGCTCGGCCAGGGCCGCATCCGCCGCGGTCAGGGCGTTGGCGATAAAACGCTTGCGGGAACCGGCAATGAGCAGGCGGTGGCCCAGGCCCTGCAGCTCGTCAACGGCGGCGAGCAGCTCCCAGTCCTGCACGCCGCCCTTCGCGAAGCCCAGGCCCGGGTCAAGAATCAGGTTCTGCGGCAGCACGCCGGCGGCCAGCAGGCGCTCGCGCAGTCCGGTCAGCTCCTCGACGACCTCGGTGACCACGCCGCGCGGGTACTCCGCCAGGCCGTTCATGGTCTGGGAGGTGCCGCGGGCGTGCATCAGGATGTACGGCACCTGCAGCTCGGCGGCGGTTTCAATCATTTCATCGCTTACGTTCAGGCCGGACACGTCGTTGATGATGTGGGCACCGGCGGCGATGGCGGCGCGGGCGGTCTGCGGGTTCATGGTGTCCACGCTGATGGTGGTGCCCATCTGCGCGACTGCCTCGATGACGGGCAGGATGCGGCGCTGTTCCTCCTCCACGCTGATGCGCACGGCACCGGGGCGGGTGGACTCACCGCCAATGTCGATGATGGAGGCGCCCTCGGCAATCATGCGGGCGGCATGGGCGATGGCGTCGGTGGCGGTGTAGTGCTGGCCGCCGTCGCTGAAGGAGTCGGGGGTGACGTTCAGGATGCCCATGATGAGGGTGCGTTCGGCGGCGAGCGCATCGCAGGGCAGGGGTGCGGCAGCGGGGTGGGGGGCGGTGTCTTCGGTCATGGTTTTAATCCTACCGAATCTGCCGAATGACACAGCGCGCCATATTTGCATATGGCATACCGATTTGGGGGTATCCTGGGAGGGTATGCTCTGCCCGCGTCACAGCGGTGTGGGTTGGGCACCTCATACACATACATACTCTAGGAAGTGACTCATCGTGAATTTGAAGACCGGCGCGTGGATTTTGTCCCTGATCGCGATTGCTTCGCTGTTCGTTATTGTTCTGGCCGAGAACGCTCCCGCGGTCCGCTGGATTGCTTTCGGTTCTGCAACCGGCTGCGGCTTCATCGCCCTGGGCCTGATCGTGACCCTCGCACTGGGCTGGGACAACAAGAACGAGGGCTAAGGCTCTTCGAGCCTTCTAAAGGCCCGGAACGGCGCTAAGCATCGGCGGCCCCGAGGGCCACAACCGCACGACTAAAGGGGCGGAGGTGAAAACCTCCGCCCCCTTTAGCGTGTCTATAATCTGTGAGATTTTAGCTCCACAAACGGGTTTCTTCCCAACCTTGCGGTATACCCATTGCCCGAGAGATATCAACCCCAGGAACGGAAATATTAGGACGTTCCTTCAGAATCTGCGTCAGAGATTCCGTGTCCCCGATTCCACCCTGGTCCATCAGATATTTGAGGAGGGTGAGCATACCGAAGGTCTTACGCATTTCGTGGTTTTCTTCATTCTGAGGAACACCGAACAGGTCAATAACCTCACGGATTTCAGGACTCTCAACCCTTCCACCCGATGTTGCCCTAGGTAGAAGAACTTTGGAGTGCACCCTGTTATACAGCCGCGCCTGATGAGCACAGATATTCCGAATCCCTCTCAACGAACGTATCCAGCTTCCAAGCTGCGGATTGGTACAGTTCATATCCTGTGCTATCTGACCACGGACTCTTCTCGGGGAAAGCATATATAGAGTCTGCAAGGCTCCCAGGTCTAGAACCTCTACCAGCACCCATACGGGGACTTTACCATCGTATTGTTCTATGTGATGTACAGCGAAATCTTCCTTAGAACGCTGAAGAGAGTCACCACAAATCTGAACAAACTTATTCCAAATTTCTCTCCTCGCAGGAGCTACATCTAATAGATTTTCCTTCTCATGAATTAGGGGGTCAATCTCTCCCAGTAGATACCCCAGCCTAGCTCGTAGATACACTTCAAGCTGGGATAAATGAGGAAGTGCAATAGAGCGCAGACGCCGGTCGTACTCATAAAGAGCTACAACGTCGTCAAAACGTACCCCTTCTCTAAATTGGTCAACCGGGGTAGTCTCTCCAGACGCATCACGCTCAGTCTGGCGTAGGGCATGCCAATATCCGCTAAGACGGTAGTAATTAACCTTGGCGAGGGATTCAATCGCTTCTTCACGATTTTCTATCGCCATCCCTCGTCCTTCGAGTATGGCTAGTTGCTCACCGTAGCTTTTAAATTCTTTAACTTCCCGCACCGTAACAAGATCCGAATCTACTGAAGATAAAAAAGAAGACCGGTCCTGTACTCCCGAAGGAGTGGTGCCGGTTCTAGTGGTAACAACTTTACATTCTCAAGTGCTCTTCACGCAAGGGCTCTCGTCATACAGCCCAACAAATACGACCACACAACGCAGGGGGCAGGATTCCTTAGAATCCTGCCCCCTGTCATATAGCTATATGCTCATCCCACCTGCTTAGCGCTGCGAGAAGATCAGGCTCATCGCCTCCGCACGAGTTGCGGTGTTCATGAGCGCGCCGCGTACCGCGCTAGTCACGGTCTTCGCGCCCGGCTTGCGCACGCCGCGCATCGACATGCACATGTGCTCGGCCTCAATCACCACTATGGCGCCGCGCGGGTTCAGGTGCTCCTCCAGAGCCTCCACCACCTGGGTGGTCAGACGCTCCTGCACCTGCGGGCGGCGGGCGTACATCTCCACCACGCGGGCGAGCTTGCTCAGGCCGGTGACCTTGCCATCCGGGCCCGGGATGTAACCCACGTGCGCCACGCCGTGGAAGGGCACCAGGTGGTGCTCACAGGTCGAGTAGAACGGGATGTCCTTCACGAGCACCATCTCGGAGTGGGCGATATCGAAGGTCGTACCCAGAATCTCGCCGGCGTCCTGGTGCAGGCCCGAGAAGAACTCCGCGTAGGCACGCGCCACGCGGGCCGGGGTCTGCTGCAGGCCGTCGCGGTCCGGGTCCTCACCGATTGCGAGCAGAATCTCGCGCACAGCCGCCTCAATACGCGGCTGGTCGACGGCGGTCTTAGCCTCGCTCATTCTCAGCTCCATTCTGGTTCGGGGTGCCATTCTCCGGGCGTTGTACCGGAGGCACGGGGTAGTTCGGGTACTGCTGCGGCGGCATTGCGACGGTCGGATCGGCGTCCGGGTCGGCCGCCGGTGCTACCGGGGCCTGGGGTGCCTGCTGAACGGGCTGAGTCGGTGCCTGCGGGGCAGGTGCCGCGGGGGCAGCCGGGGTTGCAGGAGCAGCCGAAGCTTCGGCCTTCTGCGCCTCCTGAGCCAGCTCGCTCGGAGCCTTCACCGGCGGAATGTCGGTGCGCTCGCGGGTCGGCTTGGAGTACCAGTACTCGCGCTCAGGGCGCTTGCGAACGTCCTTGAAGATCTCGGCAATCTCGTGCTCGAGCAGGGTTTCCTTCTCGAGCAGGGCGAAGGCCAGGCGGTCCAGCACGTCGCGGTTCTCCAGCAGAATCGCGAACGCCTCATCGTGCGCCTGCTCCAGCAGGGCACGAATCTCAGCGTCCACCTTGGCCGCAGTCTCATCCGAGTAGTTGCGGGCCGAAGCGCCCCCGCCGCCGAGGAACGGCTCGGTGTCCTCGCCGCCAAGCTTCACGGAACCAATCACGGAGCTCATGCCGTAATCGGTGACCATCTTGCGGGCGGTGTCGGTTGCCTTCTGAATATCGTTGGACGCGCCGGTCGAGGGGTCGTGGAAGACGATCTCCTCAGCCGCACGGCCACCCATCGCGTAGGCCATCTGGTCGAGCAGCTCGTGGCGGGTCGTGGAGTACTTGTCGTCCTGCGGCATGACCATGGTGTAACCCAGGGCGCGGCCGCGCGGAAGAATCGTAATCTTGGTGACGGGGGCGGAGTTGCGCAGTGCCGCCGCGACCAGGGCGTGGCCGCCCTCGTGGTAGGCGGTGACCTTGCGATCGTGCTCGTTCATGATGCGCGAGGAACGCTGCGGGCCGGCCATCACACGGTCGATAGCCTCGTCGATGGCGCGGTCGTCAATCACGTTGCCGTTATCGCGGGCGGTCAGCAGGGCCGCCTCGTTCATGACGTTCGCCAGGTCGGCACCGGTGAAGCCGGGGGTGCGCTTCGCAACCTGCGCCAGGTCCACGGTGTTGGCAATGGGCTTACCCGCGGCGTGCACGCGCAGAATCTGCTCGCGGCCCTTCATGTCGGGGGCGTCCACACCAATCTGGCGGTCGAAACGACCGGGACGCAGTAGCGCCGGGTCGAGCACGTCGGGGCGGTTCGTTGCCGCAATGACGATGACGTTCGAGTTGCCGTCGAAGCCGTCCATCTCAACCAACAGCTGGTTCAGGGTCTGCTCGCGCTCGTCGTTACCGCCACCCATGCCGACGCCGCGGCGGCGGCCAACGGCGTCAATCTCGTCGACGAAGACGATGGCGGCGGGGTCGCTCTTCGCTTCCTTGAACAGGTCGCGCACGCGGGAGGCACCCACGCCCACGAACATTTCAACGAAGTCGGAGCCGGAAATCGAGTAGAAGGGCACGCCGGCCTCGCCCGCCACAGCCTTGGCGAGCAGGGTCTTACCGGTGCCGGGAGGGCCGTACAGCAGCACGCCCTTGGGAATCTTTGCACCCAGGCGGGTGAACTTCTCGGGTTCAGCCAGGAACTCGCGGACCTCTTCCAGTTCGGCGAGCGCCTCGTCCACGCCGGCAACGTCGCTGAAGCGCACATCCGGCTTGTCTTTGGTGAACTTCTTCGCGCGGGACTTGGAGAAGCTCATCACGGAGGAGCCGCCTCCGACGCGTCCCATCAGGAACCAGAACAGCACACCAAAGAGCAGAATCGGCAGGAGCAGGGACACCAGGGAGCCCAGGAAGCTGTGCTCAACCGGCTGGTCCGTGTAGCTTTCCAGCTCGGCGGAGTTCATGGCCTTGACCACGTCCTCGGAGCGGGGCTGCACGTAGTAGAAGTTCACCGACTTACCGTAGTTGTCGTTGCCCTTCTTGTAGTCCTCCTTGAGCTGCAGCTCCACGCGCTGATCACCGTCGTAAATCTTCGCGCTCTTGACCTGGTGGTCGTTAAGCAGCTGAATACCCACGTTCGTGTCCACCTGACGCGAGGTCTGGGTGAAGAGGGAGCTCATGAAGAACGCCAGCATGACCACGGCAATTGCGCCCGGCCAGAACCAGGGGCCGTTGATGAGCTTCTTCAGAAAGCTATCCGTGCCCTTCTGCGGAGTATTGGGGGTTTGCGCCAATGCTTTGTCCTTACGTTGCGGCTGTAACCCGTTGGGGCTGCGGCATTTTCGTGCCGGAACACCCAACGATGCAACCTTAAATGTACCCTACCGCGGCCGGGGGCCAGGCACCCTTCTTCTCTATTTCACCTGCGGGCTAAAGGATGGAACCCTCCCTCAGCCATCCCGCGTGCGGGTACGGGAACGCCCCGCCCCCGCACAAACGGCGGGAGGCGGGGCGTGTATCGGCGTTTCGGGTGCCGACGATGAAGTTTAGGAGTACACGTGCGGGTGCAGGGTTGCGATGCAGTCCAGGTTGCGGTACTTCTCGGCGAAGTCCAGACCGTAACCGACCACGAACTCGGGCTCGATGTCCCAGCCAACGTACTTGACGTTGACGTCGGCCTTGACGACCTTGGGCTTGCGCAGCAGGGCGCAAATCTCAACGGTTGCGGCGCCGCGAGAAATCAGGTTCTGCTGCAGCCAGGCCAGGGTCAGGCCGGAGTCGATGATGTCCTCAACAATCAGCACGTCGCGGCCGACCAGGTCGGTGTCCAGGTCCTTCAGGATGCGAACCACGCCGGAGGACTTGGTGCCGGAACCGTAGGAGGAGACAGCCATCCAGTCCATGGTGTAGTGGCCCTTCAGCGCGCGGGAGAGGTCAGCCATCACCATGATGGCGCCCTTCAGCACGCCCACGAGCAGCACGTCCTTGCCGGCGTAGTCTTCGTCGATGCGAGCCGCCAGCTCGGCGACCTTCGCATTGATCTCTTCCTTGGTGAAGAGTACGTTCTTGATATCGTCCTTCACGTCGATAGCCTGCACGATAATTCCTTCGTATATTTGGACGCTACTGCGCCTCCGGGAGGGCGCAGACCGCTCGCTGGCGGGCACCCCGCACCGGACAATGTGGATGGTGTTCGCTTTAAGTATGACTTAAAAACGTGCTTCGGCGCACCTCACCAGCCCCTCGCGCACCCGCGGGGAGCCCGATTCGAGGCGTGTGCAATAGCCGAATCCGCACGTGGGGGCACTATATGCGGGCCGGGCGGCAGGTTTGCGGCGACCGGCCCCGAAGCCCCGGTAGCGGAGCGGTGGCTACCCGCGGGTGGGCACGAGGACCAGCGCATCCACGCGTTCACCGGTCACCGGGTGCGCAACCCTGCGGCGGCGGTAGGCGCTCACGTGGCCGGGCATCTGAACGGGCCCAGCTACCGCATATTCGGCGGTGAAGGAGTCCAGCGCCTGCAGTCGCTCGAAGCCGGGGTTCTCTCCCCCGGCGGCCTTGCAGGCGGCGGCAAGCACGCGCAGGCGCAGCGCCGGATGCAGCGCCGCCACCTGCGCACGGTCTAGCAGCACGGCATCCTCGCGCTCGATGCCGCGCACGGCGGTTCCGGCGGGTAGTAGCACCCGTTCGAAGGCTTCGCGAGCCTGCTCGTCGAGGTAGTCTGCATCCGGGCCGGCCACCGCGGCGGTACGGGCCAGGGAGCGGGCCACGTCCCCACCGAGGTGCTCCTCCAAGTAGGGCAGCACGCTGTGGCGGATGCGGGCACGCATGAGGGTTTCGTCGGTGTTGGTCGGGTCAATCCAGGGGGTGAGGGTTTCGGCCTCGCAGATATCGAGCATGTCGGCGCGGCGCAGGCCGAGGAAGGGCCGCAGGTAGGTGACGCCCCCTTCGACGCGCACGGGCGGCATGCCCGCCAGGGAGCGCGTGCCGGAGCCGCGGCTCAGGCCGAGCAGCACGGTTTCCGCCTGGTCGTCGAGGGTGTGGCCGAGGAGCACGGCGCGGGCGCCGGTCGCCTCAACAACCTTCTTGAAGGCGGCGTAGCGGGCGGTGCGTGCCGCCATTTCGGGGCCCATGTTGCCGACGGGAACCTGTACCTTTTCGGTGATGACGGGGTGAAGCCCCAGGTCGGTGAGGGTCTGCGCGGTCTGCGCGGCGACCGCGGTGGAGTCTTCCTGCAGGCCGTGATCGACGATGACGGCGCCCACGCGCACATCGCCGCGGCGGGCGAAGTGCGCGGCGATGGCGGCCAGCGCGAGGGAATCCGGGCCGCCGCTGCAGGCGACCAGGAGCAGGGGCAGGTCGGCGGCGTCCGGCTCGGGTGCGGTGCGGCTGGTGCGGGAGCGTCCGGTGGCTTTGATGCTTCCGGCGCCGAGGAGCTTTTCGAGGGCGGCGGCGAGGTGTCGGCGGGCGGTGCCGACGGCCGGATGCAGGCGTCCTGCGCGTCCATTCTGCATGGTGGTTCCTTTATAGAAATTGCGAAGTATCTATGTACATAGATACTTCACGAAGAGAATTTAGAAATAACGAAGGCTCAAGAAGTCAGAAGCCTTAGGAGCGCGTATGAAGGTACTCTTCTAACTCGTCCTGGCGGCGTTCCAACTCTTTCTGCATGGCCTTAAACGGTGAGGCATTCGAGTTGAAAACATATCCCGGGGCGGCTCGGTCTGTGGGCCAGCGAACTGCTCGAGCCGCTTTGAGAGCACGAGTTAGAGCGTCTTTCTGCACCTTAGGCGGAAGACCGATAGTCTCTGCGAGAGCAAGCCAATCGTCAACAGTAATCTTCCAATCTTCGGGCGGCGAACCGTCACCGGGATTCGAATTATCTTTTCCGTTAACGCTAAGCGCCATGGATAGAGATTTAATGTGCACGAGCGAACAGGGGATGTCGTAGATAGGAGCTACTTCCCATCCACGGCGTCCCTTGAGGAGCGAGATATTTTTTGCGTGCAGGTCCCCATTGCCGGTCAGCCAAGCGTAGAGAAAATGCATGTAAAGATTCCTGCGGGCAATAGCAGGGGAAGCAGCAAGCTTCACCATTGCTTGAATGACACTTTCTGTTGTCACAGCAGGATTATCTTCCGTGTATTTCTCACCCGAAGGAACACCCAAAATCTGTGCGCCATCCTCCATAGCGATGCGTCCCCCAGAGGGTGTTCGGTCGAAACGGGAGACCATCAAACCTGATACGCCGTCTCGATCATAGACAAGCTCATGCTGAGCTACAGGAATCCCCATGAGTGCGGCTGCGGTGAGGTGGGCAGCTTCGTTTTCCACAAGCCCAGGCATGCGTTGCGGGCTAATTTTCAGAAGCGCATCGTAGCCAGCGCCCGTCCAATGCACGGGCAGGGTTTTCATGACGGCGCTCAGCTTTTCTTGAACGCCAGGCAGTCCTCGGCGGTCAACCGTGCCCATAAGTTCCGCAAAGGAAACGACCTCAGGGTTGTTCACCAATGCGGCAGGAGCGGTGTACAGTTCCCGCCCGTGCTCAATAATTTGCACATCTCCTGGAACGTCAGAACCAATCACCAGCAACAAGCCCAGAGTGTTATTTTTGCTGATTTTTTTCTCGGAACTAACGACGTCGAGCCTATAGCCTTCAGGCAAAAGATTCTGAAAGAAAGGCGGAATTGATTCTGCGGTATATTCCGCGTTTAAAGGCAGGCTCGTGGCAATTGCTGGCCCTTTATAATCTGCCCGGTAGGTGAAATGAATCAGCCCGTTGGCGTCTCGCCTCAAGTATGCGGCGAGAACACCATCTTTATAGACATCTGCCATAAGTTCATCTGTCATGGCTTTTCTCCAGGTTCTGTTTTCTATCGCAGTGTGCGGGAGGGGTTAGGTGAGGGGGTTGGCAATAGTTAGCTCAATGCCGAGCTCTTGGGCGACTTTGAGGACCGCACCAATTGACGGGCCGGGTAGCCCACGCTCAATATCGCGGATTGTTTTATCGCTGAGCCCGACCATCCACGCCAACTCCATTTGGGTGATTTTTTCGTACTTGCGGACGGCGCGAACCTGCGCACCAAATTCTTGTGCGAACCCCGTTGCGTCGAATGCCATGGGGGTTTCCTCCTCACCGCTGCAGAACCTCAGGTTATACGAAGTATTCTTCGTAATATGCCCATATTAGCACTCCCAGAGGTACTCTGAGGCTGTTTTCCGAAGAATAGTTCGGTTACATACCCTTCCACGGAACCTCCGAACACAGCCAAGGAACACAGTAAAAGGGGGCGTGCCCACCGTCTCCAGCACGTACGAAAACTCGCACGAACCAGATACGGGAAACACGCCCCTTCCAAAAACCTAATGCGCCTAACGACGCGGCAGCTTAGTGACCCTCAGCTGCGAAACGGTCGATAGCCTCCTGGACCATCTTCTCGGCAGCAGCCAGGTCTTCCCAGCCCTCGCCCTTAACCCACTTGCCGGGCTCCAGGTCCTTATAACGCTCGAAGAAGTGCTGAATCTCAGCCTTCAGCTGCTCGGGAACATCAGCCAGGGACTTGATGTGGTCGTAGCGCTTGTCGGTGGGAACGCACAGAACCTTAGCGTCGCCGCCGGCCTCGTCGGTCATGTTGAACACTGCAACGGGGCGAGCCTCAACCAGCACGCCGGGAACAACGTCAACATCCAGAATCAGCATGGCGTCCAGCGGGTCGCCGTCCTCACCCAGGGTGTTCTCGAAGTAACCGTAAGCGGTGGGGTACTGCATGGAGGTGAACAGCAC
The DNA here is from genome assembly GCF_001813965.1 of Rothia sp. HMSC072E10. Classification (NCBI taxonomy): domain Bacteria; kingdom Bacillati; phylum Actinomycetota; class Actinomycetes; order Micrococcales; family Micrococcaceae; genus Rothia; species Rothia sp. HMSC072E10. The sequence continues at coordinate 140,510 of NZ_KV814489.1, read as the reverse complement.
GCGGTCCAGGCGCAGGCGGCCGGTCTCGTGGTCCACTTCGTACTTCACGCGGGAGCCGCGGGGGATTTCAATAGTGACGTCGAGTTCCATCGGAACCTTCTTTCTCGTGAGTTAAGGTCACTTTCGCGGCGACATCGGCGCACGGGTGCGAAAGCTAGGTGTTGAACTCACCCATTGTAACCCGTTCGCACGTGCCGAAACCGCGTATTACGGGGGCAAAACGGGGCGGCGTAGGTAACGCCCCAATTCGATACCCGGCGTGCCCTGCCGCTATGCTCGAAGGATGCCCTCCTTCAATCCTCACGCACAGCCCCCCGGCCGCCCTCACGCCGGCCGACCCCTCACCCGCCGAGCCGCCCTCACTCTCGGCGGCATGTTCCTGCTGACCGCCTGCGGATCGGCGGCCGTGGACCAGAAGCGCCCCGAAGAATCCGCAAGCCCCTCGGGAAGCGCATCCGGCACCGCCAGCGAGCCGGCTACCGCCTCCGCAAGCGCCACCCCGAGCCTCGCACCCGCGCTGAACGCAGAGGATGCCGAGCGCCTGCGTTCCAGCCTCGACAAGCTATTTGCCGACGGCACCTACCCGCAGTACAGCATCCTCGTGACCGGCCTGGACGGCGGCCTCACCGGTACGGGCGCGACCACCGCGCCGGGCGACCTCTACGCCGCCAACGCCGATGCCGCGCGCGTGCCCGCCTCCACCTTCAAGATTCTGACCTTCTTCACCCTGAGCCGTCACGCCAACCTGCAGGGCCACCTGACCACCCGCGCGGTGCGCCAGGGCGATGCGCTGTACCTCGTGGCCGGAGGCGACTCCCTGCTGGGTGCGGGGGCCTCCGACCCGAAGCAGGTCGTGGGGCGGGCCGGCCTGGCCACCCTTGCCGAGCAGACGGTCAAGGCCGTTGCCGCGGGCGATAAGCCGACCGGCGCCATGCCCGTCTACCTGGACACCGCGCTCTTCACCGGCCCGAGCGTCAACCCCGGCTGGGAGGAGGGCGACGTGTCCAGCGGGCAGATTACCCCCATCCACCCGATTGCGCTCGAATCGCACACGGTGCCGGGCAAGTCGACCGCAAGTAACCCGGTGCGTCCGGAGGACGCTGCCGTGGCCGCCCAGCAGGCGTTCGTGGATGCGCTCAACACCGCCGGCAAGGAGTCGGGCCTGAGCTTCACCCTGGCCGAGCGCGCGACCGCGCCCACCGGGGCGACCGAGGTGGGGTCGGTGGAGTCGGCCACCCTGTTCGAGCAGGCGCAGCACATGATGCTCGAATCCGATAACGCCCTGGCCGAGGTGCTGGGACGCTACGCCGCCATCGCCGCGGGCAGGGAGGGTAGCGCCGAGGCCGCCCAGCAGACGGTACGGCAGACGCTCACGGATGCCGGCGTGACCGTGGAAAACCTGGTGCAGGCCGACGTGTGCGGCATGTCCCTGACGGACCGCGTGACCGCCCGAACCCTGGTGCAGACCGTGGCCCTGCTCAACGCCGATGAGCGCGCCGAGCAGCTCATGCAGGCCTTCCCGCTCGCGGGCGACAGCGGAACCCTGGCCGATCGTTTTGCGGCGGCGAATTCGGTGCACGCGCGCGGCTTTGTGCGCGCCAAGACGGGCACCCTCTACACGGTGTCCTCGCTGTGTGGCGTGGCGACCCGCCCGGACGGCACGCGCCTGATCTTTGCGATTATTCTGAACGACCTGGGCGGGGCGGAGGCCCTGCCCGCGGCAAAGGAGCGCGTGGACGCTGCGGCCGCCGCGATTGCGGACCGTTCGAGCGCGCCGAGTGCGTCCACCAATGCTTCTGCGGGGGCCTCTGCGGCGGCTTTAACCCCCGCGCCTGCGACGGCTTCGGAAGGGGCGAGTGCCCCGGTTTCTGAGGCGCCCGCGGCGGGTGCCACGTCCTAGCGGGTGTGCCCGGACGACCCCGAAATCCCCCTAAGTCATCCTGGATAGGTTGATTTTCTGTAGTGTTTCACGTGAAACCTGAAAATCAACCTCTCGGGGCGAGGGGCGACTCGGGGTGCTAATAAGCCCTCCCAATCGGGATTCGCACCCACTCCCCCGGCGGGTTTCACGCCCGTCCTATTTCCCTCTTCTCCAGCAGAAAAGCCACCATGGACCTTACCTTCACCCTCGCCGATCTGACCGCAACCTCAGCCTGCGAGCTGCGGCTCTACACCGAGCTTCGGGAACGTGCACAGAAGCAGACTGCGCGCCCGGCTGAGTCGGAGCTTGAGCGCGCCCGCGAAGCGTACCGCGAGTGCCTGCGAGTACTGACCGAGGGTGGGGTGGTCACCGGTGAGCATGCGGGCGGTAAGGCGCACCCGGTGCCCCTGGCGGCAACCTCCGCGGCGGGGCTGACCTACACGGTGGAACTCGACCGCCTGGAGTACGCAGTCACGAACGGTGCACCCGCGGACAGCACCGCCGAAGGCAATACCGCACGAATTATCTGCACCCCGCACCTGGGTGAGGCGGCGCATCGGGCGTTGCTGCGCGGTGCCCTGGCGGCGCACCTGCTGGCCGCCGGGGTCGCCAAGAGCGTCGAGAACACCAAGAATGCCGTGCGCCTCGACCTCCACCTGGAGCACGGCACTGAGGGATACGGCGCTGAGGAGTACGGTGCAGAGTCCGAATCGGCGACCCCGGAGCACCACTCCCCCGTTCCTCAACCTCACCGGGTTGATTCGGCGCGTATTCTGCCGCTGATTCGCCTGCAGGAGCAGCGCCTCCTGCTGCTCACCCAGGCGCTGAACGAGGGCACGGAACCGGCGGAACTTGCCGAGCGCATCCCGCATTTTCTGACCTGCGACGAGTGCCCGGCGTGCCTGAACTCGGCGGCGTCTCTTGCCCTCGCGACCGACACCCCGGAACTCGTCACCGAAGACACTGCCGAAGATACCGCCGAGAATCCCGAAACTGAGGAGCACCCGGTCATGTACCGGGTGCCCGCCGCGGTGGAGAACGACAGCGAACAGTACCGTCTGCAGTGCCTGCTGGATGCCCAGCTCGCCTCCCTGGAGGAGCACGCGGCGGAGCACGGCTGGGGTGCCGGTGAGCTTGAGGCGGCGATGCTGCTGTCCATGACGAATTATCACCGCCGCGAGCGTGCCCCGTTCTGGCGTGAGCACATTCGCCGCCTGGAGGACGGCCCGACGGCATGGGTGGCGAGCCGCGATTACGCGTACCTTGATCGGGTGCAGGTGCTTTCGGCGGAGCATGCGCATGCTCTTCTGAACACCCCCGCCGATTTGGAGGCGCTTGCCGCCGCCATGAAGGAGCCCACCGAGGTGCCGGACGCCCCCGGCTGGTATCGTGTGCGCGGCGCGCAGGTGCGTCTGTTGCGCGCGCGGATTGAGGCCGACCCGAGCCTGGTGATTGCACCCTCTGACCGTGCGGTGTTTTGTGCGTATGAGGCGGGGTCGAGCCCGCAGATTGCGCTGGACCGCATGGAGTCGCAGGTGAACTATTTCCGCGCGTCGAATCCGGGTGAGCGTGTGCCCGCCGAGTTGGCGGCGACGGGTTTCTTTGGCATGCGTGTGCTGGCGGTGGCGCAGGGCGGTTTCCGTGCCGGATCCGTGGGTTCTGCGGAGCCCGAAGAGGCTGCCCCAGAGTCCGGCGAGTCGGCTGGCGCTGAGTCGGCCGGCGAGTTCCTGGAGGTGCTTCTGCAGGAGCGCATCCGCGTGAAGGATGAGCCGCACCGTGCCATGCCCTCGGGCCTTGGTCCGGGCGATCCGGTGTCTACGGCGACGATTGAGGCGGCCCTGCAGGCCGATGTGCACGCACTGCTTTTCGATGGCGCGCTCATGCCGAGCGACCCCGTGCTTAATGACCCCGCGCCCGGCGAAGATTCCGGGGCTTCAAGCGAGTCCGAAGAGGTTCCCTCCTCGTCCCGCGCCCTGCCGAGCGTGGTCGAGGCGGCGGCTTCGCTGACGGGGGTGGAGAGCGCCTCCGCGGACCTGCTGTTCCGCCGCGCACCGCGCCTGAAGAAGGGCGCCTCGAACGCTAAAAATACAGAAAATCTACCCCGTGAGGTTGATTTTCCGGGCTCTGCCCTACCCACGGTGGATGCCGTGCACGCGGCGGTTCGCGCCCTTGACCGCTCCTATGTGGCGGTTCAGGGCCCTCCGGGTGCGGGTAAGACCTTCCTCGCCTCGCATGTGATTGCGCGTCTGGTGGCGGAGGGTGCGAAGGTGGGCGTGGTGGCTCAGTCGCATGCGGTGATTGAGAATCTCATGTCGGCGTGCTGCGCCCGTGATGGTTTTGATGTTTCGCGCGCGGTGCGTCTGCGCGGCAAGTCGGTGACTCCGGACGCCCCGTGGGCCGAGGTGTCTGATTCTGAGCTGACGGAGCTGATTGCCGGTGCAGGCGGCCTGCTATTTGGCGGTACGGTGTGGGATTACGTGAGTGAGCGTCGCGTGCCCGCCGGGTCGCTGGACGTGCTGGTGGTCGATGAGGCGGGCCAGTTCTCGCTGACGAACACGGCGGCGGCGGCTCGTGCGGCGCGTTCGGTGCTGCTGCTGGGCGATCCGCAGCAGTTGCCGCAGGTGTCGACGGATGTGCACCCGTACCCGGTGGATGTTTCGGCACTGGGCTGGTTGTCTGACGGGGCGGCGGCGCTGGATCCTCGTTTTGGCTATTTCTTGGGTGAGTCGTGGCGCATGGATTCGGCGTTGTGCGAGCGAGTTTCGTGGCTGTCTTATGATGGCGCGTTGGCGAGCGCGGCGGCGACGGCTGGTCGCGCCCTGCAGGGTGTTGCGCCTGGTGTGGTGTCGTATCCGGTGGAGCATGCGGGCTGTTCGGTGCGTTCCGTGCAGGAGGCGCAGGCGGTGGTGGATTGCGTGCGCGAGTTGTTGGGTCGTGAGTGGGTTCCGGCGACTGGTGCTGAGCCGCGCCCGTTGGCGGCGGAGGATTGCATTGTGGTGGCGGCGTATAACGCGCAGGTTGATTGTGTGCGTGAGGCGCTGATTGCGGCTGGTCTGGCGGATTCTTCGGGTGCTGGCGTGCGTGTGGGCACAGTGGATAAGTTCCAGGGTCAGGAGGCTGCGGTAGTGTTGGTGTCGTTGGCGTCGTCGCGGGTTGATTCTGGGCGCGGTGCCGGGTTTGTGCTGTCGCCGAATCGTTTGAATGTGGCGGTGTCGCGCGGTCAGTGGCAGGCGGTGTTGGTGCATTCGCCGTGGGTGGCGCGTTCGGTGCCGCAGGATGTTGAGGAGGTGCTGGCTCTGTCGGGCTTCGCGGGCCTGGTGGAGTAGCGCCCCTAGTGCGGCCCTTATTTTGCGCTCTTCTACACTCCCCCGCCCGCTGCGTTGCGGGTGTCTTTGGCGTGCCCTGATTCGGGTTCAGCCGGGCGGAAGCACCAAGAATGGATTATAGTCAAACTAACCCTAATGTCAATACTCAAAATGAGGAAAGTTTTTCAACTAGCGTTCATGTATATGATTCACATCTCTTATAGAATCTAAAGTATCGCGCGACACACTTCTTGTGCGGGGGCTCCCGATGAGCCGCCCCGTGCATCCTCAACCACCCCGTGATAACCGGCGGGCCCGTCATGACCGGCGGGCACAAGCGAAAACAAGCGAATACAGGCAGGCACAGCCGACTGTCGGGGTATTCACTCATACAATTGCGCGCTACGAATTGCGCACAATGAACTACGCACGACGGATTGCACGCCGCGCGACACCCAACCCCATCGTGGAGGTCCCCCATGAGTGTCAACACCGAGCTACTCAAGAATAGAGATTTTCGAAATACTCTCTTCGCCATTGGAGCCAACCAGCTCTCAGACTCGATGAGTTATATCACCACGCCCATCATTATTTTGGCGCTGACCGGCTCCCCCGAGGCCGCGAGCATCACCCTCTTTGTCGCGGGTGTTCTCGCCACCTGCGCCGGGGCGATATCCGGAACATGGGTTGACAGAATCGGCCCCTCGAAGTGCCTGGCGCTGTCCTGTATCGGCCAGTCGCTGTCCTGGGTTGCGATTCTTCTCTACCTCGTTTTCAACGTCACCAACATTTACGTTTTGGTGATCACGATTTCTCTCGCCGCCATCATTTCAACCTTCGACTACCCGAGCGAGCAGTCCATCATTACCCGTGTAGTCCCCAAGGAGCACCTGGGGTACGCCTCCGGTATGGGTGAGACGCGTGAGTCCACCGCCAACCTACTGGGTGGCCCTGTTGCGGGCATCATTATCGGCTTTTCGACCGTGCTCATGACCGCCGTTCACGCGGTCGTTAACCTGCTGGCGTTCATCGTCGCGCCCAAGACCTACGGGGCTAGTCGGCAGCCCGTGGAAGAGGAGGAAGGCGAGAAAACCAGCTTCTGGCAGGACTCAAAAGCCGGTTTTGAGTACATCCTGAAGAACAAGGTACTGGTGTCCATTGCGTTCGTTTCAACGCTTGCGAACTTTGGAACGGTCGGTATTCCGCTCACCTTCATCTACTACTACACACTGGAGGGCGCACATCCGCTCTTCATCGGCATCTTTGCGAGCGCCTTCGGCGTGGGCGTGCTGCTCGGTTCGTTCCTGGTCGGCCCGCTGACCGAGAAGTTTGCGCTCGGCCCGCTCGGTATCACCTCCCTGGCCATCATGTCGGCCTGCTACCTGTTGCTACCGGTGGTTCATTCGATGCTGTGGGCGGTGTGCCTGCTGATTGTGCTGGCGGGTATTGTGCTCCCTTCCTTCAATTCGAGCATCATTGCGTACATTAACGCATCCACCCCGGAGCACATGATCGGTCGCGTGCACTCGGTGCAGGGCATCCCGAACATGGCGCTGACCCCGCTGGCTGTTCTGCTGGCAGGCTTCCTCATTGTTGATTGGGGTATTACGTACACGGCACTGTTCTACGCGGTGTTCATTTTCCTGTCGCTGGTGGTGATGGTATTCCAGAAGCCGCTGCGTCAGCTGCCGCATATCTCGCAGGTAACGAACGCACAGTAGTTCCGTGGTAGCGCCGTCTATCAACTCCACTCAACGCCCCCGAAAGCGAATAATTCAACGTGCACTTGCATGAAAATTATTTTCTTTTCGGGGGTGTTCTACATCCTTTCAATAATTTTTACACGCGGTGTAACGTTTCAATAATTCCCCTTATCAATGCGCATTTTAGGGGTTTTGAGTGTTGCCGGTATTACGCCGAACCTTACGCTGGGCGTTGAAGGTTTTACGGCATAATAAGAGGGTGTTCGTTCTTACTTTCATCCAACGTTCCGCACAGCACTCACTCACTGCACTGTCGGACGAACTCGCCAAGCTCAACCCGCGTGTTGCCTTCGCCCAGACCTACCCTGACGAGATTCAGGGCGCCTTCGACCGGGCCAGCGATGCACTGCACGCGGCGCTGATGGCCGCCCGCGATAACGGCTTCTGGGTGGGCATCGGAATCGGCGAGCTCAACATCCCCCGCTTCGCCGGGGCGCTCGGCGCCGTCAGCACCACCGACTGCACCGGTGACGCCCTCGAATTCTCGCGCCTGGCCATCGAGGAGGCGCAGGGAGGCGCCCCCGTCCGCTGCATCAGCATCAGCGCGGACAACCACCACCTCGCCGAGCTGGCCACCGGTTCCGCACGCCTGCTCTACCGCGTCTGCGCCGACCGCACCGACGCCGAGTGGCGCGTCGTAAACCTGCTTGTACCCGGTGTGCGCGGCCAGCAGAAGGCCGCCGCAACCGCCCTGGGAATCACCACCCAGGCGGTCAGCCGCACCCTCGTCCGTTCCCTCTGGCACGAAGAGCAGGCCGCCCGCGGCGCGCTCATCGAGCTGATGACCCGCATCGAGCGCACGCACCGCCGCGCCGCCTAAGCCTCGGTAAGCCCCGGGATGCCGGCCCGCCCGAACACGCGGTGCCGGCGCATCCCGCACATCCCGTCTCGCCATGATGGTTCACGGCCGGGCGGGATTTTGTATTTTCGGGCTATTCTTCAGACCCGGCGGACCGCCCCGGCAGGCAAAACCGCAGAAAAGGTAAACTTATCTTTATGCCTCTCTCAGAACTTTCCGTCAGCACCCAGAACTACCTCAAGGAGATTTGGCGCCTCGAAGAATGGACCAAAACCCCCGCCACCGCCTCGGCGCTGGCCGAACGCATGGGCCTGCGCATCTCTTCGATTTCTGACGGCCTCAAGCGCCTGGCCGCCGCCGACCTGATTGAGCATCAGCCCTACGGTGCCATCGAGCTCACCGAGATTGGGCGCGCCTACGCCCTGGCCATGATTCGCCGCCACCGCCTCATCGAAACCTTCCTCGTGGAGACGCTCGGCTACACCTGGGACCGCGTGCACGACGAGGCGGAGGTTCTAGAACACGCGGTATCCGACTTCATGGTGGACCGCATCGACACGCTGCTCGGCCACCCGACCCGCGACCCGCACGGCGACCCCATCCCGGATGCCTCCGGTCGCATCAGCTTTCCACAGACCGTGCCGCTGAGCCAGTGCGAACCGGGCGAGACGGTCATGCTCGAACGCATTAACGATGACGACCCGCGCCTGCTGCGCTACCTGCACGGCCACGGCTTCGTGCCCGGCGCGCGCCTCAAGGTGGAGGAGGGCGCCCCCTTCTCCGAGGCGGTGAACGTGAGCGTGGTGGGTGCCGGTTCCGGCAACCTGCACGAGACGGACGAGAGCGGCGCGGTGGTCTCCGGGAGCACGATTATTCCGCTCGGTGCGGAGGCGACCGCCTCCCTGTTCGTATCGCGCCCCGCGCGCTAACCCCCGGGCTTCGCGGCCCCTCCCGGGCGGTGCGGGCACCGCTCACCAGCATGCCTTCGCAGATAGTAAACAGCGGGCGGGGACACTTCTCGAGTGTCCCCGCCCGCTGTTGTACTGGCCCGCTGTTGTGCCGGCCGCTAGGCTTCGGCGACCTGTCGACGAGCCCGCAGGCGCGCCACCAGGCCATAGCGCGGGGCCAACGCGTAGGCAATCGCGAAGAGCAGCCCCTGCGTGACGACCACGGCACCGCCCGGCGAGACGTCCAGGTAGTAGCTGGCGTACAGGCCGGTCAGCGTTCCCGCGAGCGAAACCCCCACGCTCACGCCGAGCATGGGCACGAAGCGGTCGGTGAGCAGGCGCGCCGTGGAGCCGGGGATAACCAGCATCGCCACGACCAGAACCACACCCACGATCTGCAGGGCCACCACGGAGGTGAGCGCCAGCATCACGAGCAGTAGCGCGCCGAGCAGGCGCGGACGCAGGCCAACGGCGCGCGCAAACCCCGGGTCGAAGGCGTACAGCACGAAGTCGCGGCGCTTAATGAGCAGCACGGCCGCCACGAGGACCGCTAGGATGGCGACCTGCGTGACGTCTGCCCAGGACACGCCCAGCACGTTGCCGAAGAGGATGTGGTTCAGGTCGGTATTGGACGGCGTGACCGAAATCAGCACCAGGCCCAGCGCGAAGAGGGTTGTGAACACGATGCCGATGGCGGCGTCCTCGCGCACGCGGCCGCTGTGTTGCACCCCGCCGATGAGGGCCACCGCCACGAGGGCGGCAACCACCGCGCCGACGGCGAAGGGCGCGCCGAAAATGTAGGCGAGCACCACGCCGGGCAGCACCGCGTGGGAGATGGCGTCCCCCATGAGCGACCAGCCGAGCAACACGAGCCAGCAGGAGAGCAGGGCGCAGACGGCGGCGGCGATAATGGTGACGACCACGGCTCGGAGCATGAAGGGCAGGGTGAGCGGTTCCATCAGAAAATCCAGAATGTTCATTCTTAGTTCTTCCCTTCGGGGATGCGGGTCTGAGCGGTCTGCGAAGCCCGGGTAGCCCGGTCTCGCGCGGCACGAGCCCAGGGTGCGGCAGGCACGGAATCCTCGGGCACGGGTTCCTCGGTGGCCGCCGCGGGCGCAGAAGCTGCGGACACGCCGGCATCCACCTCCATGCCGAAGGCGCGCACCAGGTTCTCGGGGGCGAGCACCTTCTCGGGGACGTCGTGCATCAGAATATCGCCGCGCAGCAGTAGCGCCTCGTCGGCAAACTGGCGCAAGCTCGCCAAGTCGTGCGTGGAAACCAGCACGGTTGCGCCCTCGTCGCGCAGCTGCTCGATGACCTGAATCAGCATGGCCTCGCTGCGCTTGTCCACGCCGGCGAAAGGCTCATCCAGCAGCAGCAGGCGGGCGCCCTGGGCGATGGCGCGGGCCACGAAGGCGCGCTTGCGCTGCCCGCCCGAGAGCGCCCCAATCTGACGGTCGGCCAGGTCGGTCAGTTCCACGCGGGCGAGCGCCTCATCCACGGCGGCACGGTCCGCGGCGCGCAGGCGGCGGGTGATGCCGAGGTTGCGGTAACGGCCCATGCTGACGACCTCGCGCACCGAGATGGGGAAGGTCCAGTCAATCTCCTCGCTCTGCGGAACGTAGCTGACGATTCCGGCACGGTGGCGGTGGGCGCGCTTGCCGCCGACGGCCTGCCCGTCCAGGGTGATGGTGCCGGCGTGCGCGGGCACAACCCCCATGATGGCTTTGAAGAGGGTGGATTTGCCGGAGCCGTTCATGCCGATCAGGCCGCAGATACGCCCGGTGTCCAGGGTGAAGGATGCGCCGGTGAGGGCGCGGACTGGCCCGTAGTTCACGTGCACATTTTCGCAGCTGAGAAGAGTGCTCATTCCTTGTGTTCTTTCTGGTGGTCACCGTATGCGTGGGGCGGGTGTACTTGCTTGCGTGTTGGTGAGTGGGTGCTGTGTGAGCGGGTGTTAACGGCGTGGGAGGAGCGGAGCCAAGAAGGCGACCGCCCCTCCTATCCTATCGAGGGTTTGGGGTTTACCCGGGGTTTTCGATACCGGGTTTGGCCCGGGTTTATTCGGGGTTTATGCCGGGTTTAGGAGTTGCCCTTGAGGCCCGCCACGATGGTGCGTGCGTCGTAGCGGATCATGTCCAGGTAGGTGGGCACGGGACCGTTCGAGTCCGATAGGGAGTCCACGTAGAGCACGCCGCCGAATCGGGCGCCGGTCGCGTCGGCCACCTGGCGCATCGGGTTGTCGGAGACGGTGGACTCGCAGAACACGGCAGGAACGTGGTTCTCGCGCACGTAGTCGATGGTGGAGGAAATCTGCGAGGGAGTGGCCTGCTGCTCGGAGTTGACCGCCCAAATGTACTTCTCGTTCAGCCCAGCGTCGGAGGTCAGGTAGGAGAAGGCACCCTCGCAGGTGACGAGCGCGCGCTGGTTCTCCGGCAGGGTGGAAATCTCGCTGACGAGCTCGTCCCGCACCTGCTGCAGCTGCTTCTTGTAGGCTTCGCCGCGGGTCTTGTAGTCGGCGGCGTGGCTCGGGTCGAGGGCGCTAAACTCGCGGACCATGACGTCCACGTACTTCTGCACGTTGCTGGGGCTCATCCAGGCGTGGGGGTTGGGCTTGCCCGCGTAGGCGTCCTCGGTAATGGAGATGGGTGTGACCCCCTCGGAGACGGTCACGTGCTTAGCGTGGGATTCTTCAACGAACTTGGCGAACCAGGATTCGAGGTTCAGGCCGTTGTCGAGCACCAGGTCGGCGGCGTGCGCCTTCTTCAGGTCGGAGGGGGTGGGCTCGTACTCGTGAATCTCTGCGCCGGGCTTGGTGAGGGATTCGACGTTCAGGTCGTCGCCTGCCACGTTGCGGGCGATGTCGGCGAGCACGGTGAAGGTGGTGAGCACGGTCTTCTTGCCGCTGCTGCTCTTAGCGCCGTCGGTGGTGCTGGCGGTGCTACCGCAACCGGTGAGTACGAGTAGCAGGGTGAGTGCGAGGGCGGCGCAGAGCGCCTGGATGAGGCGGCGTGCGTTGCCGCCTGCGGGGGTGAGAGCGTTCATGAGGCATCCTTCATTGGAAGTCACGGGTTTGAGTATGTGGTTGATGCGTTGGGATTTGCCGCGCCGGGACGATAGGGACACGGTGTGTCTGCGCAGGCATCATGATGCGCTTTTGCCTGTCGTCCCGGGCGGAATTTAACAATAGTTCGGCTAGACGAACTTTTCAACTAAGCCACACGGAAACTTTGGGGAGGACTGCGCCCCCGAGACGCAAAACCGCGGGAGGCGGGGGAACGCATCCCCCGCCTCCCGCGGTAAATATCCCGGGTTGAGCACCCGTCAAAGCTATATACTCGGCCTAGTCGGCAATCTCCACGACCACCGGCGTGTGGTCGCTCGCGCCCTCACCGGCGCGTTCCACCCTATCGATCCAGGCGTTCTGCACCCGGGCCGCAAGCTCGGGCGAGAACAGCTGAAAGTCAATGCGCATACCCTCATCCTTGGCGAAGCGACCCGCCTGGTAGTCCCAGTAGGTGTACTCGCCCGGGGTGTGCGGACGCACCACATCCACCATGCCCTCCTTCAGCAGGGCGGCGAAGGCTCGGCGCTCAGGCTCGGAGACGGGGGTCAGCTCGTTATCACGGAAGTAGTCGATGTCCCACACGTCGGCGTCCTCGGGGGCGACGTTCCAGTCACCGACCAGGGCGAGCTGCGACTGTGGGTTGGCGGCCAGCTCGTTGTGCACGTTCTGGTGCAGCGCCTCCATCCAGCGAAGCTTGTAATCCATGTGCGGGTCGGTCAGGCCGCGGCCGTTGGGCACGTACAGGCTCCAGACGCGCACGCCGCCGCAGGTCGCGCCAATCGCGCGCGCCTCCAGCACCTCGGGTTCGCCGGGCTTGCCGAAGTGCGGCTGGTTGTCGAAGCCGCGCTGCACGTCCTCAAGGCCCACGCGGGAGGCGATTGCCACGCCATTCCACTGATTCAGGCCAAAGTGCGCCACCTCGTAACCCATGAACTCGAAGAGGTCGAAGGGGAAGGTCTCGTCCTTGGTCTTGGTCTCCTGCAGGGCGAGCACGTCGACCTCGTGCTCGTCGAGCCAGTCTTCGACGCGGTTTTCGCGGGCGCGGATTGAGTTGATGTTCCAGGTGGCAATCTTCATGCCTTCTAGCTTAGCGGGTGCGGGGAGCTCACCTCACGGGCGGGCGTATCGGAGGCATGCCGGTACACCACCGCCCGCCTGCGCAGCCCGGTGGGTCGCACCGGCGGGCGGGGAATATATGCACTAGTCAGCACTGATTTTAGCCAACGCCAGCCCTAGTTACCGGCGGGCGTTCCGACAACCTTCAGGCCGGCCTTCACGTAGGCCCGAAGCATGTAGAGCGCATCCGAGAAGTACAGCGGATCGCCGGGCTTTACCTTATCCGTCACGCCGTCGCCGTCACGATCGGCCGCCGGGTACTCGCCCAGAGTGCGGGTGAGCCAGCGGCTCTCGGTGGCGAAACGGCTCTTCCGTGCGGCCGCGTCTTCCTTGCGCTGCGCATCGCGCTCAACCAGCTTCGGGCGGCGAATGGTCGCAGCCCCCTCGGGGCTACCCGCCGCACGGTACAGGAACGCGGAGAGGGTGTAGCGGCTGGCGCGGTCGTCGGGGTGGAAGAGGCCGTCGTCCCAGCCAGCGGTGATGCCCGCATCCGCGGCCCAGATGATGGCGGCGTAGTCCGGGTCGCTGGCGGGCACGTCAGCGTAGGGAGAGACGGCCGGAAGGTCCTTCACAGCGGGCGAGCCGGCCATGCGGTAGAGCAGGCGCACCAGCTCGGCGCGGGTGACGGTCGCATCGTGGCGACGACGCACAACGTACTCATCCTCGTCGAGGTAGCCGCGGCAGACGGCCCACACGCCGGGCGTGGGGGACGCATCGCCCACGAGGCGTTCAACGCAGGTGTTGTACTCGGTGTCAGCGTTGTTTCGGGGCGGCTGGACGGCGGCCACCGCGGTCTGGGGGTGGGGCACCACTGCGGATGCGCCCACCGGCAAGGCACCCAGGGCGAGGGCGACGATCAGGGTGAGCACGCGACGCAGGGGTCGTGCGGGTGCAAGGGAGCGTGAGAAAGCCGAAAGCATGGTGCGGTCCTCGTACATTGTGGTTGGAAACCGGCCGGAAGGAACCGGTTAGGTCGGTGCAACACCGAAGGAAGGCACCGGGCCGCCCGCGGCGCGCGAGCGGTTCCGGGCAGGCGACAGCATTAAACCTTCCCTTTTAATAAAGTTAAAGTACATCTCGAAAATTTATTCAAGATGAAATTGAATTCTTAGTGAGTGGTCGCCCCGACGCGCAACCTCTTGGCGCGCGGCTCCCCCGCCCGGGCCCTAGCCGCGCATGACGTTATACGCCTCCACGCGAAGCTGAGCGGGCGTGGAGGTGGTGTGGCGCAGGTCCTCCACCTCAATCACCACGTTCGCGCCCATTTCACCGGTTACGTAGACACGGCGACCCAGCATATTGCCGTCGCCGATGCGGTCGTCCTTGGCGGTGCCTTCGGTGATGCGCAGGTCGTAAATCTTGTTTTCGATGTAGTAGCCGTACAGCGAGGCGGCCTGCTCGGGCGGGTTGTACGAGACGGGGGCGACCATGCGGGTACCGCGGGCGTTGCGGCTGATGTACCAGTTGGCCGCCTCGTCGGCGCGGGCGGCACCGCTGACGGTTCCGGCCCAGCTGGACGCCTCACCCGCGCAGCCGATGAAAACGTTATTGGCCCACTCGACGAGCCAGCCGTGGCCCGCGTTGGAGCGGGCGGTGCAGCCAATGAACATGTTGCGCTCACCCTGCACGATCCAGCCCGCACCGGCGTTGCGGGTGCCGGGTTCGTAGAGGGCGCTCTTTCCGAGGGTGCGGTGGTTGCTATTGCTGGAGCAGTTCTCGAACTTGGACTGGGCCGCGTACACCTCGATACCGGCGTAGGAGCCGCCGCTGAGGTTGGCTTCGGCCACGTCAACGCCGCGTAGCTTGTTGTCGGCCGCGCCGGAGTTCTGGCCTTCGGTACCGCGGCGGCGGTGGCCGACGGGCTTGCCGAGCAACAGGCCCTGGTTGAGGGTGCGGCGCACGGTCACGTCGTCGATTTTCATGCCCTGGTCGTCCAGGCCGAGCACGGCCACACCAATGGCGGTATCCCAGACCTCCACGCCGGCGATGACGGGCACGACGTCCGGCTCGTTGAGCTGATCGCCCGTAAAGTGCGTGTGCATAATGACCCCGGCAACGTGGTCGAGCGGGGTGGTGTGCGCATCCAGCGGGTAGCTGGCGATGGGCGTGTTAGCCGCGTTGGTGCGGATGTGCAGATTGCGCACGCCCATGCGCATGGGCTTGTTCGCGTTGTAGGCACCGTAGACGGGGGTCGTGTAGCTCCCCACGTGGAACACGCCGGTGTACTCGATGTACCCGTCGCTGGTGGTGGGAATGGCTCGGTCGGAGTGGGCGATGACGACGGTCGCGGGGCCCTGCCCGATAACCTCGACACGGTGCTTGATTTCGATGAAGGGGTAGGAAACGCGGTAGATGCCGCGGGGTAGCTCAACGGATCCGCCACCGTGCGAGGCGACGTCGTCGACGGCTCGCTGAATGGCCGCGGTGGAATCCTTGGCACCGGTGGGATCTGCGCCGTAGTTGACGGCGTTAATGCTCATGGGAGTATCAGGCACGTGAGGCTCAATTCTTTCCGGGAAGGGTGTGCCGCGGCCGGTATACGGGCCGCGGTGGGGCGGTTGAATTGAGTGAATAGGGTGCGCGGGCGGTGCGCTGTGCTGAGTGAGTTGAGCGGCGCGGGCCCTTTCGCGCGGGGCGAGAGTGGCTCCTGCTCAAGGGTACCGCATTGTGCCGGCGGAGGCGATGACCGGCACTGTGATGCGCACTCCCCTGCCGTCTCCCCCGCAAAGTGTGGCGGGTCGCGCATGCAACGGGGCGTTTAAACGCCGCGGGGGCGAGGATTTCTCCTCGCCCCCGCGGCGACTGGTGTCGGTTCCGGGCCGCTGCATCAGCCCGGAACTGGTGGTCCGGAAACACCAGAGCGAGCCCGTGCCCCCTCGGGGCGGTCTCGCACGTCGAGGCCATCACTAGCCCATGAACACGCCGTTGCCGCGCTTCTCCAGCTGCTTGGGTGCGAAGGTCGAGTGACGGATGTGATCCACCTCGATGAGCACGTTATCTCCCATCGCGCCGGTCACGTGCACGCGACGGCCCATCATATTGTTCTCGCCCAGGCGGTCATCCTTAGCGGAACCGTTCGTGATGTGCATATCGCGAATGTTGTTCTCAATGTAGAAGCCGTACAGCGAAGCCTTCGCCCAGCTGTAGGGGTTGTGCGCGCGGGGTGCCACGAAGCGGCTACCGCGGGCGTTACGGCCAATGTACCAGTTGGCGGCCTCATCACCTCGAGCAGCACCGGTCACGGCATCCTGGAAGCTGGAAGACTCACCCAGGCAGCCAATGAACTGGTTATTACCCCACTCCACGAGCCAGCCGTGGCCAGCGTTCTCCTGGGCGGTGCAGCCAATGAACATGTTGCGGGTGCCCTGGATGAACCAGCCGGCGCCCACGTGGCGGGTCTTCACCTCGTACAGGGCGTTCTTACCCTGGTTGCGCTTGTTGAACCAGCTGGTCGACAGCTCGAACTTCGACTGGGAGGTGTAAATCTCGATGCCGGCGAAGGTACCGTAGCTCATGTTGGCATCGGAGACATCAATCATGGAGAACTTGTTATCTGCCGCGCCGGGGGTGTCGCCCTCGCGAGCGCGCAGCGGGTGACCCACGGGCTTGCCGACCAGCAGGCCCTGGCGCAGGGTCTGGCGGATGCGGATCTTGTCAATCTTCATGCCCTGGTCGTCCAGGCCCAGGATGGCCACGCCGATGGCGGTGTCCCAAATCTCGATGTTGGACAGGGTGGGCACTGCGTCCGGCTCGCCGGGGTTGGCGTCCGCGATGCGGGTGTGGAAGATGACGCCCGCAACGTTGTCGACGGGCTGGGTGTGCTTCTCCAGGAAGATCTGGTTGCTCTTAGAATTCAGCGGCAGGTTGTACTTGTTGGTGCGGATAAACAGGTCGCGCACGCCCATACGCATGGGCTTGTTCTGGTTGGTGCCACCGCTCATGGGGGTGGTGTAACTACCGGTGTGGAACACGCCGGTACATTCGTAGCTACCGTTCTTGGTGGAGGGGATGCTCTTGTCGGTGAAAGCGACGATGCGGGTTGCCTGACCGTGGCCGAAGATTTCGACGCGGTGCTTCATCTCGATGAAGGGGTAGGAGACTCGGTAGATACCGCCGGGAATCTCGACGGAACCGCCGCCCTGTGCGGCGACGTCATCAACGGCCTTCTGGATAGCGCTGGTGGAGTCTCGTACACCGGTGGGGTCAGCGTTGTACTTGGAATCGCATACGTTCACGCTCATGATGGTAGCCATGATAATGTGTCCTCGTTTCTGGGGTGGATGCACTACAGCGACGAGCACGCAGGATAGCCGGAGCTATAGCTGCGCGTGGTGAAGCTGAGTTATCCAGTTGTGTCTGAGTGAATGTTTGGGAGCGTCTGCCGGTGCGAGGGAGTGAATCTCTTCCGGTCATCGCGCGGTCGGGGAGTGAATCCGCCGTGGCGAGTGCTCCGGGCCGGTTGAGGGAGTGAATCTCTACCGTGCCCATGTGACGTAGCGTCAGTAAATATTCGCAGGTGGAACCCGGTTTCGCTGAAGCTACAGTGAAATATTCTAAAGCACCATTTGGCTAATGCGAACCCCCAACACCGGATAGTGTTCAGGGTCTCCGAGGGGAATTTTGGGCCAAATACCCTGCAAACCCCACAGAAAATCAACTGACCAGCACAAACACCACATATTGCACATAAATGCACTATTCGGTTATTTTTAAAAAATTTCGTCATGTTCCCTCCTCGTGAACGCCCCGCACGCTATCCGAGAGGGTAGCGGACGACCGCGTGCAGGGGACGCCGGCTACTTCTTCGAAGCCTCCAGCGCGGCCGCCGCGCCCACCACATCCAGGCGCGCGTAACGCCCCGCAAGCCAGGTGCAAATCATCAGCTGAACCTGATGGAAAATCATGATCGGCAGCATCATCAGGCCCAGCGACCCGGCACCGAAAATAATGATGGCCATGGGCAGGCCGGCCGCCAGCGACTTCTTCGAACCGCAGAACTGAATCGTGATGCGGTCGGCACGGTTGAACCCCAGGCGCTTAGCCAGCTGGTCGGTCAGCCACAGCATGAACACCACAATGATTGCCATGAGCACGATGAGCACCACGATCTGCCACCAGGCCACGCGCGTCCACACGCCCTGCACCACCGAAGCGGAGAACGCCGAATACACGATCATCATGACCGAGAACTTATCCAGCCACTTGGTCGTCGGCTTCTTGGCGAACTCCCCCACCCAGCGGCGCGTGAGCTGACCGAGCACGAACGGCAGGAACAGCTGAATGGCGATGTCCAGGAAGACCGTTCCGGAGAACTCAATATGGCCCGTGTTCATCAGCAGCATGGCGAGCAGCGGGGTCGCCACCACACCCACAATCGAAGAGAGGGAGGCGCTCACAATCGCCGCCGCCACGTTACCGCCCGCAATCGAGGTGAACGCAATCGATGCCTGCACGGTCGAGGGCACAAAGGTCAAGAACAGAATACCCATGTACAGCCCATCACCGAGCACAAAACGCAGTGGTGAAAGCGCCAAACCGACCAGCGGGAACAGCACGAACGTGCAGCTCAAAATCATCAGGTGCAGGCGCCAGTGGGTCAGGCCGCGAATGGCCTCCGCGGTGGAGAGGCGAGCGCCGTACAGGTAGAACAGCAGGGCAACCGCGAACTTCGTTCCGGTGCTGAACCAGTCGGCGAAGTCGCCGCGCGCCGGCACGATAATGGCCAGAATAACGGCGGTGATGAGCATGGTCAGCAGCGGGTCAAGCTTGATGGAGCGCAGTGATGAGAGCATAGCCCCTATTCTATGACCTGCGGTTAAAGAGCTGAACCCGCCGGGGGCACCTCTCACGATAAGGTGCCCCCGGCGGGTTCTTGAGCCTTTAGCGCCCGCGGACGCGTTCACGGCTTAGCGGGCTACTTGTTGCCGGGGTCGAAGCCGTAACCGCCCTCGCCGGAGGGGCCGGCGTCGGGTCGGTTGGAGCCGGGCTGGGAGCCGGGCTGCTCAGGGGCCGAGCCGAACGGGCCGGACTGAGAAGCAGGCGGGGAAGCGGGCTGGGCGCCGGACTGATCCGGGGTTCCGGACTGCTGGCCAGGCTGCTGGCCGGGCTGACCGAAGCCGGAGGCCGCCTGCTGGCCGAAGCCGGACGCACCCGCGGCGGGTGCACCGCCGGCGGCCGCGTACGCATCCCAACGCTGAGCGTGGAACGCGCGAGCCTGCTCGGTCTGCCATCCGCTGAACAGGGCCGTGTTCTCGGGGTATGCGAGGTCCTCCTCGGGCTTCTGTACCACGTCCACGGTCTCGAGGTTGTGGGGTTCCCAGGTCTTCTGGTTTTCCTGCATGAACTCGGTGGACTGAATCGGGTCGGGCCACATGCCAACGGGCTCCGAAGCGGGAACCAGCACGGGCACGCGCGGGGTGCCGTTGTCCGTGGGGTTCTCGGTCGGGCGCCAGAAGAGGCGGCCCGGCTGGGTGCGGTCACGCAGGGCGTGGGCACGCCAGGTGATCACGGGGTGGCTCATCAGCAGGTTCACGTACCAGACGGCCAGGCCGCGGTCGGTGACGGCGCGGTCGGCCAGCTCGTCGAAGTTGACCTGCTTATTCAGGTACTTACCGGCGGCCATGACCTTGATGGCACCCTCGGCACCCTCGGGGCAGAAACGGTAGCCGAAGTTATCGGCGGTGTACTCCTGAGCGCGGGACAGCGCGCTGGACAGCATGGGGATGCGGCTGAAGAGCGTGGTGAAAATCAGACGGAAGTAGCTGACGTGACCGGCCGCGATGTGGCCCACCTCGTGACCGATGATGAAGCGCAGGGCCTGCGGGTCACGGGACTTACCGCCGATTTCGAACAGATCGGAGTAGATGCAGATAAAGCGGCGGAAGCCGTGACCCGATGCGAAGGCGTTGATGGTGCCGTTACCGCTGATAACGTACGCGTCGGGTACGCGGCGCAGGCCGGCTGCCTCGGCTGCCTCGGCGAGCATCTGGTACGCCTCGGGGAACTGGGTCGGGGTGATGCGCACGCCGGTCACACGCTGCTGGGCGTAGAAGAGGGCACGAACGATGAAGAGCACGAGAGGGCCCAGAACCAGCATGGACACGGCCTGCATGACGATGTCCTGCACGCTGCTTGCCACGCGGCTGCTTGTGCCGCCGGTGTAGTCGCCCGAACCGGACGAGAAGAGCCACTGGCCCATGCGGCCAAACAGCGTAATGATCGACATGAACAGCACGACGTAGCCGGCCGCGGTGACCGCGTAGGCGGCGACCAGCCACGGGATTTCGGCGGGGTGACGCAGCGCGTGCAACACCTTCGTCGGCAGTATGGACTGGTAGGCAAAGAACCTGGGTTCCGGAAGGGGGCTCACCGGCTTCTGACGCTTATCTTCGGGCAGCCAACCCGCGGAGAGGTCCTGCGGAAGGGGCGTGCCCTGCGGGGCGGGGCGCCCCTGGGGGCCGGGCTGGGCGTTGAACTGCCCGCCGGGCTGGTGGTTTTCAGGAGGTTGAGTCATATCTCGTCCACTTCGTATCGAGTGTTGTCTGACTCCACTCTATCGGGTTTGGGCACGTACTAGTGAATGTGAATACGTTTTTTCTCATAGAATGCCCACCACCTCTCGCCTTTCCCGCAATAGCCCACCAAGAGATGCACTGCTTGGTTTTTCTCCCTATGGATGCATGCAGAGGGGCCGGTTCCGCACACGTGGCGCGGCCCGGCCCCTCCAAAAAGCTGACAGAAGAATAGCGTCTACTTATTAGAGACATCACTCCCTAATACACTAAAAATCCATCAACTTCATACTCAAATAAACATCACAAATATATAAATCTCAATCCAAGATTGAAATAGGTTGAATGGGTCACTACTCCATTCAGACCTAATGCAAGCTGATATTAAACAGCTGCCGAAAGATAAGTGACAGTACCCCAGGGGGAAGTCACAATAACGCGGTACTGCACCGGAATGACCTTTGCCGACTGATGCGCGGGGTCACCGTAGGTGTGCTTACGCAGGTAGGTCATGTACGACACAACGTCTTGACCAGCATTGGGGTGGGTAATGTTAGCCATCACCTGAATGTCCCAGGACCAGCCGTCGCGGCCTTCAGCAGTCGTGTAGTGCTTACCGTATGCGTAAGTCCACAGGGGGCTGTTTTCCTTGGGAGGACGGGGACCATCCGGGAAGTGCAGGTAGTTGTACTTACCGTGAGCGATGTAGGTAGAACGGCTACCCTTGTAGTTGTCGTTGAGGCGAACAACCGGGGGGTTTGCGCCCTTGCCCTTGTAGCCTTCGGCGTAGTACATGTTGTTCTTGCGGTTTGCGTCAGACTCACCGAATGCGAAACGGTCCGCACCGGTGGGGGTCGGTGCATAGGAGACGTCACCTGCAACGTTCTCAACACGAACGTTGATGATAACGCCGCCACCAACGCCACCAACGCCGTCCTTGGAATCGTAGTCGGGGGTGTCCTTGCCGTTCGGGGGGTAAATCGGCGGGAAGTCGGTTACGCCTTCAAAGCGGCCCCAGGGATAGGCAAGCTTATGCTCGGAGGTGGTGTTGTCGATGAAGTAGGTCTGCGGCTGGGGGCTGCAGTTGGAAGTAGGCATAACTGCCCACTCGTACTCCTCGTTGACGGTGCCCTTGTAGCGACGACGTTCCGCACGTTCGCCCCAGGGCACGGATACGATGGTGCCGTATTCGCAAGGGTTCTTGGATGCTGCGTAGGCGGGCACCACTGCGGTTGCTGCCACAACAGGAGCTGCCCACGCTACACCCTTAACCAGGGAACGACGACCCATCGGCTTTCCACTCTGCTCGGAGTGGCTCTTAGTCGAGTGAATATCCATTACCAAATCTCTCTCAATTGGAATGAGTTTTGTACATTGATCCACTTTATTTCTGTATATAAAATACAAAAAATAAAAGTTATCGCAGTATGTGTTTAAACGTATACTTCAGAGTGTGCTCCCAGAATTCTTGTGCGGCTATAAATCCGCTTCAGTTCTTTTCGATGAACACTCGTTATATGAAAGCATAAAAATTTACATTCGTTGCTTCACAGCATGCAATAACTTGGATTGACAAAAATTTTTCTAGCAGCATTAACCTAGAATCATCAACCTTTTTTCACCTTCAACCTCAACTGCCATCAATGTTGGGATATTGCGAATCGACACACTCGACCCCCCCCTTGCACAACTTTCCCAAGCAAGCAATAAATTTACACTTTATGTAGCATCTAAACCCACACTTTTAACTAACTTTCATTCTTGTTTTCTAAGTGACAGATGATATACATGCAATACATACCACATTGCCGCAATATTGCATTGTAAAGTAAGTTGAATCACATACATTCATGCTAATGGATGCCCACAAAACAAGTCCGCCGTGGCACCCATACGGAATGGGCGCCACGGCGGATAACTTTACGCTCAGCCGCCTACACGGCGGGGTGCGTGAGGTTTAGAGGCTCTTGACGAGCTCCTCGGTTGCCTCGGCGATAGCCTTCTCCTCGTTGGTGGGGATGACCAGCACCTTGATAGCGGAATCCTCGGTGGAAATCACGCGAGGCTCGGGGGAACGCTTAGCGTTCTCTTCCTCGTTGTACTTGATGCCCAGAGGGCCGAGGCGGTCCAGGACCAGCTTGCGGAAGTCGCCGGAGTTCTCGCCGATACCTGCAGTGAAGATCAGAGCCTGTGCGCCACCAACAACCAGGTTGTAGCCACCGATGTACTTCATCAGGCGGTAGGAGGTCATGTCCAGTGCGAGCTGTGCACGCTCGTCGCCGGACTGTGCAGCCTCAACGACCTTACGCATGTCGTTGGAGCCAGCCAGTGCGAGCAGGCCGGACTCCTTGTTCAGGATGGTGTCCAGGCGTGCACCGTCAATGCCCTCACGGGACAGGATGGTGGTCAGTGCGGAGGGGTCGATGTCGCCGGAGCGGGTACCCATGATCAGGCCGGCCAGCGGGGTGTAGCCCATGGAGGTGTCGACGGACTTGCCGTCCTTCACCGCGGTCACGGATGCGCCGTTACCGAGGTGAGCAACGATGCCGTTGAACTCGTTGCGGGCGATGCCGAGCATGTCGGCTGCAACGTGGGAGACGTACTCGTGGCTGGTGCCGTGGAAGCCGTAGCGGCGGATGCTGTACTTGTCAGCCAGGTCGTAGGGGATTGCGTAGCGCCATGCTTCTTCGGGCATGGTGGAGTGGAACGCGGTGTCGAAGATAGCGACCTGCGGCAGGGAGGGCCACTTGTGCATTGCGGCGCGCATACCCTGAGCGTGTGCGGGGTTGTGCAGCGGTGCCAGCGGGGAGAGGTCGTCGATCTGCTGGACAACTTCCTCGGTGAGCAGGGTGGGGTGGGTAAACTTCTCCGCACCCTGCACCACGCGGTGACCGACTGCCTGCAGCTCGCGGCCTGCCAGGACGGGCTCAAGCTTCTCGGACATGATGTCGAATGCGACCTCGTGGTTGGGCACGTCGGTGCCGATGTTTTCAACCAGGCCGGAGGTCAGCATCTGCTCTGCTTCGGGGAGGGAGGTGTCACGCACCTGGTACTTCAGGGAGGAAGAACCAGCGTTCACAACAAGAATAAGCATGAAAGTGTCTCTTTCGTAGTTTTCTTTTCGTTCCATTCTCGCACTTTTCGAGCCTGCGTGCGAGACGGCCCCGACCGTATTTTTAACGGGGGTTTTTACTAGGGGCAGCTTTGGGGCAGGAGGCGCGGGATTGGTGGGGTGTCAGAAGCTACCGGAGGATTAGCAACCAGGCACATGCCAGTTCATTTCTGCAAGCACGCAGAATGAGGAGCACGAACCCGGCACCTCTCTATTTATCCCCGCTCATGCAGGGAACCCTTCATGGGGTACTTCCTTTCGGTACGTGTCGTGGGCTCACCCCCGCACATACGGGGAACACACTCAGCCACAAGTCGCAATACCCAGCCAAAGACCAAAATTATTCAGTTTCCACACGTATACATAAATAAAGGGGATGAGTAGACGATTACTCGCCTACGGTGACCCGCCGCCAGTGGCGGCAGGCCTTGACGCATCCAACGCCACATCCCCCAACACCACCGAACCGGCAGCATCAGAGCCTGCGGCTCCGCGTCCGTTTAGACTCTCCCCCGTGCCGGGGGCGAGTTGCGCCTCATACATCCGCACAGCCTCCGCACGGATATTACGTGCCGCATTCACGTCACGATCAATCCGCACACCACAGGCCGCGCACTCAAAGACACGCACGTGGAGTCCGAGCTTGGTTTTCGCTCGTGCTCCGCAGGCGCTACACGTCTGAGAGGATGCAAAGAAGCGGTCAATAATCTGTACCTGCGAGCCGTACCAGCTGGCTTTGTATTCCAGCTGGCGGCGCAACGTACCAAAAGCGGCGTCCAGAATGGACCGGTTCAACCCGGCCTTCTGGCGCACACGCTTACCCGGTGCCTCAACGGTACCGGCAGCTGAGGCGGTCATACCCGCCACAGCCAAGTCTTCAAGCCCGATGAGGGTGTACCCGGTGGCCAGGCGCTTAGAGACCTGATGTAGACCGGATTCACGGCGCAAGGCTACCAGGTGGTGGTGCCGTGCAATCTGCCGCACAATGCGGGCACGACGATTAGAGCCCTTCTGGGCACGCGAGAGGGCACGCTGCAGACGCACCAGGCGCTTCTCAGCGGCACGTGCCCAGCGGGGGTTAGCCAAGGTAGGAGCACCGTTATCGGTGAACTCCAAGGAGGGGTACTGCGCGAAACGCTGCGGGGCCTGCTCGTCAGAGAGCGCGGCGAGGTATCGCACGCCCAAATCTACACCGACAGCACCAGCGGAACGCTGGGCACGGGTAGGGGTCACCGGGGTGCGGGACAGCTTAACAAGGATAGAAACATACCACCGGTCAGCAGCACGGGAGACAGTAAATGATTTGACATCAGCACCAGCACGCACAGCCTTCACTAGGGGCTTCGTGGTGTTATGAGTACGAATAACGCCCAAGGATGCCAGGCGCACGTGGCGGTAGTCCTCAATAGTCGGGGTGGTCTTAACTCCACGGCGCTTCAGCTGTGCCGTGCGACGTACATATTCAGGTGTGCCCCTCTTGTAGGGGGTGCCGTAGCCTCCAACTTCGTCATTACGTGGGTCGCGGTCGACAGTAAAAGAGTCACGGCTGATGCCCTTACGTTTGAAACGTGGAACACCCATTCGGGGGCCAGCACGCAGGCCTTTGAGGGATTCAAAATAGTTGCCCCACGCTGCATGGGCATTCTTTATCCCGGAGACTAGAACACGTCGGTCGATGGTGTGCATCCATGGCTCAGAAGACCGTTCAGTTTCAGGCCAAACCACGGCGGGGTCAGCGCCGTCAGCAATAGCCTGAGCAGCAGCCTTATGACGCTGTCTCTCAGGGGTTAGGTATCGCTTTCCGTATTCAAAATGACCGATGTACTTATAAGCAGGGTTCTCTTCTTTGATGTCATCAAGCTCAGCCTTAGCAATAGCCTCAGTAGCACCTTCAGAAATGCGGGTATCCACGTATTCTGCGCAGGCGCGAGAAACCTTACGGTTATGGTCGGTGAACAGGTTGTACGTATAGCGCGCTGCGCCTGCGCACTGTGCCAGGGCGATTTTTTGTGCCTGATTGGGGTCGAGGCGGAATTTATAGGCACGGTACAGGGCACCATCGTCGGTGCTGGTTTTCTTTGCCATTGCCTTTCCTCCTCTTCTACGAGCTATAGAGATTATCTGCTTGGAAGTCTCTTATAAGGACCATAGGGGATACCCCTGACAAGATAAGGGGGTATTTTGGGATACCCGAGAATATTCTGAAAATAAATCCCCCCAGACACAGAACCGATACGTGATATTCTTGCCGGTTCACAGCGTCTAGAAGGGAGAACTGCACCAGGGTGGACGGCGAGAAAAATAGTGTAAAAAATCGCCAATTTTTTCACTATCCCCTCTGATTTTCAGGAAATAGTGAAAAAATCGGCGATTTTTTTCATAATCCAGGTCACATATAGGTGTTTCGGGGGTGGTGCCAGCCTCTCCCCCAGCACCTTCACCACGCCCGCTAGAGCACCTCGGGGTGGACCGCCACCTCACGGGGGCGGACATCCGCGCTTTAATGCCCTCATCGGGCATCTGCCCGAGGTGTTTTAGCGCCCTGACTAGGCGTCACGCGGCACAGTGATGATGCCGAACAGCTGATGCAGCTCCTCCGGATGCACCTCAAAATACCCGCGATCCGGGCCGCTAAACATCGAACTCTGGTGCCAGCCGCGAAGGCCAGCACGCGCATAATCAAACCGGAAATTACTACGCGCCGCCAGGTGATCCATAAAAATACGGGTCGCACGACCATTACCCTCACGGAAAGGGTGCGCATGGTTCAGATGCGCGAAAATCGCGGCGGCAACCTCCACAAATTCCTGCTGGTTCAGGCTCGCCCAGTCCGTCGCACGGCTAGTGGCGAAAACGTAGTCGAGGTACCGGTCAATACTCAAGGGCCCGTCCTGAACGCTCGCGAAAGCACTCACACCCTTGGACATGTCCACGGTGCGGTACTCCCCCGCCCAGTCGTACACGTCCTGGAAGAGGTAGCGGTGAATAGCCTTGAAGTGCTCGGCGTCGAAGGTGTGGGCGATGAGCTCGGGGTTCTTGGTGAGCTCGTAGCCTCGTCGGGTGACGATGCGGTGCTCAAAGAGCGAAAGCGCCGCGGGGTCCTTGATGCCCGGCTTGTTCCGCATGATGTGCTGGTAGGGTTCGGGGTAGAAGTACGCCTCCCAGTTCTGCTGCTGGCTCATGGCTATTCGCCCTCCTCTGCACTCTGCTGACCCGCGTTTTGGCTGCCCGCGTTTTGGCTTGTCAGCGTCTGGTAGGCGAGCGCCTTCGCTAGTGCTTGCCGGTCGTATTCTTCCGCAGTGATGCGCCCCAGCTCGTAGTCGATGAGTAGCGTGACGTCTTCGCGGGTGGGGTTGTCGCCCTCAAGCCAGGATGAGGCGAGGGGCTGAACCACATTGCGGCGCTGCTCTTCGGTGAGCGACTCAAATAGTTCGGGGTAGCGCAGGTGCAGGTCAAAACGATCTGACACTGTATGTTCCTTTCTTGACCTTCGCAGGTCGGCCTCACGGTTGGGCCGTGAGGGTGGGAGGGCACGATTAGCTGATGTGCAGGCCGTATCTCGGTTCGTCGAGCAACACCTTTGAACCGGCACGCCAGTACACCGGTTCGTACCAGCGGGTGTTGTCGAAGACCTGCAGGATGTCCACAGAGGAGGCGAGCGCCTGCAGGTTCGCGTGGGAGCTGTCGTAGCGGCGGCGGATATCTGCCTCGTCAACACCGTGGCCGCCCTTGGCGACTCGGGCGGCGACCCGGTCCACGGCGGTGTCGGCGCTGTTGAGCGTCACGTACAGTAGGGTCACCTCGTACCCTTGGGCGTGGGCGCGGTCGATGAGGTTCTGGAAGGATTTGGCGTTACCCGCCAGGGTGGTTTCCTGGTGGATGGACTCGCCGGCCGCGAGCGCTTGGTGCAGGTCCTGCACAGTGTCTCGCATGGCGCGGGCGGCGTCGGCGGGGTTGCGCCAGTCGCCTCCTGCGGCGCGGAGTTTCTCGTCGGCATTGAGGCGGCGGGTGGCACCGAAAATCTGCGGGTCGGTGCGGTAGAGGGTGCTCTTACCGGCTCCGTTGACCCCGCCGATGATGATGTATTGGGGCTTCATGTGCGGCTCCTTAGACTGCCTAAACGGCTTAGACGACGAAGTTCTCGTCGGCGAGAACAATGCGCTGCTTCTGCTGCAGAGAGTAGGTCTGCAGGGCGAGGTAGAAGCGGCGTTTTTCTTCGTCTTCTTCGGCTTCGATGAGCGGGGTGAAGACCTCTGAGCTGTTGTCTACGAGGTACTTGTGGAGCGCCTCAAAGTCGGGGGTGCTGTCTTCCATGGTTATCCCCTTTCCGGAAGGTAGTTGACGGGCTGGTATCGCTCGGTTACGTTGGCGGTTGCGCCGGGTTCGGTGGAAGAGTTCACTTCTTGTGCCCTCTGCTTCCCGATGGCGCGGGCGGCGGCCCCACTCACCAATTTTCTTGTGGGGCACCTCGTATATTCCAGCCTAACCCAGGTGCCGAAAACAGGCACCGCCCACGGTCATTCTGGGGAGGGTGCCGCCCGGCGTGACAAACCTCTGGATACTGGTTTCCGACGGATGGTAGTCTGATGGTGCATCAAAAACCTGAAGGCGGCACTAGTGACCCCGAGTTGCTAGGTTGGATGGATGGGCCCTCCTGGGTTGCAGGTGGTGAAATATATAGAAGCCACCACGCTGTCAGACAGGGATTTTGCCTCAGAAAGGCGCGCCCCACGGGGTGCGCCTTTTGCCGTGTTCTACGCTCTCTTCATGAGAGAACGACCGTTCACTCAGCGCCCTAGCGGCAGGCGTGATAGGGTAAATCTGACACCTGTACCGAGGCGCTGACAGTCCATTCGGAATCATCAATTCCTACCGTGGATTGGCACGCGGAGCCTCGCGCCGTCTTCACTCACTCCACACTCTACGAAAGCAGCCCCCGCACCAAGGGGCCGGGCCACGCCACGTTCCCACCGCTGGGAGCGCAAAGATTGGAGACACGTTGCAGCAAACACCCCATTCGAGCATCCCACGCGGAGTTTACGTCTTCCTCTACATCCTCGGCCTCATCGTCCTCGCCATCTTGCTGTTCATGGTGCCGCGAGGCGGGGCCTCCCCGGTCGAGCATCTAGGCTCCCCCAATCAGGCTGCGGCCGAACCCGGAACCTGCGGGGCCGGCGCATCCGCAGACAAGACCGTTCTGAAGACCGCACCGACGGACACCCAGTGGGTGACCACCGAATCGGGATGGATAGGCCCCATCTCGCAGACCGCGGGCCCCGTCGTGGAATCCCCGATTCGTAGCTGTTTTGAGCACTCGGCGCAGGGTGCCCTGTACGCATCCGCGTGGGCACTCATCCACGTCAATGACAGCCCGGAGGCGTACCTGCCGACCGTCATCGGCCCCGGCGCGGAGCAAATCACCAAGGACCGCCTGCAGGACACGACGACCCGCACCGTCGTACGCATCATGGGGTACCGTTACATGTCGTACACCCCGGAACGCGCCGTCATCCGTATTCTTTTCCAAACCCCGTCAGGCACCTACCGTTACTTTGAGACGACCATGGAGTGGCACAACGGCGACTGGGCCCTGTGGGTACCCGCCGAGCAGCCGCAGGTGACCGACGAATTCGCCAAGGACAAGTACGTCACCTGGACGGCCGCGTAGGTTCCTCACGTTCGCCGCACCGCACGAGTAGCACGCAGATACACACTTTTACACTACGAAAAGGGCACCCCGATGTCGCAGACCCCCATGTCGGCCAGTAGTCCGGCTCCCATCCCAGCCCCCTCCACCAACTCGCCGATTCCGCAGGAGCAGATGCATCAGCGTCAGGACCTGCTGGAGCACCTCCGCCAGGTCATGCAGCTGGTGGATCGCGCCGCGCCCTGGGCCGATTCGATGAAGAGCGCGCAGAAGGCATACGTTGCCGCCGTACCTGAGCCCCCTCGGATTAAGCTCAAGCGGCTCTTCGTGGCCTGTTTTAAGCTGATTCCGTGGACATACCTTGCCAGCTCCATCATCATGCTGATCGCCTACCTACGCTACCTGTACGCCAACCCGCAGATTCACTCGAGCGATATTCCGTGGCACACCATTCACGTGCCGGCGATTGTCTCAGCGATTGTGATTGCGGCTCTCTGGTGGTCGCTGATGTACTTTGTCGCATACCCGCTGGCGGCGGCGAAGGTTGAGAGGGAGAACAACAAGCGTCGGGCGCATAACGACTCTGTGTGGAGCGACTATGAGGAGCCGGCCATCGCCGAGCTTTCTAAGGTGCACAACGAGTACATGGAGCGTTTCTCCCACTGGTTCCCGGAAGACTACCTGTACCCGAACGCGGCGGACACCCTGTACAAGTACGTTCGCCAGGGCCGCACCTACACCCTGCAGGAGGCGCTGAACCTGTACGAGCAGGAGAGGCACCAGCTGTGGGTGCGCCTGAGCATGGAGGAGCAGGCCCGCGAGACGCGAATTCACAACGCTATCGTGGAGGACATGATGGACAAGCAGCTGTACGAGCAGCGCAGGGCCAACGTTCTGCTATCCGGCATTTTGGTGGCGACTACGGCTACGGCGGTGGCCGCCTCGGCCCCCCGCCATCACTACCACTACCACTACTAGGCGCTACGAAAAGTAGCAAGCTCTACACGGGGAGGGGACGCACTCCGGTGCGCCCCCTCCCCTGCTTCTACGTTTGCGGGTTGGTCCTCTAGCTATCGGGATTTTTGCCGATTCACAGCGTATAGAGGCGAGGACTGCACCGGGGCGGACGGCAAGAAAAATAGTGTAAAAAATCGTCAATTTTTTCACTATCCCTCCTGATTTTCAGGAAATAGTGAAAAAATCCGCGGTTTTTTTCATAATCCAGGTCACATGTGGGCGTTTAGGGTACCGGGTGAGCTCCCCGACCCAGGCCCCCTGCAGGGGGCATCCTAGCAGGAAGCCGCGCCCATCGCTCTACTTATTCTGTTCCTTCAGTCGTTCCTTCACAAAGCTGTTGAAGCCCTGCGGCTCAAGGATATGAGACGCCTTCCACTTATCAGGGCGCTCCGCGGTACGGTGCAACCGCACATAGTAGGCGGGGCTGATACTTCCTTCGACCTTCACACAAACCGTGAGCCAGTAGGGATTGTCGCCACCAGGAACCTTCAGGGTCGGGTCATCAACCAGTTCAGCATTGGTGACGGTTCCCTTGAAAATATCAATACGAGAGTTAGGTCCATACTGGTTTTGCAGTTTGGGATCAATCATGGGGTAAAGCTCTTCTGACCATTCCTTGTACGGCTTGCCGCTGGTGTATGCGGCGACAATTGCTTTCGCGGTTTCAAGGGCACGACCGCGGTCTTCGTCAGTGATGCTATTGAGGGTGGGAACACTGGAGGGCTGCTGGGGTCCACCACCGGTTCCCGCCAGGGGTGAGGGGTCAAGGCTCACGGTCGGGGTCGCTGCCGCAGTGGTGGATGCCGCGGTGGTACTTGCCTCTGCGCTCGGGGAAGCGGTCACCTCGGCAACGGTGGGGGTGCGACCTGCGGTGGTGGTTGCGGGTGCAGGAGTAGTAGAGGTGGGGGTGGGGGTGCTGGTGGCGGTAGAGGTTCCGCCGGTGATGAGGGTTCCGCCCGGTGCGGAACTATCGGTGCTAGCGGAGCAGCCGGTGGCGAGCAGGGCAAGTACAGCGGCGGCAGCAGTGATTTTGCGGGTCATGGAGAGGAGCTTTCTCTGATGAACGGTTCTATGTATCGGTGTGATGTGTCTAGGCGGGGCAGTGTAGCGTTGCGACCGCCTGCGGTTGGTGTCTGCGTCAGGCATTGACGCATAGCGGGTGCATGGTTCGACACCGGATTATCGGTAGAAATTCGGTGTTTTTCGTGCAGTCCAGCTCATATCATGGTAACTCAGGGCGAGCGCCTGCAGGATATCTGTAGGCATGATAGGGTATCTTTTGACACCGATAAATATGTGCCGTCGTGTTTTTGCGTCTTGCAGTCCTCGATGTTGTGTTCTGGCTCAGACGCTTTTCCTGCGGCACCGCATAGTTTCTCATCACTCATTCAATCTCTGCCCTCCTGCTGGGGGTGGGTTTGTCGCGCCCCGAAATTGCGGGGTCTACGTATTTTGGAGATTGTTATGGAGAACAAGGGTGGAGTCACTATCCCCCGCTGGGCTTTCGGACTGGCAGCAGCTGTCGTCGCCCTCCTCGTTGTACTGGTCATCGTGCTCATTCCGCGCGGCGGCGATAATTCCAACACCTCCGCCGCAGGCGGCTCGAACGGTGCGGCTCAGTCGAAGGCCACCTCAACGGTAGCGGCAGGCACCTGCGGCGCTGGCGCCTCAGACGACCAGGCAGTACTGGATGCAGCACCCAAGGACACCACGTGGGTAACCACTGATGGGGGTTGGATGGGTCCGGTATCGAAGACCGCAGGTCCGGTAGCAAACTCGCCGATTCGTAACTGCTTCGAGCACTCGGCTGAAGGCGGATTGTACGCCGCAACCTGGGCATATATTCAGATGGTAGAGTCCCCGAAGGACTATATGCCGACTATTGTTGGCCCCGGCGCCGATACGCTCCGCGAACTCCGCAAGAAGGACACTACGACCGCTCCGGTTCTCCACATTTCCGGCTACCGTTACATCTCCTACACCCCGGAGCGCGCAACGGTGCGACTGCTAATCAAGACCCCGTCGGCTACGTACTGGTCTGCCGATATTGTGATGGAGTGGCACGATGGTGACTGGCACTATTGGGCTCCTACTACTCCTACTGAAGCTGGCAAGGCTGACCCGGACGAGTTCATTACCTGGGGTTCCTAAAACCTAACAGCCTGTACGGGCAATAAAACACGGTGGGGCACGACCTTTCAACAGGTCGCGCCCCACCGCGTTTATACGTTTAAGCCAGCTCTAGGAGCCAGCCCCTAGACGCCACCTCCGTCAGAAGAAGTCAATGTCAGGGAGGCCCGAAAATATCTCAGCAAAGAGCTCGTACGTACCTATCACAAAACGCTCGCTGCGGTCCTCCACCTCGCTATCAGCCCGCGAATACGTGAAAAGACCACCAATGATCTTCACACCAAAGAAATACAGCCCAACACAGCCAAGGACCAGAGCCACAAAAGGCATCACCAGCATGACCACAAAGTGAAGAATCACGTTATCAATCGAACCGCCAAGCAACACCAGGCCGACAATAACAACCCCCGTCACGATCAAACACACGGGCACACTCAGAACGTACATGCCCCAGGCGATGATACGTAGAACAGTCTTCCAGAAACCACGCCGCGGTTTCTCCCGCAGGCCATCCGCGGGATGCGGAAGATACGTGTGCTGAAGGGCAGGCTGGTTGCTCATCGTGGTTGTCTCCTGACGTACTCGGTGTATACATCAACAATCCCGAGAATACGCCACCCACCTGGGCGATTCCTCAAAAACAGGCGCCGCAAACGGCCCGCAACCCTAAAATACGCTCCTAAAACGTCGCGACCCTAGAGCACGTCCGGGTGAACCGCCACCTCCACGGCGGCAGGCAGCACCCGCGCGCTAATACGGTGCGCCGACGGCGCCGGGTCGCCATCCACCTCAACCGGCTGCGCACCATCCGGGAACTCCAGCACCACCTCGGACCCCACCAGGTGGCGAATCACCGGTAGCTCAACGCGCGGCGAACCCAGAATCGTACGGCGCATCACCTTCGCCATCAGCAGGCCCCACTCCACCAGGTCACGCGGGGACGCCACAATCACCTCAAGCTTGCCGTCGTGCACATCCGTCATATCCGCCAGACGAATACCGCCCTGCAGGCGACCGCAATTCGCGACCAGCACCGAACGCATGGGCAGGATGCGGGGCTCCCCACCGTCCACGCTGATGCGCACCGGATGCGACCTGCCCAGCATGTGCTTCATGCCGGACTGCACGTACGCGACCCAGCCGAACTTCGCCTTAATCTCCTCGTTCGTATCGTTCATGACGAGCGCGTCAAAGCCGGCACCACTCATCACAAAGAACGTGTGTTCGGTTTCTTCGCCGGTGGTGCTCGTAGTCGTCATCTCAATCGCATCAACACTCTGACCCGCGCCGTTGAGCGCAATATCAACGCACGCCGCCACGTCACTCACCGGGATGTACAGGTTGCGCGCCAGCAGGTTGCCGGTGCCCATCGGTAGAATACCCAGGCGCGGCTTGGGCCCCTCGTGATGCGCCAGCGCCGCCGCCACGGCACGCACCGTGCCGTCACCACCTGCGGCAATCAGCAGGTCAACGCCCTCGGCAATCAGCTCGCGGGCGGCCTCTGAGCCGGGCTCGTCCACGCGGGTGGTGCGCACCAGCGCCTTCGGGTGGCCGTTCGCCGCGAGGATACGTTCCAGAATCTCGACGGTGGCCGCGGCACCGGGCTTACTCGGGTTGTACACCACGCCCACACGCTGCGCTTCACCGGTGGGCAGGGTCGGCAGAACGCCGAAGGGCGCACCCAGCTCGATAGCGCGTCGGCGCGCCTTCTTGCGGGCACCAGTGGCGGAGGCGGTCAGCGCCGCCGCCGCCGAAACACCAAGGAGTTTACGGTAAAGAGGCATAGTTCTTAGACTACCTGCCCACGCAAAAACCCGCCCACCGTTTACGCGGTGAGCGGGTTTTCGGCCGGGTTCGAGATTACTCAGCAGCTACTGCGGGGATAACCTCGGCGCCACCCATGTACGGGCGCAATGCCTCGGGAATACGCACAGAGCCATCGGCCTGCTGGTGGGACGGAGGTGGGGGATTCCGAGCGCGCGAGGCACCAAATCCCCCGCCGGAGTGGAGACTCACTCCAGCAGGAATCCTTTACTCAGCGGCTACTGCGGGGATGACCTCGGCGCCGCCCATGTACGGGCGCAGTGCTTCCGGAATCACAACAGAACCGTCAGCCTGCTGGTGAGTCTCCAGGATGGCCACCAACCAGCGAGTGGTTGCCAGGGTGCCGTTCAGGGTCGCTACGGAGCGGGTGCGGCCCTTACGCACGTTGCCTGCCTCGTCCACGGTGTCCGGGGTGCGCTCGCGAATGTTCAGGCGGCGCGCCTGGTAGGTGGTGCAGTTCGAGGTGGAGGTCAGCTCACGGTAGGTGCCCTGGGTGGGGACCCACGCCTCGCAGTCGAACTTGCGGGCTGCGGAGGTTCCCAGGTCGCCTGCGGCGGTGTCAATCACGCGGTATGCGAGGCCGCAGCGCTGCAGCATTTCCTCTTCGAGGGACAGCAGCTTCTCGTGCATCTCTTCTGCCTGCTCGACGGGGCAGTACACGAACATTTCAGCCTTGTTGAACTGGTGCACGCGAATGATGCCGCGGGTGTCCTTACCTGCGGAGCCTGCCTCACGGCGGTAGCAGGAGGACCAGCCCAGGTACTTCTTCGCACCCTTCTCGAAGTCGAGAATTTCGTCGGTGTGGTAGCCGGCGAGCGCCACCTCGGAGGTGCCGACCAGGTACAGGTCGTCGCGCTCCAGGCGGTAGATTTCGTCATCGTGCTTGACGTTGAAGCCGGTGCCGTTCATGATTTCGGGGCGTACCAGGGTGGGGGTGGTCATCATGGTGAAGCCGTGCTCGGTTGCGAGGTCGAGCGCCATCCACATGAGTGCCTGTTCGAGGCGTGCTACCTGGCCCTTGAGGAAGTAGAAGCGTGCGCCGGAGACCTTCGCGCCGCGGGCCATATCGATGCCGTCGACGAGCTCGCCGATTTCGAGGTGGTCGCGCGGCTCGAAGCCGTCACCGGTGAAGTCGCGGGGGGTGCCGACCTTCTTGACGACCACGTAGTCGTCTTCGCCGCCGGTGGGCACGCCATCGATGATGAGGTTCTCGATGCTGCTGATCAGTTCCTCGTATTCGGCGGTCTTCGCCTCGGAGGCTGCCTTCGCATCGTTGACGCGGGCGGCCAGTTCCTTGGCCTGTGCAACGAGTGCGGGCTTTTCTTCCTTGGGCGCCTTGGCGACCTTCTTGCCGAAGGCGTTCTGCTCGGCGCGCAGGGTCTCGTATTCGCCGATGAGTGCGCGGCGTGCGGCGTCGGCTTCGAGGATGCGGTCGACGTGGGTTTCGTCCTTGCCGCGTGCTCGCTGGGAGGCGCGGAAGACGTCGGGGTTTTCGCGGAGGAGGTTAATATCAATCACTGTTTTATCCTACCTAATCTTGCGGTGGGTTGTGGGCGGGGTTTGCGCTGGTGGGGCGCGGGTAGGTGCGGGGGTGTCTAGCGGCGGCCGGCCTGTGGTGTTGTAAGTGGCGCCGCCGGTGGTGTTGCTTGTGGTGCCGTTAGTGGCGCTGCAGCTGTGCGGGGCGACCGTTCGGGAAGAGCGACTCGACCCATTCGTGTGCGGCGTCGAAGGAGCCGTCGGAGTGGATGCTGTCGACTTCGGTGTTTTCGTGGTCGGCGCGCGGGTAGGAGCCGAGGAATTTCAGCGTCGGGGAGACGCGGTGCAGGCCGCGCAGTGCATCGCGCATGCGTGCCTCGTAAATGTGGCCGTCGGCGTCGATACTGAACGAGTAGGAGCCCATGCCCTCGCCGGTGGGGCGGGATTCGATGCGGGAGAGGTTCACGCCACGCACCGAGAACTGTTCGAGCAGCTCCATGAGCGCGCCGGCACGGTTAGCGGGTAGCGGCACGGTCAGGGTGGTCTTGTCGGATCCGGTCGGTTCGGGAATGTCGGCGATGCGTGAAAGCAGTACGAAGCGGGTCACGGCGTTCTTGTTGTCGCCGATGTTGTCCTGGATGACGTGCAGTTCGGGATGGTAGGCGAGTAGCGCCGGGGAGCAGATTGCCGCGTCGTAGGTGCAGCCCTCTTCGAGCAGGCCGACAGCCGCCGCCGCGGTGGAGGAGCCGGGCAGGTACGCGGCGGCGGGTACGTTATCCTGCGCCCAGCCGCGCACCTGCGCCCAGGCGTGCGAGTGGGTGGAGATGGTCTTAACGTCTTCGATGCTGATGGGCTTCGCGGCGACCAGCACGAAGCGGATTGGTACGAGCACCTCGCGGATAATGCGTACACCCTCGCTGGCTGCGATAGCGTCCAGGGTGGCGCTCACGCCGCCCTCCACGGAGTTTTCGATGGGCACCATGGCGGCGTCCGCCTCGACCGCGTTCAGGCGTGCGAGCGCGTCGGGCACGCTGGTGGCGGGGATGCGTTCGGCGTCGGCTGCGCCGGGGACGCTCAGCAGGGCGGATTCAGTGAAGGTGCCGGAGGGGCCCAGATAGGTGTATCGCATGGTCACCATGGTATCGGGTTGGGGTCGGTAGCGGTGGGGTTTCGCCCGTGCCGTATATATCTCGGAATGGCTTCGGCCGTGGGTTAGCGATTTTAGGGGTGGGGTAGTGACTTTTGGGGTGGTTAAGAACCACCCCCAACGTCACTAACCTATGACTGAAAAAACTAACCTATCCCCGAAACCTAAGCCGCGACTGAAAACCTAACCCGCGAACTGGCGTACCCGCGCGGTGTCCCAGTACTGGGCGGGTACGCCTCCACCCATAAGCTCACGGGAAATAGCGGCCGCCTGCACGGAACCGGTCTCGGGCAGGGGCGCGTGCGAGCCGGCAATAATGACGTTGCCGCGGCGGCGACCCTTCAACATGGCCGAATCCGCCACAATACACACGTACTCGAACACCTCAAGCAGGGCGGACGCCTCCGCACGGGCACCGGTCAGCGCCGGCCCGTCACCGCAGTTCAGGATGTACAGGCCGCCGGGTGCGAGCGACTCGGCGACGGTGCGGGTGAACTCGACGGTGGTGAGCGCCTCGGGCGTGGTGTCCCCGGCGAATACGTCACGAATCAGCACGTCGCGGGAAGCCGGGGCAAACGTGGAGGTGACGGCACCCGCCTCGCCCACGCGAATCTTCACGCGCGGCGCCTTGGGGATGTCAAACCAGGCGCGCACATACTCGGCGAGCTTGGCATCCAGCTCAACGACCGTGTTGCGGCTGGTCGGGTACAGGTCAGCGAAATAGCGCGCCATGGAGCAGGCGCCGCCGCCGAGGTGGGTGATGCGCAGCTTCGCGGCGTCCAGGTGCTCCTCCACGTGCGAGGAGACGACCGCCGCGATCCAGCGCATGTACTCAAAATCCAGCTGGCGGGGTTCGCCCACGATTACGTGGGAAGACTGCACGCCGTTGATGAGCAGCAGCCAGCCGTCGGCGTGGTAGCCGTCGGGGACGAGCTCCGCCTCACCCGTGGAGATGGGGTACACGCCTGCCGCCGCGCCCTGCACGGGGGTGTTCTCGGTATCGTCGGCCCGGTTCTTCTGCTGCTTCTGGGATTTCTGCGCCTTTTGGGTTTTCTTGGGTGCCCTGCTCTTTTTCGCCATACCCTCTAGCCTAGCCGACGGCCCGCCCCCGGTCAGCGCCGCACCTAATCGGGGGCGGGCCGCCCGACGGCGCTCGCATCCCGGGGTGCCGCTCCCGCACGCCCCTAGCGTACGCACCCGCAAGGAACCGCCTCCACAGGGGCCGACTGAGTAGACTAGAACCCATGGGATTTGTATGTCAGGGCCGCTACGCGCTCGCACCAATTGAACCGACCGACGCCGAAAAATACGTCAACCTGCAGCTGGACTGCATGGAGCAAACCTACGACCCGATCTACTTCGACACGCTCGGGGAAAGCTTCACCGCCCGCCACCGCGCCGAACGCAACGAATACCTCGAAGACTTCCACCGCCACCTCTCCTCCCCCACCGTGCGCGGCTTCTTCGCCTATGAGGTGCCCGGCTGGACCCCCGACGGCGGGCTCTCCTGCTCCATCGGCACCCGCATCGACTGGGATAAGCCGGTCGGCCTGGCGCTCTCCCTGTGTGAGCCCTCCGAGTGGGAGCTCGAACGTGCCGACAACCTCCCCGAACTGCCCGCAGGCACCCGCAAGCTCACGCACCTGTACACCCTCAACCACATGCACGGCACCGGCCTCGGTCAGGCACTCTACGAATCCGTCATCTACCCGGACGAGAACTCCTACCTGTGGGTCATGGCAGAAAACGAACGGGCGCTCTCTTTTTACGAGCGCCTCGGCTACCAGCGCAACAGCATCGAATTTGAGGCACGCGGCATCTGGGCGCCCGGCCACAGCGTACGGTACGCGCGCATCCCCAACCCGTAAAACCCGTAAACGGGAGGGCCAGACGGCTAGTCCAGCAGCTGCGGGCACCGCGAGGCACGCGGCGGCCCCGCCCGGGACGCCGTGCGACACATCGCACCCTGAACGCTGTTAGGCGCCACACCCGCAAAGTCTTAACATAGAAAGTGACCTACGCTCGACGCACACCGCACAGACACAGGGAACCCCTGCGCACGCGCGGTACCGGCGCCGAACGCCACCCCACCGAAGGAAAGTAGAATATGACCACCGGTCTTTACCTCTCCGCTACGTCCCCGAACTCGGGCAAGTCCCTGATTGCCCTGGGCCTGGCAGACTCCCTGATTAAGCGCGCGGACCGCGTCGGCTTCTTCCGCCCCGTCTTCGACGGCGCAACCATCGCTGACGACCCCGTAGCACGCCTGATTCGCGAGCACTTCAACCTCTCCGAAGAGCAGGTCGGCGGCGCCGTCTCCATGAACGACGCACTCGCACTCATCGCTGAGGGCGACACCGAAGAGATTTCCTCCCGCGCGGTATCCGCCTACGAGAAGGTCGCAGCCAACAGCGACGTCGTGATTGTTGACGGCGCCTACCTGCCCGCCAACGCACTCGCAGTCGAATTCGACCTGAACGTCCAGATTGCACGCGACCTGGGCCTGCCCGTCGTCGCTATCGTCGGTGCGCAGGAAGCCACCGTCGAAGAGGCAGTCACCGCCGTTGACGTGGCCCGCACCGAGCTGACCGCATCCAAGGCTGACCTGCTCGCCGTCATCGTCAACCGTGCGGAGCCCACCCTGCGCGAGGACATCGAGAAGTCCGTCAAGCGCGGCGAGGCAAACCTGCCCGTCTACGTGCTGCCCGAGATTTCCGAGCTGACCGCTCCGACCGTCGGTGAGGTGGCCGAGGCCCTCAAGCTCGACACCGCCGGCGTGAAGGCTGAGGACCTCAGCCGCGATATTCACGGCATCAAGGTTGCCGCCATGACCGTCTCCAACTTCCTGGGCCAGTTCGTCGACGGCGACTTCGTGATTGTCCCCGGCGACCGTGCAGACATCGTGGCCGCAACCCTGGCCTCCGCACTGGCACCGTCCTTCCCCGCTCCCTCGGGCGTGCTGCTCACCGGCGGCCTGGACGACGTTTCCGGCCAGCACACCGCCGTGGGCGAGCTCATCAAGAACGCACCCTTCCCGGTGCTGTCCACCGAGCACGACACCTTCAAGTCCGCACGCGCCGTCTCCCGCGTGCACGGCTCCCTCGAGAGCGGTCACCAGCGCAAGCTGGCCGCCGCCCTGGGTGGCTGGGACGAGCACGTCAACAAGGACGAGCTGCTGTCCCGCCTGTCCATCGAGCGCCCGGCTTCCATGACCCCGCTGCGCTTCCTGCACAACCTCATCGAGACCGCACGCGCAAACCGCCGCTCCGTGGTCCTGCCCGAGGGTTACGACGTGCGTATCCTGCGTGCATCCGAAATCATTGCACGCCGCGACTTCTGCGACCTGATCCTGCTCGGCAACCCCGCCAAGATTGCAGAGATTTGCCAGGCTGAGGGCATTGAGCTGCCCAGCTCGATCCGCATCATCGACATCGAGAACAACGAGTACTCCGAGGACTTCGCCGCAACCTACGCCGAGCTGCGTGCACACAAGGGTGTCACCATTGAGGCTGCTCGCGAGCGCATGACCGACCCCTCGTACTTCGGCACCATGCTGGTTTACAAGGGCATCGCCGACGGCATGGTTTCCGGTGCTGTGAACACCACCGCGAACACCATCCGCCCCTCGCTCGAGTTCATCAAGACCCGCCCCGGCACCAAGATCGTCTCCTCCGTCTTCCTGATGCTGATGGAAGACCGCGTTCTGGTCTACGGCGACTGCGCAGTGAACCCGAACCCCAACGCAGAGCAGCTGGCCGACATTGCGAAGGCATCCGCGGAGACTGCACGCCAGTTCGGTGTGGAGCCGAAGGTTGCTATGCTGTCCTACTCGACCGGCACCTCCGGCGCCGGCGCAGACGTGGACGTTGTGCGTGAAGCAACCGAGATTGTGCGCGCTTCGAACCCCGACTTCGCGGTTGAGGGCCCGATCCAGTACGACGCTGCTTCGAACATGTCCATTGCGTCGACCAAGCTGCCCGGCAGCGAGGTCGCTGGTCAGGCTACCGTGTTCGTCTTCCCCGACCTGAACACCGGTAACAACACCTACAAGGCTGTTCAGCAGTCTTCGGGTGCTGCCGCTGTGGGCCCGGTTCTGCAGGGTCTGCGTAAGCCCGTGAACGACCTGTCGCGCGGTACCACCGTTGAGGACATCATCAACACCGTTGCGATCACCGCAATTCAGGCACAGAGCCTGTAAGGTGCACGCGGCGCTGTAGCGTGAAGGCTGCGGCGTTCCGTTGATATAGAAATCTCCCGCACTGGGCGGGGCATGCCTTGGAGGTGTGCTCCACCCGGT
Source organism: Rothia sp. HMSC072E10 (assembly GCF_001813965.1). Classification (NCBI taxonomy): domain Bacteria; kingdom Bacillati; phylum Actinomycetota; class Actinomycetes; order Micrococcales; family Micrococcaceae; genus Rothia; species Rothia sp. HMSC072E10. The sequence continues at coordinate 99,431 of NZ_KV814489.1, read as the reverse complement.
GCGGGAGATTTTTTGTAATTACAGGGATTTCTTTTGGTGCAACTTCCCGGTTAGACCTTGCGGGTACGGCGGTCGAGGCGCACATAGTTAATCACGCCAAGAACAGCCATGCCCACGGCGGTCAGAACCGGGCCGAGGGCGGGCGGGAAGAGCCAGGTGAGCCCCGCCTCCACGGTGTAGGCGATGAGGCAGCCGACAAGGTAGGCACACACCGCCACGAAAAGCGCGTAGGCGACGATGACGCCGACCGGGCGGGTCTCGTAGCCTTCTCGCCGGGCGCGGAGAGCGGCACCCAGGGCGTTACCCAGGTACAGGACGAGAGCACCGACGACGACAGCCGCGGTGAGGGTGCCGTCGAGGAGCGTGCGCGGGGTCAGCGGTGCGGTGCCTACCTCGGCGAAGAGGTTGAGGAGGCGCACCACGGTGTAGGCGTAGCAGAAGATGACGGCCGCGCGGATGGTGAGGGGTAGGTTAGTCCAGAAGGTTTTCATGCGGCCCCTTTCGAGGTGGAGGGCGGGCTTCTGTCTGAGTGTTACCCCAAGGATACCCAAGAACACCGGTGTGTGATGCGAATCAATAGCGTTTGGGCTGGTGTGTTCTGCGTGCGGGGCGGGGTGTTTGGTGCGCCGAGTTTAACCGCCGAGAAGCCACATGTGTTTCGAAAAGCAACATGTTACGTGGCTTCTCGAAACACATGTGGCTTTTCGAGGAGAAGACGGGTAGAGAATTTTTGTAATTACAGGATTCCACCACCCCGACCCCGTGAGCCGGTGACCACCCAAGCAGCAGCAAACCGCCCGGGCTGCTAGGCTGCTGCTATGACCACGACTGACGAAACTCTCCCCCTGGGACTGTACGAACACCTCAAGAGCGCATCGCTCATGAGCCACGCCATCCCCGAAGGCGCACAATGGCAGGAAGAAATTCTCAAAAAGGACGACTACAACATCCCCGAACTGCTCACCCAGTTCTTTGCCACCCAGCTGGCCCCCGCCCTCGAAAGCCTCAAAACCCCTGCAGACCAGGTGGAACTCGTCAACCGCATGATGGAGCTCCTACCGCAGGATGCCGAAGAGCAGAACGATTCATTGCTGACCGATGACGACAGCAACGTAATTCAGATGCGCGAACTCGCCCTCACGAATACAAAGACTACGCGCCCCGACATTCCTCTGAGCGACGTTGCTCTGATGACGAATACTTCTAAAGACCTGAATCTCAATACTGAAATTCAGAAAGAATTAGAAAGTGCAGACCGTGTAGATTTGCTCTGCTCATTTCTTAAAATGTCCGGTGTTAATAGTTTGAGTGAGCAGCTTAAAGCTATTAAAAATCGCGGTATTCCTTTTCGTATTATTACCACCACTTACATGGGCGCAACCGACCGAAAGGCTATTGACCGCCTCGTTGAAGAGTACGGTGCCGAGGTAAAAATCAGTTCCCAGGGCGACAGCACCCGCCTGCACGCGAAGGCCTGGCTGTTCCACCGCAATACCGGCATGTCCACCGGCTATGTGGGCAGCTCGAACCTCTCCAGCGCCGCGCTCACTGACGGCCTGGAGTGGAATGTTCGCATCTCCAGCCCGATTACTCCCGGCCTGATCCGCCAGTTTGAGGGCCTCTTTGAAAGCTACTGGAAGAGCGGCGATTTCACTCTTTACACCGCCTCTGACAAGGAGAAACAGGAGCTCGACACTGTCCTGGCCAAGGCGGATATTACCGGCCGTAAAAGCAAGGGCCTGGAGTACGATATCGACTCGTCCCTGCTGGATGTGCACCCGTTCCCGCACCAGGAGCGCATGCTTGAAGAAATGCAGAACGCTCGTTCTAAGGGTCGTCACCGCAACCTCGCCGTGGCCGCAACCGGCACCGGCAAAACCGTGTTCTCGGCTCTCGATTACAGGCGCCTCTGCGAGCAGTCCGGCAAAAAGCTGAAGCTGCTTTTTATTGCGCACCGCAAAGAAATCCTTGACCAGGCGCGTCGCACTTTCGGCGACGTCATGCTAAAAGGTAATTTCGGTGAGCTCCTGACCGGCGGCAAAAAGCCTGAATACAATGAGGCTGTTTTTGCAACCATTCAAACGTTGTCAGGTGCCGCCCTCGAAAACTATGCACCGGACTATTTCGATGTCATCATCATGGACGAATGTCACCACATTGAAGCTGTCAGCTGGGACAAAGTTTTCAACTATTTTAAGCCCCGCGAATTTATCAGCCTGACCGCAACCCCCGAACGAGAAGACGGGGTGAACATCGCCGACAAGTACTTTGACGGCTACGTGGCAACCTCTATCCGCCTGTGGGACGCACTCGAAGACAACCTCCTCGTACCCTTCCAGTACTTCGGTATTGCCGACGGCACCGACCTGCGCCACATCAACATTCGTGGTGGCTGGTACGACGAAAACGACCTGGCAAAACGGTACACCGACCATGAAGATGCTAAACGCCGCCTGCGCATCATCGTGAAGGAACTACGCGAGAAGGTCGACAACCCCCTGCGCATGAAGGCGCTCGGGTTCTGCGTGAACGTGAAGCACGCCAAATACATGGCACAGAAGTTCAACGAGGTGGGTATTCCCGCTGATTTCTTGGTGGGAGATGATAGCTCCAAACGTCGTGATGAGGTTATGAAAAAGTTCATGAGTGACGATCATGAACTTGCTGTTATTTTCACCGTGGACCTGTTCAACGAGGGCGTCGATATTCCGAGCGTCGACACCCTCCTGATGCTGCGCCCCACCCAGTCGCTCACCCTCTTCCTGCAGCAGCTGGGCCGCGGTCTGCGCCGTGCACCGTTGAAGTCTGTTCTGACGGTCCTCGACTTTGTGGGACACCAGAACAAGAACTTCATGGTTCACCACAAGTACCGCGCCTTTACGCGGCAGGGTACCCTGACCGAGCGGGACATTGAGAGCCCTGAACTGCCGGCTGGCTGTCACTTTCATCTGGACGAGCTGACTCAGAAGCAAGTTCTCGAGAAAATTCGTGAGTCCCTGCGTATGAATAAAAACGCCCTCATCGACACCGTCAAGAGCTACCTGGAAGATATCCGCCAAAACTCCACGGACCTCGATATTCGCCCCACCGTCATTGACTTCATCAACCACTACGGATTGGGACTGCCGCAGATTTACGGCCGTAGCAGCAAGGTGACCCTGCCCGGTGTCACTAAGCCCGTCGCAACGACCTGGACCAGTCTCCAGGCCGCGAGTGGACTGTACCCCGACCTGGTGGTTCCTTTCCAGGACAACGTGGCCGTCGAGACGAATAAGCGAGTCAAGGCACTCACGCACGTGCACGATATGTTCCGCATTAACGCCTACCTGGAGCTGCTGAACACGGACATCCTGGAGCAGGACATGACCGATGAACAGCACCGCCACGCATGGATGCTCCTGTTCTCCATTTGGCCTTATGCCAAGTGGGACGGTTCTACCAAGAAGTTCACCCTCGACGAGGGCCTGGCAACTCTACGTAAGAGCCGCGGTATTCTGCAAGAGTTAGAAAGCGTCTGGAACTTCAACGCCGGTACGGACACCACTTCCACCCTGCCGCTCTTTGAAGGCGAAGGCATCCCCCTGCGCACTCACGCCCTCTACTCCCGCGAGGAACTATTCGCCGGACTGGGCGGCCAGGAGGAGAACTTCAAGGTACCCGGCGGCGTGGTCAACGGTGTTGTACCCTTCGACCCGACGAATACCACCGCGTTGCTGGTGACGTTAGAGAAATCTGAGAAGCACTTCTCCCCGGCCACCATGTACAAGGACTACGCCATCAGCACTGATGAGTTCGCATGGGATTCGCAGAGCGCGACATCCCCCGAAAGTCCGACGGGTCAGCTCTTCCAGCATCACGAGGAGCGAGACCGACGCATCGTTCTTTTTGTTCGCCGCAACAAGAAGGATGCTATAGGCACCAGCCCTTACATGTGCCTGGGCACCGTGAAATACATTTCTCACGAGGGCTCCAAGCCGATGCATATTCGCTGGTCGTTGGACCGACCGATGCCGGCGTCCATGTTCCAGACCGCGAAGATTGCCTCGTAGGTTGAAATAACCACAGCTGGTGGCCCCGGATACGGAAGTATTCGGGGCCGCTTGCTTTTTAGACCGAGGTTTTCGATAGGTTAGTGTCTTCGCCGTGGGTCTTTAACCCGCGGTGAAGGCGCCCTATCGACCAGTCTCAAAGCGAGAAGCCACGCACACCACCCGGCAGACGAAGACGCTCGAACAACGAACTTTCACCACCAAAAACCTCAAAAGACTGCAAAAGATGGCAAACATCCTGTAA